>JAFGDT010000137.1 GCA_016931965.1 bacterium | reverse complement strand
TACAACAGATTTTGAGCTTGAATAATTGAGGACTTTCAGTCCTTTTTTAAAAACCTATGCACTTTCAGTGCATAGTGGTTTAGTTTTGAGTCAATGCGAATGCCAAAATTGAAAAAAAAAGAGTTGACTTTTTGTTTAAATTTGGTTATACTTTCTCTGCTTCATTGGGAAATAGGATGCATTAACAATTTATTATTGATCAGTAATCATTATGGAGGATGAAAAAAGATGGTAGAATATTTTGTTGCAGGTGGTGCGTTTATGTGGCCGATTTTGGCGTGTCTCGTTTTTGGAGTTGCAATCAGCATTGAACGGTTTATTTCTCTCACTCGTGCAAGTGTGAATACACGCAAATTCTTGGCCAAGGTTACTGGTGCCCTGGATAAGGGTGGACCAAAAGAAGCGATCGAAATTTGTCAAAAAACAAAGGGACCGGTTGCATCGATTTTTCATGCAGGGCTTATTCGGGCCGACAGGGGTTTGGAACATGTTGAAAAAGCCATTACGAATGCCGGTTCGATCGAAATGGCGTTTCTGGAGAGAGGACTTATTTGGTTGTCAACGTTTATTACAATCGCTCCGATGTTAGGATTTACTGGAACCGTGGCTGGTATGGTGCGTGCTTTTGATGATATCAAAAGAGCCAATGACATCTCTCCTTCAATTGTTGCTTCGGGTATTTCTGTTGCTTTGCTAACGACTCTTTTTGGTCTTGTTGTTGCCATTATTCTTCAGGTGTTTCACAACTATTTTATTTCAAAAGTTGATCGCCTTGTAATTGATATGGAAGAAACTTCTGCCGAATTGGTCGATCACCTTGTTGAAACCCAAAAATAGGCAGGTTGTCATTTATTAACAACGTGCTTCAGTTCAGAACAAAAGGGAACTGTTGCAGTGTTGATGGAGTTTCATTTATGACAATTGAATTTTTTATCAAACGGAGGTTTGATACATATGTTGCTTGAAAAACGAAGAGATAGAACAGCTACGATCCCGACATGTTCAATGGCTGATATTGCTTTTCTCCTTTTAACCTTCTTTCTGGTTACCACAAGTCTGGATCTGGATAAAGGATTGGGATTGACATTACCGGCTGAGGGCGATGCGAAACCCATTCCGAGGCAGAATATTGCCAGTCTCTTAATTCGGGCGGATGGTGCTGTCATGTTAGATGAAGAACAAATAGAAGTTCGTGCGATCAAAGACCGAATTACGGCAAAACTTATAGAAAATCCACTTATACTGGTCTCAATCAAAACAGATGCAAATACAAAATATCAGTCTTTTGTTACTGTTTTAGATCAGGTTCAAATGGCAATGGGAGAGACGCCGCGAATCTCCATTGCTGAGCCTGAATAATTAATTTTGGAGAAAACGGGATATGGAATTTAAGAAAAAATCAAAGGTGAGCACCGAAATTCCAACAGCTTCAATGCCGGATATTGTCTTTATGTTGCTTCTTTTCTTCATGGTGAGTACAGTTTTTCGACAATCCACAGGTATTCCTGTCGATTTGCCTGTCGCGCGTATGATCAAGAAATTGGATGCCAAGAAAAATGTGACAAATATCTGGGCCGATGCTCAGGGGAATATTTCCATCGATGATAAAATTATTGAGAAGGTTACAGACATTCGCAATATCATCTATCAAAAACGCATCGAGACTCCAAAGCTTGTTGTATCATTTAAATTCGACCGATTTACCAACATGGGGCTAGTTTCCGACATCCAGCAAGAACTGAGGAAAGCCGATGCTCTCAAAGTGAATTATTGTGCCAAGTTTGGTGATTGAGAGGTGATAAAGGATGAGAGATAATCCAACAAAAGCACTTAGGCTCCAGTACAAAAGGACCTTGGAATTGGGATTAATTGTATCCCTTATTTTAACCATTTTTCTGATGCAGGCATACAAAAAAATAGAAATCAAAACGGCTACGAGAACGGTACAACTGGAAGCCGTGCAAGTCGAAGAGATACCGCAAACACAACAAGAAAAAACACAAGCTGCGCCCAGCCGTCCCACTGTACCGATTGCTTCAGACGATGAAGATCTTCCCGAAGATGAAACAATTGATTTTACCGATCTTGATCTTGAAGCGGAACCTCCTCCTCCTCCCCCTCCTCCTACTGCTGCAATTGATGAAGAGACACCTGTATTTATTCCCTATGATGAACCTCCCGACCCCATTGGAGGTTATGAAGCCATCCAAAGAAGGCTGGTCTATCCTGAGATCGCTAAAAAAGCAGGTGTGGAAGGAAGGGTTATCATTCAGGCTCTGATTGATGAAAGGGGAAATGTTATCAATACCGTTGTGATGCAATCTCTGGGTCCCAATGGTTGTGATGAAGCTGCTGCTGCTGCCATTCAATCGGTAAAATGGAAGCCGGCTATGCAGCGAGATGAACCAGTCAAAGTGTGGATTGCCGTTCCAGTTGATTTTCAATTAAGATAAAATTATTTCAGATCAAAAGAAGTTGAAAAGGCGGTGTGTGGTCACTGCCTTTTTTTTTAATTGAATAGGTGTATTGAGAACAGATGGTCGATTTTATCGATGAAGTCTCTTTTCGGGTCTGCGGAGGAAGAGGAGGAGATGGATGTGTCAGTTTTCGGAGGGAGAAGTTTGTGCCTAAGGGAGGACCCGATGGAGGCGATGGTGGAGACGGAGGTTCTGTGATATTGCGTGCCAATTCCAATTTATCCACTTTGTTGGATCTTCGTCATCGGAAAAAATATCAGGCCGGGAATGGTAAAAGTGGAATGGGAAAATGCAGAGATGGGAAGCGTGGAGAAAATATCGTAATACTCGTTCCTCCGGGTACGCTTATCTGTGATGTTGATCAAAACACACTCATTGAAGATCTCAAAGTTTCCGGACAGGAATGCATTGTGGCAAGAGGCGGGAAAGGTGGTCGAGGCAATGCGCATTTTGCGACCTCGACATGTCAGGTTCCGGATTTTGCTGAGAAAGGATCTTTGCCAGAGAGTCGCCATTTAAAATTGGAGCTGAAACTACTGGCCGATGTGGGATTGGTAGGGTTCCCTAATGCTGGCAAATCCACCTTGTTATCCAAAATCTCTTCGGCACGTCCAAAAATTGCTGATTATCCTTTTACAACAACAACGCCCCATTTAGGCATTGTCCACACGAAAAATGACATCACCTTTGTCGCAGCCGATATTCCCGGTATTATCAAGAATGGTCATATGGGGAAAGGATTGGGAGACCGATTTCTCCGTCATGCTGAACGATGCCGTGTATTGGTGTTTCTCATTGAAGCACACACCGGGGAAATTCAATCAACTTATGAAACGCTGTTAAACGAACTTCAACTCTATGATGATTCCTTTCTGGTTAAACCGAGGATTATTGCATTAACGAAAATTGATCTTCTCCATGACAGGGAGAAACAACGGCTTCCAACTTTTTTATATAAACAATCTTGTTATCCGGTCTCTGCTGTTACTGGAGAAGGTGTCGAGCCATTGTTGCATGCGATTGTTCACGTACTCTTCGAGGCAGTTACATGAAAGATATTGCCAGCCTTCTTGCACTTGTTTCCGTAAACGGTGTGGGATTTCATCGTATCAGGAAACTGATCAGTCATTTTGGTTCGGCCAAAGACGTACTCAATAGTTCCATTTCGGAATTGCGCCAAGTGGATGGGATCGATGAAAAAATGGCACAGCAGATCAAACAAACAGTCCATCATGCATATATTGATGATCAACTCTCTCAGGTTGAGAAATTTGGCGCTCGAATCATCACCTACTGGGATAAAGACTATCCTGTGATATTAAAAAAAAT
The DNA here is from genome assembly GCA_016931965.1 of bacterium. Classification (GTDB taxonomy): domain Bacteria; phylum Zhuqueibacterota; class QNDG01; order QNDG01; family DSAB01; genus JAFGDT01. The sequence continues at coordinate 19,336 of JAFGDT010000137.1, read as the reverse complement.
TTATGATCCCCCTGTTCTTCTCTATGTCAAAGGAAAACTTTCCCAGGATTGCGAAAAGAATGTTGCGGTCGTGGGAACCCGATCACCTACGGAGAATGGAAAATGGATTGCAGAACAGCTCGGTAGCGGATTGGCCAGGTACGACATTGCTGTGGTAAGCGGCATGGCAAGAGGGATTGATACCCATGCCCATCGTGGTGCATTGAAAAATAATGGCACGACTTATGGTGTGTTAGGGTGCGGATTGAATGTCATTTATCCGCCTGAAAATAAGAAACTTTACGATCAAGTTGCGGAACACGGAGCCCTTATCTCCGAATTTCCAATGAATACCGAACCGGCAGCCGGTCACTTTCCCAAAAGAAATCGGATCATCAGCGGTTTAAGTTTAGGGACTGTGGTTGTCGAGGCGGGCGAAAAAAGTGGTGCTCTGATTACGGCTTATATGGCTCTCGAGCAGGGGAGGGAAGTGTTTGCCGTACCGGGCAATATTCGGGTTCATCAAAGCAAGGGGCCTCATCGTCTTATTCAAGAAGGGGCTAAATTGATAGAGAATGTTGAAGATATACTTGCAGATATTCCACAATTAAAGGGACAGCAGACCAAAAAAGAGGAAAGAGACATCCTCCAATTGCTTTCCAATCGTGAAAAAATGATTTGGGAAGTGCTTTCCGAAAAGCCGACTCATATCGATGATATTACAGCCCAAGTGAATATGGATACATCCGAGGTACTTGCCTTGCTTCTTTCACTGGAATTGAAAGATGTGGTTAAACAGCTTTCAGGTATGATGTTTGTGAGACAGTAGAGATGGCTTCACACGTTGCAATTGTTAAATGTAAAGATTATGATCGAGGAGGTGTCGATAAAGCCATTCGGCATAGCCTTGAATTGTTGGGAGGAATCGAACGGTTTGTCCGGAAAGGACAAAAGGTTTTATTAAAGCCCAATATGCTTTCCGCTAAAGAGCCGGAACGGGGGATCACGACGCATCCGATTTTTCTGGAAACGGTTGTCCGGCAAGTTCAATCAACTGGGGGAGAAGTATGGATCGGGGACAGCCCTTCGGGAGCGATCAAGGGTATTCAACGGTACTGGGAAAATACCGGATTTGCAGAAGTAGCCAAAAGAACGGGGGCTAAATTGATCAATTTTGAAGTGGGGGGGACCGTGATCCGGGAAACCCCTCTCAGAAAATATCATCTGGCCCGGGCTGTTGTTGAAGCCGATGTCATCATCAATCTTCCCAAATTTAAGACACACGGATTTACACTCTATACGGGGGCCATCAAAAATCTGTACGGAACGATACCGGGGCTTCAGAAAGCCGTGCTTCATAAATGCTATCCACATCCCGAAAGCTTTAGCCGGATGCTTGTGGATGTCTATTCTCTCGTTCATGCCAAACTGCATTTAATGGACGGAATCCTGGGCATGGGAGGTAATGGACCGGCTACAGGTGATCTGGTCGATGTGGGATTGATCCTGGCCAGTGTTGATGGTGTTGCTCTTGATGCTGTGGCAAGCACCATTATGGGTTTTCGGGAGGGTGAGATTGATGCGATTCGTCTGGCATCTGAAAGAGGGCTGGGCGAAGGCCGTCTGGACAAAATAACGATTCTTGGCGAATCTCTAACAGAGCTCAGATACGAAGGATTTGCACTCCCTTCCAATCGTCTCGTCCGATTGATACCACAATTTCTGCTGCGCTGGCTAGGCCGTTTGATTTGGGTGCATCCAAAGGCGGATCTGGATACATGTACGGCATGCGGTGTGTGTGTCAGGAGTTGTCCGGTTCATGCCATTCAGATGGTGAATGGGTATCCCGTTACGGATTATGATGTCTGTATCAATTGCCTGTGCTGCAATGAATCGTGTCCCGAAAATGCGGTGATTCAGGAGAAGAGCTGGCTGGCACAGAGACTGGGTTGATGGGTTGCTATTGTTGAAATCATTCATTGTGTTGATTGGGCAACAGGGAAAATCAGAATCGTATATATCATGAATATATTGGTGAGAAATGAATGAGTCAAAAAAAATTACGCATGATAAAGTACCCAATTTTATCCGAAGTATCATTCTAGAAGATCTGGAAATGGGGAAAAACGAAGGGCGGGTTCATACGCGTTTTCCCCCGGAGCCGAATGGGTATCTTCACATCGGACATGCCAAAGCCATCTGCCTGAATTTTGGTCTCGCTGAAGAGTTCGGCGGACTCTGCAATCTACGATTCGATGATACCAATCCCATCAAAGAAGAGGAAGCGTATATCCGAGCCATTCAGGAAGATGTCAAATGGCTCGGATTCGATTGGGAAGATCGTCTGTATTATGCCTCGGATTATTTCGACCAAATGGCTGACTATGCCGTACAACTCATTCGAGCAGGTAAGGCCTATGTCGATGACATGAGTTCCGATGAAATTCGGGAATACAGGGGGACTCTGAAGGAACCGGGGAAAGAGAGCCTCTATCGAAACCGTTCCGTCAAGGAAAATATGGATTTATTTGAGCGTATGCGGGCCGGCGAATTCAGAGACGGAAGTCGCGTGCTTCGGGCCAAGATCGATATGGCTTCTGGGAATTTGAATATGAGGGATCCGGTGATGTATCGCATTCTCCATGCAAAACATCATCGAACAGGAGAGAAATGGTGCATTTATCCCCTATACGACTGGGCTCACGGACTGGAAGATTCAATCGAATCAATCACCCATTCGATCTGTACACTGGAGTTTGAAGACCATCGGCCTCTCTATGACTGGTTTCTCGATCAGCTAAATATTTTTCACCCGCAACAGATTGAGTTCGCCAGATTGAATCTCAGCTTTACGGTTATGAGCAAGCGAAGACTTCTCGAACTGGTTCGTAAAAAGGTTGTGAGAGGCTGGGATGATCCTCGCATGCCGACAATTTCAGGACTTCGGCGGCGCGGTTACACACCCCAGTCGATTCGTGACTTTTGTGAGCGCATCGGTGTTGCCAAGCGGGACAGCGTTGTCGATATGGCCCTGCTGGAACACTGCGTGCGAAACGACTTAAATCAGAATGCCCCCCGTGTTATGGGTGTTCTGCATCCCCTCCGTGTCGTGATCAAGAACTATCCCGAAGAGCAGGTTGAAGAATTCGATGCGCCCTATTTCCCGGATGATCCTCCCCGAATGGGATCACGGAAGGTTCCCTTCTCACGCGAGATCTATATCGAACAAGCTGATTTTCAGGAAAATCCGTCCAAGAAATATTTTCGTCTGGCTCCAAGCCGGGAAGTACGTCTGCGGTGGGCCTATTATGTCAAATGTATCCATGTGGTGAAAGATGACAAGACTGGAGAAATTGTTGAGATCCATTGCACATATGACCCTGAAACAAAGGGGGGGTGGGCTCCGGATGGGCGTAAAGTCAAAGGAACAATACACTGGGTTTCAGCTTCTCATGCCTTGGAAGCTGAAGTCCACTTGTATGACCATCTGTTTGCAGTGTCTGATCCAGACAATGCTGAGGGAGAAACGGACTGGATGTCCCATTTGAATCCGCATTCATTGGAAATTTTAAAGTCCTGCATGGTGGAACCAAGTCTTGCCCGTGCAGAACCAGGAAACCATTATCAATTTGAAAGGCAGGGATATTTTTGTGTCGATCCGGATTCATCGGCGGAAAAGCTCGTTTTTAATCGGACGGTCTCGCTTCGGGATTCGTGGGTCAAGATTGAAAAAGCGAACCAAGGGAAGTGATCTTAAGCCAATGGATCTGTGCTATTTCATTTCGATTGTGAAAAAAAATATTGTATAAATAAGGAGAATGCGTATGAAAGACCATTCTGTCAAGCGGATGCCGGTTTTTGTGATGGTCGTCATTTTGGGGATCATTGTGGATTTGAACATGCGTGCACAAGATCCTGAGGAAAGTGAAACCATGAAATTACCATTGGAAAAAATCGGACTGATTCAACCGGGTGCTCGAGTCATCAAACTTGCGGATGGATTTCAATTTACCGAAGGACCTGCAGTTGATGTTGAAGGCAATATCTTTTTTACCGATCAACCGAACAACCGCATTTTCAAATGGTCTGTTGATGATCAACTGACGGTTTTTCACGAAAGCCCCCAGAGAGCCAATGGATTGTTTTTCGACAGGGAGGGACAACTTCTTGCCTGTGCTGATCTCCACAATCGATTGATATCCATCAATCCGCAGGGAGAGGTGACCGTCCTTGTCGATCAATATATGAACAAACGGTTGAACGGACCCAATGATCTCTGGCCGGATCCGAAAGGGGGGATTTACTTTACGGATCCATACTATCGGAGAGATTACTGGGATCATGCTGAGAAGGAACAGGATACAGAAGCTGTCTATTATCTGACGAGCGATCGTAAGGAACTGATTCGAGTGGTGGATGATCTTGTTAAACCGAATGGTATCGTCGGATCTCCAGATGGTCAGATGCTTTATGTTGCGGACATCGGAGCCAATAAAACATACGTCTATCGTATTGGTGAGGGGGGTAAACTCCTCGAGAAAACATTGTTTGCAGAAGAAGGTTCTGATGGTATGACAATCGACATCGAAGGGAATATCTATCTGACACGAAGAGGTATTTCGGTCTACGACCCTTCCGGGAAAAAATTGGGAACTATCGACGTTCCGGAATGGCCTGCCAATCTCTGTTTTGGGGGAGGAGAGAGACAGACCCTTTTTATTACGGCACGCACCTCCCTGTATGCTATTCGGATGGGAGTAAAAGGTCTTTAAAGACATATCATCCATTGTTTGAATCATAAAGGGTGGAGGATCGTTTTAGATGAAAGCCATGGTGCTCAATCAGATAACACAAATTTTTGAAAATCAACAACCATTAAAATGGAAGGAATGTCCCGATCCCAAACCTGATAAGCGTGAGGTTCTCATTAAAGTCACAGCCTGTGGTGTCTGTCATACCGAGCTTGATGAGATTGAAGGTCGGACAGAACCGCCGCGTTTGCCCGTTATTTTGGGTCATGAAGTAGTCGGACGGATTACGCAAATTGGGTCTCAGGTCAAACACCTGAAAATCGGAGACCGGGTCGGTGTCGGCTGGATCTATTCAGCCTGTGGCACGTGTCCCTTCTGCCTGAATGGCAATGAAAATTTGTGTGAAAATTTTCAAGCCACCGGACGAGACGCAAATGGAGGATATGCGGAATACATGACTGTTCATGAAGATTTTGCTTATCCCATACCGGATCTGTTCTCTGATACCGAAGCCGCTCCGCTTCTCTGTGCCGGTGCGATCGGCTATCGTTCTCTCCGATTGACGGGGATTCGTGATGGTCAAAATTTGGGTTTGACAGGATTCGGAGCCTCCGCCCATCTTGTGTTAAAGATGGCTCGGTTTTTATATCCACAGTCGTCCATTTTTGTGTTTGCCAGAAGCGAAAAGGAGAGGGCATTTGCCAAAGCGCTCGGAGCTGCCTGGGCCGGCAATACAGAGGAAATGTCCCCGGAGAAGCTCCACAGCATTATCGATACAACACCTGCATGGAAACCGATTGTTGAGGCGCTCAAGAATCTGGAAAAAGGAGGCCGATTGGTGATCAACGCCATCCGAAAAGAAGAGGCAGATAAAGATTACTTATTGAAGATCCATTATTCTTCTCATGTCTGGATGGAGAAAGAAATCAAAAGTGTGGCCAATGTTACAAGGAAAGATATTGGCGAATTTATCCAATTGGCTTTAGAAATCCCGATACGGTCAGAAGTTCAGGAGTTTGAATTAAAGGATGCGAATCGAGCGCTTGTAGAGCTGAAAGAGGGAAAGATACGGGGTGCAAAAGTATTACGCATCGTCTGATCTTTGAAAATTGGATCTCATTTATTTGCTTGAAATTCAATTGTCAGACAGAATAGACAGCTTTATAATTTGAAGTCGGCTTGAACGGCAAGTTTTTTTTCAACATTTCCATCAACCTGATCATATCCCGATCCCCAATGATCGATCCCTTTATGGATGGTTGTGCTGTATTTGACTGAGAAGATCAAATCTTCCAGGATTTTCCACTGAATGCATAAATACCACCTGATCCCCTTAAGATAGAAAAGTTGAGACGTCGGGATGCCGGGCAGGTCGTTCTCGTATGCATAAATTCTGCTGTCGTATGAGTCTGTGTTAAACAGGGTCCATCGCACATCAATAGATAGATCCGGGGCAGGATGATAATGTACATCATAGTAAAGAAGAAACCCTTTTTCATTGGTGAAGGACGTTGAAAAAGAACGGCCTGTTTCCGGATAATTTACTTGTACGGTTTCAATTCGATTTCTGAATCTCAATTCTTCTGAAGGTTGATATTGGAGTTCGACTCGGAGAAGGCGATGAATCCTATCCTGCAGTGAGTTAATTTCTATTCCGGAAGGTGTTTTGCCGCTTTTCATCAACTCCCCCTGGCGGTATCGAACACGAAATGCCATGCTGAGTTTGGATGACCATCTTTTATCAATCTGGACAAGGAGATCGTTCCCCCTCGTCGGTACTGGTGTGTAATAGGTTCTCCATGGTTTTCTAAAAAGGTCATAATAGAAACGCAGGCGAGTTGAAGTGTTGGGTCTTCCTGAGAATCCCAGATAAAATCCTTCCTCATTACGGGCTGGACTGATTCCGAAACCGTTACTGTGCAGGTTTTGATAATCGGGTTCAAACCGTCGATAAGACAAAATCAGAGAAGATTTTTCGATCTTTATAAGGCTGTTGGTGATCAGTGCCCAGCCCTGTGAGTGGGACCGGGCGATTTCGCCGGATAAATTCGTTTGACCGAGAAAGATATCGTAATCCAAACCTATCACATGGTTTTTGTCTCCCCGGAAATCAAAGCGATAGCGACTGAGATCACCTTTTTTAATTTCGTTTGTATAGTTGTTTTGATACCAGGTGAACCCGATCACTCCCCATGATCCGCTTTTGAAGACCCGTAAACCCCATAATCTTTCATTGAGGCGACCCTTTTTTTCTATTTCTGAATCGGTTCGGTGGAATCCAGAAGATAAAAGTGATGACACGGTGTCATCCTCATTAAATGAAGCATCTAAACGTGCATTTGAAATAAAACCCACAAAGGAAAAGGATCGATTGATTGTCTCTATTGCCATGCCGGTGAAGTAACGGTTCTCATCGGCATGGATGTAACCCCGTATTCCAGTGGCCCTCTTTTTTACCGATGTTGCGGTGTCAATCCCTTTTGAATACCCGTACGGTCCCCAGAAAACGAGGCCCTGACCCACCTCGATTCTGTAGTTGCCGATCACTAATTTCGATAGAAAGAACAAGTGATCCTTTTCAATAAATCCCACAAAGTGATCGTACCACTGACTTTCACCCGCATCTTTTTCGATGAGCAAACCTCCGCGTGTATTTTTGTCGAATGTAAAATCCATACGTCCATAGGCTTTTACAGGTGATCCCCGATAGTTGTCGGAAATGTATCCCCGGCTTTTCGGGAATTGTGTCTGGAGGCGCCATCGCAGCTCCATGGATCCTGGTTTTTTTTCTTCTTTTTCGTTTATTCTCAAGTACTGTCGGATAAGGATGCACAGGGTTTCTTCGATATTCAGCCTCACCTGAAAATCGATCCACGATTTGAATGGACCCTGATTCGTACGTTCAGCAATGATCTGCTTTGCCTGCAAGGGAGATAAAAAAGGGAGCAGTTGAAGATTTTGAAGCGTCACTTGGTTCAGGTCAAACGGATGGCGCTGAAGAGATTGAAGGTATTCAAGTAATTCGGAAGCATCCGCTTCGGTTTGGTCTTCAAACATTGTCTCATCGGATTCGATCTGAGAAAATAAAGGCATGCATGCATAGAACATAGTGATCAAAATCAGAGGAGGGAAGAGAGAATGCTTTCTTTTTGTTAATTCGGCTGTTATTTGGGGAATTTGTGTAACCATTTTAGGATTCTGTTTTCAGGTCAATTGAAATAGAGCCGTGATGACTTGCACCGAGAACCGGATGGATGGATAGACCGTAATCCAAAGAAAAAATGTTCCAGACGAGACCGATACCCGCAGAAACGGTGGACGGATTGCTGCCAAATCCACACCTTATCCTGAGTGTCGATATGGGAGAGATTTCGAGACCTCCTTTGAGATCCAGGGGGAATCGGGGTTCTTTATCCATTTCAAGTGTGAGAAGTGTGTGATGGATCAGATGATAACTGATTCCTAAACGCATAATCCAGGGGATATGTTCTTTTTGTTCTCCGATTACAGCCTGATTCATATTTTTTATGCATAATGCCCATGTCAGTCTGTCTGTCACTTCAAAGAGAGAGCCTCCTTCAATCATCCATATCATATCAGATCCATATCTTGCAATCTGAATGTGGACAATGTGAATCAGAATACCCATGTGGATTCTGTTGAAAACTCGACGACCGAAGCCAACTGCAAATGTGTTTTCACGATAGAGTGTAGAGCCAAATGTCCGTATGGTTGCTCCCAGTTGACAGAATCGGGTTTGTATAATGGATGAGAAAGCTTCAGATGTTAATTCATGTAATCCATAAGGGTGAGAAATATAAAATGCAAACATTGTTCTTTTGGATTTGGATAGTCCGGCAGGATTGAAAAACAGGGCTTCTGGTCCATCTGCCACGGCCACGTAGGCTGATCCCATGCCAATCGCTCGACTGCCAATGGGGAAATCCCCGAATTCTCCATAGGCAGTTATAGTCCTCAATATCAACAAACTGAAAAATAAAACAAATCTTAGATGGTATAATATTTTCAATTTTGTGCGGGCACTGTTTTCTTTAGATATCGTTTTTCCGATTATTTTTTCAATGGATATCATTTTAATTTTATTGTGAAATATATTCGAAAATATAAGAAATATATTGGTGGAAATCAAGGATATTATGAAATAACGATAATCATTGCGTTATATACGTATATTTTTACATAATTGTTTGTTTTTCATTTTTTAAATGTGCTATTTTTATTTTTGTATGTTATACGGAAATCTTTCTATTTTCAGGAAAGGTACTTGACAAAGTTGAAATAAAAATTATATTGAATGGTAGATTAAATATATATTCTAAAGGAGTGGAAGATGAAATCTTTTTTGCATGCTTATATAAGGAAATATTTTTTATTGGGTATGCTTTTTTTCATACTTCTTAGTGGAGATATTACGGCAGTCTTTGCACAAAGAATTTCATCTCGAGTCAGAATCATGTTGGAAAAGCTTTCTCTAGAAAAGCAGGAAAAACTGAAAGATTTTTCTGATGAAGTTGAAGCCTATATCAATCATTATGACTGGACAGGTGATTCTTATGACGAAGAAATCCCCGTCGATATTCAGATCTACCTGATGGATTACAGTGTGAGTTATGAAGATCGATATTCGGGAACGTTTCTCATTACCAATAATTTGGATAACCAATACTATGATAAATATTGGCGTTTTCCTTATGAAGCCCGAGAAAGTTTGGAACACACTGAAAATGAATTCAATCCCTTCAGGGGATTTATCGATTTTTATATCAATATCATCATCGGAGAAGAATATGATAAATACGGCCGGTTCTTCGGCACACCTTTTTTTGAGAAGGCAAAATTGATAAGCGATCAAGCCAAATTTAGCAGCCGTTTTGCACTTGGTTGGGATGAAAGGAGCGAGCTTATCGATTATATTTTAAGTGAAGAAAATCAGCCATTTCGAATCATGAAGGATTTGTTTTTTCTGGGGCTCTCTTATGTGGGGGAAGAAGACAGTACGGCAAGGAAACATTGCAGCCAGGCGCTCTCACTTTTAGAAGAGATTTTAGCGAATCATCCCGAGAATGAGAAAGCGATGTTGTTCCTCTCCGCATACCGCATGGAGTATATCAATTTGTTTAAGGATGATCGGGAGATTATCGAGATATTGATCAAACTCGATCCTGACCATGAAGAAATTTATCGAGGGAATGCAGTTTATTGAATTTTCCTCCTCAATTCATTTATCCCATCCATTTGTTACAATGATCGTGAAACAGATTAATCGGAACATCATTCATTTTATTGATACATCGTCATCTATATATTCATCAAGAATTTCTCATTGATTCTTTTATCAGGAAAATGTATCTTTATGATAAGATGAAATTGAATGACCGCGTCAGACAATGTATTCGGGAGCGGGATTCACTGCTTTGTGTAGGACTTGATGTGGATCCTCAAAAAATCCCGGCACATATCATCAAAAAAGAAGATCCGATATTTCTTTTTAATAAGTTGATCATTGATGCTACAGCTGATTTTGTTGTCGCCTATAAACCCAATTTGGCATTTTATGAGGCACTTGGTCAAAATGGATGGGATATTCTCAAACGTACCGTTGATTATATTCCTGAAGGCATTCTGAAAATTGGAGATGCAAAAAGAGGAGATATTGGATCCACAGCAAGAAAATATGCACAAAGCCTATTCGACCTGGGATTTGATGCTGTAACCGTCAATCCTTACCTCGGATGGGATTCTGTTGAACCTTTTGTCCAAGATGAAAATAGAGGCATTTTTGTTCTTTGCCTCACTTCGAATCCCGGCTCAAAGGATTTTCAGTACTTGTCTTTCAAAGGTGAATCCTTGTACCACATCATCGCGAAAAAGAGTGTAGAATGGAATAGAAGGGGGAACTGCGGTTTGGTGGTTGGAGCCACGCATCCAGATGAAGTCAAGACTGTGAGGGATATTGCTCCCGATCTTTCCTTCCTCATTCCGGGTATCGGCGCTCAGGGAGGGGATTTAGAAACAGTGGTACTTTCAGGAACCGACCCATGTGGAGAGATGGCCATTATCAATTCGAGCCGGAATATTCTCTATGCATCGCCAAGGGAAGACTTTGCTGAGGTGTCACGGCGTGAGTCTAAAAAACTGCGCGACAGAATAAATGATATACGAAGAAAAAAAGAAACAAAGTAGAAATGGGATTGTCAGAAGAAAAAATCCAATCTATTTTTAAGGAAACAGGTGCTTTGCTCCACGGTCATTTTGTTTTGACATCAGGCCTTCATAGTGATACCTACTTTCAATGTGCAAAAGTATTTCAATATCCTTGGCACAGCGAACTTTTTTGCAAAGAAATAGCCAATCATTTCAGGGATGAAAAAATCGATGTTGTCGTGTCCCCCGCAGTCGGAGGGATCGTTGTGGGTCAGGATATTGCCCGACTTCTCAACGTACGTGCTATTTTTACAGAGAGGGTAGAGGGCAACATGACTCTCAGGCGGGGATTTGCAATCTCGGCAGGCGAGCGTGTGCTGGTTGCAGAGGATGTCACCACAACAGGCAGTTCTGTCCAAGAAGTGATCGAGACCATCAGGAAAAAAGGGGGGGTCGTCATTGGTGTTGCTTCGATCGTGGATAGAAGTGGTGGCAATACTGATTTTGATGTGCCTAACTACTCCCTTTTTCAGATGGAAGTTCACAACTATCCCCCGGATTTATGCCCCATGTGTCAATCGGGTAGTATACCTGTGAAACCGGGCAGCAGAGGATTGAAGTGAAGGTTTGATTTTTAATATAACTCTATTATAACTTTCTGGTGAAGTCTCATTGTTTTTTTGTTTTCTTATCTTTGACAAGCTTTCTTATCTGTTTCACGAGTTCTTTTCGCTCATCATCCTGGAGTGCGGCATCATCTTTCATGATTCGACAGATCAAGATGTCTCGACCGGATCTCTCGAGACGACTTAAAGTCACTTCATAGGGTTCAAATATTTCAAGAATTTTTTGCAGGAGAGCAAGCTCATGGGGGTAGGATATACAAATCAAATTGGCTGACGGGAAATGATTCCCCTTTATTGTTTCTGTTTCAACAGAACGATTCAGAATAAGGAGTGTTTGATTTTTCTTTTCAATGGCGTTAATCATATCTATGGCGATTCGTATATGAGCAATGATTTCATAGATAGATGCTCCCACACGATAGAAATCTTCGATACTGTAGTAGAGTTCCCTGATCAGGCTTTTGTGTATTCCCTTCATGCGATGACGAACTGACTTGAGTTTTGTCGTATCAATCGTACGCATGCCTTCGTCAAAATCACGAAATTCTCCCAATGACATGTGGATGGTCTCTTTTATGGTCAGATAGATGGTTTCAATGTTTTCAATATCACTCAGATTGGCGCGGAGATCCAGGATAAATACTTCTGTAGATCCAAATGTTTTGGGGGGTTTTACACGAAGAATGTGGATACCCGAGACAGTTTCGAGATGATTGACCGTCTTGGTCATCAGTTTTTTCCGAGCATCTTTCGTTTTGGGAATCACAATGATCACTTTAAAGTCGATAAAAAGATCAGTTGAATGGCCAACACTGATGTAAACCTGTGTTTTATCTGTACTCTGTGTTTCACGAACGAGCAGGGGGATAATGGCTCTGGCGTATTGTTCAAATCCTCCTATGGACTCGATCCATTGAGCCCTGTCACGCTGCTTATTGAGCACCATTGTAGAAAATGCTTTTTTTAGACGTTTTTGTTCCAATTCACTGAGTGGATGGTTTGTAGAATCGATAAATTCGATACGATATAGAGAAATGCCTTTTTCCGTTGAGAATTCTCGGTTATGCTTTAACTGAAAGTTGGGTATCACCAATTCGATTGTCTTCAAACAGTCTTCCAGATGTAACATATGCGTGGGACCTGCTACTGTTACACCTGTGAAAATCCCTTCTGTCTGTGTTGTAAAATTTGAGATATCCAGTTGAATGTTGCTACCCTGGTGAACGGCTTTCATCAATGTGTAATTGAGTATAATTTGTTTGGCTATATCTTCAATTTTTCTGTTCTCGATATAATCTCTCGAACGTGCAGCAAAATATTTTACCGCTTCACCATTCATACCAATGATTTCGTGCAGATCTTCTCCTTTATACATTGTCTCAATGAGGGCGATCACCCTGCTGTAGATTTCAAGTTTCTGGATTTCTTCGGATATAAGATAGGTTTTTGCACTTGTTCCCACTGCAGCCCGGTGAATTCTTGATAGAATGGTCTGTGTCTGACCGATAAGACGTTTGTGAGAAACTTTCTTGTCGGTTTTAATACCGATGAGGATTATGCCCAATTTCTCTTTGTTAACGACTAATGAAATACCCTTAATAAAGTATATATTCCATCCCATAGCGTGTATAACACCTGAACAAGCATCAAAAAGACCTGGCCAGTCTACACTGAGCACTCCGAATGTTGTTACGCAGATGCCCCCTTCAAGGCGACATGCCTCTGATGTTGCTGTAATGATTTTTTCACCTTTATTCGTTTGCCAGTCACAGAGGAGCTTGATGATGAGCGCTTGCTGTTCACCTACAGGAAAATATTGTTGTGCTTTTTCTATTTCATTGAGCAGGTCATGAATTTTATGTGTGGAGAGATGGAGATCGTATTTGGGAAGGGCTTGCTCTATTTCGAGAAACTCGGATTTCATTGTTCATTTCCATTATAAATAACTGGACATGTCCAGAATTGGCCCAACAGGTCCAGATAGTCTGACAGCAATCTCGTGATGAGGAATTTTTCTTTTACTGTTTTTTTCCCCTTTTTGCCGATTTCCTTTGCCAGGCTGGAATTCTGTAAAATTTCGATAATTTTTTCTGCGAATCCTTTCGTATCATCAGGTTCAAGTAGGAATCCATTAACACCGTCTTCAATTTGTAAGGGAATGCCACCAATATTTGAAGCCACGACAGGTTTTGATTTCCAAAGGGCTTCCGTTACAGAGAGTCCGAATCCCTCTTTGATTGATTTCTGAATAATCACGTTGGAAATCCGCTGTAAAATATTCACGAGTAGGTTGTTTTCCACTGTGATGAGAATCACATTATTTTCTTTGATTAATTGTCTTGCCGAGGTTTTTACCTGTTCATATATCTCCAGTCCTTCAGGATCATCCATAGCCATGCTACCGCAGAGAATGAGTCTACAATCTACTTTTTCTTTAACCTTATTATATACCTCCAATACACCCAGTGGATCTTTCCACTTGTCAAATCTGGAGATTTGAGTGATGAGGGGCTTGTCATTCGGGATACCAAATTTTTCAAGCGTCTTTTGCACAATACCATTGTTTATTTCTTTATTTTTTGTTGAGAGTGGATCAATTGCAGGAGGAATGATGCGATACTCGATCGGTAGATCATCTTTCATGTATTCTTTACTCGATGCAATCATGATATCATATTTGAGAAGGAAATTTTTTAAGAAATCCCACAATTTGGGTTCCGGATGGGATAGATCGATATGACACCTCCACACCCAGGGTTGACTTTTTTTATAAAACTGGATCAGTGGTAAGGGTTGTGGATCGTGTACAATAATGCAATCGTGGTCGATGTGTGTGTAAACTGAAAAGGATTCGTTAGCCTGAGTATAGAGTTCTTTCTTAATTTCGGTAAAATTTAAAGGTTCTCCCTGTAATGAATTGTGGAATTTTTTTGTAATTGAGAAAAAATCGGGATTTCCATGAAGTATTCTCCAACCTGTATCGATTCCGACATCATTCATTAAAGGGACGAGGGTCTGCAGCATTTCAGCCACACCACCACCCTGATAGGTAGAATTGATATGCAGTATGTGTTTTCCGTAAAATTTTCGGGCTTTTTTATATATCATCGAAATGATTTCGTCCCCGACAATCTTCCTGTAATTTCCTAATTTTCGTTTCATTCAACTCCTTTTTATCATATTTATTCAAGTTGTTATTATTTTATCATTTATTTTGAAAAAGTCAAGTCCTAAATTCTTTTATCTTCCAAACGGCTGTTTATACGATGTAACTCTTTTGTGAATGGTCATTCAACCATCATCCCATTATCTGCTTGCAGTAATGGATATCTTTTTATAAATTATCATGTAGATAATAGGGGATATTTTGTGGAAAGTATCGAACAAAAGTTAGATTCAGTGCTTCCAGATGTGACGCGTCCCGGCAGATATCTGGGGAATGAAATACACATCATTCGAAAAAAGTGGCAAAATATGGAAGTCCACTTTGCATTGGCTTTTCCAGATGTCTATGAGATCGGCATGTCCCATACCGGTATGTCCATATTATACCATATACTGAATCGGTTTGATTGGATTGCAGCTGAACGGGTTTATGCTCCGTGGATTGATATGGAGCAAAAGATGAGACAAGCCAGGATTCCTCTTTTTTCTTTGGAATCCAAAAAACCGATTCGTTTATTTGACATTCTTGGATTTTCTCTTCAGTATGAGCTTCACTATACGAATGTCCTCAATATGATTGATCTTGCAGGTATATCATTGAGAAGCAGAGAGAGAAAAGACAAAGATCCCATTGTCATTGCGGGAGGGCCCTGTGCATTTAATCCAGAACCCCTGGCACGGTTTTTGGACGCTGTCGTTTTAGGAGATGGGGAAGAGGTTGTCACTGAAATTGCAGATGTTGTGCGACAATCGAAAAGGAATAGAATCAATCGAGAAGAAACACTCAAAACACTATCAAAGCTTGATGGTGTCTATATCCCTTCTCATTATTCCGAAGCGTTGAGTCCTAAGGGATCCTTTACATGTGTGATACCAAATTCGGAGCAGATTCGTTCCAAAGTAAGAGCAAGAATACTGGATTCTCTTTTACCTATAAATTATCCATGCAAACCGCTTGTGCCTTTGATTGAAGTGATTCATGACCGATTTTCAATGGAAATCATGAGGGGATGCACACGGGGATGTCGATTTTGCAATGCCGGAATCATCTACCGCCCCATACGGGAGAAAAGTGTGGACGACTTGATCAAAGAGGCAAAGACAGTTATTGAAAATACAGGTTATGATGAGATCTCTCTGCTCTCACTCTCTGCTTCTGATTATTCTGATTTATCCAAACTCTTATACAAATTGAAAACGACTTTTTGTGATAAAGAGGTTTCAATCTCATTCCCATCTCTTCGGGCCGATTCGTTTACGCCGGAAATGATAGACCTTGTCGACGGTTTGAGACGGACCAGTTTAACATTTGCTCTGGAAGCCGGAACACAGAGATTGAGAAATGTCATTAATAAAGATATTCAAGAAGAAGATCTATTGCACGCAGTGGAAATGGGTTTTAAGCGGAATTGGACCCGAGTGAAACTCTATTTTATGATCGGTCTGCCCTCGGAAACCATGGAAGATATTCAGGGTATTGTTAATGTCGTTTGGCAGGCGGTAAAGATAGGCAGAAAATATGGTAGGAAAGAGATTGTCGTTTCCATATCTCCATTCTCGCCCAAACCCCATACACCTTTTCAGTGGGAATCTCAGGATAGTCTCGAAATCATGAATAAAAAGATCTTTTTGTTAAAAGAAAAAATAAAATGGCCAGAAGTCAATATGAGCTGGCGCAATCCTCAGGTTTCCCAGTTAGAAGCCGTTCTCGGAAGAGGTAATAGACGCATTGGCGAGGTTATTTATCAGGCCTGGAAAGAGGGAGCCAAGTTCGATGCATGGTCTGATCAATTTTGCTACGATCACTGGATACGGGCATTTCAGAAGAGCGGCATTTCCATTGAAGATTATACCAGAAAAAGAAATATTCAGGATCCGC
This sequence comes from bacterium, assembly GCA_016931965.1. Lineage (GTDB taxonomy): Bacteria > Zhuqueibacterota > QNDG01 > QNDG01 > DSAB01 > JAFGDT01. Next base: position 2,771 of record JAFGDT010000137.1, on the reverse strand, counting down.
TTCCGTGGGATCATCTTGATAAAGGTGTTACTAAAACCTATTTGATCCAGGAAAAGGAACGGGCTTTATCAGAAATGCTTACAGAAGATTGCAGATTCACGCAATGTATAGGTTGTGGATTATTGGAACATCCTCAGTGTAAAGTATTCATATCATCAGGCAGAACAGCTACACGATCCCCTGCACAGCAATCGAAGGAATTGATCTATGGACGAAAAATAAAACATGGTGTGAAATCCGCAATGAAAATGAAGTTACGTCTGCGGTATCGGAAAGGTGATGAAGTCCGTTTTACATCTCATTTGGATTTAATCCGAATTTTCACTCGAGCATTGAGGAGAGCCCATGTGCCGTTGGTTTATTCTCAAGGTTATCATCGTCATCCCAAAATGGGAACGTGTCCTCCGCTTCCACTCGGTTTTACCAGTCAGGCAGAGTATCTGGATTTAGATGTAATGGATTATGTCGATCGGGATTTTAAAAGCAAGATGAATCGTTACCTCCCGTTGGGATTGGAAATTATTGAACATAAGTTTTTTTTGCGAAAACTCTCTCCTTTGAATCGTTCAATTGATTTGGCTTCCTATTTTGTGGAGTGGGGGGATCAATACAATAAAGAGGATATGGATAGTTTTATTGGTAAATTTATGAAAAAAAATGCACATTGTGTAATGGTTCATCGGGGAAAAAATGTGAAAGAGTTGGATATCAGAGATTCTGTTGTAGAAATGTCCCAAAATGGTAAGGGGATTCGGTTGGTGGTGCGATTTGGACTTCAGGGAACACCCAGGTTGGATGAGGTCATGCAGGCTGTATTTTCCGATTTTGGAAATTTGATGATGAATAGAAGGGTGGAAAGAACAGGATTGTATATTGATAAACAGGGCACTTGGATATCCCCTCTTGATATTGAATAGGAAAATGAAATGAAAAAAGAAATTATTACCAACTCCTCCTTAAGTGAAATTCGAATTGCTCTTTTGGAAGATGGCACATTGGTTGAACTTTATAGTGAGCAACCGGAAAATGAACGGATGGTTGGAGATATTTATTACGGAAAAGTTGAAAATGTAGTTGAAGGAATTGGAGCGGCCTTTATTGATATTGGATTGGGTCAGAATGGTTTTCTCCCCTTTGCTGAGATTGGGAAAGCATATGATGTTTTCTCAGAGAAGGCCAAAATATTCACAACAAATAAATACGATAAAAAAAGAAATAAAAATAAAGAGGGTATCATATTACGATCTGGTCAGGAGATATTGGTTCAGGTTATTAAGGAGCCTATCGGTGAAAAAGGAACGCGATTGACATCACTTGTATCTCTACCAGGCCGGTTTCTTGTCCTTGTACCTCACGATCATAATGTGGGTGTCTCGAGAAAAATCGGTAATATCAGAGAACGCAATCGGCTTCGGCGATTGGCGAGAAGTATAAGACCTGAAGGATTTGGATTGATTGTCCGAACAATGGCAGTGGGTAAAGATATACAAACCTTGAGATCGGATTTGGATGGATTGCTAAAAGTGTGGAAACAGATTGAAGAAAGGGTGAAAAAATATCCTGCTCCAAAGCTGATTCATAAAGATATGGAGATGGCTTCCAGTATTATTCGTGATCTGTTTTCCCCCGATATTGATCATTTGATGGTTGATAATAGAAAACTTCACAGAAAAATAAAAGGGTATTTAAGAGATGTTTCACCCAGTTTGTTGTCTCGACTTGAACTTTACAAAGAGAAAATACCGATTTTTGATAAGTATAAAATTGAAGATGAAATTCAAAAAAGCCTGTCCAGAAAAATTTGGCTGAAAGGTGGTGGGTATATTATTTTTGACCAAACAGAAGCGATGATGGTTGTTGATGTAAACAGCGGTCGGTCCATTGGAGAAAAAGACCACGAACTTCATGCATTAAAAACCGATTTAGAGGCTGCTTGCGCCATCGCACATCAACTTCGTTTGCGCGATATTGGTGGCATCATTGTTATTGATTTTATCGATTTAACCACGGATAAAAATCGAAAGAAGGTTGTTTCAACTTTAAAAAAGGAACTGAAAAAGGATCGCGCAGCTTTTGATATACTCCCCATGAGTGATTTTGGTCTTGTAGAAATGACCCGTGAGCGTGTGCGTCCGAGTCTTTTATATCGCTATAGCGAACCTTGTCCATCCTGTAGTGGATTGGGAAGGATTCCGGCGAAAAACACGATCATCACAAAAATAGAACGAAAGATTCAACTCATGAAATCGCGTAGTGGTAAGAGACGGTTCGTATTAAGAGTACATCCGGACATGGCTGCATATCTTTCAGACGGAATAAAGAGTCGTATTCATCGGCTCATGCTTAAGCATTTTGTAAAAATAGAAATGATTTCTGATAGAAATATGCAGAATCAAGATTTTTCAATTGAATAAAAGAATAAATAATGTTATGCACAATGAATATTTTGGAAATTCCTTTTTATACTTGACTTTTAAAAATGCTTTGTATATATTATTGTTTGCGAAAAATAGGGTATTTGTGTTCTTTGAAAAATTCACGTGCACGGCCTTTAATATTGATAAGTAGTTAATTCTTTTAAAAATGAGTATTTTACTACGGAGAGTTTGATCCTGGCTCAGGACGAACGCTGGCGGCGTGCTTAACACATGCAAGTTTAGGAGAATTTCCGATTTCGATTGGAATAGTAAACTGGCGCACGGGTGCGTAACACGTAGGCAACCTACCCTTGAGTGGGGAATAACTCCGGGAAACCGGTGCTAATACCGCAT
>JAFGDT010000136.1 GCA_016931965.1 bacterium | reverse complement strand
TCCACTTCGGGATTTAACCGATCCCAGCGACAAGGCAAGCCCTGCTGTACTGAGTGATGTTTTTCTCAAAAACTTCCTGCGCGACATTGCATTTTCCATCATACCCTCCTAGTTATTTAAATAGCAATGGTGCCAGTTCGGAAAGATAAATCCGCCAGTTAGCCCAGGTATGGCCACCGGTGCTTTCCGATAGATATTTTTAAAATCGTAATCGCTAAACAGTTCAACAATTGTCTATAAATAGTTGTATAAAAAAATCACTTATTCAAAATGCAATCCAATTTACAACGTGATACTATTTGGAAATTTTAACATAAAAAGTTAATGGATATAGATATAACTGAGAATCAAACAATTATTAATAACGAATAATAATCGTTTTCTTAAAAATAAACAAAATTACTAAAAAAATACCGTCCAAAAATGTAATTTCTGGACGGTGTAATATACTCCTTATAAAATAGAAAAAATTTGTATTGAGGATTTCATTATCCTCAATAATGAAATGATTTCTATCTATTCAATTTGATTACAGAGTCCAGCCCTTCCGATATTCATAATGGAGAAATTCATTGGCCTCAGGAAGATTGGTAAATTGCATGTTCTCTCCATCATACTCCAAAGTCGTATTATAACGAGCGGTAAGTACGGCAACATTTGTCAAAAGCATAATTTCGGTCAAGTGACCTGCAATTTTAAAATCATTGCAAGACTTTTTACCATTTTTAATCGCATCAATCCAATCTTCGTAGATATCACCCGTTCTTGGCAACCATTTTTCAGGTAGTTCATAGGCTTGCATGGCCGACTCGGGTATAAGTCGTGGCGAAGGATTGCCTGAATCTCCGGCACTATGTATAAGGACACCTTTGTCTCCTATGTACAAGTCATCTTGCATTCGAAGGCCGTCCGCCAATTCAGGTGGCCGAACCTGCTTGAGTCCACCATCAACCCATGTGATTTTTACAGACGGCTGATAACCGCGGGCGGGAAACTCATAGGTAACCATCTCACCAATCGGCCAATATTCATCGTTAAACGGAGTCGAGCTCGCCTGAATTTTGGTAGGCAAACCAAGATTAAGCGACCAGATTGGAGCATCAAATATGTGCGCACCCATATCACCCATGGCACCAGTCCCATAGTCTCGTAATCCACGCCATACAAAATGACAAAGATCTGGATTATAAGGCTTTACAGGAGCAGGTCCTAACCATATATCCCAATCCAATGTTTTGGGCACCGGGACACCAGGTGGACGTGGAATGTCACCTTGCGGCCAGATTGGCCGGTTTGTCGATAGATGCACTTCTCGAACAAGACCAATAGCTCCGTCTCTAATCCATTCGACTGTTATTCGTTCAGCCTCTGTTGCATGCCCCTGATTCCCCATTTGTGTTACCACGTTCATCTCCTGGGCAATTTCACGCAGTCTTCGGGTTTCGTATACCGTTTTGCACATCGGTTTTTCAACATAGACATGTTTCCCCATTCTCATGGCATACGCAGCAATAACCGCATGGGTATGATCCGGTGTGGCGATTGTAACTGCATCGATTTCCTTCTCATTATCCAGCATCTTGCGGAAATCCTGATAGACCTTTGCCTTCGGATAACCCGCAAAAACGTAAGCCGCAAAGTCCAGGTCCACATCACATAAGGCATAGATGTTGGCGAGTTTCTTCGGCGGCCTTTGCTGCTGTTGCACTTGCTGCTGTTGACCACTCTGCTGTGGCTGTGCAGCACGTTCTGCAGCCCGTTGTGCATTTCGGGCCTCTCGAGCAGCAATTTCCTCAGGACTATAAGGTTGACCCGTATTGGTTCGCATCGGCCTTACAATGGGTACATCTTCATCAGCGATACCTCGTATATCATCCAACCCTCTTGCCCCCACACCTATTCCGGCCACATTGACCATGTCGCTGGGAGCCTGATAGCCGGCTCCACCCAGAACATGGCGCGGAACAATCGTGAACGCAGCGGCTGCCGTACTTGCCGCTCCCAAAAAGTTGCGCCGAGACAGGGTCGACCCCTTCTTATTATCTTTCTTCTCATTTTCACTCATACTTCTGACTCCTTTCGTCAACGATTTATCAAATTAGGTTTTTCTTTTTCAACGACGCGGTACCCCGGCTGGACCTATGCAGAACAACCGGGGTACAATATACATCACGAATACAGAACGGTATTCAGAATCCATTCTGAAACGATATTCTACAATCCAATACCGATAGAGAACCGGTTCACCACATCAAAACTCGTCATCGGACTGTATGCGTAATCGAATTTTACACTCAACCCTGAAAGCGAATAATTCAAACCGGCTCCCAATGTCAGGCCTTCCTCATCATAATTAGACCTGTAACCTGCTCGAATCGCAATGATATCCATCAAGAGAAACTCGGCTCCGATGTTCAATCTCTCGGTGTAATCACGGGGGTGGAGTGCATCGATAGACAGAAGCAAGGCATTTTCATGCTCACCCAAAAAATCCATCACATCCATCGCAGCACCAATAGTGAAAGTCAGTGGTGCCTGGAACGTCTCTTCTTCATACTCAAAATCGGCCGAGTAATTCCGAATGGACATGCCTACCCGGAGACTCTTGAAACCGGGGTAAAATATCGTTCCGAAATCGTATGTGATGCCATCCACTTTATTCTCCTTGGCCGGCGTTCCTTCCGAGATGACACTGGTTCCCAATTTCTGAGTCGCATAATGAATCTGGCCGCCGACCGAGAATTTATTCGTCAACCGTCGACCATAGGCAACCCCGACCGCCCAAGCGCCGACATCGATCATTTCTGTTTTTTCATACCCTTTTTCTGTTGATGTAATTCGGGTGCCCTGAATGTCATCACCATAATCACAGTAAATCATGCTGACGCCAAAAGTACCCAGATTACCCAGATTTTTTAACAAACCGCCGGCTGTATAGGAAATATTGGCGACCCACTGTGTTTGAGAAGCAAAAAAATCGATACTGTTCCCCGTATACGCAATCCCTGCAGGATTATAAAAAAGAGCAGTGGCATCATCGCCGACCATCATATAAGATCCACCCATCGCTATCGCCCGGGGAACCACATCCATATCTAAAAATTTCATTCCCGTCTGGGCCAGCTTTTTCATTTTTGCATCGGCGGGCATGATCAACGCTATACAGAGAAAGATCACTGTGATAATTAAAGTCAATTTTTTCATGTTATCTCCTTTCAATCCAGAACCACATCTCAAAAAACTGAGAAAAATCCTGGATAATTGATCATAGGTTGAATTACCTCACGATGACAAATTTCCGTATAGTACTTTGTCCGTCGGGCGTCTCGAAAAGGGCAATATAAAGTCCGCTGACAACTAGCTGTCCGGTTTCGGTTGTCATATGATCCATATTCGTTATACCCCATGCTTCATCGCCTGAACCGTAATGATCGATTGTTTTGATCAAATCAAGCGTTTCCGTATAAATTTTGATGGTACATTCCAGGGGTAAATCGAGGAACATGATTTTATTGGGTTCACCAGGGTAATTCATCTCTGCGGCCAGGAAGTTATAGGGATTGGGAACAACCTGAATGTCTTCAAGAGATTCTCCAGGCTGACGGGTCAAATAAGCAGGAGCGGTGGTCATGTTGAGGTATTGCCCGCTTTCAAGAACTTCATTGTTGCCGTGTGCATCCTGTCCATTCTGCGTTCCATTGTCGAAAGCCGTCACATAGTAATAATAGGCTGTGCCGCGTTCTGCTGTCTCATCGTCGTAGTGATGGGTGCCGGTTCCTGTGACTTCATAAATTTTTTCCCATTTGCCCATCTCGACTCCCTGGTATCTGTAATAATGATAGAAACCGCTTGCCCGATAAACTCTGTAACCCGCAAAATCGGCTGCCGATTCCGATTCGTTGCCCCAGCTTACGCGTACCCGATCCGGCAGGGAAGTCACTTCGATAGAGGGTGGTGGTGGAGGAATCGGCACATTGTAATCGTGCTCAACGGCCCATTTTGCCGCATAATTGTTTTTAAACAGAGAATCCTTGCCTGTTGCGATCCAGCGGTCTTTTGCCTGATCATTCGCCGTGGGTGCAATCTCCGGAAAATCGGCAAATGTAGGATAATAATCACCCAAATCATTGGCTCCGCCGGCTTCCCAGGCAGGCCATGTGCAGGTGCCGTCATCCCAGTCTTCGTATACATCCCACGCTGACTCTGGATCAAGAGCACCCCCCACCATAGACCATACAAAACGCAGAGATTCCCCAATCGGCAGGTCATAAGGCCCGCTGGCATTTTCCATCACCTGATGCCAGAACCACCAGTCCCAATCTTCCATATAGGCTTTCCCTCTTTTGGGAAATTCCACATCATGGGCGGTATTGGGATAGACGTCCGCTTCCGGAAAAGCTTCATTCATATAGAGACATGGATTGACCGAACGATAGCCCTCCTGCATAATCTGATAGACCAAAAGCCAATCGCTTTCGGGTCTTCTACCCGATTCCTGTTTTATCCACAAATCGTCAGGTCCGTGTACAGCGTGCATCCTGGGCTGGGACGGATCGTCTGTCGGATCGGTATAAGATTTGGGAACCAACACAGAGCCCTCTCCCACAAACGTCTGACTCGGCTGATCGACCCTGTCCTGCCCGCTGATCAACCTGTCGCTTCCAATACCATATCGATCCTCCGAATCCCTTTGCCGACGGCTCGGAGAAGAATACATGATTTTCAATGTATCTGATATATTCTCACCATAAAATTCACTCCATTCGTTATATCGAAAGGGAAAAATCTCCTGTTGCCTCATGACGTAGAGACCGGTCAGCGTATTATTCAGTTCTATCTCATCATCTGTATCGATGTTGCCCGTATTGGTGAAGGTCCAGTCATGAAGGATATAATCATCATGATTCTTTTGACTCCAGGAAAATGTTCGGGCTTTGACTTCCAGCCCGATCCAGGTCCCTACATAGGATTCGATCATGACATCCGCTGTTCCAGGGATTTTACTCGGGTCAACTTCGTCTCCTTTCAATGGAAAAGGTTCCTGATAATAAAAACCATCCACCACAATTGTGGGAGGTGTATACCTCCAATATCTTTTAAGCGTCAGATCCTCCTCACCCGGATAGGGCATTTCATGCCAGTTTTGGAAGTTATCGGCCGTACCGTAAGGCGCACCCGCCAATTTGACGGGCCATACGGTTCCATTTTCATCCGTCCAGTTTTCCACACCAAAACGTGTACCGATACAGTTTACGACCTGGGACTGAAATCCCCGTTTCGTATAATACCACATGACATTTTCCTGGCTGCTGGTTTCTGCAAACTGAGCATTATCCAGTATCTTTGCCCACATCCGACCCACCTTGATAAACCGGGTGACGGTGGCATTGGCCAAATTACAGGCAAGCAGGAGGATCAGAAGCCCTACTGTAACGATAAAATAAGTCTTTTTCATAACTCTGCTCCTTTGCTTTTAAAAATCAATTGCAATCCCCAGGATGACATGCCTCACATCTGTATACATGCGGTAGTTCATATTGGGATCATTGATATAGGGTTTGTCATCACTCCTGAGATCTCCTGGTTTGTCGTTCATTTCACCGGTATAACCATCGTCCGGATAACCCGCATCCTGGTATTCTTTCGCCGCATACATAGGAAGGTGTAATGATTTCAGATAAAGATCCTGGTCATCACTGGTTTCAAACGCACCCGTGCTCCACAATTCGCTGTCCAGCAGGTTCTGGATATCCGCAAAGAGGTTAAAATTCAATCCTGCTATTCTGAACCGCTTGCTGATTCTCAAATCCAGTCGATAATCAGCCTTCCATTTCAAATTATTCTGCAGTTCAAGGGTTTCGAGCGGATCATATGTCGTGACTCTTCCAGACTGCCAGGAGAACAAAAAGTTAATTGAAAAGTCACCAATAGGATTGATACCAGCCCATGTGGGTCCGAAGTCGGAAGGGGTAGTGAAACGCAGATTGGCACGTGCAGAAGGCCGGGCAACAGGCCGGTTCAGCTGCGGATTGTCCAATCCTTCGGTTCTCTGTCGGTTTGGATCTTCAAAATAGGTTGTCCGTCCAATATACCCCGATGTTGAAATCATATAATTGAACTGCGCCCAAGCTGTCCACCACGCTCCGTAACGCTTATCCATTCTGATCTCAAAACCTCTCGTATCCTGATAGTTCCTGTTCTCGTATGTGGAGTAATCGACCGATTCGTCATAATTGATATAACTTACACTGCCTGTCTGATCCGTAATATCCCTGTAATATCCGGCCACATGGAGCAGGTACATATTCCTGATATCGTAATCCAAGCCCAGCTCGTAAGCCACTGTCTGGGGTAAATCGAGATTGGGATTACCAATACCCAGGACACCGTCTGTCACCCTTCCCCAGTAGATGCGATACATCGTTTCAGTGCCCGGCATCGAATAAAAGTGACCGTAATTGAAGTAGAGCTTGGCATTGGAGGAAATAGGATGGGACACACCGAGGCGGGGACTGATTTTGAGATGCCCCTTTGCAGGCTGTTTGGGTGCCTCTGTTAAGAAAACATTTTTATAATCGACTGTGAAATAGGGTGAATAACGATCTACATCGTACCAGTCACAATTGGGCTGATTGTAATCCAGCCGCAGACCAATATTCGCAATCATACCTTCGAATTCCAACTTGTCCTGAAGATAAGCACCGAGTCGGTACGGATAATGGCTGTACTCCACATTTTTTTCTTCTTCGGGAGCTTCAAATCGAATTTGCTCATAAAACGTGTAAATGTCGTCATAGGTAAAGTCGAAACCGGTTTTAACCTGGTTGTATTTATCCACCTGGCTGGTCAGATCAAATTTCATGTTGAAGGAGACGCCTCTTCCCAGATCCCGGGCTCCGGCCCCATGAGAACCATAATAGGCGCCATTGTCCATAAGCTTCACCGAATGATAGTACAATCCGTACGGAGCCTCATCCATTTCTACAGCACCAAAATTCATAATGGGTGTCGTATCGCGAAGCGGGACATCGCCTGTCCAGTAGCTGTCATCATAGACAACCCTCCCCAATTCAGGATCGGGATACAACGAACCATATTCGGTATTGGCAGTACGGAGGTTGGAAATGCGGACAGTGTAAAATGTACTGGGACTGATAACATGATCAAAAGAGACACCAATCATGGACCGATAGACATCAAACGGCGGGTAATAGGCCGGATAATATGCAGAGGTACCGCCACCCGAATTCGATCCACCGCTTCTGTAATAGTTGCTTTCAGAAAGACCATTGTTACTCCGACCAAATGTGCGGATTTCGCCGTACAAAGCTTCCAGTGTCAATTTCATTGAGCCGGAAAGACGGGTCGTCAGCTTTTGCTGAAGGTTCTGCTCAAAAAAGTAGCTGCTGTTATGTCCTATCGGTGAACCCCATGCATCCCAGTTCGCCCTATAAGAGGTGAAAAAGTTGAGATGGCCCAGATACTTGCCGATGAACGGCACGGGACCGCTCAAACTGACATCGAGATTGATGTCCGGTTTGTCGCCGTAGGTAGTCTCATGACTATCCCTGCCGTAGAGCGACTGATACTCTGATAAAGACGAGCCGTATTTCTGGAGAAGCGCATTGGCACCCGGTACATCCCACTCCGACTTCGCATGCGCCCGGGTCAGCCAGATAAACCGATCCCTGGCTTCGTCCGGCGTCTGGTCGTTGGTAGGATCTATATCCTCCAATGATTTTTGTGATACCGAATTCCAACCTTGAAATAACAAATTTTGTTGCTGGGTATAGGCATCCCAGGTCCCGTTGGCTGTGCCGACATAACAGACCGCCGGATCAAGATAAGGCTTCAGCCAGAAGTTTTCAGGATCAAAAAGATTTTCTCCTCCATGTTTCTGGTAGGCAGGAGTAAATCTGAAATCGACTGAACCATTATACTTCTGCACATCACCCTCTTTGGTGACCACATTGATTAGCCCGGTACGCACATTGCCGTACTCTGCATTGAACCCGCCTTTGATTACATTCAGCTCCTGAATGGCACTGAGGTTCACTGCCATGATGGGGGAATTGGTCCGGTTGTCCACAACCAGGAGTCCGTCCATCATAAAACCGGCACCGTCAAGACCGCCGCCTCGGATCATGTCGTCTTCAATACCGACCTGCAAATTCAGAAACTCGCCAATGTCTTGCACAAGCGGTATTTCTATAATCTCTTCAGCCGTGGCAACCACCTGGCTCGCCGAAACATCCATCGGAACAATTTCCCTCTCGGCAACCACAGTGACTTCCTGGCCTTCCAGAACGGTCTGCTGAAGCCTGACGTTTACCGTCGTCGTCCGATCGACACTGACACCCACGCCCGTCTGACTCTGAGTGGTATAACCGATCATCCTGGCCTGAAGTGTATAGGTTCCCGGCGGTACGTTGATGATAAAATAATCACC
>JAFGDT010000135.1 GCA_016931965.1 bacterium | reverse complement strand
GGTTTAGATATGCCAAATTGGGTGCACAAATTCGCATGAGGAGCCACTTTTTCAAAGCTCTCAAGTGAAATTTCTATTTTAGGTTTGCAATTGTTGGCTATATCCTGTATTCTGGATTTCAATTCATTGGAAGTTTGAATACCATGAACTTGACCAGCGTCTGTCACTCCAAGAAATATTTTACCGCCCGAAGAATTAGCAAATGCAACAATTTCTTTATTGATATTCCCAATACTTTCTTTGAATTCAATCTTGTATCCCTCACCTTGATTGAGTAACATATCAAGTTCTTTTTTATCCATTTTATTGCCTTTTTAAACAAATGGTTAAAATTAAACCTACATATAGAAAATATTTTACAATATTATGTCAATAGAGCAACCATCTGTTTTAGAAACCAGTTTTCATCTTTTCTTACGATACCCTCATCTCCAGTTTTTTCAGCCTTTTCGCCGCCTGTATGACCAGCACAAAAGCAAGACCAAAAAGCAACACAGCAAAAATCAGCAACGTAATATTCTTTTCCGCCACATTGGTATAGATGAGACTACCTAACGCCGTTAATGTCACGCCGAACATAAATATCATCGGGTATTTCACAAAACGGTTTTTCTTCCGGATTTCGGCAAGCCAGACCGTAATCGTCAGCAGGGCAATGGCGGCCAGAAGCTGGTTGGCCGAACCGAAAAGCGGCCAGAGTGTCGTACTCGTTCCGGAAAAAGCCAGCAGTGCTGCAAGGCCGATCGTTGCCAGTGTACCCACAGAGCGGTTGCTGCTGAGGACATTGGATTTTTTATCACTGTGAAAAATTTCTTGAAAGAGGAACCGACCCAACCGGGTTGCTGTATCCAGCGTCGTCAGACAGAACGCCGAAATGGAAAGAGCGGCAAAAGTGATTCCCGTCTTTTCGGGGATACCGAGGCTGGCGATGAGCGAACCCACACCTCTGGAAAAGATATTGATCGGCCCCTCACTGTTGACCCACTGCGAATAATTCTCCTGTGCGATCCCCGCGACGGTAACGGCGCAGACCAGTGCCACGATGGCCAAGATCCCTTCGATCAGCATGCTCCCATAGCCAATGAGCAGCGCATCCGTTTCCTTGTTCAACTGCTTCGACGTCGTCCCCGAAGCGACCAGTGAGTGAAATCCCGATATGGCTCCACACGCCACCGTCACAAAAAGAATCGGAAAAATCAAACCGAGATCGGTATTTATACGGGTAAACGCTGGGAGTTGAATGGTTGGATGGGTCACAAAAATACCGACCACGCCTCCGATAAGAATAAAGTAGAGAAGGAATGAGTTTAGAAAATCCCTCGGCTGGAGAAGGATCCACACAGGCGTGACCGCGGCTATAAAAACATATCCGAACAGAAGCACCATCCAGGTATTTTCAGTCAGATAAATTGGGAAACGCAGTCCCAATAAAACGCAAGCTAAAAGAAAAAGGACACCGACCAGAGTACCAATACCCAGAGGAACCCGCCAGCGGTAAATGCTGAGTCCAAATAGAATGGCCAGGATGATAAAAAGGAAAGAGGACATCGCCGCTGAAGGCGTCTGCTCGAATGTGGTCGCTACAATCTTGCAGAAAACGGCAATGACAACGACGAGCGTAAACCAGGCAAAGAAAAGAAAAAGCTGCTTAACGCCGTGACCAATGTGCCCCTCGATCACTTCACCGATCGACTTTCCCCCATGCCGGATCGAAGCCATGACAGAAGAAAAGTCGTGCACGCCGCCAATAAACAGACTGCCGAGCAGTATCCACAAAAAGACTGGTACCCAACCGAAAACAGCGGCCATGATGGGGCCCAGAATCGGTCCGGCACCAGCGATGGATGAGAAATGATGTCCCAACAGCACAGGCGTTTTGGCCGGGACATAATCAATCCCATCGCTCATTTTATGTGCTGGTGTCTGTTTTTGGGGATCGACGTCAAACCGCCTTGTCAGGAATTTCCCGTAAAAACGATAGCCGATGATAAATACGACGATCGCAATGGCCATTAACCACGAAGCAGACAAACCGCTCACCTCCTTTTATTTTCAGAATAATCCACTGCTATTCGATCTTCTTAATACCACAGAGGCAGGAGCCTCTGCGGTACTTGAAGTTTATTTTATGTGTCTTTGAGAGGAGCCCTTCGCCAATAACGAAAGCTCAGGACAAGCTCCGGGACGAAGCAATGACAATAACCGGGTGCTGTGGTGTCATTCCCGCATTGTTTTGAGCGGGAATCTATGGGAGGGGACCACCACCCCTGGATACCTGATTGAACAATTCAGGTATGACACCCTCCTGTAATTATAAACTGTTCACTTTTTATTCTGCAGATGCATGATCTCCTGCTGAGTTAAGAAAATATCTTGAAACTTCTGAAAAATGATTAAAAAGATTTGTCATGCTGAATTCTGTGCTGAATTCATTTCAGTATTATTTCAGCATCTCTATTCACGAGACCCTGAAACAAGTTCAGGGTGACAAGTATTTTTATCACTCTAATTCATTCCTCAGAAGTTTCACCCTAATACCCAATCCACACAGCCACAGCTAAAAATAGAGCTGAGCTCAACATCATTAATAAAAACAATGGAAACACAAAACGCAACCATTTTTCGTACGGAATTTTAGCCAGACTCAACATCGCCATCAAGACGCCCGATGTGGGAATAACAATATTGGAGAAACCATCCCCACATGTGAAGGCGAATACCGCTGTCTGGCGCGTCAGACCCAGCACATCCGACAACGGCGCCATCAGCGGCATCGTCACTGCAGCCTGCCCGGAGCCGGAAGGGATAAAGAAATTGAGACAGCTTTGAAAAACCAGCATCCCCTCTGCGGCCAGTATATTTGAAAAATGGCGCAGGACTGTCGCCGCATAATAGATAATCGAATCCATGATCTGACCGTCCATGAGAACAACCTGAATCCCCCTGGCGAATCCGACGACCAGCGCCGCAACAACCATGTCTTTGAGGCCGTCAACAAATGATCCGACAGCTTCTGAAAAGGAAAGTTTTGAAAAAAAAGTAGCCACCAGCCCCATCGCCAGGAATCCACCCGACATCTCCGCCAGCCACCATCCTTTTGTCTGAACAGCATAAAGGACGATGACAAAGATCAGCATGCAGCTGACAACAATCCATATATGTGAAGCGCGCAGCGTTTCTTTTTCGAGTTGTCCCTCCGAAATAGGATCATCTTCCCCAGCTACAAAGGATTGGGTTGGATCTTTCTGGATTTTTAATCCATATCGGAAGAGATAGATTAAAGCGAGAATCATACAAAAACCAAAAAAACCGATCCTGAACGGCATACCGCTGCCCAGGGGAATTTCGGCAATCCCCTGGGCGATCTGGACGGTAAACGGATTGGTCGTAGCCGCAGCAAATCCAATGGCTGAGGAAAGATATACCAGAGAAAAACCGTAAATACGGTCGTATCCCAGTTTCTGAGAAACAATCAAAAAAATCGGCACCAGTGGAATGAGCTCTTCCCCGATTCCAATGGTTGAACCGCCAATGCCAATCACAACCATCAGGACAACCGTCAGCAGGGGACCCGAATGGGAAAATCGGGACAAGAGAGACTGAATGACAGCTGTGATCGTTCCCGTCCGCTGAAGGATGCCAAAAACACCCCCAACGATAAATATGAAAAAGATGATGTCGGAAGCACTTTCCATTCCTCTGGGAATGGCCGTCAGAAATCCCAATAGGCTCACAGGACTGGCCTGATCTTCAACCGGATCACCGAAAACAATCCCTTCCAATGAAACATGCTTGGCAATTTTCTCGTACGTTCCGGGAATGACGACTGTCCGTGTCAGTTCACCAAACGACCTTTGTTCCCGCTGATAAGCACCGGATGGAATGAAATAGGTAAGTACACTGCAAAAAAGAATGACACTGGTTAATAAAATAAAAACATGGGGAATTCTGATGCGCTTCAAAATAAAAAGCCTCACGTCATTTTCTTATTGATAATTTTTTTTGATCAGGTCCGAAGGGATGAACATACCTTCAGAACGAAAAGCTCAACTGCAGATAAAAGATTGCCTAAAAATGATAAGCATGTTGTGAATGAATTCTATTCGATCCCCTTAATAAAATTGTTTTGGAAAAGACCGCTCAGAACTTCATTCAACAACAACAGCATATTTATTTTCTCGATCGTATTCCCACTTTTGAGGATTATGAATGAGTTATTCCCTTATGCGATTCAAAGATTGATCGTCGCGTATAACATGATCAAAAAATCTGGATTGCCAGGCAAAATAATCAATATCCTGTTTTTTACATTGCCGTGTCACTGATGATTTAATATTATTGTTGTTTTATACAGATGGTCACAAAATAGAATCCATTTGAACCATAATCCCGATGGGGAAAACGTTCGGATTTTACCCGATATTTGTTCTGTAACAATTCCATCGATATTTATTGTCTTTGTAGAGGCATGACATGTCATGCCTCTACAATTTTAGGATCAAAACTGCACTTGCGGCGCTTCCTCTGCTCCCTCAGCCGCTTCAAAATAGGCTTTCTGCGTGAATCCAAACATGCCTGCAAAAATCATCTGAGGAAACCGTCGGATGGTGCTGTTATACTGCTGAACAGCTTGATTAAACCGCATTCTTTCTGTGGCTATCCGATTTTCCGTACCGGCCAATTCATCCTGAAGCCGGATGAAATTCTCATTGGCCTTTAATTGTGGATAGTTCTCGACAACCACCATGAGACGTTGAAGGGCGTTACTCAATCCCGCCTGGGCAGACTGAAATTGTGCCAAGTTTTCCGGTGTTAAATCAGCAGCATCCAGATTGATTACACCGCCCACCCGGGAACGGGCTTCGGTAACAGCTTGAAACGTTTCCTGTTCATGTTCAGCATATCCTTTGACTGTTTCAACCAGATTCGGAATCAAGTCGAATCGTCTCTGATAAACATTCTGAACCTGTGACCAGCTCACATTGACATTTTCATCTAATTGGACGAATCCATTATACATATTGCGAACACTCGAATAGATGATTAAAACGATAACCACCAGCCCAATTAGGATACCGATTCCAATTTTCGCACCTTTGCTCATTCCATCCTCCTCTTTGTTTTTTCATTATTCACAATTTTAGCCGATCAATCGATTCACTCAATTTTTGTATTTCAGCAATATATCTTCGGCATTTTTCTCCCAATTGATCTTGACTCAGTTTAACCCGAGTTCCCCTCAAAGATATCAGGATTGAAAAAAGTCCTCCGTCTAATTCAAACTCCCTGCAGGTTTCCATCAGAATCTTATACTTGGTTTCGGGTATTTCCTGATTTTTCAGATAAAGAAGCGCCCTGAAAATCGATACAAACGTAATTATAGAACTATGAATAAGCTGCCTTAACGCCTTACTTTTCCCGCGTGTCATGACAAATTCTTGCCTCAACAAAAGCAACTTCCCTTTCAATTCCCGCTCACACTGAAGCCTGAGGTCCTTTCGATTGATTGTCAAATCCTTCAAGACATCTTCTCCAAAAACGACCTCATATGCGGACTTCATATTAAGAAACTCGATGGGGAAACTGTCGAGAGAATTTTTAATATACACCTTTGTTAAAAATAGGGGAATGCCAATTGATCGCTTTTTCCATCGATCAATATATTTCTGGACAGCCTCAATTTGCGCAATACCCTTTTCGGTTAAAACAACGAGAAAATTAATGTCCGATTTCTTTGGCATATAATCTTTCGTTGCTGCGCTGCCGAAAAGAATAATCGAAACCAATTCTTTATCAAAGAGTCCCTTGATTTCTTCTGTAAATCGATCCACAATCTCTTTCAATTTTTGGGACATTGTATTCATCTGATGCCTCCAATCTCATCCTGTTTGATCATCTATGATAAAATACTTCCATTAAAATCCACGCGAAGCTCCTCCACCCCCACTCATACCTCCACCAAATCCCCCAAAACCTCCTCCAAAACCCCCTCCCTTAAAACCACCTCCTCTGCCCCCCGACATCATGCCTAAAAGGATCCAGGGTAGAATTCTCCCTCTTGTGACAATCATCAAAAAGATAAAAACAATGACCATGAAAATCCCCCCCAATCTACCTCCCCTTTCTTGTTCAGAACCAGACCGTTGCACGACACTTTGGCTCCCCGTAATCTGCACACCTGCATCTTTGGCAATCATATCAGCCACTGCCAACATGCTTCGATAGAGTCCTTGACCATACTCTCCACTCTGAAAATCGGGAATTGCATATTGATCTAGAATCTCTCCCGCAACACCATCGGGAATTAACCCTTCGAGTCCATATCCAACCTCAATGCGAATCCGCCGTTCCTCCACAGCCAATAAGATAAGAAGACCCCTATCTTCCCCTGCCTGACCAATCCTCCACTTTTGAAAAAGCTGTACGGCATATTCTTCTTCAGACAGTCCTCCCATATTCTCAACCGTTGCGACAACAATGGCTGCACCTGTTTTTTGAAGTACTTCCCTTGACAGAGCTTCCATTTGTTGTTCATCGTTTGATGAAATCACACCGGCAAAATCATTCACTGCCCTTCCCATATGATCGGGCAGTTGTGCCTGGCATAAAGACAAGGTGATTAAAAGGGTACCCATTAAAACAAAATGAAACGTCCACTTCTTCATCGATTATAAATCTCCATGATTATCCTTCTTTCACTTCCGGAAAGCGAGAATAAAGCAGCTTCCCCATTTCACCGGATTCAATAAAATCTCTGAAACCATCCATTGTTTCGCAGACCTTGTCTGAAAGGAGCCGAACCACCCAGTTGGTGATCATAGAACTGATCGTCACGGTTACCATTTTACGCTGATAGGATTCCCACATCTCGATCCCACACCCCAAACTGGCCTCCGGAAGATATACAATCAGGCCATGTGACTGCCTCAATATGTCTAAATGTTTGAAAAAAACAGTTTTGGCTTTTTTATCATCATACAAAGTGGAATTGGGATGGTTCTCCACCGGACAAAATAAGGTGCTATTCGGGAACTTTTCCTTCAAAATATTTTTTATAGAATAACGATAGGTTTGATCATGGACATCCAGACCCTGTTTCGAGCCTTGAATGATCCCAGCAATAAAAATCCTGTAACCTTTACACATGCAATGGATCTCACATCATCCTGATTCAGACAACCGGATTACCTTCTCTTGTTTTGCCAATTTCACGATATCCAACTGATCGATAGGGTTCTTTACGCATATCCTTCTGCTGATAATTCGGCAAAACGCGCTTATACTGAATTTTGACGTTTCCAAAATTGACCAATACACCAATGGAGCTTTCGGTTATTGCGAGACAGCGGAGTATCTGTTGAATTTCGATATCTTTAAGAGAATCCTGTGAACGAATCATCAATACCACATCACCACTGATTAAGAAATCGATTGTTTGTTTGCCGACCTCTATTTCTTTATAGTTTATATCCAGACTTTTTTCCGTTTCAAACGTGAGCTCTTTTTCTTTGAGTTCAACTTCCAATGCTTTCTTGTAAAAATCTACCGGATATCCAGGGCCGAGGACACGATGCACTTCCATGCATGATCCGATGATCTTATACACCTTCTCATTGACTTCTTTGACCAAAGCCATTCTTTTTCACCTCCTTTGACGGCATCTCTCATTGAAACGCCGATATAGTAATCTCATGCCTTCCAATGTTAAATAGGGATCTATTTTCTCTATCTTCTTTGATTTCTTAGCAATAACAGATGACAAACCTCCCGTGGCAATCACGTGGACATTTGTCCAATTCATCTCTGCTATAATTTTTTCAATCAATCCGTCCGCGAGTGCAACCTCCCCCCACATAATACCCGACTGCATACTGGTTTCAGTTGTTTTCCCAACCACAAATGGAGGGAACACAAGATCCACTTTTGGCAGTTTTGCAGCCACGCGATGAAGTTCCTCTGAAGCACCAGTCAAACCCAGAGCAATAACACCTCCGATATAATCTCCATTCTCGGATACCACATCAAATGTGGTCGCCGTTCCAAAATCAACCACAATGAGAGGCCCCCCGTAATGCGTGAAACCCGCAACAGCATTACAAATGCGGTCGGCTCCAACACTGAGAGGTGTTTCATAGAGAATCGTAAGGCCCGTATCGATTGCTGCGGTAATGAGCAGCGGCTCTATGCCCAGGTATTCCCTCGATACTTTCTCAAAAACACCCGTTAAAAAAGGAACCACGGAGGATATGACAACGCCCTTGATAGATGAGGGAGTGACATGGCTGGCTTCACACCACACTTTGAGGAGCACCCAACACTCATCATATGTACGATACTTTTGACTGGAAAGTTTCCAATGCACTTTCAAACGATCTTCTTCATACAGTCCGATCACGGTTTCTGTGTTGCCTATATCAACGACCAGCAGCATGGTGAACTCCCACTTCGTTTTTGATTGGATGACAACCTGACAAATTGAATGGATGGACAGTAAAATCAACCTTTTGATTTATCAGTAAAAAATAATTCTTTTCCAATTGGACTAATAAATCACTCAGAAGTGTTAATCGATCGACAACTTGATTCGTCACCATCTGTAGACTAATGGCTTGATTTCTCAATGAAGGGATAAAATCCCTTCTCTTTTGGTTCACATTTAACCCGATACCCAATACAACATGGCTTATCGAACGCTGGCTTCTTGATGTTTCAACAAGGACACCTGCCAGCTTTTTATTTTTAAATAATAGATCATTCGGCTCTTTGATTTGGGGCATGAAATCAAATTTTTTTTCGATGAGTTGAGCCAGAGAGAGAACGCCCATTCCATTCAATTGGGAAATTGACGAATTGACTTTTGGACGCAAGATCAGAGAAAACCACAATCCTTTTCCCCATGGGGAATACCAGGATTTCCCCCACCTTCCCTGTCCATGGGTTTGTTCCTCCGCATAGATCAACGTACCTTCCGGTTTTCCTGCCTTGGCAAGATCTTTTGCGATCCGGTTTGTCGAATCAATTTTGCCAAACGCATAGACTTCTCTACCAAAGGCATCGGTTTTTAGCCCTTGCTGGATCATCACTCTGTTGAGGCCATTATCCATCATCACGATCCGTTTGTAGTTCCTTTAGGGCCTGCTCTTCCGTATCATAACTTTCAATCACATGATCAAGCTGAGCAATTCGGATGAGATTCTGAATGCGGGGTTGTATGGCACAAAAAACGAGATCTTTATCATAATGCTCGGCTTGCCGGATGCCAAATAGAAATGCACCCAATCCCGTGCTGTCCATATATTCGACCTCTTTCAAATTCAGGATAAACTGCTTACCTTCACCGATGATAAGACCCAAAAGAGCCGTTTTCATCTCGGGTGCTTCATGGGATGTCAATTTCGTTTCTTGAATTCTAACCACGATAATATTACCCACTTTTTCATGTTCGTAACGCATATTCGATCCCTCTTCTATTTGAGTAAACCTTCCTTTGCAAAACTGAAATAGTGATGTCCGGCAATGATAATGTGGTCCAGAATAGGAATCCCGATTAAGTCACCCGCCTGGACCAACTGTGAAGTGACTTTGCGATCCTCTTCCGATGGCAGAGGTTCGCCCGAAGGATGATTGTGGAGAAGGATAATGCCGGCAGCCAAATGATCCACTGCGGCCTTAAACACTTCCCTGGGATGCACAACACTTGCATTTAAAGTCCCCTGTGAAATCGTTACATCGTGAATCATTTTATGCCCACTGTTTAAAAGAATAATTCGAAAGGTTTCTTTTTTAATCCCCCTGAATTCAGGTCGGGCAAACTGGACGATGTCCTCCGGAGAATTGATTCTAATGGTTTTCTCTTCTCCAACGGCCTCGATGCGTTTTCCAATCTCAAATGCAGCCAATATTCTCGCTCCGCACGCAGGTCCGATTCCTTTCATTCGGGTCAGCTCGGCAATGTTTTTTGAAGCGAGATCCTTGATATTTTTATATTCGATCAAAAGCTTTTTGGCCAAATCAACGGCTGTCACACCATCTGTTCCTGATCCGATGAGAAGCGCCAAAAGCTCGGCATTACTCAGTGCTTGCGGACCCAGTTTGAGCAGCTTTTCACGCGGCCGCTCATCCTCCGGCCATTCTTTAATCCGTGTATGATAAAAAGATGTTTCTTTTACTTTGTCAATGATGACATTTCCTTTAAGTTATTCTCTTCGAACAGATCAGTGATACGACGGGTGACCATGTTACTCGTGTGGCATGGTCTTTAGACCATGCTGCTATTTAAAACACACGACCTAAAGGTCGTGCCACACGCAATTTATTAATATCAAATAAACCGGGGCACCCAGCGTGTGTGGTAAAAAGATGTTTCTTTCACTTTTTCGATAACTGAATTTCCTTTATCATTGAACAATAATGATCAGAACAAGACAACGGTTATTTCTGCGACGGGTGACCATGTTACTCGTGTGGCATGGTCTTTAGACCATGCTGCTATTTAAAACACACGACCTAAAGGTCGTGCCACACGC
>JAFGDT010000011.1 GCA_016931965.1 bacterium | reverse complement strand
TCGAACCGAGAGGATTTTAACAACCGTTATGGTTTTTTTCCATTTGGAGAATACTCCGGGCAACTCAATAATGGTGGGGAAACGATCACTTTGTGTAGGCAGCCAGGCGATACGATTTTATCCGTGATTTATAGCGATCAGGCCCCCTGGCCAGTATCAACGGACGGCGGCGGATTTTCCCTTGTGACTAAAGACGTCAATCCCGCTGGCGATTTGAATGATCCGTCGAATTGGCGCGCTTCGTATGCCATTCATGGTTCTCCTGGAAAGGATGATCTGCCATCCTCTTCTGTCGAAACGTCATCGCTGGCTTTCACCGGCGATTTCACGCTTTATCAAAATTATCCCAACCCCTTCAACCCGGTCACTACCATCCCCTTCGAGGTCGGGGAAAAGACCCGTGTCACGCTCAAGCTGTTTGATCTCTTGGGACGCGAAATCATGACCCTCGCCGACGCGCAGTTTGAACCGGGGCATCATACCATCCAATTCAAAGCGGGATCGTTGTCGTCGGGAATGTACATCTACCAGATTAAAATGGGAAACGCAGTCGCAACACGGAAGATGGTGATCTTAAAGTAGGGCTGGAAACCCGCATCTCCGGTTCCGCCGATAAAAGTTTTTATCCCGGATTATTCATCCTGCGTACGCTCTCGTTTCTTTCGGCCTTGCGAAAGCGCCTGTTTCAGCATAAACATCAGCGGTTTGGTGGTCCATTTTCCTTCAAATTCTTTTTCCACTTTTTTCAGTTCGGCGGGAATATCGATATGCTGCGGACAGTGTTTGACGCAGAGGCCGCATGAAATACATTGGCTGGCGAGCGCCGGTCTTCTTTGTTGCATGTCGCCCAGTTGCATGAGGTAGAAGCCTCTATTCATGATTCCCTGTTTGAAAAGATATTTGTTGTTATAAAAGGTAAAGGCGGATGGAATGTTCACATTTTGAGGACACGGCTGGCAATACTGACACCCGGTACAGGGCACTTTCATCAGGCTTCGAAAGGCAGCGGCGGCATTTTCGACTGTATTTAATTCTTCCGTGCTCAGGGAACCGACTTCGGCCTTTTCTGCAATCTGGATGTTTTCATCGATCTGATCTTTGTGATTCATACCCGATAAAACCGTTACCACACCGGGATGATTCCATATCCAGCGCAAGGCCCATTCCGCATTCGACCGTGCGGTTGGAAAATTTCGATAGATTTTTTCCACTTGATCAGGCAGCTTTTTCGCCAGGGAACCGCCGCGCAACGGCTCCATGATGATCACACCGATATTTTTGGACCGGGCATAATCCAGTCCTTCCACACCGGCTTGAAAATGTTTATCCAGAATATTGAACTGAATCTGGCAAAAATCCCAATCGTAATCATCGATGATCTGCTTGAAATCGTCCCGCAACCCGTGAAAGGAAAATCCGATATTGGCAGCCTTGCCGCTCTCCTTCGCGTTATCCATGAAATCCATAATGCCAAGGGATTGCAAATGGTCCCAAGCTGCACCGTCAAGCGAATGAATGAGATAGTAATCGATGACTTCCTGATCCAGTCGTTTCAACTGGGCATTCAGGTAGTATTCCATGTCGTCACGGGTTTTGCACAGCCAGTGGGGGAGTTTGTCGGCGATTTTAACTTTCTCTCGGTAACCGTCCCTGAGCGCTTTGCCTAAAACGACTTCACTCTTTCCGTTGTGATAGGGCCAGGCCGTGTCGAGATAATTAATTCCCTGGTCGATGGCGTATCGAATTTGTTCGATGGCCTCTTTTTCATTGACATTGGTCTGTCCACCGGGGAGCCGCATGCAGCCAAATCCAAGTATCGATAATTTGTCTTTTGTTTTGGGCATGTCTCTGTACAGCATTGCTCCTCCTTAAATGGATATTCATTTAATGATCTTTTGCTCGATCCCCCGCTGAATAACCTGATCGATGGGGTGCAATAACTGGTCAATCTCGTGCGTATCAACCAGTTCTCTGATCGTCCTGGATTTCATAATCCAGGGCGTGTTCTTTTTTGGGGGCTTCTGCCCCCAACGTGCTATGAAGCCCGCTTCACTATTCCGTCCCGGACAGGGATGTCCGAAAAGATTAATAAATCATCCACGCCCGGCACGGATGGATTGGGCGATCAGATTCGGTAATTCAGTTGGTAATATAAAGATTTAAACCGCCACCTAAAAGGACTGTGATACTATTTTTTCTGATGAAGAAGTTAGCGCCGAGTCCGAAGTGGGATGATGTCAGTTTGTAGACCGCGATGTCGAGGGCGATTCCCCATTTTTCATAAATGGTCTTGCCGGTTGGGTCCCAACCTTTGTTGATATTGAAACGGCTCAGGCCAATTCCATAATTGACGAAGTAGCGATTGCTTTGATGACCATAGACGAACAAGAGTCCATTATCATGAATGCGATCTATCGTGCCTCCCCACAAAAAACTGCCGTGTACTTGTTCGGCGATGATGGCATAGCCTGAGACGCCATAAAAATGATCACTTTTCATTTTGCCCAGCGTGCCGTGGATGTCTGCGTAATGGCCTGAGCCGATGAGACCGATGCCCGGGCTGATCAGATATTTGAAGGCTGCGTTTTCGCCAGCAGGCAATCTGTGCGGCGTCAAAGTCAGGATGATGAGTGAGAGAATGTGGGTTTTGGTTTTCATGGTTTTGGAATTTGGTATTTCGAACGAAAGGGATTAAAATCCCTCAACTTTCAACGCCCGGCACGGATGTACCGGGCGATCAAAACTCCGCCATCCAGACTTTAACTGAAGTGGTCTCCACTTCCAAAGTGGAGACCACTTCTTCATCACTCCCTCAAACTGCACTCTCAAAATACCGTTTGATATTCCCTTCCCAACGCGCTTTGAGCCGGCTCATGATCTGGATGAACCGGGCATCCTTCCGAACGCCGT
>JAFGDT010000134.1 GCA_016931965.1 bacterium | reverse complement strand
TTTTGACTGAGAAAGTTTTTCATGGCTTTTTAGACTAATATACGAAATTATTTATTTGATTGCAGCCTTTAGGCTGCATTAGGATTTTAGATGGTGGTTTTGGCATTTTCCATTTGGCATTCTAGATACCTATCCCGGTCATATTAATTTTGTGACAGAGGTTGAAAGAGAATGGGATTCCCGTGGTAAATCTGATGCGGTTTCGATTAATGAGTGGACCCATGTTGCGATTACTGTGAATGTTGATTCTGCCAGGTGCTATGTTTATATCAATGGGGTAGGCAATCGACTTAACTGGGATGATACTTTGGAAAAGGATTACAACACACAGGGATATCCATTACGTCTCGGAGGATTCTCAGCTAATATCGATTCAACGCTTTATTTAAACGGCCTGCTGGATGATCTCCGTATCTGGAATGTCGAGCGAAGTTCAGCACAGATCCAATCCTGCATGAATGATCGCTTGTTACCTCTATACTATTTACACGCAGACAGCGGTCTTGTTCTCTATTACCGTTTCGACGAGTTGGAGAATCTGGGGATCGGAGACGATGGTCTGGTTGACGATATTCGAGACTTCTCTGTTTATAAGAACCATGGTGATATTGTCGGTAATGCCAAACTGGTTATGTCAAATGTCACGCATGTCGATCCGGAACCGGCAGATGTGCCGATAGCTTTTAATTTGCTGCAGAATTATCCCAATCCGTTTAACGCATCGACGACCATCCGTTTTCAACTCAGTCAGAAGAGTCCAGTCAGATTGAGCATCTTCAACATCTTAGGAGAAGAGATCGAGACACTGATCGATGATGTGATGGATCAGGGCGTTCATGATATCGTGTGGAATGCGGAAGGATATCCGAGCGGCATCTATTTTTCCCGTCTCCAGACGGGGGAAGATATCGAAACGGTTAAGATGCTGCTGCAGCGATAGTCCGATCTAATCAATTGGTCGTCAACCTGTCACACATTCAAAACCTGCTCGACTACATAATTTATTTTAATCATTTAGGCCCTTCTAATGAAGGGCCTTTTTGTTGTTGGGACTTTACAACCTGCATCGTATCAAGGTGTGATTTTTGCACACTCGTTTTTAGACGAATCCGAATTCCGTCCCAAAACAGTCGTTCTCTTTGAAGGAGTTGAGGAACCATTCTTCAGGGCAGAACGTTATTGATAGACGAAATATAGGTTCGCATACAAAGGGAAAATGGATACTATTTAATTGGTAGTGGACTATTGCTTGATTTCGAAGTAGAAAGTGTCTTTTATTTAATGTGAGGGAATCATCGTGAAAAGACTAGTCATTCTTGTTTTATTGACATTATTTTTATTCGGTTTCAGCATTGTTACCCATAGAGGCATAACCGAAAAAGCGTTTGAGTATATGCCGGAGATGATGGACGGATTCCGGAATCAATTCGGGTCGTCTGTTGTCAGTCCTCTATCGGCTTATTATATGCTGCCCGATCTGGAAGAGCCCAGTCATTCCATGGAAAGAATTGCTGAATTGACCGATCAGTATTTCAATGCACTGGTAACGAATTTAAAAAATGAAAATATTGAAGATTCGGAAAAAAATATCGGAAGAATTGCACACATGATCGGGGATGCGGTCTCGCCGACCCAGAATGATTCCCGGGTGTGGGGGAATATAGATGATTATTACGACTTCCAGATTACGGACCCCTATTTTTATCAAATGACATTCACGCGATTGGATCAAGATGGGTTGGCGCGAATAGAGAATATTTATACATTTACACTTGCATTGTGTCAGGCCAGCGTCACCCACGTTGATTTTTTGATTGATGTTTACAACCAATACAGCGATTCACCTGAAACGGTTTTTCAGCAAACAAAGGCTATTTTTGAGGAACAGATATCGATTGGGATTAAGGCATTGCAGGATGTTTTGTATACAGCCTGGATTGAAGCGGGAAGGCCGGATTATAGCGATGAGGTGGAAGATGGGGGGTGTAATATATTATAAACGGATAGCATTGTATTAATGATCAGAACATCAAGATAGATATTCACGCTAACGCCCTTCGGTTGAAGGGCTTTTTTTGTTTATGGATAGTACCTACGCCGATTTTTTTCTTGATTTATTTGCAGAAATTATTTACACTTTACTTTGTGGAAAGATATTTAATGAATTCAATCTATGAATTCTTTTCTATCAATGTTTACCAACGAATGGTTTTTAAAAATTGATTTTACGGAAGGAGAAATCCTTCTTCCTATCTTACATGGTTTCTCTCACGGATATCGGAGGGTGTAACTGTTTTTGTACGATCCGTTTTTTTCACCACAATCTCTCTGATAATAATGCCATTTTTGAAGGTATGAAAGCATTTTGATACTGAGAAATCGATGATTTATCCTTACCATTATTAATGATTTTGATTGTAATCTGTTGATTAGAGGTTACTCCATTATAAAATTCTTATCAAGGAGGAAGAAAAAATGAAACGATTTTTTCTGATCTGTGTTTTGCTGTCGATTCCTTTTTTCAAAGGCTATTCCCAAAACGGGTGGATGTGGCAAAATCCATTACCGCAGGGAAACGCTCTGAATGATGTTATCATGTTTGATGCAAATACGGCTATTGCGGTTGGGGATGGGGGAACCATCATGAAAACAAGTGACGGCGGATCGAACTGGGATTTACTCAATAGCGGTACCAACGATGATCTGAACGCAGTCTGTTTTGTGAGTCAAAATACAGGTTGGGTTGTGGGTGATAATAACACCGTTTTGAAGACAACAGATGGGGGTCTGAGCTGGATTCCGCAGGAAACACCAACCGATTCTCTGGGTGAAGATTTTGATCCATTTGATCCTTCAACCTGGCCTTCTGTGTTTGATTATATTCTTTATTCAGTTCATTTTCTTGATAGCAATACCGGTTGGGCTGTGGGCTGGAAACAAGAAATCGGAATGGGTATTACTTATTCAGGAGGAATTATTGCGACCACAGATGGCGGAGAAACCTGGTTGGATCAGCCCAGTGGAATGGATGGGATTTTAAATGATGTTTTTTTCCATGATTCACAAAATGGTTGGGCAGTAGGTGGTGATTGGAGCTACGCGACGTTGCTCCGCACATCGGATGGAGGCGATACATGGATACCTCAATCCGGTATGCCGACCTATAGTGGTGATGCCCTAATGTTGCAATCTGTTTATTTTATTGATTATAACACGGGTTGGATTGCGGGTGGAGATGATCTGACCATGAAGACAATCAACGGCGGAGTGACTTGGCAACCGATTGACTGGTCCTGGGTCGAGTATCGTACCAATCCACATTCTGTTTTTTTTGCGGATGAAAATCATGGCTGGGTAGTGGGTCAGTATGTCCTCTATACATCGGATGGGGGAATTCACTGGGATAATCAGATGCATATACCAGGGGGATTGATTCTCTATTATCAATCTGTTTTTGCTGCTGATGCTGACAATGCGTTTATTGTGGGGCCGGGAAGTAAAATCTATCAAACCCATGATGGCGGAGAGAATTGGGTGAAAAAGATCAGTGGTCCAACCGAGGATCTTTATGATCTCTTTTTTGTTAACAGCCAGACGGGATGGGCCGTTGGAGAAGATTATGTGTTGATGAAAACCACAGATGGGGGGACAAATTGGACCCCATATTATTATGATGTGGACGGATTGCGATTTACATCGATCCATTTTTGTGATGAAGATACCGGATATGCTGCGGGCGATCTGTATGTTGGCCCATATTTGAATGGGGTTATATATAAAAGCACAGACGGAGGTTATGCCTGGACATTGTTGCCGGAAACCAATTTTTTCCGTTCGACACCGCGATCGATTTTCTTCCTGGATGAGAATAGAGGCTGGGCAGTTGGAGATAATGCACTTATCGAAAAGACCGTGGATGGAGGTGAACATTGGGAAAGCCAGGCGAATCCCTTCAGTGGATCGGACCAGCAATTTCAGTCGGTTTTTTTCACTGATGAGAACAAGGGTTGGATTGCAGGTGGGCATAACGGTGCTCTGTTGCATACCATAGACGGTGGGATCACCTGGTCGGAGCAGATCAGCGGGACAACCAAATGGTTGGGATCGGTCTTTTTTGTTAATTCGGATACGGGTTGGTGTGTGGGTGGAATAGGATTCAGTGATGGGATTATACTCAATACAAATAACGGTGGAACAAATTGGGTGACCCAGTCCGATACAGTCGAATCTGGATTGAATTCAGTTTATTTTACAGATACCCAGACTGGATGGGTTGTTGGCAATGGAGGGACCATTTTAAAGACCATCGATGGTGGAACTGCATGGACAGAAGAACAGAGTCATTCAGCCAATGATTTACAAAGTATATTTGCATCAAATGAAAATCATGCTTGGACGGTTGGGAATGGTGGCACGATATTGAACTGTTTTTCTGGACAAACAAACGATGCTCCTGAAATCACATCTTCCGATTCTGTGGTCACTACCGAGGGAGCTTTATTTGAGTATATTGCACAGGCTAGTGATCCGAATGGTGATACAATCACATTCTCTTTTAGTCGGTATCCAAGCTGGCTTGTTCCCTGTGATTCGACCGTTACCGGCACTGTTCCGATAGGGGCACAGGACACCTCTTTTGTTGTGATCGCATCTGATGGTGAACTTACCGATACGTTGACTGTCTTCATTTCAGTTTCAGAGGCTTCTGCAGTCTCCCATTTTGATTCAAACGTACCGTCCGTTTTTTGCCTTGAACAGAACTATCCCAATCCTTTTAATCCTGCAACCACGATCACTTTTGGACTGCCTAAGGCATCAAAAGTGACTGTCCAGATTTACAACATCAAAGGAGAGTTTGTATTCACCCTTTTCCAGGGTAGAAAAGAAGCGGGATATCATTCAATCGAGTGGGATGGCACTGCATTTCCGTCAGGGGCTTATTTTATTAAGATGGAGGCTGAAAATTTTGTTAAGGTAAGAAAATGTGTATTAATCAAATGATTTGGAGAACCGTTTAACATTTGATTTTACCATGATCCCTGGGTATAGAAATACGTATCTACCTGTTGTGTTGATTCAGCTCATTCGCCTTTGCTCGAGACAAATTTCAAGGGGAGATCATGACATCTTTCTTGCTCCAATATCGCTGGAGGTCTCCCCTCAGTGACTATTGAAAAAGTCTCGAAAGGTCATATTTGTCATCCTGAACTTGTTGCAGGATCTTATTAGTAATCAATCATTTATGAGATTCCGGATCAAGCGCGGAATGACATGGTTTAAGACTTTTTCAACAGTCTCTCAAAGGGAGATAAAACAGGTTTTATTTAGAAAGGAGAGGTGTTGAAAGAAAATAATCAGTATGATTTTTCAAAAAGAAAAGGATCGTATCAAATGAAAAAGAGGACATTGTTATTTGCAGGTCTGCTCCTCCTTATTGGAGGATTGGCTGCCAGTTGTGGTCTGTCAGAAAAAAAAATCACAATGACGATTCTGTATGATAATTACATATTCAAAGAGGGGATGCGATCAGATTGGGGGTTTTCCTGTCTTATCGAAGGATTCGAGAAGACCATTCTGTTTGATACGGGAACCAGCGGCGATATCCTCTTTCAGAATATCGATATATTGAATGTCGATATCCATTGTGTTGATCTTGTTGTTCTCTCGCACATCCATAATGATCACACCGGCGGACTATCTGCAGTCCTTGAAAAGAAACATGATGTTTCAGTTTATTTCCCGATTTCATTTCCGGACCATTTCAGTCAAGAGATAAGAGATCAGCAAGCAACACCCATTCCCGTGGACGAACCTATCGGGATATGCGAACATGTTTACTCGACAGGTGAAATAGAGGGATCGGTGAATGAGCAGTCTTTAATTTTAGATACGGATGAGGGACTGGTTGTGATTACGGGATGTTCCCATCCTGGTATTGTCACGATTCTGAAAAGGGTAAAAGAAATACTCGATAAACCGATCTATCTTGTGTTTGGCGGTTTTCATTTAATGAACCATTCGGATGCACAGGTCAGGGAGATCATTC
The DNA here is from genome assembly GCA_016931965.1 of bacterium. Classification (GTDB taxonomy): domain Bacteria; phylum Zhuqueibacterota; class QNDG01; order QNDG01; family DSAB01; genus JAFGDT01. The sequence goes on along the minus strand of JAFGDT010000134.1, from coordinate 8,025 downwards.
AAGAATTTGAATCGCTGGGTGTTGAGAAATGCGGAGCAACCCATTGCATCGGTGACACGGCCATTGGGTTGTTTAAAGAGGCTTACGGTGAGAATTACATTCCGATGGGTGTGGGGAGGGTTTTACAGGTTTCTTATTGAAAGGGAAATAATATCATCAAAGGGTGGACCATAGGCCCACCCTTTATCGCTCTCTATTTTTACATTTCCATGCTTGGGATGTCGATGATCCCCTTCAGTGCATCTTTGTGCACCACAAAATCCATCATTTTGAGTTTAATATAATCCTCATGATAAAAATAATATCCTTTATTGGGACCGTTTCGGGAACTGGAACCAGAGTCCTTTATCAAATACCAGTCAGCACCGTTTTTTTCCATAAATCCCACAATATGAATCCCATGGTCGTCTGTTGTGGATTTGTTGCTGAATCTCAGCTGCCGGGCGTTATCATCAATGTATTCTGAAGGAATATCGAAAGTCGGAACCATGGCGACTTCTTTATTGTCGTAATAACCGGGTTCAGAGACATCCCCCCCAATCGATATCGTAAATCCGTTGCACAAAGCATTTTGAATGATTTGCATGAATATATCCAGAGGCACATTATAGTAGGCCTGGCTTTTCCACCAGTTATCGGGAACGGGATAGGTGACGAATTGATTGTAAGGTTGTTCCAAAAGGGAGAGCAGATCGATGTAATCATCAAAATTGATTTTAAGCACTTTGTTGAAATAGTCAAGCGGCGTCATTTCTCTGCCATCCACGGTAATTGTAGCAGGGGGAGTGCCCATATGATAGTTCAGAATCGATTTGATGGTTTCTATTACTTTTTCCTCTTCCCAGATTCTGTTTTCCTTGACAAAATTGAGATAGGATTCCATCTCTTCAAATAAAGCATCGTGGTTGTAGAAAGGCTCATCTTCGGCCAATGCCGAATAAGCATCGGCAGGTACAATTCCATATTTTGTCCAGATGATCGGAATATGGTTGCCCATCGATCCCTGTACAAAGCGGGAATTTCCCAGTTTTTGAACATAGCGTCGGGCTTTTTCAACATATTCCCAGTAGACCGTGTACATTTCCGACAGTTTTATTTTTCTACCGGTCGTTCTGGAGATTTCCGATTCGTAGAATGAGGTTGTACAGAAGCACCAGCATGTACCTGAATTCCCCTGAGAAATGGGAGCATTGTGCCAGAAAGTTGTGAATTCTTCCAGGCTTTCTGGCAGATCCATTCCCTCAAAATCCATGATGAAACGTTCTTTTTCATCCTCACTGTATTTTTTATTTTTGTATTCAATCTGGTCAAAGAACTCATTTTTCTTTTCTACAAATATCCCTTTATCCATCTGGGGGATTTGGGAGAAAAGGAATTGCGTTATGAAAAATGGAATCATGGATGGCATCATTTTCATGAATTTTGACATGTTTTTCTCCTTTCATGGTTTGGAATTCTTTATTGTTGGTCTATAAAGTGAATTAAAAATCCACGGATGATCTGAACATCTCTCTTTGCAGGGCCAAGTCCGGGTCAAGCTCTTGGTTCTCTCCACGGATCTCCTTTTTTGCCTTCACTCAGGACAGGCCTCAAGGGGAGAAAGGGGCTGGTATGTTTATTTTCGATTTACACTTTTCTTAAACATCATGGATTCCGGCATTTGAACAGCCACCACTTCACCCTTTGCCGATACCTCTCCTTCCACGGTGACGGTCACGTCTACGACAATTTTCCGACCTTTTACCTCTGTCACACTTCCCCGGAGTTCGAGCGGCACACCCAATGGTGTCGGACGCAAATAAGTGACCTGTAATGATGCTGTTACATAGATCAACAAAGGTTCTGTACCCATTTCACGATGCTTAATCCGATACGCCTCGGCCACGGCTGTTCCAATACCATGACAGTCGATGATGGAGGCGATCAGACCACCGTACACATAACCGGGAACAGCCATGTGATAAGGTCTGGGAAGAAAATTGGCCACTGCCTTATCGCCATCCCAGTAGCTCTTCAGGTGAAGACCATGCTCATTGAATAGGCCACAACCATAACAATGGTTCAGTTCGTCCGGATAATGGTCCTGAATCGATTTTTTATTCATCGCTATCTCTCAATTTATCATGAACAGATTTTTTAGATCGTGGAGAATGATTGAGACAGTATCCGGTTATGCCGTAATTTGATCGACTCATTCGGTTCCTTGGTCAGTAGTGTCGTAACCAGAATCGCTGTTAATGAAAGGACAAAGCCGGGTACAATCTCATATAGATCAAAAATTCCTCCCTCAAGCTGTTTCCAGATCACGACCGTCAATCCCCCTCCAATAATTCCTGCAAGGGCACCCTGCCAGTTCATTCGCCACCAGTAGAGCGCCAATATCAGCGTCGGCCCGAAAGCCGATCCAAATCCGGCCCAGGCATAGGCAACCAGATCCAATACCTTACTGTCTCTGTCCAGAGCCAGTGTATAAGCGAGAAGAGCTATCACAACAACGGCACATCGGCCGACAAACAACAGCTCTTTCTGACCGGCTTTTCTGCGGAAGAGGGCTTTGTAAAAATCCTCAGCCAGTGCCGAAGAGGAGACGAGCAGCTGGGAGTCCGCCGTGCTCATAATGGCGGCGAGAATCGCCGCGAGCAGTATTCCGGCAATCACCGGGTGAAAGAGTGCCGATACCAGCAGTATAAATATCCTTTCCGAATCAGCCCCCTGAAGAGGAGGATTCTGATGGACAATGCCGGTCACGCCAACCAGAATCGCGCCGATAAGAGCCAGTCCGGTCCATGTTATGGCGATCCTGCGCGCAATGGACAAAGCATCTGGTGATCGGATGGCTTTGAAACGGGCCAGTATATGCGGCTGTCCGAAATAGCCCAAACCCCAGCCAATCAGTGAGATTACACCGATTAAGGATAAATATCTTCCGTTGTTATCTGTCAAAGGTTTCAGCAAATCCATATTGATCTGTCTGATACCGGTTATCACCTTATTGTATCCACCAATATCGGTAATAACCACGGTCGGGACAATGAGGAGAGCTGCAAACATCAAAAGGCCCTGAATCAGATCGGTCCACGAAACAGCGAGAAATCCACCCATAAATGTGTATATCACAATGGTCAGTGCACCGACACCCACGGCGCTCTCGTAGGGCAGGTTGAAAACACTTTCAAAAAGTTTGCCTCCTGCCACCAGACCTGAGCTTGTATAAAATAAAAAGAAGACAAGGATGAAGAATGCGGATATGATCCGCAACAGATGCCTTTTGTCATCAAACCTTTTTTCAAGAAAGTCGGGGATGGTCAGTGAATTATCGGCCGCCTCGGTGTATATTCGGAGGCGCCTGGCCATCATGCGCCAGTTGGTGTAGGTGCCGGCGAGAAGGCCTCCTGCAAGCCAAACGGCTTCCAGACCCGACAGGTAGGCGTATCCGGGCAGCCCCATGAGAAGCCATCCGCTCATATCGGAAGCGCAGGCACTCAATGCCGCCACACAGGGACCGAGTCCCCGCCCACCCAGAATGTAGTCGGCCATTTTGTGGGTTCTCCGGTATGCCCATGTCCCGATAGCGAGCATCAAAGCAATATAGGATAGAAAGGTGACGAGGATGGCTTTCATGTCGATGGTCATATCGCTTTTATCCGATTCGTTGCTTTTTCGATAAAATGGGTTTTATTTGTCGTTTCATCATCGAATCGTACACTCTATCAGATAAGATGAAAAATGACATGCTCTAAAATCTCAATGAAAGGCAAGTGAGTCCTCCATCCAACTTTTGGAATTCTGACATGTCTGTTTCTATTACGGTATACCCCAGATCCATAATTTTCTGTTTTGTAATCGGGAATCCCGCAGCGATAATGACCTTGTTATTTATCCAGATACAATTGACTGCATAGCTTTCATCATCAGGAATTTCTATTCTATTCAAATGACTGAATTGGGGTTGATTGATAAATTCGCCGCTGACGAGGAGGTTGTTATTTTCCAGATAGGTCGTCCCTGTTTTCAAATGAAGTACTTTTTCCACTTTAATGGTCGAACCGCTCATTCCATATTTGTTTAATATGTCGATCACCTGATGGGCGCCCTTTTCATTGGTCCGTCCTGACAGGCCAATATAGTAGTGGCTGCCGACCTTCATAATATCGCCGGCTTCAATGGTTCCGGGACCTTTTATTTCTTCAATCACGGAGTAGAATCGGCTCACCACTTTTTTCATTTTATGGATTTCACCTTTGCGGGTTGGTGCACCCGGGTTAGTAATAATCGCACAGTGTGGTGTTAGTAGAGCTGTGTCTTCAACAAATGTCGAATCAGGGAAGTTTTCATCGGCTTCCAGCACAAGCACTTCAAGCCCGCATGTTTCCAGCGCATTGACGTATGCGTGATGTTGTTCGAGCGCTTTTTTATAATCGGGGTGTCCCAAATTTGAAGTGGTTAAACCATGAATCAGACAATGACAGGGTCTGCGGACAATGGCTTTTGAGAACATAAACGGGGATTCCTTTTCTTTTTTGTGTTTTGTGAAATATGCTTCATGTCACTGGACCATATTCAAAGATGAAGAATATGTTTGATGGTGTGGGATTCGTATAGGCTGCTGAACTTCTTCTTATTCGAATGCAAGGACAGCCTTGAGCAGTTCCCTCTCTATCGGTTTTTCTCCCATCGAATGGCCGCTGCTTTCAGCAATAATCAGTTTTGAATTGGGAAGTTGGGTGTGTAACCGATAAGCTGTGATGGGCGGACAGATGACATCATACCTTCCATTGACCATGATGATCGGTATAGGATTGAGTTTGTCCAAATGATTCATCAGCTGTCCCTCTTCGATAAAACAGTTGTTGGCCATGTAATAATTTTCAAGAAGACCGAATGCCAGAGGATTATAACCATTGAGTATGCGTTCCAGTTCGCTGTCAGGAAGTTCCAGAACACTGAGTTTGATTTCATATTCTGCCCAGATTCGGCTGTATTTTTGCCTTTCCACTTCATCGTCACTTTGAATCAATTCCAATAGATCATTCGGGATGGTTTTTGTGTCTGTATATTCAATTGCACTGATGAATCGATCATACACCTCAGGGAAAAAGAGACTCACTCCGCCGTGGTAAAAATGGTCAATTTCACTTTTTGTCGCAGTAAAAACACCTCTCAAGATCATTCCATTCACATTTTCAGGATATGTTTCTCCATATGCCAGAGCCAGAGTGGATCCCCACGATCCACCGAACAATAGGATCTGATCCAGATTCAAGTGCTTGCGCAACTGTTCGATGTCTTCGAACAGGAGCTGCGTTGTATTTTCCCTGATTTCTGCATACGGTCTTGATTGTCCTGCACCCCTTTGGTCGTGCAAAACGATCAAGAATTTTTCCGGATTGAAAAATCGGCGCATATAGGGAGAGGAGCTCCCACCGGGTCCTCCGTGAAGCACAAAAACGGGTTTACCGTCCGGGTTTCCGCAGCATTCGTAATAAATTTCATGTATTTCAGAGACCTTTAGATAGTCGGTCTGGAAAGGTTCGATCTCCGGCCAAAGTGTGATTTCCTCTGTGTTGGATGCACAATTCAAAGCCAACAGAACGGTGATCATAACCATCGGCACTTTTTTCATATATTTCCCTCTCATAAAAGCTTTGACCAGACACGCTGCTTGGTTGAATGTTCCTGATGTCGTTGATTTTTTTCTGAAGGTGAATGACACATTTGGATGTGTCGATTTCAAATGAAAAACCACGCATGTGATGATTTGCCATAATAAATAATCAATATATGGGTAAATGTCAAGTTAAAATTGGTATGAGTTGACAGTTATGGTCTTGCTGATATGAGGGAAATCAGAGTGGATTTTCACCTTGTATTCAATCTTGAAGGTTATGTCATAAAACCTGACAGGTCTTGAAGACCTGTCAGGTTTTATAGAGGAATTTATCCAACGGGTTGGGGTTAGGACTGGTTATTTGGCATCGGCAAAAGATTCGATCTTTAATGATTTTTTGAAACGGGGCAAATGAATCAGATAGAAAATGATACGGCCGAAGAGCAATCCAATTAAAAGGATCCCGGATATGGATGCCAGGTTCGACAGTTGGTGGGCATTATGGTAATTGACAAATTCTCGGATGAGATGAAACGATGCAAGCAGGTAATTGAGCAGCAGAAAAACAAAAGAATAAACATAGTAGTCTCTCAGTGCGGGGAGTATCTGATTTTTGCTCATCCGAACAGAACCATAGAATAGCCAAGGTATGAAAGTATGAATAATGCCTGGATGCATGCCTCCGAAAGTCAGAATAAAGTATACGGTGTAGTACAATCCAAGAAAGAGTTCGATCACGGGTGAGAAAATGAGATGATAAATTTTATAATTGAAATCGATCACAACATCCGATTGGGTCTGTTTGGCCAGTTCTTTGTACTTTTTATTCGTTTTTTTCATATCGAGAATGGGGAAGGGGGTAATTAGAAGGACGATGAATAGAAACCAGTAGACGATGTGCTTATCCTCTAAATTATCTCCAAAAATGAGTTTGACGATCAACGCTGCGACGATTTCAATCAGAGGTACCATCCAGGCAATGCCGAAGGTTCTTTTTTTGATATCTTTTTTCAGGAATTTCTGATAGGACTTTTGATATCCTCTTTTCTTGAGCCTTTGGGTGTTTGTCATCAGCAGATAAAAGCCCAACAGAAATAACCACAGAATACCCAGATTGATGATGATGATGCGAGAAAAAGGTATGAATTCCATGTTGTCCTCCCTTAATCAAAGATTTGACTTAAATTGGTTTGAAAAATGCTTTCGATTTGATGCCGATCATATCCTTTTTGTAAAAGGTGTAAAATCGTTTCCTTAAATATTTTGTTTTGCTCATGGTCTGCTTCCGGGAGATGCTTTCGGATATAACTGCCTTTTCTGCGGTTACCCTCAATTACTTTCAAAGAGGAAAGTTCGTGATAAGCACGGGCAACGGTATTAATGGAGATATCCAGCTGGGAAGCCAGGCTGCGTACGGGCGGTAGGCTGTCACCCGGCTTGAATTCACCGACGGCAATGAGACGCTGGATCTCTTTTACGAGCTGTTCGTAGATGGGTACTGAAGAATGATAACTGATTTTTAACATTTTTTACCTCACTATTTGTAATGGTACAATAAGATACAAAAATAATAATGAAATGTCAAGTAAGTGATTATTATTGTATAAAAAAGATTTAGGAATGATATCTCAGAATACGTATGTACTATATTGTACCATGACATAGAGAGCCAAATGGTCGAGTAATGATGAAAATGGCTTATGGCATATTGATTGGGCAAAATGAAAAAGTATCATATCTTTATACCGCTCAATAGATGAATTGGAACATGTTTAATACCCTACCCATTTTTATTTCTTGACATTCATGAAAAGAATTCGTAAATAATATCATCAAATAAAACAATCCTAATTCAGTTACTCCATTATACCTGTTGTGCTTTTGGGGAAATTAAGGCATGATCGGTAATAACTTTTCTCACTACAAAATAATCGAAAAAATTAGGCGAAAGCAGCATGGGTAATTGAAAAGGAATAATAAATATATTCCTTAAAAACACAACAGACAATCCATTCGATTGAAAGGGTACGATTATTCCAGCCCGGGATATTATTTTGTGACGATTTGCACCTATAAGCGGATAGAAAAGTTTGGCAAAGTTAAGGATGGTGAAATGATTTTGAATCCACTTGGAGTAACAGTTCACGGTATTTGGCAAGCGATTCCTGCATATCACCCTCAAATCGATTTAGACGAATTCATTGTCATGCCAAATCATATACACGGCATTATCATCATTAAACCATTATTTGTAGGGACAGAACAGTGTTCTGCCCCTACAACTTCGTGATCAATTTCATGATGGTCAATTGATTTGGCAAAGATCATTTTATGATCACATCATTCGAAATGAAAAATCTTTAAATCGTATTCGGGAATACATAATCTATAATCCGCTCAAATGGGAATTTGACAAA
>JAFGDT010000003.1 GCA_016931965.1 bacterium | reverse complement strand
TGTCGATGGAGCCGAGCGCTTCATCACCAAACTATCCAATGTCACCGATCCGGAAAAGAAACGGAAGATTATTGGTGAGGAATTTATTTACCTGTTCGAGAAACAGGCCGAGCGATTGGGTGATGTTAAATTTTTATCTCAGGGCACGCTCTATCCTGATGTCATCGAAAGCATCTCCATCAAAGGACCATCAGCCACCATCAAGAGCCACCATAATGTCGGTGGTTTGCCTGAGAGGATGAAGCTTAGATTAATTGAACCGTTTCGAGAACTATTCAAGGATGAAGTAAGAGCCCTGGGACGGGAGTTGGGAATTCCGGAAGACATGATCAATCGCCAACCTTTTCCTGGTCCCGGATTGGCTGTACGCATCATTGGTCCGGTCACCAGCGAATCCCTGTCCCTGTTGAGAGAAGCCGATGCCATCGTCATTGAAGAAATGAAAAAGGCCGCTTTTTACGATAACGTCTGGCAGTCTTTTGCCGTCCTCTTACCGGTCAAAACGGTTGGTGTAATGGGGGATGAACGAACCTATGAAAACGTTATAGCCCTTCGCGTCGTCAACAGCCTCGATGGCATGACGGCCGACTGGGTAAACCTCCCCCCCGACCTCCTCTCCATTATTTCAAACCGCATCATAAACGAGGTTAAGGGTATCAATCGTGTTGTCTATGACATTTCATCCAAACCCCCCAGCACGATTGAGTGGGAATAGAAAGACATGAAACACGCTGAATTTGTTCACCTTCACCTTCACACCCAATACAGCCTTTTGGATGGAGCCATCCGACTGAATGATCTTTTCAAGAAAGCTCATCACTATAAGATACCCGCTTTGGCCATAACCGACCATGGAAACATGTTTGGAGCCGTTGAATTTTACCAGGAAGCTTACAAATCCGGAATCAAACCAATCATCGGCTGCGAAGTCTATGTCGCCCCCGGAAGCAGGTGGGAAAAGGATGCCAGAAGTATCAAGGATACGTCTCATCATCTCATCCTGCTGGCAAAAGACCACATCGGCTACAAAAACCTGATGATGCTGGTGAGCAAAGGGTATCTGGAGGGCTTTTACTATCGTCCCCGCATTGATAAGGAATTGCTGAAAACCCATAACCAAGGTCTGATCGCTCTCAGTTCCTGCCTGCACGGTGAAATAGCAACACACATCACCAATCACTCTAATGAAAAGGCCTTCCAGGCGGCAGTCGAGTATAGCTCCATTTTTGATGACCGTCGGTTCTACCTCGAACTTCAAGAGAATAAGATACCTGAACAGCGTGACGTCAATAAGGTTTTAATCAACATGGGCAGGGATCTCTCCCTCCCTCTGGTTGCCACCAACGATTGTCATTACCTCAATAAGGAGGATGTGAAGGCCCATGAGATACTTCTTTGCCTTCAAACGGGAAAGAAACTGAACAGTCCAGATCGCATGAAATTTTCCTCGGATGAATTCTATTTTAAATCTCCCCAGGAAATGGTTGAACTTTTTTCTTACGCACCCGATGCCATAAAAAACACAGTGGAGATCGCAGAGAGGTGCAACCTAAAAATTGAATTTGACAAAATACACTTTCCCAAATATCAGGCACCAGATCATATAGATTTAAACGATTATCTTGAAACGCTGGCAAGGGAAGGCCTGCAGGAACGATTGGAACAATATCAAAAAAAACATGCGTATTCAGAGTCTGCTGCGATTTATGAAAAGAGACTGGAAGACGAGCTGGCCATCATTCGATCGACCGGTTTTACAAATTACTTTCTGACGGTTGCCGATTTCGTCAATTATGCAAAACAGCGCAACATACCCGTTGGTCCAGGCAGAGGTTCTGCTGCTGGCAGCCTGGTTGCCTATGCACTAAAAATAACGGAAGTTGACCCCATCATCTACAGACTTCTCTTTGAGAGGTTTTTAAATCCTGACCGAATCAGCCTTCCGGATATCGATATTGATTTTTGTATGGAAAGAAGAGACGAAATGATTGATTACGTCAGCACAAAATATGGCAAAGAAAATGTTGCTCAGATCATTACCTTTGGAAAGATGCAGGCCAAGGGTGTTATTCGAGACGTCGGGCGAGTGTTGGATATGCCATATAAAGAGGTTGATCACATTGCCAAACTCATACCCAATACCCTCAACATCACACTCTCGGATGCATTGAAACAGGAGCCACAACTGGAACAAATGATGAAAGACGACGAGCAGATAAGCGAACTGTTTTCTCTTTCGTTATCGTTAGAAGGTCTTCCCAGGCATGCGTCCACTCATGCAGCCGGTATTGTCATCTCGGACATGCCCTTGGTTGAATACCTCCCTCTTTACCGCGGTCAGAACAACGAAGTGGTAACGCAGTTTGAAATGAAAGCTGTCAGTAAAATCGGGCTCATCAAATTCGATTTTCTGGGTCTTCGGACACTGACGGTCATTCATAATTGCCTCAACCTAATCAATCACAACCAGGAGGAACCACTCCATATCAATGATCTTCCGTTGGATGATGAACAAACATTTAAGCTTCTTTCCACCGGAGAGGCAGATGGCATTTTTCAATTGGAAAGTCAAGGGATGAAGGATCTTCTGGTAAGGCTCAAGCCAGAAAGCATTGATGACTTGATTGCATTGCTTGCCCTCTATCGTCCCGGGCCTCTTGGAAGTGGCATGGTCGATGATTTCATAAAGAGAAAACGGGGAGACGTTCCCATCCGATACGTTGTACCACAACTAGAGGATATACTCTCGGACACACACGGTGTGATTCTTTATCAGGAACAGGTTATGCAGATTGCCAGTAAACTTGCCAATTTTTCAATGGGAGATGCTGATCTTTTAAGAAGTGCCATGAGCAAGAAAAAAATTGGTGTCATGGAAAAACAGAAAGAAAAATTTATCGAAGGAGCAAAGAAAAACAAAATAAACCTGAAAAAAGCCGAAACCATTTATAACCAAATGGCCAAGTTTGCAGAGTATGGATTCAACAAATCTCACAGCACCGCTTACGCCCTGATCGCTTTCCAGACCGCTTATCTTAAAGCACACCACCCCGTTGAATTTATGGCAGCCCTTCTTACCTGTGAAATGGACAACAACGACAAAGTGCTCCGGCACATCAATGAGTGTCGCGAAATGGGAATTGATATTCTTCCACCCGATATCAATGAGAGCAATCGACATTTTACCGTTTCCAAAGGGAAAATACGTTTTGGGTTGGCTGCGGTAAAAAACGTTGGGACGGCTGCGATCGAATCGATCATAAGCAACCGAAACGAATCGGGGAAATTCGCCTCGCTTTACGATTTCTGCAAGCGAATCGATCTCAGAAAAGCAAACCGCAGAGTTATTGAAAGTTTAATCAAATGCGGCGCATTTGATTCCACAGGCGCTCACCGATCGCAAATAATGGCGGTACTCGATACAGCACTGGAGATCGCACAACGATTTCAGAAAGACAGGATGAGCAAACAAATCAATATGTTTGATTTATTCGAAAAAGACGGAACAGACGGCGGTGACGAATCGTTCCCCAATCTGCCAGAATGGTCCGACGAAGAGCTTTTATCTTATGAAAAAGAATCGATCGGATTTTACATAACCCAGCACCCGCTAAACAGATTTAAGGATTATCTATCCCAATACACGAATACAGATACCATCGCTATTTTAAAACAAACCAGCGATCGTGAAATCGGAATTGGAGGCATTGTTAGCAAACGAAAAGAAATCAATACTCGCAAAGGTGACCGCATGTGTTTTATCACACTCGAAGACCTCAAGGGAGTTGTTGAAGTTGTTGTATTCTCCGATTTGTACACAACCTGTTCCGACTTGCTAAAAAGTGATCAACCCATTCTCGTGAAGGGTACAGTTGGTAGAGATGAAGATAAAGAAACCGTAAAAATACTAGCAACCAACATTGTACCATTGTCCGATGCCGACAAACTGTTGCCACCCGTTACCCATCTGACCCTTAACCTAAGTGAGATCAACAAGCATCAATTGCAGCAACTAAAAGGGATTCTTCTCAACCATCCAGGAGACTGTCAGACCTTTCTGCATCTGGTCATTCCCCAACAATCAGAAACGGTTATCTCTTTGGGAAATGGCTTCAGAGTCAACCCCTCTCCAAAACTAATGAATGAAATAAGAAGCCTCTTTGGGAATGCTGATATTCGTGCTTGACAATATCCCTTTTCCATACGATGCAACAGTTGCTGTATGATCCGAAGGATTAAATGATCATGGCAAAACCGCAACAACATGCCTTCTATCGCGACTGGATAGGTGCAAATGATCTCATTCCTTTTACTATAGCGATAAAAGAAACGGACCTTTTAATTTTTGCGGACAAACCGCTAACGGAGGAGGCGGAAAAAGCTGTGTTGCAATACCGGCATCAGCTGGAGGCATACATTCAGAAAAACCCTGAATTCCTTAACAGTCTCATCCCATTATCCGAAGATGAATTCGCGCCTTCCATTATCAAGGAGATGATGCGTGCGGCAATGATGGCACAGGTTGGACCCATGGCATCTGTCGCCGGTGCGGTTGCTGAAAAAGTTGGCACGTATTTACTCGACTACACAAGACAAATTGTGGTCGAAAATGGGGGTGACATATTTCTTCATATTTCAAATGAGATAACCATTGGTGTTTATGCCGGGAATTCTCCTTTGAGCAACAAGCTCGGTTTAAAAATAACATCCTTTCATAGGCCCCTTGGAGTTTGTACCTCTTCGGGAACCGTCGGACACTCCATCAGTTTTGGCAAGTCCGATGCCGTCACGGTAATTGCTGACTCGGCTTCCCTGGCAGATGCAACCGCAACCGCTGTGGGTAACCGGGTAAAAGGACGAAAGGATATCGCCAGGGGGCTCCAATACGCACAAACCATAAACGGAATCATGGGGACACTGATCATCGTCGATGACACGTTTGGAGCCTGGGGAAATATAGACATTGTCTCA
>JAFGDT010000133.1 GCA_016931965.1 bacterium | reverse complement strand
TTATGAATTCTTTTTGTATGGAATGAAAATAACGGGAAGAACTGTTTTATCTAAACCGGTTTTGGATTGATTCCCTTGTAATATCCCAGATCACGGCTGAACCGATCCACACGGCTGTTTTTGAACCCATTTTTTATATTTCTTTTGCTATTTTCAATAGCTACTTTGATTAAATTCCTGTTGCGTTTGCTGATGTGTCTTAGGGACCAGCTGACTGCTTTCATAATGTAGTTAAGTGGATTTGTTGCCGCTTTCTGAATAACAGGTATAAGATTGATAAATTTTTCATCAGGCGCTTTTTTATCATGCCATGCCAGGCAGGCGATAAAAGCAAAAACTGCGGTTTTGAAAAATTCCTCCTCCCGTTCAGGATGTTTTTTGAAGCCAGCAGAGTGATGAATTCACCTTAATCTTTCCACAGACTTGCAGGCTTCCTCATCTTGAAATGTTTCGCATAGATAGCGGTATTCTTCCATTGCCTTGGCGGGCAGGTCCAATTTTTCATAAACCGCTGCGCGCGCATAGGGGATTTGACATGCGACGGACAGCCAGTAGAAAGCTTCGGCTTCCGCTTGATTGAACATGAAGGCATCGTCAAGGTTGCCCTCTGTTTCAATTTGGTGTGCAATTTGTTGAAAGCCGGTCATACTCAGCGTGTTTTGTGCCTGGATGAAATAGCTGTCTACAACCGTTTTGGCTTTATTCAAATCATAAAGGGCCTGATCGTACTGCTCATGAGTGACATGAAATTGAGATTTGTAAATATAGAACCTCACCAGAAGAAGCGCCTCCCTTCCTTGCGGGTTTCTTTCTTCAAATAAGGCGATGCCCTTTTCGTAGTTCTCCTGGCAGGTTTCAGGGCCGGCGTCGAAATCAAACATGGCCATCAAGAGGTGATCTTCTGCCGAAGCGGTGCCGGAAGCGATTCTTTTTTTGATTGCCGCTTCCTTTTGCTCACCGATTTTTTCTTTTTCTTCGTCGCTTAATCCTTCCAATTCTTGCTGAGAACCCAGGACCCTTTCCCGCCAGCCGTATTCGAGCTCGTTCTCCAGCTTACCGATTTCTGATGTTTCTAACAATGCTTCGATCTCTTCTAGTTCTTTTTCATATAAAGCATCCCTTTCTCTTGCCAGATCCAAGGCTTTCTGATACCAATAATCGGCCAGTTCTTCGGTTTCTTTTTCTTTATCGGGATTTTCTGCTCTGATATAGTGGTTCCTTGCGTTTCTGTAAATGGCTGATTTTGTGTCGTAGAATTCAATGAAACAGTCCAAATCTCCTTCCCGGCACAGGGCGATGGCTTGATTGATATCGGCCAGTGCTCTATCGAAGTAATTTTCGATGATCTCGGGTGCAGATTGCCCGTATTCTGCAGAGTATGCCTCACCCAAATAATATGAAGCCCTTGCCTGGTACATATCGGCTTTATTCGATGCGTTCAGGGCAATGGCCCGATTGATGTCCTTCAACATCTGTTCATTGTACTGTTTTTCAATTTCTTCAAAATCATATGGTTCATCTTTCTGTTGGCAAATATGACGCTCTGTATTTCTCATTTCTTCGAGCAGTTTCGCTCTCATGGCGTAGGCATCGGCATAGGTTTCATCTATGGAAATCGCTGTGTCGAGTTTGGCCAAGGCTTCCTGCAGCCCTTTCATTTTTTTCTCGAGTTCATTTAATTCATAGGGTTCTCCCATATTTTGAAAACGCAACACATCCGCTATGCCCACATAGGCCTCTGCGAGTCCTGGATTCAGCTCAACCGCTTTTATATACGCATTCAGGGCTTCATCGGAAAAGTAAGATGATTGTTGTGCTTTTTCGACCCAGAGATTGGCTTTGAATTTTTTCTCTTCTTCGGAGATGAGCCGGGCTATTTCCTGCCGATCGCCGCCGACAGCCATTTCCAGTTGTCTCTTCAGCTGTTCCATTTCTATGTTCTGTTTCTCATAATCGGCTTTCAATCTGTTGTAAGCATCCACAATGCTCTGGTCTTCTCTCACCTTTTGAAGATTCGCCTCTATCTCTTCTTCGGTCATGGTAGCCTGTATCTTAACATAAAACCGGATGGCATCCACATTGCCCAATACGATCTTTTGCATATCGAGCACTTCAACCTGCATGGAATGATTGGCAATGACTTCGATGACATCGCTCTCGAGAACGAAATTTTTCACCTCTGTATAACTCTTCACAAAAGCGCCTGCCTGTTCCGCCGCACTTTGCATGGCTGATTTCCTTGCCCTCTCCTCGGCAACCTCCATCGTCTCGCCCGATCCCATCACATACTCACCTTCAGCAATAATGACTACCGTTTCAGCGATGCAGTACTCGTTAAAACCGATTCCCATAAGTATGAGTATATCAAGATAAAAATGAAAAGCCATTTTCCGAAACATTGTGTCCTCCGAAAATGAATTTATTGGTATCTTTTTATTGTTTGTCTTTCTTCATTCGTTTTTGATGATGTGTAAAAATATTTTATTCGGGTTATTCTTTTCTATTTCAATCGGTTCTGGATTGATTCTCTGGTAATGTCCCGGATCACATCGGAGCCGATCCATTTTGCTGTTTTTGAATCGATTTGCTGAATTTCCTTTGCTGCTTTAATGGCCAGTTTATTCAAGTTTTTATTGCGCTTGCCGATGTGTCTCAATGCCCAGCTTACGGCCTTTTTTACATAATTGCGCGGATCTGTGGTTGCTTTCTTGATGACGGGAATCAACTCGATAAACTTCTCATCCGGAGCTGTTTTGTCATGCCATGCCAGGCAGGCGATCAGTGCAAAAGCTGCGCGTTTGACATATTCCTCATCCCGCTCCGCCCAGTCCAGGATTTTCTTCCAGGCGAGCGGCGTTTTATCAAAACAATTCATACAGACCTGGTCGCAGACATCCCAGGAGTTGAAATCCCTTACCCATTCCTCCATCTGTTCTTCGGTAACTTCCTCCGGAATGTCGATCATGGCGGCGACCATTCTGGCCTCGGATATGCCCGTCCGCCACAGCTGAAGAGCGAGTTGAT
The DNA here is from genome assembly GCA_016931965.1 of bacterium. Taxonomy (GTDB): domain Bacteria; phylum Zhuqueibacterota; class QNDG01; order QNDG01; family DSAB01; genus JAFGDT01. Next base: position 6,259 of record JAFGDT010000133.1, on the reverse strand, counting down.
GTTTTTTTCCGATTTCTTTTGCCATTTTGCGCATGTCTGGCACTGAAACACCCAGTCTATTTTCCACAGTCATACCGTATCGGGCCATCCCTTCGAGCTGATCCGGCCTGGCTTTTAATTTGAGTTTTTGAATGATATCTTTCGTAGAAGTCATATATTGTCCTCCGGACATTTTCTCTTCAAATTACGGTAAGAGAATGAAAAAGAATCATATACTCAATTACCGGATCGATATATGTCAAAATAGCGATTTGGGATAAAAAGTCAAGCCTTTTTCCTTATCCATTTTGTCCATTTTTTTAATGCACTTAATAACCGTAAAAAGAGGATACTCAAACTGAGTCTGAAATATATTATCGAAGAGATGGAACTTATCCGCCTGTTTTGCATATAATTATCAAATTTCGTCTTTTAAACAGCGAATAAGAAAAGGAAATATTGATTGATAAATAAGATCTGGGTATTTTTTAAAGGCAATAGGTTTCATGTTCATAAAAGTGGATAGGTTTCTCATGAACAGGAGGTCAGGATGAAAAACACAAAAAGGTTGAAAGGTTTGATAGTAATTGGCATCGTGATTATATGTACTCCATTCCTGCTGGGTCAGGACTGGCCGCAGTATCTTGGACCTAATAGAGACAGCACATCCCCGCAAAAGGGTCTTCTTCGCACCTGGCCTGAGAACGGGCCGGAAGTCCTATGGACGGTTGATGTGGGCATTGGTTATGGCGGACCTGTTGTCAAGGACGGCAAGGTCTATTTACTGGACAGGGATGACCAGGTTGGCGATAATCTTCGGTGTTTTGACCTTTCCAATGGTAAAGAACTATGGAATTTTTCGTATAGAGCTCCCGGAAACATTGACCATCCAGGCTCAAGAAGCATACCGACTCTAGATGGCAGTTATATTTATACATGCGGTCCCTATGGCAACCTGTATTGCATCGACATCAACACACACAAGCCTGTCTGGAATAAGAATGTGTGGTCGGATTTCGGCGGAGGTGAAATTCCACGGTGGGCTATTACTCAGAATCCTTTGGTTTACGGCGATTTGCTGATTTTGGCCTCGCAGGCGCCGCGGGCAGGCGTTGTGGCTTACGAAAAACTCACCGGCGATGTGAAATGGACAACGCCGTCTATTGGTAATGTCGGATATGTCAGTCCGGCAATCGTGAAAGTTGGGGGAGAGGATCATGTCGTTATGATTAGCGCTTCTGCTGGGAGAAGAGGTGGTGGCGGTAAGGTCGTTGGAATTGACCCGCTTACAGGGAAGATACTGTGGGAATATACGAACTGGCAATGCCAGATTCCGGTCCCCAGTGCAGTTGATGCCGGTGAAGGTCGAATCCTGATTACAGGTGGATACGAAGCCGGTGCGGCCATGATCAAAGTTGAGAAGAAAACAGATGGCAGCCATGGTGTTACAGAACTTTATAAAACCGGCGAATTTGGCGGGCACACAAAGCCGCCGATTTTGTATAACGACCATTTTTATATTCAATATTCAACCAACGAAAGAAGAGACGGCATGGTTTGTATGAGTATGGACGGCGAGATTATGTGGAAAACGGGGAGGTCTCCTTTGTTTGATAAGGGCAGTATGATTCTTGCCGATGGGTTGATCCTCAGCACCGATGGCAGCACCAGGTTGTATCTTATTGAGCCCGATCCGTCAGCCTTTAAGTCCCTTGCATCAGCAGAGTTGCTTAAAAGGAATGAGAACTGGGCTCCGCTGGCACTGGTCGACGGCAATCTCTTGATCCGTGATCAAAGTCAGTTAATTTGTCTCAGAATTGCTCAATGATGAACAGTCGATTATAGAATGGATCGGTCAGAATCTTTATCTCTACTGCACTTCGGAAGGTTTGACAACCTGGTTTTACTCGACCTACAAAGAAAGTCTGGCTAAAGTCATGAATCTACCCCCATCACGTCAGGTGCCCTACGATTATTCTAAGAGGTATCCGATAACATTGACAATGAACCAAAGTTTATTCGGCAGAGCAAACGCGAATTAAACCCAATCATACTTTTAACTCAAAGACAGGAGTTCTGAAAATGTACAAGCGCAGACTTGGAAAGAGCAACCTGGAAGTCTCGGCTATCGGGCTCGGCTGTATGGGAATGAGTTTTGGTCTCGGGCCGGCTGCAGACAAGAAGGAGATGATCTCGCTCATTCGGTCAGCCGTTGAACGCGGCGTTACATTCTTCGATACGGCTGAGGTCTACGGTCCGTTCACGAACGAGGAGCTTGTCGGCGAAGCTCTTTCTCCCATCCGCGACCAGGTGGTGATTGCCACCAAGTTCGGATTTAAACTTGATCCCAATGGGAGGCCGGGTTGGTTGGGACTGGACAGCCGTCCAGAGCACATCAAGCAGGTCGCAAAGGCATCGCTCAAGCGACTCAGGGTCGATGCCATCGATCTGTTCTATCAGCACCGCGTCGATCCAAACGTACCGATCGAAGACGTGGCAGGAGCGGTGAAGGATTTGATCCGGGAAGGCAAGGTTAAACACTTCGGCCTCTCTGAAGCAGCCGCACAGACAATCCGTCGAGCGCACGCCGTTCAGCCCTTAACAGCAATCCAGAGCGAATACTCTTTGTGGTGGAGGCGGCCTGAAGCGGAAGTGCTGCCTGCATGCGAGGAACTCGGAATCGGCTTTGTTCCCTACAGCCCTTTGGGTAAGGGTTTCCTCACGGGAAAGATAGACGAGGACGCCACCTTTGAGAGTTCCGATCTTCGCAGTCGCCTCCCCCGCTTTGCGCCGGAGGCCCGGAAGGTGAATCAAGCCCTGGTTGATCTGCTTGACCGGATCGCGGAACGAAAGGGTTCGACGCCTGCTCAGATCGCCCTCGCCTGGCTGCTTGTCCAGAAGCCCTGGATTGTGCCCATCCCGGGCACAAGGAAGCTGGAACGGTTGGACGAGAACATCGGATCAGTTAAGGTTGAACTGACCTCAGATGATCTCCGGGAGATTGAGATCGCCCTCTCAAAGATCACGGTACAGGGCGCTCGATACCCCGAGGAGATGGAAAAGATGACCGGTCGATAACACTGCGCATGAAGAGATCGGTCATTTCTTCAATCAATAAAAATATGAAAGAGGATCAATCAGGTTAACCCTTGACTCCTGTATTCTCCATTTTTCGTGATGATTCCTTGCTTTTTCTTCTTCGCGTTGATTCAAATCTTTTTATGGTTTCATTCTGTTATATTTGTAAGATTGATTATAGACGTGCATCTTCAATAAAGATGCAAGACAGGGGATTAACGATTTGTGGTTGTTTTTAGCGATTATTTATTAATCATTAAAAGGGACTGTGTTAGGCACTATCCAAATGAATGATGGGTATGTAAGGTCCTAATTGATAAGTTGTAAAGAACACGATGAATAATAATATCTGAGGTTTAAAAATGGATTCTTCGAATAAATATATCTCAGTCAAACTTCTGCTGGTCAGCCTGATCATCGCCGTTTTCATGATCTATCCCAATATTACTTTTTTTTCATTTGAACGGGACTATTTAGGGGCGGCGAAACAGACTGCCCATTTGTTTTTTTTCATCTTCAGGTATATTTTCTTTTCGATACTCATATGGATATTAATCTTGTACAATCTTCATAAATTGAAGACTCCGAATTTCCTGAAACGGTTGCTTCTGAACTTCTTTTTCGCCTGTATCGCTTATTTGTTGTATTCGATTTGTACCGTTCTTTTCAGCCCGAAGCCGGATTGGCATTCCAGCATATTATTCCTACAGTTCTTTTTTATATTCATTTTCTGTGCGCTTATTGGACATGTTTTCTTTCTGTATTCTGAACAGAGAAGAAAAGAACAGGAAATAGAACAACTCAAAATCGAGAATCTCCAAAGCCGATATGACGCATTGACCAGCCAGATCAATCCCCATTTTTTTTTCAATTCACTGAACGGCATCACCGCATTGATCCGCAAAAAAAATGAAAAGAAAACACTATCCTATGTGAATAAATTATCGGATGTTTTTCGTTATATCCTTCAAAGTGAAAAGAAAGGCCTGGTCACATTGGAAGAAGAGCTGGACTTTGTAAAGGCTTTCTGCTATATGATGGAGATCCGTTTTGCCAATAAACTTGTTTTTAAAATCGATGTGAAAAAAAAGAGTATGGGCCTGAAAATACCGGTTCTTTCTTTACTTCCGTTAATTGATAATGTGGTTATACACAATATCATTGACAGTGAACATAAAATGGAGGTCAAAATCTGGTTAAACGATCGGATGGAATTGGTTGTATCCAATCCCGTTTTCCCGAAACTGTCTCCTCCCGATACAAACGGGACTGGACTCATCAATCTTGAGCATCGTTTTTCAATATTGATGAACAAAAAGATCCGAATTGAAAATGACGGAAAAGAATTTCGTGTTTTTCTTCCTTTAAGGTGATTATAAAATGAGAATCCTAATCGTTGAAGACGAAACGGCGGCCTACGAAAACCTGGTGGATATCCTCGCAGAGATCGATCCGGCCATCGAGATAGCGGGCAATACGGAAAGCATCAGTCAGACCATACACTGGCTGCAGACCCATCCGGTTCCCGATCTCATATTGATGGACATCCATTTATCCGATGGTTCTGCGTTTTCTATATTCGACAGCATCGAAATTGAAACCCCGATCATATTCACAACGGCTTATGATGAATATGCCATCGAGGCATTCAAAGTGAACAGCATCGACTATCTGCTTAAGCCCATAAAAGTAAAAGATATGGAACGCGCCCTAAAAAAGTTCAAAAAGTGGACCCGGCAGGATATTGTACACTATATCACCCAATTAGCAAAATTGACGCCTATACCCAGGTATAAAGATAAACTGCTGATACCGGTTAAAGACAAATTGCTCCCCGTTGATATCCGTGATATCTCCTGCTTTTATACAACCGGAAAAAATACACGCCTATTTCTGAAAGATGGCAACAGCTATCCCTATGCTAAAACATTAGAACAAATCGCCGTTTTGTTAAACCCGGTCGATTTCATCCGTGCGAATAAACAGTTTATTATCGCCCGGAACAGCGTGAAGAACATTACGATCTGGTTCGATAACCGTTTACTGATAACGCTTGATATCGAGCCGCCTGAACGGATTTATGTCAGTAAAAACAAAGCTGCGGCATTCAAGGAATGGATATCGAGCGATACGTAAAATAGGAAACCTCTGAGAAATGAATCATCATAATAAAAAAACTTGTCACCCTGAACTTGTTTCAGGGTCTCATATTCAGAGATGCTGAAATAATACTGAAATGAATTCAGCACAGGATTCAGCATGACAATCTCCTTTAATCATTTTTCAGAAGTTTGAATAGAATGAAAAAGTTATTGTTTAAAAATGTTTGGGACTACAGGGAATCAGACTGTAGGATAGAAAGTAATAATAAAAATGAAAGGAGTATGTTTGAATGAAAAAAGTATCCTTGGCAGTCATAGCAGCCTTCTGCATTGCACTGAACCTGTATCCCCAGGAAAATGGGGAGACCATATCTGATCTTCAGGACCAGGCCCCCAAAGTTTTTATTGACGGTCAGGGCATGGATATGAACTATATCCGGACAGAGATCACGTTTGTCAATTATGTCCGGGATCCCAAAGAGGCAGATGTGCATATCCTCGTTACCCGAGAGAATACGGGAAGCGGGGGCAGTGAATACACAATGGCCTTTATCGGTCAGTATGATCATGAAGAACTCCAGAATACATTGAAATATTACTCCAACAGCACCGATACACAGGACGAGGTCCGTGAAGGTTATGTTCGGGTGCTGAAACTGGGCTTGGCCCCCTATGTGGCCAACACGCCGATGGCCGAAGCGGTATCGGTCAATTTTCAGCAGATCGGTCAGGCGCAGCAGGAACGTGTGCAACGGGTCTCCAATGGCGTGACGGACAAATGGGACTACTGGGTGTTCAACATTCGGTTAAACTCAAGGTTAAACGGAGAATCTTCCAGGAAGAATACGATGCTTTCCGGGTCGGTCTCTGTGGATAGAGTCACAAATGCTTCCAAATTCAATCTCGATCTCCAGGCAAGCTACAATGAGAACCAGTATGAGTATGGAGGCGAAACGAATGTCAGCACATCGGAGTCTCAGACATTGAGCACGCTTCTTGTGTTGAGCATCAACGACCACTGGTCTGTCGGTGGAAGCGGGCGGGTATTTTCCTCCACGACACGGAATTATGACCTTTCACTCACTGTCGGGCCGGCCATT
>JAFGDT010000132.1 GCA_016931965.1 bacterium | reverse complement strand
GTTAACGTCGTCTTCCCGTGATCAACATGTCCTATCGTCCCTATATTAATGTGCGGCTTCGTTCGCTCAAACTTCGCCTTCGCCATCAGTTATTTCCTCCTTGTATTATAAAACATGATACGAATTATACAAATCCCTTTATTCCTTCCAATATCTTTTTCGATGCATCCTCTGATACAATATGATAATGAGAAAACTGCATTGTATAAACAGCGCGTCCCTGTGTTTTTGACCGCAAATCGGTCGCGTAACCGAACATTTCAATCAAGGGAACAACCGCACTGACTTCATGGGCATCTTTTCGTGGATGGATACCCCCAATCTGTCCTCTTCGACCATTGAGATCTCCCAAAACGTCCCCCAAATATTCTTCTGGAACAATCACTTCTACTTTCATCATGGGTTCAAGTAAAACCGGATCTGCTTTCCTGACACCATCATGAAGTGCTTTAGAACCGGCAATGGCGAAAGCGATTTCAGAAGAGTCAACGGGATGGTAAGAACCGTCCAAAAGAGTGGCTTTAATATCCACAAGCGGATAACCGGCTATGGTACCGTTATTCATGGCCTCTTTGATTCCTTTTGACACAGCGGGAATATACTCTTTCGGGATCACCCCCCCAACAATCCGGTTCTCAAAAAGAAATCCGGCTCCCCTGGGATTGGGTTCCAGTTGAATAACCACATGGCCGTACTGACCCCTGCCTCCCGTTTGCCGGACAAATTTGCTTTCGACCTGGATAGATTTCGTAATGGTTTCTTTATAAGCAACCTGCGGTTTGCCCACATTGGCCTTCACCTTAAATTCCCGTAAAAGACGGTCCACAATAATTTCAAGATGAAGCTCTCCCATCCCGGAAATAATGGTCTGACCCGTTTCCTCATCCGAATAGACCTTAAAAGTAGGATCCTCAGTCATTAATTTTTGGAGGGATTCGGAGAGTCTGTCCTGATCGGCCTTGGTTTTGGGTTCGATGGCCACTGAAATAACAGGCTCAGGAAATCGCATGGATTCCAATAGAATGGGATGCTTGGTATCGCAAAGTGTATCACCGGTTTTTGTGTAGCGCAGTCCGACTACTGCAGCAATATCTCCACAGTAAACTTCTTGCCGATCCTCGCGTTTGTTGGCATGCATCTGGAGAATCCTGCCGATACGTTCTTTTCGGCCTTCTCTGGGATTTAAGACATAGGTTCCCGATTGAGCAACTCCAGAATAGACTCGAAAATAGGTCAAAGTGCCCACATGAGGATCGGTCATGATCTTAAAGGCGATTGCCGAAAAAGGTTCATCATCCCGCGTTCTTCGTATTTCAACTTTTTCCCTCTTGGGTTCGATACCTTCAACATCCGGAACATCCAGTGGTGATGGAAGGTAATCGATAACCGCATCCAATAGACGCTGGATACCCTTATTTTTAAAAGCGGCTCCACAGAGAATCGGTACGATGCTTACTTCCAGAGTCCCCCTTCTCAATGCGCGCTTGATCTCTTCCATGGAAGGTTCGATACCCTCGACATATTTTTCCATAATCCCGTTATCAAATTCGGAGAGAGCCTCTAAAAGATCATGATGATACTTTTCGGCAGTGGCTTGCAAATCTCTTGGGATATCAATCTCCTCCCATTCGGCGCCCAAGGTGGACTCATTGTACACGACTGCTTTCATTTTAATGACATCGATCAATCCCGTAAACAGTTCACCCGATCCCATCGGGATCTGTATCGGAACAGGATGAGCACCCAATCGATCACGAATCATTTGGACCACATTTTCAAAATCGGCACCCACGCGATCCATCTTATTCACAAAAGCAATACGGGGGATAGAATACTTGTCCGCCTGTCGCCATACCGTCTCAGACTGCGGTTCCACACCGCCGACTGCGCAAAAAATCGCCACAGCGCCATCCAAAACCCGAAGGGATCTTTCGACTTCGACCGTAAAATCAACATGTCCGGGTGTATCGATAATGTTGATCCGGTGTTCTCTCCAGAAACAGGTTGTAGAAGCGGAAGTGATGGTAATGCCACGTTCCTTTTCCTGTTCCATCCAATCCATCACCGCAGCACCATCATGCACCTCACCCATGCGATGCACCTTACCGGTATAAAAAAGGATCCGCTCGGTCGTTGTGGTTTTACCCGCATCGATATGGGCCATAATGCCGATATTCCGTGTTTTTTCTAATGCATATTGTCTTGGCATATCAAATTCTTATTTCGTCCACTTAAAAACAGATCTATTGCTACCATCTAAAATGAGCGAAAGCCCTATTGGCTTCGGCCATCTTGTGGGTATCTTCTTTCTTTTTAACAGAAGCGCCATCATTGTTATAGGCGGCCACCATTTCGGCAGCCAGTCGCTCTGCCATGGTTTTTTCGGGTCTATCTTTGGAATAATTGATTATCCAACGAAACGCAAGCGCCTGGCGCCTGTCGGATCGGATTTCGACCGGCACCTGATAGGTAGCCCCTCCCACGCGACGGGATCGAACCTCCAATACCGGTTTTACATTTTCAAGCGCTTTATGAAAAACCTCTATCCCAGGATTGCCTGTTTTGGATTCAATAATATCAATCGCAGAATAGAATATCTTTTCCGCCACACTCCGTTTTCCTTTTCGCATGAGCCCGTTGATGAATTTCGTCACCACCTCATTGTGATAAACAGGATCAGCTAAAACATATCTTTTCGATGCACCTCTTCTTCTAGACATAAATCACACCTATTTGCTGCGTTTAACACCATATTTTGACCGTCCATTTTTACGGTCTTCGACACCACTGGTATCATATATCCCCCTTACGATATGGTATCTGACACCCGGAAGATCCTTGACGCGACCGCCTCTGATCAATACAATGGAATGCTCCTGAAGATTGTGCCCTTCTCCTGGGATGTAAGCCGTGACTTCAAATCCATTTTGGAGGCGAACACGGGCGACTTTTCTAAGCGCTGAATTGGGTTTTTTGGGCGTCGTTGTATATACCCGTGTACAAACACCTCTTTTTTGCGGACAGTTACGGAGAGCGGGTGCTTTTGTTTTTTTACTGATCTCTTCTCGCCCCCGTCTCACCATTTGATTGAGTGTTGGCAAAATTCCTCCTTACATGAAAAGAAAATCAATCGGTAACCACTTCTTCACCGATCTCTTCGGCAACCACTTTTTCATCCTCATCTTTCAGCCATACTTTCAAATACTTGAAATGCTTGAGCCCTGTCCCAGCCGGAATAAGATGTCCCATGATCACATTCTCTTTCAAACCATCCAATGTATCCACCCGCCCTTTTATTGAAGCATTGGTCAGAACCCTTGTCGTTTCTTGAAAGGAAGCGGCCGAGAAAAATGAGTCGGTACCGAGAGCCGCTTTTGTAATACCCAAAAGCAACGGGTGAAACGTCGCTGGCTTGGCAGATCGATATGTGACTGGATTCTTCTCGTCCTGTTCAAGCTTCTCATTGATAATATGGATCCGTTCCTTGTCAACAACATCGCCTTCATTCAATTTGGAATCGCCCGGATCCTCAACAACGATTTGATTCAAAATAGCATCATTCACTTCTAAAAACTTCAAACGATCCACTTCATCATTTTCCAGGAATTCAGTATCTCCCGGATCCTCAACACATACCTTTCGAAGCATCTGACGGACAATAACTTCAATATGCTTATCATTGATACGAACCCCCTGCAGACGATAGACTTCCTGAATTTCATTGACAAGGTATTCCTGAACCTTGTTGGCTCCCAAAATAGCCAAAATATCGTGAGGAACAACCGATCCCTCAGATAACTTTTCACCAGCCTGAACCGTATCCCCTTCATGAACGAGGAGGTGTTTACCATAGGGAATCAAATAGATACGCTTGTTTTTACCATCCATCGAAGAAACGATCACTTTCCGCACACCTCTTCGCACAGAACCGAAATGAACCAAACCATCAATTTCACTGACAATGGCCGGACCTCTCGGTCTCCTCGCCTCGAATAGTTCGGCTACACGGGGCAATCCACCCGTGATATCTCTTGTTTTACTGATCTCACGGGGTATTTTAACCAGGACATCCCCGGCTTTAACCTCTTGCCCGTCTTTGACTACCAGGTGGGCCCGTGTCGGAACAATATAAGATCCTAATTTTTTATTGGCTTTACCCATGATGACGATGTGGGGACTTATATTTCGGTTTTTCGACTCAATGATCACCATCTGTCTCTGCCCCGTTGTCTCATCCACCTCTTCCCGATAAGTCACATTATCTTTGATATCGACGAACTTGACTTTCCCATCTGTACTGGAGATAATGGTGTCTGTATAGGGATCCCACCGAAAAAGGATTTGTCCTTTTTTTACTTTTTCCTTATCCTCGACCAAAATATGGGCACCATACGGTACGGTAAATCGTGAAATGATCCTGTTATCATCATCCAACACTTTCAGTTGACCATTTCGCTTTAATGCGATAATATTTCCCCCCGGTTGTTCTACAAAATGAATATTTTCATATTCAATGGATCCCTCTCCTTTGGAGATCACCTCCGATTCGGCTGCAATCCGGCTGGCAGTACCACCGATATGAAAAGTCCTTAATGTAAGCTGAGTTCCCGGTTCACCAATAGATTGAGCCGCCATCACACCAACGGCTTCGCCAATATCGACCATTTGCCCTTTTGCCAAATTTCGACCATAGCATTTTGCACAGACACCCCGTTTTGCCTCACAGGTTAATACAGATCGAATACCCACTGTGTCGACACCCTTGGATACGATCAGATCGACAATCGCTTCATCAATCATCTCTCCTGCTTCCACAAGAATCTCACCACTTTCGGGATCATAGAGATCTTCGGATGTCACACGGCCCAATATTCTATCCCTTAACGGTTCAATTATTTCCTCTCCTTCTTTCAGATCTCCAACTTGAAGTCCCATGATGGTTCCACAATCATCCATATTGATGATCACGTCTTGAGCAACATCAACCAACCGTCTGGTCAGATATCCAGCATCAGCTGTCTTCAAAGCCGTATCAGCCAATCCTTTACGGGCGCCGTGTGTAGAAATAAAGTATTCCAAAACGGAAAGTCCTTCTCTAAAATTGGCCGTAATGGGTGATTCAATAATTTCTCCAGTGCTCCCCGTTAATTTCTTCTGGGGTTTGGCCATAAGTCCTCTCATGCCGGCCAACTGTCGAATTTGTTCTCGACTGCCTCGAGCACCGGAATCGGCCATCATATAAACAGGATTAAAACCATCCATCGAGTGTTGAAGATGATCAAATAAATACTCAGCAACTTGATTGGTTGTACGCGTCCAGACATCAATCACTTTATTGTATCGTTCACCATCTGTAATCACACCATTTTCATAAAGACCACGAATCTGGTCTACACTGGCATTCGATTTATTGACCAACTCTTCCTTTTCTTCCGGGATAATCACATCATCCAATCCAATCGTGATACCTGCTTTCATCGAATAATGAAAACCCAATTCTTTTAAATGATCTAAAAAGACGACGGTAGCACGATTACCGACTGTTTTATAAGATTGCGCGACAATATCTTCGATTCGCCTTTTTGTAAGCAATTCATTAATAAAATCCAATCCCTCAGGGACAATTTGATTGAAAAGGACACGTCCCATGGTCGTTTCAATAATCTTATTCCCCTGAATGCGTACTTTAATTTTTGCATGAAGTCCGATTTTCCCGTCGTTAAAAGCAATTTGTGCTTCTTCTTGATCGGCGAACGCTTTTCCCTCACCCAAGTCACCTTTTTTTGCCTTTGTCAGGTAGTAACATCCAAGAACAATATCCTGGCTGGGAATAGCCAACGGGCGACCATTTGCGGGAGAAAGAATGTTATGGCTCGATAGCATCAGAACCTTCGCTTCCAATTGCGATTCAACAGAAAGAGGAACATGAACAGCCATCTGATCTCCATCAAAATCGGCATTAAAAGCTGCACAAACCAATGGATGGATGGAAATGGCTTTCCCTTCAACAAGAATGGGTTGAAAAGCCTGTATACCCAGACGATGAAGTGTAGGAGCTCTGTTTAATAATACAGGATGGCCTTCTATAATCTCTTCTAAAATGCCCCATACTTCTTCATCACGCCTTTCAACCAATTTCTTAGCCGACTTGACTGTCTTGACGATTCCACGTTCTACCAGCTGTTTGATAATGAAGGGCTTAAACAGCTCCAATGCCATTTCTTTTGGCAGACCACATTCATCCATCTTCAGTTCCGGACCGACCACAATGACAGACCGACCTGAATAATCAATCCGTTTTCCCAATAGATTTTGCCGAAACCGACCCTGTTTTCCCCGCAACATATCGGATAACGATTTCAAAGGACGATTCTCTTCTCCACGAACAGCTGCCCGTCTTTTCCCGTTATTAAACAACGAATCCACAGCTTCCTGAAGCATCCGTTTTTCATTCCTGAGAATCACCTCTGGCGCTTTGATTTCCAACAATTTTTTCAAGCGGTTGTTTCGAATAATCACCCTGCGATAGAGATCATTCAGGTCGGATGTGGCAAACCGTCCGCCTTCCAGTGGGACCAGAGGACGTAACTCCGGCGGGATGACGGGGATAACCGACATGACCATCCATTCCGGTTTATTGGGTTTTCCGCTTTCAGTTTTACGAAAAGCTTCCACAACAGCCAGTCTCTTTAATGCATCCTTTTTCACCTGAGTGGATGCTTCTACACTGAGTTGGGCTCTGAGCTCTCTTGAAAGCTTTTCAATATTGATATTCTGTAAAATATCCCGAATAGCTTCCCCCCCCATTTTAGCAGAAAATCTCTTCTTTGAATCGCTTTGATCATCATCTTCGGCGTGGCTCTCCCGTTCATCCATTTCTTCCTGAATGCTCAAGTATTCATCTTCTGATAAAAGTTGATTCGGTTTCAAATCGGTCTCACCTGGATGGATAACGACGTAGGACTCATAGTAGATGATTCTCTCTAAATCACTGGTAGACATACCCAGAATATACCCGATCTTTGATGGAATCGATCGAAAATACCAGATATGAACAATGGGAACGGCGAGCGTGATATGACCCATTCTTTCTCGGCGAACCGATTTGGTCGTCACTTCCACTCCACACCGATCACAAACAATGCCCTTATAACGTATTCGCTTATATTTCCCGCAATGACATTCATAGTCTTTTACCGGACCAAATATTTTCTCACAGAAAAGCCCATCTTTTTCAGGTTTATACGACCTGTAGTTCACCGTTTCAGGCTTCAGGACCTCTCCATGACTCCAGCTGAGAATGGTATCCGGAGAAGCGATATTCAGTGCAATACTGGAAAAATCCTTTTTTTCTATACTCTCATATGCCAAAGACAAACACCTCCTTGAGGGTGCTTTTAATCAACGCAACTCGACATCAAGGCCGAGTCCCATCAACTCTTTCAACAAGACATGAAACGATTCGGGGAGGCCCGGTTCGGGCAAATTCTCTCCCTTGACGATTGCCTCATAGGCTTTTGCACGCCCCCGCACATCATCCGACTTGACAGTCAAAATCTCCTGCAGGGTGTGCGCCGCACCGTATGCTTCCAATGCCCAAACTTCCATCTCACCGAATCGTTGTCCACCAAACTGTGCCTTTCCACCCAATGGCTGTTGTGTAATCAACGAATAAGGACCGATAGAACGGGCGTGAATTTTATCCTCCACGAGGTGAGACAGTTTCATGATATAGATATATCCTACAGTCACACGTTGGTCAAACTTGTCACCGGTACGACCATCATACAATTCACTTTTTCCATCAACAGGCAAACCCACTTTTTTCAGCTCCTGTTTCACTTCTTCTTCTGTAGCACCATCGAAAACAGGGGAAGCATAACGACATCCCAGATATTTTGCAGCCCACCCCAAACTGGCTTCCAATATCTGTCCTAAATTCATACGAGAGGGTACACCCAATGGATTGAGCACGATATCCACTGGTGTTCCATCAGGCAAATAGGGCATATCTTCCTCCGGAACAACCCTGGCAACAACACCCTTGTTCCCATGCCTGCCGGCCATTTTATCCCCCACTTGCAGTTTCCGCTTGCGAGCGATATAGACCCGTACCAATTTAATGATACCGGGAGGCAACTCATCCCCTATTGAGATTTTATCCCGTTCCTTTTTGACATTTTCTTCCACCTCAGAAATTTTCTGTTGATACTTCTCATAAATAAGATCGATCGTTTTTTCGGCTTTTGGACTGCCGGTCACCCAGGGATGCATACGGTCGAGCTTGTCAAAATCCAGTTTACCAAGAAGCTTTTCAGTAAGCTTGACACCTTTCCGAACAACCATTTTTTGAGATTCTCTATTTCTGATTCCAGAAGAGGTTAACCCCGATAAAAGTTTTCGAAGCTTTTCGTTCCGAAACATCCATATTTTTTTCTTTTCCTGCTCCCCCCACATCTCGATTTCTTCGATCAGTTTGGCATCCTGTTTTTTCTGTTTCGCATCCCGCTTCTTCAGAGAAAACACCTTTGTATCAATCACAATGCCATTCATGCCGGGAGGCGCCTTTAATGAGGCATCCTTTACATCCCCAGCTTTCTCGCCGAAAATCGCTTTCAATAACTTTTCTTCGGGTGTCGGTTCCGTTTCTCCTTTTGGTGTGACCTTTCCGACAAGAATATCTCCATCCTTTACTTCCGCTCCAATACGAATGACACCTTCTTCGTCGAGATTTTTTGTGGCTTCTTCAGACACATTGGGTATTTCTCGTGTAAGTTCCTCTTCTCCTCGCTTTGTGTCTCGAACCTGCAATTCAAACTGCTCGATATGAACGGAGGTGTATATGTCATCCCGCACGACCCGCTCGCTGATAACAATCGCATCCTCAAAATTATACCCACGCCATGGAATAAAAGCGACCAGTATGTTTCTTCCCAGAGCAAGTTCTCCATGACTGGTGGCACACCCATCCGCCAGAACATCCCCTTTTTTAACCATATCACCCACAGAAACCAACGGTTTCTGGTTGATCATTGTATCTTGATTTGTTCTTAAAAATTTTGTGAGTTGATGGCTGACTGTGTCTTGATAATAAAAATGATCCAGTTCATTATGCTCATCCAGTTTCATTCGGATCACAATCTCTTCTGCGCTGACTTTAACCACTTCACCCGCTACATCAGAAATTAAAAGTGCTCTCGAATCTTGAGCCACTTTTCGTTCGATTCCCGTACCCACCAGAGGAGGTTCCGGTTGAAGGAGAGGAACAGCCTGCCTCTGCATGTTTGATCCCATGAGAGCCCTATTCGCATCATCATGTTCCAAAAAGGGGATAAGCGCAGCGGCTGCACTCACAATCTGATTGGGTGAAACATCCATATAGTCAACTTCTTCGGGCTTTACAACGGGGAATTCTCCTTTGTATCGAGCTTTCACACGATCATGAACAAAACGTCCCTTTTTATCAATAAGGGCATTGGCCTGTGCAATAATATGTTGTTCTTCATCATCCGCACTTAAGTACTCGATCGTATTAAGTGCTCTGCCTTTCTCCACTTTTCTGTAAGGTGTCTCCAAAAATCCCAAATCGTTTATTCGTGCGTACGTGGCAATCGAGGAGATGAGCCCAATATTCGGACCTTCAGGTGTTTCAATCGGACACAACCGACCATAATGGGTATAATGAACATCTCTCACTTCAAATCCTGCCCGTTCCCTTGTCAGTCCTCTCGGACCCAATGCGGAGAGACGCCTTTTATGTGTTAATTCCGCAAGAGGATTCGTCTGATCCATAAATTGGGAGAGCTGACTTGTTCCAAAAAATGTATTGATAACCGACATCAATGTGCGGGCATTCACGAGATCCTGCGGTGTCAATTTCTCTGTATCGCCGATATTCAATCTTTCTTTGATAGTCCTCGCCATACGCGACAGGCCGACACTGACCTGTGCAGAAAGTTGTTCTCCGATTGTCCGTACACGGCGATTACCCAAATGGTCAATATCGTCTGTCGTTTGTGTGCCTGCCCGGAGAGCCAAAAGATATTTGATAATCACCACAAAATCTTCATTCGACAAAACGGTCATGTCTTCTGGTAGATCCAGACCCAGTTTTCGATTAAAACGATATCGGCCTACTCTTCCCAAATCATACCGTTTCGGATTAAAAAATAGCCGATCGATCAGAGCACGTGCAGTTTCCAAATCGGGGGGATCACCCGAGCGCAATTGGCGATAAATGGTTTCAACGGCATCTTTTTCAGATTGTACTGTATCTTTACGCAGGGTATTATTGATCACTTCGGAACCGCCGATGTGATCTTCAGTTGCAATAAATTTTAAACGGGATACACCCATATCGCGCAGCCGTGGAATAAGATCCTTCTCTAAGACGGCTTCACGTTCAAGGATAACCTCTCCTGTTTTTTTGTCAACGATGCCAATTTCATCCTGGCTGAAAAAGACTTCGCGACCAACATACTTTGAAATCTGCGGATCATCCAGCGAAACCTCATCGATCAAATTGAACAGTCTGAGTACTTCCTCGTCGTTCGAACAACCCAGTGCCCTTAAAAGGGTTGTCACAGGGAACTTCCGACCTTGATCAACATAGACATAGAGCACATCATTGGTATCGGTTACAAATTCCAACCAGGAACCCCTGAAAGGAATAATTCGTGCAGAATAGGTTCGTGTCCCGTTGGGATAGACCTTTTCATCAAAAAAGACACCGGGAGAGCGGTGCAGCTGGTTGACGATTATCCGTTCTGCTCCATTAATAATAAAGGTGCCTTTTTCAGTCATATAGGGGAAATTTCCCAGATAGACAACCTGTTCAATGGTATCAACATAACTGGCTTTTTCAGCATATACATCCCGTGTTGACAATCGAAGCTTTGCTTTCAGGGGAACTGAATAGGTCACACCGCGTTCTCGGCACTCCTCCACAGTATATTTTGGTAAATCGACATAATATTCAACAAATTCAAGCAGATAATTTTCTCTCGAATCCGTAATCGGAAACAGGGAAAGAAAAACTTCCTGAATACCTTGTATTTTACGTTTCGACGGAGGCACATCATCCTGTAAGAAATTCCGAAAAGATTGGATCTGTATGTCCAGCAAATCGGGCATGTCCACAGCGGACGATATTTTTGAAAAAGAATCCCGTTGTACGATATCTTTTTTCAATAAAACCACTCCCTTAAAAAATCAGGAATAAGAGGCGTTATTTTAACTCCACCGTACCGCCTGCTTCTTCCAATTGGCGTTTGATATCTGCTGCCTCATCTTTTGCAACATTCTCCTTTACGGCAGTCGGTACCGATTCAACCAAATCTTTTGCTTCTTTTAAACCCAATCCAGTCAGGGCTCTAACAACCTTGATGACCTGTATCTTATTCGAACCAAAGGATGTAAGATTCACTTGAAATTCTGTTTTTTCTTCTGCTTGTGGGGCAGCTTGTGCTGCCGATACAACTCCTCCCGGAGCCGCTGCGACGACTGGAGCTGCGGCAGTGACACCAAATTCCTCTTCCATGGCTTTAACCAATTGAGCAAGTTCCACAACTGTCATCTTCTTGATTGAATCAAGAATCGTTTCAACATTTTTATTTTTTGCCTTTTCGGTTTTTTCTTTCTTTTCCTTCGCTGCGACAGCCTCTTCTACCTTTTTATCTTCTGCCATCCTCGTCCTCCAAACTTAACAATCAACGATAGTCATCTCTGACAATATTTCTTTATGCTTCTGATTTCTCTTTTATTTTTTTCACTGCATCTATGACAAAAACCAATTTGCTGAGCAGCCCATGTAAACCAATAACAAGATTTTGGATCTGGGCATTACACCCTCCCAACAACTTTGCCAATAAAACGGATCTGGAGGGGAGATCGACAATTTCACGAACAGTCGATGGGCCGTAAAATTCTCCTTCAAAAAGAGCGACTTTAATGGTCGGTTTGTCTGTTTGCTTGGCAAAATCCTGTATAACCTTTGCCGGTGCAGATGGATCTTCATAACTGTAAGCGATAGCCGAAGGTCCTGATAAATTATCAACCATTTCATCCAATCCTGCATTCCGGGCGGCCAATCGGGTTAATGTATTTTTAACGACGCGGTAACCGACCGAAGCCTTTCGACACCGATTTCTAAATTCACTGATCATTTCGACGTTAAGACCTTGAAAATCAGTCACAAAGACACTTTTTGCATTCTCAAAAATTTCGGTCACTTCAGCGACAATCGTTTCTTTTTCTGGTGTTGCCATGATCTATCCTTCTGACATAGACAAATTCTTTATTATTTAATTGCCTCCAAAAGGTCTGCACGATCCAGTTTTATTCCAGGTCCCATTGTTGAAGTAAGCGTAACATTTCCGATATATTGACCTTTAGCAGACGGAGGCTTCAACCTCATAATCTGCTCCATAAGACTTTTTATATTATCTGCAAGTTGTTTTGCGGAGAAGGAGAGTTTGCCTATTGTGGCATGCACAATGCCGTAACGATCCACTCTAAATTCAATACGTCCAGCTTTCAGTTGTTTAACGGCTTGGGTTACATCTGATGTGACTGTACCAGACTTCGGATTGGGCATGAGACCTTTTCGGCCTAGATATTTCCCCAATTTCCCGACTTCTTTCATCACATCGGGCGTCGCCACAATCGCATCCACATCACTCCATCCTTTTTCAATCTTCTCAATATATTCATCCAACCCGACATAATCTGCACCTGCCTCTTTTGCGTCTTTATCTTTAGGGGCTTTACACAACACAAGCACCCTCACTTTTTTCCCGGTTCCATGCGGAAGTGAGACAGTTCCTCGAACCATCTGGTCTGTTTTTTTAGGATCAACGCCCAAACGAACAGCGATATCTACAGACTCATCAAATTTGGCTGCGGCCATCTTTTTAAGGAGATCAACCCCCTCTTCGAGTGTATATAAACGATGAGCATCTATTTTTTCAACGCTCGAACGATAACGTTTGCTTCTCCTCATGAGTAATGCCCTTATTCTTCTACAACAAGACCCATACTTCGAGCGGTTCCCTCAATAATTCGTATCGCCATTTCAATATCATTGGCATTCAAATCCACCATCTTTTGTTCTGCAATTTCACGTACCTGCTTTTTTTTCACTGTACCCACTTTTTCACGGTTGGGTTCTCCCGAACCTTTTTCAATTTTTGCCACCTGCTTTAATAGAACAGCCGCCGGAGGCGTTTTGGTAATAAAAGAAAATGAACGATCTGCATAGACTGTAATCACCACTGGAATAATTAAACCCTGTTGATCCTGGGTTTTTGCATTAAATGCTTTACAGAATTCCATAATATTCACGCCGTGCTGGCCCAGTGCAGGCCCCACAGGAGGAGAAGGATTGGCTTGACCTGCACGTATCTGCAATTTGATCATTCCGATTACTTTTTTTGCCATTTTCAGATCCTTAATGAAAACTACTTTTCCAATTCTACTTGGAGAAAATCAAGTTCTACCGGTGTCGATCGACCAAAGATACTGACCATGACTTTTAATTTTTTCTTCTCGCGATTGATTTCCTCAACCACACCGGAAAATTCCGTAAAAGGACCGTCAATCACTTTGACCAAATCTCCTTCCCGATAGGGGATATCGATGATTTCTTCATCCTGACGTTCCTCAATCCTCCCCAAAATGCGGTCAATTTCTTCCTCCTGCAGAGGAACAGGCTTATTTTTGGGGCCCACAAAATTGGTTACACCCGGTGCATTTAAGATTAAATGCTGACTGATTTTGTCCAACTCCATTTCAACCAGCATATATCCCGGGAAAAATATCCGATTCTTCACCCTTTTTTTCCCATCGCGCATTTCAATCACATTTTCTGAAGGAATCAGAATTCGAGCTATCTTATCCTTTAAATGGGTTCTTTCAATCTCATTCTCAAGATATTTTTGTATTTTCTTCTCATGACCCGAAAAAACATGTATTGCATACCACTGTAACACTTGATTCTATCCCCCTCAAAACAGGATATCAAGCAATTGATTCAACAAATAATCCACACCAAAAATAAAAACAGATAAAAAAATACATAAAACGATCACCACAACAACAGAACCATACAATTCCTCTCGACTCGGCCAGCTGACTTTCGAAAGCTCCTGATTGACTTCACCGAAATATTTCGAGATTTTTCGAATCATCATCATCCTTCTATTTTTTTTGCAGGCCTGGAGGGACTCGAACCCCCAACCCCCGGATTTGGAGTCCGGTGCACTAGCCAATTGTGCTACAGGCCTAAACCATATGAAATAAACTATCGAGTTTCCTTATGAGGCGTGTGTTTTTTACAAAAAGGACAATACTTTTTATATTCGACTCTCCCCGCCTGCTTTTTCTTATTCTTTGTGGTTGTATAATTTCGTTCTTTACATGCCGTACATTCCAGTGTGATGATGTCCCTCATATGAAATCCACCCATTAATCCTGATTGACAGTACTACTCAAGAATTTTCCCGACGACACCAGCTCCCACTGTCCGCCCGCCCTCTCGAATCGCAAAGCGCAACCCCTCCTCCATCGCAATCGGCTCGATCAACTCAACCTGCATGTTTACATTATCACCAGGCATCACCATCTCAATCCCCTCCGGCAAACTCACCGACCCGGTCACATCCGTCGTCCTGAAATAAAACTGAGGCCGATATCCATTGAAAAACGGGGTGTGACGACCCCCCTCTTCCTTCTTCAATACGTATACATTCCCCTCAAACTTCGTGTGCGGTGTGATACTCCCAGGCGCCGCTATCACCATCCCCCGCTTCAACTCCTCCTTGTCCACACCTCGCAACAACAAACCCACATTGTCTCCCGCCTGACCCTCGTCCAACAACTTCCGAAACATCTCTACACCCGTCACTACCGTCTTCCGCTGCGCTCCCAACCCCACCATCTCCATCTCTTCTCCTACCTTCACACGCCCACGCTCGATACGACCTGTCCCTACCGTCCCACGACCCGTTATGCTGAATATGTCCTCAACCGGCATCAAAAACGGCTTGTCCGTGTCTCGCGTCGGCGTCGGTATGTAACTGTCCACCGCCTTCATTAACTCCAATATCGCCTTGCAGTCCGCACTCTCCGGATCCCCACTCTCCAAAGCCTTCAACGCACTCCCCCGTATGATCGGTATCTCATCCCCAGGAAACTCATACTGACTCAACAACTCCCGCAACTCCAACTCCACCAACTCTATTAACTCAGGATCGTCTACCTGATCTGTCTTGTTTAAAAATACCACGACCGACGGAACATTCACCTGCCGCGCCAATAAAATGTGCTCCCGCGTCTGCGGCATCGGACCATCCGCAGCCGATACCACCAGTATCGCTCCGTCCATCTGCGCCGCTCCCGTAATCATGTTCTTGATGTAATCCGCATGCCCAGGACAATCGACATGCGCATAATGACGAACTTCGGTCTCATACTCCGCATGATGCACGTTGATCGTTAACCCCCGCGCCTTCTCCTCCGGCGCATTGTCTATCTCATCATAACTCTTCGCCTCCGCCAATCCCTTCTTCGATAATATCAGCGTGATCGCCGCCGTTAACGTCGTCTTCCCGTGATCAACATGTCCTATCGTCCCTATATTAATGTGCGGCTTCGTTCGCTCAAACTTCGCCTTCGCCATC
>JAFGDT010000131.1 GCA_016931965.1 bacterium | reverse complement strand
ATGAGAGAAAGGTAAGTATTTTTTTGAAAAACTGAAAGTCTTGCACTTAAAGTGCATAGTTTTTACTAACGAACTGGAACAATAAATATGTACGGAACACTTGATTGCGCTTTCAAAAAAATGAATACCATTGTTGGCAGTTACATTCAAGCACATCATCATGCAATTCTTCTCACATCGATTGCTGGAGGCTTTTTAATGTCTCCATGACCTCCTGGATATGACCATCCACATTTACTTTTCGCCAAACAGCGGCAACCGTACCTTGGGGATTGATGATGAACGTGCTCCTTTCGACACCGTAATGTTCTTTACCATACATCTTTTTCAGAATCCAAACACCATACTCCTCTAACACATGGTAATCCAAGTCGCTGAGCAGGATCACTTTTAAATCGTGTCGATCACGAAAAGCGCAATGGCTTTTTGGAGAGTCGGGACTGATTCCAATCACCTCGGTACCCAAATCCCTGAACTTTTCAATCTCCTTTGTAAAGTTGATGGCTTCAAGCGTACAGCCCGATGTATTGTCTCTTGGATAAAAATACAATACAATCCACCGGCCTGAATAATCATCCAGACAGACTTTTTTTTCATCTGCATCGGGTAAGCAAAATGGAATGGCCTGATGGCCGATTGCTATTTGTCCCACAATAAGATCCTCTTCTATTTATCAACAAAATAAGAGATAGGGTTTACTCTTTTTTTAATGAGGATTTAAAAACCCTTGCTGCCAGTTCTCTGTTGATCATAAACAACCCACCGCCCTCTTTACCGGTCAATTTCAGTTTATCGATGATTTCGTTATCATTGGCTTCTTCTTCAACCTGTTCGGTGACAAACCACTGAAGAAAGATTTGAGTGGCATGATCCTTCTGTTCAATGGCCAGTTCAACCAGATCATTGATGGACTGAGTCACATATTTCTCATGTTCCAGTGTTTGTTCAAACATTTCAAGTGGAGATCCAAACTCTGTCGGCGGTTCCTTAATCGCCATCAGTTTGACCTGGCTTCCCTGCTCCAGGATATAATTGTAAATTCGCATGGCATGTTCCATCTCTTCCTGGTATTGAATGTAAAACCAGTTGGCAAAACCTTTCAATCCGATAAATTCAGTATAGGCTGACATCGACATATAGAGATAGGCTGAATACATCTCTTTGTTGATCTGACCATTGAGTGCATCCACCATTTTATCACACAGCATCGCAAACCTCCTTGCACAATTTGATGGTTTATCTTAAAAACGACTGAAATCAATTAAATTCAAAATCTCCACAAAATCAATTATGATTCCATTTCAAATTCCTCTTTGCCCACACCGCACTCCGGGCAGACCCAGTCATCCGGCAGGTCTTCAAAGCGCGTCCCCGGTTCGATTCCGTTATCCGGATCACCTTTTGCAGGATCATAAACATACCCGCAGACTGTACAAACCCACTTTTGCATAACATTCTCCTCCAAGTTTAAACAACATTGCTTTTTTATATATTACAGAGCTTTCTTCATTTCGGACAGCTGTCGAATGTGTTCTTTTTCCTCCTGAATCACTTTTTCGACGATGGGCTTATCCTTTGTTCTCAAAAGATCCTTCAGTTGATAAAAGAAAAGTATGGTATCTTTTTCAAACGCGAGGGCAAAATCGATCGCCTCCTTATCATCGGCTGCTTTGGAGGCCATATTGATATTCTTATTGCCTCCAACAAAAAAACTGGAATCGGTCATGGCCTTGATATAAAGACCGAGTTCATCCCAGTCGATGGGTACACCCTGTGGATGTTCTTCAATCAAACCCATCAATCCGAGATAAATCTCCTTGTGCCTCAACTCTGCTCCAGCCAGATAATTGAAGAGGTCTTTCAGTTTGTCCGATTTTGCATTTTGTGCAGCATGCTGATAAAAGGCATATCCTGTCTCTTCGGTCTTGACTGCCATTTGAATGATTTCATCTCCCGAAAAAAATACGGCCATGGAATCCTCCTTTCGATTGTTTTTTCATGGCATGAAAAATATCATTTTTTCGATAAACGGTTTAAATCCGATTATTTATTTATCCCTTTCTTCGATTGGTCCCACCTTAATCACAGACAAGCTGATATCATCCATGATTGGAGCACCTTTCAAAAATAAGCGCAGGTCTTCGATAACAGAACCAACAATCTCTTTAACGGAACTCCGGATGACCTTTTGCAAAGTTTGAATAAGTCGCTCTCTTTCATACATATCGCCTCCTGAATTACTGGCTTCAGTGAGACCATCCGAATACAAGGCAAAGACATCACCTGTCTTCACAGGAACTTGTGTAGCTGTATATTTAATATTTTTTTCAACACCCAATATCAACTGGGTTTCTGTTAAATTAACATAATGACCACTACTTCTCACGAGAATGAGAGGATCATGGCCGGCTGAAGTGTAGACAAATTGTTTCTGGACAGGATCGACCACACCATAAAATGCTGTAATGAAACGCCCGCTTTGCTGACAGTGATCGACAAGCTCTTCATTGAGTTTTTCGATTACGGCTTCCGGTTGTCTCATGTTCACACCATTGTCACTTTGAATCCACGATTCGCAAAGTTGCACATATATTTTTTTGGTCACCCCTTTCAGTTGAGTGGCTTCGAGACCATGCCCCATCACATCAAATAAAAATACAGCCAGAGCAGATTCCTCGTCTCCACGATCTAACGAAAACGTGTCCACATAGTCGCCTCCTAAAAGTTCTGAAGGAAAAGCCACTGAAGCCACATCGACTCCTGGCGACCGCTGAACCCTCTTAAAAACAAGCTCATCTGGCAGTTTGTAACGGACTTCTTTTTCATCGATAAAATCGCCCTCAATTTGCTCAATAACAAGCTTGCTGATTTTATCCCGTTCCTTGGTCAGGAAATACCGATGCCTTCGCTCCTCCTCTGCCAGCTGAATAAAAAGCGATTCTATTTCGGGGTAATCGGCTTTAGCACTCGCCTTCTGATAATAATTAAATGCATCCTCTTCTCTTTTAATGGCTTTATGAATCACATCGATCAGTGTTTTTTTTCTTCTTTCATCCATGATTTCAATTCCAATTCTTATATTCTGTCAACAGGTTGATCATAAAATCTGATTTTTAGGGTGTAATGTTAATATACTTGGATACCAATTGTCGGATTTTTTCTTTTAACAAATCTGCTGTACGACGATAGATCTCTATTTCCTTTCCCTTTGGATCCGCAATGTCCCACTGGACCACCTTAACGCCTGGGATAATGGGACAAGCGACATCGCATCCCATCGAAACCAGAATATCGGGCCGATTGATCCGATTCAGAGATTTCGGTTTGCCTTCCCAGTGTATGCCTTCTTCTTCCAACATGTTCAATGCCCCCTCATCCATACTGTCTGCCGGATGGGTACCTGCACTGACGAATACGTGTTCAGGAAATAAATTTTTTGCCAAGGCTTCTGCCATTTGGCTGCGACACATATTCTCAGTGCAAACAAAAGCAATTTTCACCGACTCACTTCCTTTGGCGTATATCCTGCTTCTCGGATAGCTTGCTCTATCTGTTGAAGATTGACATGACCATCAACTCCAACTTTCTTTTCATCAAAATTCACAACGACCTGAGTTATACCCGACAATTCCTCTATTTTTTTCTTGACCGTCATCTGGCAATGTTTACATATCATGTCCGGCACAAATAATTCATATTTCATTTTAATCGATTTCCCTTTTGCTTTAACAAATCCTTGAAGGATGATAACGAGTAAAATGATACCCGATCCTATCCTTAACCACAAGGGTAAATGACCACCGTGTGGAGAAATCATTGAAAAACCTCCACCCAATTTCAGCCATAAAAATTGAAAAAGCCATCCCAGTAAGAATGAAACAGCAATAATCGAAGACAAGTAGACAATGAAAGCACGTTTACCCAATCTTGAACGCACAAAAGAAAGGGTAACGGTATTGGTAGCTGGACCGGCTATCAGAAAAATCAGTGCCGCACCCGGTGAAAATCCTTTTTGGATCAATGCCGCTGCTATGGGGATGGATCCAGTGGCACAGACATAAAGTGGAAGGGCAAACAGCAATATAACCAGAAAATGTAAAAACGGATTTGAAAAATGGTTAATCAGCAATGCTTCCGGAATAACGACGGTCAGAACAGCACCGATAATTACACCAATGATGAGCCATTTCCCGATATCTTCCGCCAGTTCGAAAAAACCATATCGAAAAATTTCTTTCAACTTAAACTGCACAGAGAGGGAAGTGTGATGATGAGCACTTCTACGGATCTTTTCTCCCGGATTGAATAATCGATCGATCGCACCGATGGTTATTCCTGAAATAAAAGCAGCGACAGGTCTAAAAATGGCAAAGAGCGGCCCCATCAATGAATAGGTGGCCAATATGGAATCAACACCCGTCGTCGGTGTTGAAACCAAAAACGAAAGCGTGGCACTCTGGCTTGCGCCTTCCTTTCTTAATAAAGCAGCAACCGGTATGACACCACAGGAACAGATCGGTAAAGGAATGCCAAAAAGAGTGGCTTTCAATATCGAACCGAAGGTTCCCCCTCCTAAATGTCGGGTAACAAAATCCGTTCCCAAAAAAACGTGTAAGAGACCGGCAAAGAGCATCCCCAAAAGCAGATAGGGTGCTATAGACAGCCACAGGGATGCCGATTCGTTAAATATGTTAACAAGTAACTCCATAATCCATATATATCCAAATCATAAAATCAAATTCACTGATTGAATCGTTTTCACCTTTCGATTACGATTCATTAAAACTTGACAAATTTCTCTTTTGACACCCCACAAATGGGGCATGCATCAGGCATCTGCCCTTCAACAGTATACCCACAAACAGGACAGATATAAATATCACCAAAATCAGTATCTTTACCTTCTTTTACTGACTGTTTTGCTTCGGTGTACATAGCTGCATGAATCTTTTCCGCTTCGATGGCATAGTGAATGGATCGAATAGCCTCTTTCTCGTCTTGCAGCTTGGCCACAGCATCGTAAGCGGGATACATTTCCTCTACTTCAAAATTTTCACCTTGAATCGCGGTTTCTAAATTATCCACACTGCTACCCAAATCTCCCAATGTTCTCAAGTGGTTTGTTGCATGAACCTGTTCTGCAAACGCAATCGCACGAAACAATCTGGCCACATGCGTTTTCCCTTCTTCTTCAGCTTTATGTGCAAAAATGAGATATCGCATGTGGGCCTGGCTTTCACCCGCATAGGCATCCCGCAGATTTCTTTCAGTCATCTGTTTCATACCAAACGCCTCCATTATTGACTCATTAATCTAATATATATCGACTCATTCCACCACAGGTGAAGCATCGTGATCAAACGGATTCGTTCTCATGGCCAAGGAAAAAAGATAGGGATAATGATCTTTCAAATGTTGCATATAATCCAACCACTCGGAAACGAGTAAATGATATACCCTCTTGATATCACCGGACAAATGATTCAAATCAGAATCGGGCAATTGATCGATCTTTTCCCTTTGCGACAATTCATCAGTCAGATGAAACACAGCCCAGAGAAGATTTGTAAATGTATCATGTTCCAATAGATTGGGATTCCCCAAAAGCTGAAGCAGAAAATCTCTCTTTCCGATAAGATATTGCTTCAACCGTTTCAGATCACTTTTTTGGATCTTAATGGTATATTCAAACTTTCTGAGGAGATCACTGAGTTCATCAAACTTCTTTGCAGGCCATTCTTTCACGAGTTTTAAATCCCGATTCAATGTTTCGATATGTGGATTAAATATCGACAAATTCTGGATGAGTTCTCTTCCCACTTCACTGAAGAATGTGCCAATGACCATATTCATTTTGTGAAGCAAGGCTTTTTTCTCCCTTGCGCTTAACATTTTATGAATAATCAGAGTCACAAGTAAGACTTCGATAGGGACAAAAGCGACATCACCCAATAAATAAATAAAAATGTGATGTGAATCGTGAAAAATGGTAAAATGAATCAAATAAAAAATTGCAGAAAGTGTAATTAAAAACAATCCAAGTAGAATTTGCCACGATGACCATTTCATACTTTTTTACCCCTTCTTTATCTAATCCCTACTTTTCATTCAATATTATCCAGTCGTTTTAAACAATCGGGACAGAGGCCCGTAAATTCCAGACGATGTTTATGAATCCGATAACCGGTCAATTCCTCAACCTGTTGACTCGATACAAGCGGAACAATATGCGGTACATCAACAACTTCACCGCATTCCATGCATCGAACATGGTAATGACTCCTGAGATCACCATCGTATCGGCTGACACTGTTTCCAAAACGGAGTTCCTGGATTTTACCTTCATCCCTGAGAAGATTTAAGTTGCGATATATTGTACCCAAGCTGATATTGGGCATATCTTTTCGTGCCCGCTCAAAAATCCAATCGGCGGTCGGATGGCAGTGTGTTGAACGAATCACACAAAGAATCAAATTCCTCTGCCGGCTTGTTTTTAATTTCTTTTCGACTTGATGATTCAAATTCAATACCCAAAAAAATGAAATCGATAATAGTAACTATTCTTAATATAATTTAATTTTCATCAAAGTCAAGCAATATCTGAAAAAATACTTCTCAACAATCTCTGAATTGCAATCACTTTTGTAAAACAAAATGAAAGCCCGCTATTAGCGGGCTTTTCATCATTAATCGATATCACCGTTCGATCAACCACCGACACCAATTGGTGAGAAATAAATGAGAATACAGGCAATAATGGCGACAACGATCAGGGATAGAATCGCATCCTTAAAATTCCAGCTGGCCCTCGATTTCTTTTTATCGGCAGCAACAGTTGTGGCATATGTAAGTCCCTGAATTTTTTGTTCATCCTGTTTGGGTGTTAAATGACTGACAATAACCATCACAGCAATACAGCACAGGAATGACGAGATCGAAAAATAGAGAAAATTCAAATTGGCAATGGTGTATAAGAAACCACTTAGAGATTCTTTATTTAATTCAAGTACCAATCGTAACATGCCAGCCGTAAATCCAAAAATCAAAGCGGTTACCGCCCCTTTCGCATTGATTCGCTTCCAGAAAATACCCAATAAGAAAGCTGCTGCAATTGGAGGTGCAATATACGATTGTACACTCTGAAGGTAAGTATATAGTTCACTCGAAATGTATTTCATGAGAGGAATCCATAAAATGCCAGATGCAACAACCACAACCGTAGCAATACGACCCACCAACACGAGTGTTCTTTCTGAAGAATCCGGCTTTAATTTTTTATAAATATCCATAGTGAAAAGGGTCGAACATGAATTGAACACAGAAGACAATGAACTCATCAAAGCCGCCAGCAAACCTCCTGCGATCAATCCTCTTAAGCCTACCGGCAAAATGGTTTTAACCAATGTTGGAAACGCTTGATCTGCTGAAGCCAATTCAAGTTTACCTGATTGTGCAAGCGCAAATGCAATCAATCCTGGTATAAAAAAGATAAAAAGAGGGAGCAATTTCAGATAAGCCGCAAAAATAGTCCCACGGCGTGCATTGGCTTCATTTTTTGCCGCCAATGTTCTCTGAACGATATACTGATCCGTACACCAATACCATATACCCGCAATAGGCGGCGCAAATACCATTCCCACCCAAGGGAATTCTGGATCACTGGCAGGACGAAACATATTAAAATGTTGATGTCCAAGAATGGATACAAGCTCGTTCCATCCTCCAATCTTGACCAATCCAATAATCGCCATGGTAATCGCACCAATAACCAACACAATGCATTGTAATGTATCGGTATAAACTACAGCTCGCAGTCCACCCAAAGTGGTATAAATCCCTGTAAGAATGACAATAATTAATGCACCCGTCCAAAATTCAACGCCCATTAAGGTCTGGAAAACAACAGCACCTGCATAAACCGTTACAGATACTTTTGTAAGGACATATCCAACGAGAGAAATCAATGATAAAAACCATCTTGCTGTTGAAGAATACCGTTTTTCCAAAAACTCCGGCATAGTAAAGACGCTACTTCGCATATAGAATGGAACAAATACCCAACCTAACATAAGAACAATCCACGAATGTAACTCATAGTGTCCCATAACAAAACCGGTTTTTGCTGCGGTTCCCGCCAGACCGACAACATGCTCAGATCCGATATTCGATGCAAAGATAGACGCACCGATAACAAACCACCCAATATGACGACTTGCTAAAAAATAATCGGCTGATGTCTGTTGTTTTTGCTTAATCACCCACCAGGCAATACCCATAACAACAATAAAATACCCTAAGACAACGACCCAGTCAAACAGTTGAAATGCCTCCATAGTGTCTCCCTCCTGTTAATGATTAAAATGGTATACTGGTACTCCATGCTTTTGAACAATCGACATTTGTTTCGCTGGGAACAATGTTTTTTATCAATTTTATTTAAATCGTTTACTCACAAAGTGATGAAAAATGATATAGAAAAATAGTTTAAATATTATAAGAAAATAATACACAATTTGCAATTCTTTTTTATTTTAATTGACCCACTTCATCTTGAAGGCCGGATTTCAAATCCAAATACTTCATGGCTTTTTCCAATCTTAGAATGGCAGTCTCTTTTCCTAAAAATACAATCAATTCGAACAGACCAGGGCTCGCAGACACTCCGGTTAAAGCCAATCGTGTGGGATGCATGATCTCCCCTGCTTGCATATTTTGCTTCTCTGCCAATTCCCTGATACACTTTTCAATGGATTGTTCATTCCATGGATGAATGTTTGCAATTCGTGTTTTTAATTGACTGAACAAATCTTTTACATTTTTCGCATTCCAATACGTTTTGATCCCTTTCTCATCATATGCAACAGGATCCTTGAAAAAATAATCTCCCTTCGATGCAAATTCTTGTAGGGTTTTTACACGATCCTTCATCAAATGGATATATTTCAAAATATTTTGTCTATCTTTAAATGCATCAATAAGGGCGTGGGAACGAAGTACATCGACAACAGCATCATAAAGATCTTCCGGATGCTTTGATCGCATATAGACACCGTTCATCCAGAGCAATTTCTGTTCATCGAACACAGCCGATTTTTTATGAATCCCTTTGATTGAGAATCGTACGATCAAATCAGCGATTGAAAGAATCTCCTCATTCTTTTTTGGAGCCCAGCCTAAGAGAGCTATAAAATTGATGAGGGCATCAGGCAAATAACCTTTATCTTTATAGATTTCAACCGAAATGGCACCATGACGTTTTGAAAACCGTTTTTGATCAGGGCCCAGAATCAACGGAACATGTACAAATGAAGGTAAAGGCCATCCCATTGCTTGATACAACAAAATTTGTTTCGGCGTATTGGATAAATGATCATCCCCGCGAATCACATGGGTTATTTTCATATCATGATCATCCACCACAACGGCCAGGTGGTAAACAGGTTGACCATCAGAACGAAGGAGAATAAAATCATCAATTTGGCTATGTTGGACGGTGATCTTGCCATGAATCATATCTTGAAATGTGGTTTGACCCTCAGGTACAAGAAACCGAACCGTTCTGGGGACACCCTTTGATAATTTCTCATGGATCACCGCATCCAAAAGTTGTAAACATGTTCGATCATATTGATAGTCTCTTTTTTCTTTTCTAGCGATTTCACGTTTTTTATCCAGTTGTTCCTGTGTACAAAAACAATAATAAGCTTTACCTTTTGCCAACATATCTTGACAGATTTTCTGATATCTGTGGATGCGATCGGATTGATACACAGGTTCTTCATCCCATTCCAGTCCTAACCATCGAAGACTATTGAAGATCTGCTGAACCGCTTCCTCTTTTGATCTCGAAACATCAGTATCTTCAATACGAAGCAGGAATTGACCCTCATGGTGGCGGGCAAACAGAAAATTAAAAAGTGCGGTTCTTGCTCCACCGATGTGAAGATACCCCGTTGGACTGGGAGCAAATCGTACACGCACTAATTTTGGCATGAGCATTATTTTTTTTCTATGTTTGGGTAAGAAAATGCGGAGAGGGAGGGATTCGAACCCTCGGTAGAGTTGCCCCTACGCAGGTTTAGCAAACCTGTGCCTTCAGCCAGCTCGGCCACCTCT
>JAFGDT010000130.1 GCA_016931965.1 bacterium | reverse complement strand
TTCACAAAAAGAAGAAAGAAAAAAGTAACAAAAAAGAAAGAAGAAAAAATACTACTACAAAGTTACATTTTATTTTGAGGCAACACGCATTTATAAAACCAATCCTATGGACAATCGATGGGAATCTCCAAAGCCTGAATGCAATGGCATGTAAGAATAATTCAACCGATATCGATCCCAGGCCAAACCGATTCCGCCCGTGATCGATCGCGTTTCGTAACCAATCTGGTACCCCAGTCGAATAGACAGCCGGTTCCACCACCCATATTCAATACCCGTGTGAACATGGTAAGGGAGATCCACTCCTTTGATTCCATCCAACACAAAAAGGCAATCATTCCGAAAAATGGGAATTGAAAATGCAAATCCCACCTTTGCTGTAACGGGAAGTGTGATCGCTTCATGTCTCATCAGATTCGTCTTACCGACATTCTGTAAGACCCCACCAACTCGCAGTTCATTGTCCCAGATACTGTATAAGAATCCAAAATCTGCTGCCAGTCCAAAAGCTTCTTCAACAAACAGTTTTTCATACAGTGACTTGAGCGTAATGCCAATACTCAAATTATCTCGGATGATCCTTCCGTATGAAATACCGACAATCAATTCGTGAGTTGAAAAAAAATGGATAGGAGTCGGAGAGGGAACAATTCGATATTCAAGTCCGCTCACTTCTGTGTGTAAAATATGGATGCCCAAACCCGTATTTGCTCTGCCCATGCCGAAACCCAAAAAGGCACTCTGGACATCTTCTATCCAACGCTGAACCGAAAGGATGAGTTCTTTTTCCCCTGATCGTACAAGACCAGCCGGGTTCCAGTAGCTCCCGGAACCATCATCCGAAAGAGCCGTATAGGCCATTCCGAGGGCGCCTGCTCTGGCATCCCCTCCCAATTGCAGGGACGCAAACCCTCCTCCGTACCCTTGACTGCTCAGGATAAGAAAAAGGAACAAAAAAGGAATCCATTTACGCATACATAAATCTCAAAACACAAATGACCATGAAAATATATGATTGCCTCTCGGAGCAACAGAATCTGGAACAAAGGCGTAATCCATGTAAACGGCTTTTCCAAACATAGACAATCGACAGCCTGCTCCTGCGGCCAATTTCCCATCCTGCACACCACTCCTTAAAAAGAGATCTTTATAGACTTCTATTTCTGTCCCAACTGAATAACCATATGGCCAATACTCTACTTTTCTTAAATCGACTGCTAAAATCAAACGATCTGAAAACAACTGCAGAGCCGTTCCTACACACACAACCGGAGGAAAAGCATCAACGGTGAGTGTACCTCTTTCCCAAAGATCCTGTGTATCCCAGGTATATTTTGAACCCAAATCTTTTGCTGTAAAACCAAAAAACACGTGCTTAAAAGGTCGGTACATGAATCCAATATCAAATCCAAAACCCACTGCGGAAACAGCATCGCCCTGATCTGTCATCCCGGGAAATCGGTTGTGGAGAAATTTTCCACTAACACCGATTGAGAAATTAGACCTCGGATTCAAGGCAAATGAAAAGAAAACGCAATGTTCACCATTGGAAAATTGACCAATATCATGCCCATTGAGATCCCGACCATCGATATGATCCACACTGGCAGAAAGCCACCCAATGGAAAAACCTCCCCGAATCAATCCTCTTTGCCGGGACTGGATGGATTGGGCATATCCAATGTACATCAGACGGCGATCCAGAGCCATGGAATTAAGTGTGGCTGTAAACCAATGATTTTCCAGAAATACGAGCCCTGCAGGATTGTAATAAGTGACATTCGCATCTTCTGCCAAAGCCACAGACCCCCCTCCCATGCCTTTTGCCCGTGCCCCTAATCCCATGCGGAGAAAACTTCCTGCAAATCCACCCCGTCCAACCTCATCGGATAATCCCTCTTGCACCCTGAAGCAAAACATGCCTGAGAAAATAACAAACAGGAACAACCATTTCGCTCTGTTTGAATTGAACATTCGACAAACTCTCAGTTAACAACCATCACTTTGCCCCACAAAGGCTCCTCTCCCGTGAGAACGATTTGATAAAAATAAACACCATTGGCCACACTATCTCCGATTTCATTGCGGCCATCCCACACTTCTGCATAATCACCTGGGCTGTGACGGACTTTATCCTCAACCACCGTTTTAACGAGATTCATTCCAAAATCGTAGATGCGAACAGTGACCTGTACAGCATGAAGGAGTTTGTACTGAAACCGTACGTATCCATTTTCCCCGATCTGATTATGTTGCAGAGGTGAAAACGGATTCGGGTAGGCATATGTCCTGGGTGTCCCGTTTTGCCCGGGAGATTGAAATGCTCGAAAAATTTTCCATGTCGCTCCATTGTCTAAGCTACGAGCCAGTCCATCTCGACTGCCTGCCCAGAATGTACCATCCAGTCCAACACCCACAGACAAAATATCCAATGTATAAATGCCCTCTCCTGTTTCGGCATCGACAAAGGGAGGGAAAAAGGCCCATGTGTCACCAAAGTCCATGGATTTATAAAGACCCTGGTCTGTGGCCACATAAACCGCAGAATGAAGACTGTCAAAAGCAAAATTATGAGCGAATACACCCTCAAGTACGATTGACCATGTCAATCCCCCATCCTCTGTTTTCGAAACCGCATCAAACTCTGTGGTATCCACCGCCTCAATGGTTGATGCCCATATGATATTTCTTTCCTCGGTTTTTTGATGCCCAATGGCCACAACAAAATTCCCAGAAATGGTTTCAGGCTGATTCTGATGATTATAAGTGACCCAGTTCTTTCCATGATCTGTCGATTTGTGTATACCTCCCGCCGTACCAACCCACAAGGCCTGCTCATCGTATATGACGGAAAATACTTGATGTGTATACGGTCCCTGCGGATTGAAGGGATATCCATCGACCGTAACGACTTCCCAGGTCTTCCCGGCATCGGTTGACTTTCTGAGTCCGCCTAAGAAACTGGCAATCCAGATAGCCGAATCGGTTAAAGCGATATCATAAGTCAGGTTCTGTCTGTTTGTGGTCATGGGCGTATATGCAGTCTCGTTTTCTGAATCCTTGGGTTGGTCCATCCAGTGCCAGCTTTCACCTTGATCAGCTGTAAAAGCCAATCCCCCTCCCATGGGGTATGTGTCCAGCAACATTGTCGTATCATAAGCCGTCGCTACCCACAAGGTATCATTCCGTTCGGCAAGAGCAGACACCCCATCCTTTCCCAATCCATCAACATGGGTATAGGAAATCCAGCTGGTTCCGTTATCTCCTGTTCGAAGAAGCCCCTCTCCTGTAGCAATCCATACATCATTTTCCACAATAAGTATGTCGTTGATCGCATTGCTCATCGGTCTGGATACGGGGGTCCCACCCGAATGAACCATTTGCTTCTCCAGAACCTGAGTATGACCCATACCGCCCGTAATCATGAACAGAATGAAAAATAACCTATAGAGCAATCTATTTTTCATGCCAATCCGCCTTTAATCCACCACAGTCAACCGGTGCGTCAGGGAATCGCTGATAACTTGGGCATAGTCTTCTGCAAAAAAACGAAATTGATAAATGCCCTTATCCGTCTGTGAGGACATCAATACAGAAATTGAGAACAGACCATCTCCCGGGATCTGATCTCCATAATTTCCATCATCGTATAGAGGAACAGGATTGTATTCAAAGGGCGTGTCATCCGGATTAATCATATTAAAATAGACTTTTTTAACATCGGCCAAGCCCTGTGGATCGTCTGCCCGGACAGAAATCAAAAAGGGCAGATATGCGTAACGAGAAACGGTATCCGGTATGGATAATTGAGAAAGAACCGGTGGACCATTTATTCCCTCAATATAAAAATAGAGAACCAAAGGTTGACTGATTAATCCAGCTTGATCGATGGCTTGAAATCGAATGAGATGTATGCCGATTGTCCTCAATGTATCACTCAGGTCCCCAAGAAGCGAATAGATCCCATCGTCTGCAACCTCATCGCCATTTAGGCCATTATCCCGTAAAGTGTAGTGGAGAAAAAAATTCGGATTGAAAGAGGGATAAATTTGAAAAAAAACCGAATCAATATCCTCTTTACCATAAGCATCTTCGACTTGAACCGAAATGAACACATTCTTTAATGATGCTTCCGTCAGTGTGTCAGCAACAAATGGATGCGATAAAACCGGCGGAAAATTTTTTTGATCATCAACAACAGTGAGTGTATCAAGCAACGCATTGCTTTGATGACTTGACCGGTCATTCGCGATCACTTCGAGACGATACTGACCCACCTGGCCTTCTGCAAAATCGACTGTAAAACGCCTAAAAAACCGGCCATCGCCAGGAATAATATCCCCTTCAATACCTTGATCCTGCAGGGTGTCTTCCCAGAGCGAAGCGGACTGATTCAATGGATAAATGAAACCGATTACGGTTTCAATATCATTCAAGCCCTGAGGATCTGATACATCCACAGACAGGGAGTAATCAATATCGGACTGAAGGTAGAGTGTTTTTGTGACCATTAAATTTGAAAGAACCGGAACAGCCGATTCATCCGATGTGGGATACCGAATCGTACATGTGGAAAACAACAAAGCAACAAATTCGAAAATCAACCCCAATTGAATAGTCTTTTTCATTCTATCAGATGATATTTCCTTTAATAAACACCGAGCTTGAATAAAACCTTTTAATGATATAAATAAAAAAAATCCGATCACACGCATGGAATCTCAACCGTCAGAAAAAGATCGATTCCCAAATGTTCGGATCTTTCAGCCTTACGCAAAACATCGTTTAAATGGTACCAAACCATTTCATTTTTGATATCGATACAATCTACAAACGCATTTCAAACCGCAACAGAACAAGAATAACATTAACGAATTTCGCTTAAGGCCTCCTTCGTAATTATAAAAATATCTTTATGAAAGTATCAAATCAAGTCGACAATGTCAAGGACATTTTTCAATAGGGTCAATGCACCAAGACGACCATATCTCTTACCGCCTGTTCCATGCCTACCCATAAAGCTCGGGCAACGATGGCGTGCCCGATATTAATTTCTTCAATTTTCTCCAGGGAAGCGATCTCTGTCACATTCAAATAATTCAATCCTTGTCCTGCCGCTACACCCAATCCGATTTTCGAAGCGGCAAGCGATACGGAATTGATATTTTCCAACATGTCGATTCTTTCATTCAAATCTTCTGTCAGAGAATAGCGTCCAAGATGAAATTCAACATAATCTGCTCCCACTTTGGCTGCGGCTTTCACCTGATGGATAATGGGTTCGATCAGGAGACTGACCACAATATCTCTCCCACGAATATCATGAACAACCTGGGCCAACTCTTCCATGCGGCCCAGCACATCCAATCCACCACCCTGAGTCGATCCAGGTTTCTGCCCGGGAACAATCGTAATCATATCGGGAACTGTAGAAAGGGCGAGGGTGAGCATGTTCTTTAAAGGAGGTATCTTGAGGTTAAGATGGGTTTTAACCACTTCCTTTAAAAGACGCACATCCCTTTCTGTAAGCAGTTGAGATTCTGGGCGAATCGGACAGACAATCCCATCGGCTCCGGCCATTTCTATAAATACGGCTGCTTGAACCGGATCGGGTTCTGAATCTTTTTCCCGAATCCGGATCAACGCAATGTGTTCAATGTTAACGCCCAATCTGGCCATTTTTGACTCCTCCCCTGTGATGTTGCCATGCATTTTAGCAGACAATTCTAGCCAGCACCTGACAACAGTGTCTCATCATTGTTTCACCTGACAACTTTGGAAAGTGGGACAAAACGAAAACCCAGTTCCTGCACTTTCGGGATTTCCTCTTGCAGCACCTCAAGTGTAATGGTTTGACAATGCCCGATACCAATGGCATATCCGTTTGTTTTGGCTTTTGCGGCAAGATCCCAGATTCCCTTCCGAATATCCGCCTTGATATTCTCGGCATCAATAAAAATATCCCTTTTACCACATCGTAATCCCAGTGATTTTGCCACATCGTACGCTACCGTTGTTGCGATTGTGCGGCTATCGACAAAATAAAGACCTCGAGCTCCAATATCACTGAGTATTGTGGTCATCAGTTCACGATCAGAGGTCACTTTTGAACCCATATGGTTATTCACACCGACGACACCGGGAACACTATCCAGAGAACGCTGAATAATCTTTTTAATCTCCTGTTGATCCATATTGGCCAATATCATATAGCCATTATCCTGAAAAGGTGCACTGATGGGCTCCATGGGAAGATGAAGAATGACTTCGAATCCTCTCATCCTCATTTCGTTTGCGACTTTGGAACTCATATCCCGTCCTGGTATAACCGAAACGGTAAGAGCAATACCCAAATCAAGAAAGGATTCCACAAAAGGATCCCAGCGGTCGCCAAAATCATCAATGAGAAGTGCAATCCGGACGTTCTCGCCCTCTGAACCATCGAGAGGCAACAATTGGATGCGAAAAAAACAGGAATCTTGCCAACCTATTTGCAAGGTAACCTTTTCAGTGATGGGTTCGCTCTCCGCAAAAAGAACCTCTGCATCGATGAGGTGAACCGCCTCCTGAATTTCCAAATGAAGTGATGGAACAGGCAGATCGGCTGGCACTTCGACCTGCCAGAATGCTTCACGGCTGTTTGTCCCATTCAGTACATTCCAGGAGATTCCATGAGAAAACAGAACCTGTTCCAATGTTGTTTTTAACGTTTCAATCGAAGCGTCGGAGACAACGGGCAGTTGAGAGGAAGCATCATTTTTTCTGCTTTGCAGCAAATAATAACTGATAACCAGAATCATCAAAAGAAGAGATCCTGCTGTCAATTTTGTCAATATCCTTTTGAACCGTTTTTCTTTTTCCCTGCCTTGTATCATGATCATACCATACTCATTTTAAAGAAAAACACATCCACTACCCGATTTTTCTAACCGCCGTAACAATATAAAAAAGCGTCCGGCGGTTTTTTCTGCCCGACGCTTTGTTCATACCCTTTTTCGAACTGATAACGCCAATGACTATTTAGAAGATGAACTCTTTCTCTCTTTCTTTTTTCGACCCGCTTTCTTTTTTTTAACTTCGTTTCCCTGACCCTCGCCACTTTTCTTTTCTTCAGTTTCTCCTTCCTTTTCTTCCTCCTCTTCTTCTTCTTTATCCTTACGTTCAAGCAGGTTTTCATCATCTTTTTTCTTTTTTAAAATAAGAAAAATGACACACTGGCCTGCATTGAAAATGGTAAAGAGATAGGACAGAATAAATCCTCCAATAATGACCATAAATACAGCCAGAATCCAAGAAGAAATAGTCATGACAGTGGGAAGTTCGATTGCAGAAAATTCATGGGTGAACAAGAAATACGAACTATACTCCCCAATGACAGCTTTGCTCCATGCCGCTATTGGGTAAATCCAAGTTTGAAGAAGGTAAGAAGCACCATAGGAAAGATCTGCATACTTATCTCCCATTCCCCAGATGAGGATTGTTGTCAGTAAGCGCCATGCTTGCTTGGCAAAAAATGCAAAAACGCCTAACCCCACAACAGCCAAAAGCGCTACCAAAAGTTCATAAAAGATGAACCGCCAAGGCTGACTATAGAGTGTTGAGAAACTCTGGAAAATACCCTCAAAAGCATCATCATCCGTTGTGGCCAAAATAGCAGGTGTCAAAAAAAGCGATACATGGAAAGCCATTAAGATAAAAATGATAAACAGTGATGCCATAAACCATACGATCGCAAAGAGGGAAATCCCCAACTCACCCAAATAGGGAATACGACCGACCAATCCCACAACAACACCCCCCAATCCTGCAAAAAAGGCCATGGCAAAAATGGCAATGGGGGTGGAAATAACGGACGATCCTTTCTTTTTGAGTGCAAAAGTGAACGCTTCCCTCCACGAATAGAAAGTGTTTCCCTTGAGTTGCATATAGGTTGCCCTGGCTACACCGGTGCTTGTTACCAGCCAGAAAAACAACAGTGATAATAACCCTATAATGAAAGGGATTAGACCGAATCGAAGGGGGGTAAAGGAAGTATAAGGCAACAGACCAAAATGAGACCAAGCATCTCCTAAATTCTTACCATCGATTAACAGACTCAAATAAGTAAAAATAAGATAACCCAGGTATCCATACAATAGACCGATAAATTGTATCCAGATACGCTGAAAACTGAAAGCCAACCTGGCAGACCTAAAAATATCCCGATAGTCAAATCGCATAGCTACCATTCACAGTCCTCCTTAAACAATAAGCCACTTATTTTTACTTACTTGAAAGTATCTTGTACATCCCTGTGCCACATTTTACACATTTCCCCTTCATTGCAGAGCGGCCGTTCTTCATTGTGACCTTAACTGCATTTACCATTTCTCTTTTCGCGCGACATTTCACGCAATAACCTTGCTCAGCCAATTGAAATCACCTCCTTTAATGTATCGAGATATCGGGTTTAAAATTTATTGGTATTGATTTTACTAAAAATGGTTATTTTTAAATTAAAAGTCAACAAAAAAATGAGTTAAATTGAAAAATAATTTTCTCTGTTTCATGATGTAATACAGAACCAGCGACACAAAGATTCCAATAGTATCTGCATAAAAATCAATGATATCCGCCTCTCTTCCATCAACGAATAACTGATGAATCTCATCCAATGCACCATAAACAACACCGATAATAAAAGTAAAAAAATAACTTCGAAAACGATTACCGCAAATAAGAACAAACGATCTTTGGAGCAAAAAACCGAAGATACCGAATTCAACCAGATGGGTCCATTTGTCCTGCAATGAGATGCCCAGATCGGGTGAACTGAGGGAGGAGATAGAAGAAAAAACAAATATAAGAATCGCCCAGAAGATCGTTATGCCATGATAGATAAGGAAATGCTTCACGGTTTTTCCGACCGTATTATTCAGTTTTAAAAACAATGATGAAAGCCGATAATCCGTTAAATAATTTACAGAATAAACAATTTCATTCTCATTTGCAAGAAATTTTTTCTTGATTCCCAACGATTTTTCACTTACTTTTGTAGGAGTTGATTCCTTTCTGAGTGACGATCAGTGGAGTAACATGTTGAAAGAAAATATCAGCCTTCTTATCAAGGATGCTTTATCCGGAAATCAGAAAGCTTATGAAGCACTTCTCAAACGTTATAAAAATGGTATCTACAATATGATCTACCAGATGATTAAAAACAGGGAAGAGGCAGAGGATATCGTTCAGGAAACATTTGTAAAAGCATTCAAATCATTGGATAGCTATAACGATGACTATGCCTTTTCCACCTGGTTATATAAAATCGCTTTCAACCACTGTATCGACACGATTCGAAAAAAGAAGCTCAAAACACTGCCCATTGATAAACCGATCGATTTAAAAGAGGGGCAAGTCCATCACGATATCAAGGATGAATCGTACAGCCCTGAAAAAGACCTGCTATACTCTGAAAAAAAGAAAATGATTTTTGAAACCATTCAAGCCCTGCCCGAGAGGTATCGCAGGGCCATTTTGCTGAGACACCAGGAGGAACGTTCTTACGAAGAAAT
Organism: bacterium; assembly: GCA_016931965.1. GTDB lineage: Bacteria > Zhuqueibacterota > QNDG01 > QNDG01 > DSAB01 > JAFGDT01. The sequence continues at coordinate 22,728 of JAFGDT010000130.1, read as the reverse complement.
CAGTCAGATCCTCAATCTTCCTCTTGGGACCGTGAAAGCCCGCATATTTCGGGCGCGAGAAATGCTAAAAAAGAAATTGATGGAGAAATAAAAACCTTCCCAATTTATTTAACCGGCCAATTTCTCTTTGATGGCTGCAAACAGCAGGGGCATCATGATCTCATGATGTCCGACAAGGGTATAACCTTGCCCGCCTTCCTGTACAGGTCTTTTGATCAGATTCTCCTCAGGCCGATAATGACGAATCATATCAAAAGAGGCGGTTGTAAAATCCTTGATATCTCCATGAATATTCCTGGCAACGGTGAGGGCTTTGAGAAAAACCTCAGGCAGTAAAACAGTGGAACCAAAGAGCAAAACAACACCCCCTCCATTGATCTGAGATATGAGATGGGTCCATATGCGAAAGTCGCGGAGGCTGGCTTCTCCAATAGCCGATCCGTCAGCAGAGCTGTGCTGATGAACGATATCGGTACCCACAGCCACATGCACGGTGACAGGGATCCCCTGTTGATAAGCCTGACCCAAAATGCTCGATGGATAATGGACAGGTTTGTCTGAAACAATCCGTTTCCCCAAAGCCTCTCCGAATCCCAGATCATTTTGACGAGCATCTCGAATGGTTCCATTCAAAATTTCTGCGGTTTCCCGGGCCATACCGAACTTGCCGTTTCTGATCGTTTCCCCCACATCTTCGGACGTTTTCCCAAAATAAGCCAACTCCACATCATGAATGGCACCGGCGCCATTCATGGCAATCCCTCGAAAATAGTGATTGTTGATAAAATCCACGACGATTGGACTCAAACCCACTTTGATGACATGGGCCCCCATCATCATCAAGACAGGCTTTTCATGCCGGATGGCTTTTACAATTTCCTGAACCAGTTTATCGAGATTCCGGCTCTCCAACACGGAAGGCAGACTGTCCCAGAAAGCACGGAACGACTTACCGGCTGAAACCGGTTTGGCCAGATCTTTAATATCGAGCTTGCTTTTTCTATCCAGAATGGATATGGTTTTTACTTTTTGAATATCAATCTCTTTATATTGTGTCATGAAGTTCCCTCATCATAGAAAATGATTTTGGATATGAAAAAAAACGAACATGAATGAATTCACTGCTGGTTTTTATTAAACGGAAACTTCTGAAAAATAGAATCTGATATTCCGATTAGTGTCGTCCTGAACCTTGTACTGAATCCTGTCCTGAACTTGTTTCAGGATTATTTCAGTGTTGTTTCTGGACCTCTTAAACCGAGATCCCGAAACGAGTTCGGGATGACAGGAAAGACAGAAGAATTTTTCAGAAGCCTCAAAACGGTTGTATTTTTATCTCTTTCAATCGAACATCGATGGATCCGATAATGACTTTGCTTTTCATCAACACAGGTATGCGTCGTTCATCATCCGTCAGCCAGATGGCCATACGGCCGGTCTGATTAAAGATGCCTTCTGCCCGCATCACCGGCTCGACAACGATACAATCAAATGTGCCAGCTGGAACCTTTACCCGTTCTTTTTCATGAACCAGAATTTTAAGGGGATAAATTTTTCCATCGCCATAGTTGTCGATATCAAACGATTTCCCGACCTCCAGAGGAATGGTTCTAACATAATAAAATGAGGACAAGATTCCCTGAATATAAGGTTCAACTTCAAGCGTATCCTTTCCATCCATAATCACCAGATGGTTGTACTGGTCGTATTCAACATACCGATCTGATTGATACTTTCCTTCGCGGATGTGTTTTTCAAATTTCCAGGGGAAAATGCCCTCCATATCGATAAATGTCTCCACACGATCGCGGACTTTGAAAAAAGGATCAAAAAATTTATTCGATTCAGCCGTGGTAACAACATGATAGCAGGGCCGCCCCCTCACCCACTGTGTATCCGGTATGCTCATTGTCGCCGTGCCGGCTTTGATAACGCCATAGGCGATTTCAAAAGTAAGATGTTCACCCACATCAAATGCATCGTTGACATGCTGTCTCATCGGGAGATATTCAGAAATGTCTGGGTCATGGGGCTTAACTGCACTGGTATCGGAATCAGTGAATGTGATTTGATCGTTTTGAGAAAGGGTAACCTGATCATTCAGATTATTTTGAACAGCCATGCCCACAGAATGTATCAGAAAGACGAAACCGATCAGATGAAAACACAAGTGTAACAGGAATGAATGATTCATTTTTCTCTTCCTGTAGATATCATTGAATTTGTCATTTCTCATGAGAATCCCAATCGTGTCAATTTTTTTCTGGCCATGTTCCATACCTGTTCTACAGATATGGAACCCATACAGTTCCAAAAAGAACACCTGGATCCCCGGCATCGCGAACATTCCGGGACATCCGGCACCAGTACGCTGCTGGGTCGATTGTACGGTCCCCATCTTCTGGCACTCATGGACGTTACTGGAGGATAGAGGCCGATGACTTCGGTTCCGACAGCAGCAGCGATATGCAAAGGTCCCGTCGAATTGGCGATGACCAGATCAGCTCGCTTCAGGAGTGCCGTCAGCTCTTTTAAATCAAACCGTCCCGCCAAATTGAGTATCTTTTCTGAATTCTTACCGATAATCTGTTTCACCTTTTCATGCTCATGTTCATCACCGGTAACGGCAATCTGAGCATTCGACTCCTTGATTAAACGGTTTGCCAGCTCTGCAAAATGGGACCACGGCCATTCCAGAGCGGATCCTCTGCTTCCTGGATGGAGAATGACAAGAGGTTTCTTGGAGAAGACACTGTGTTCTTTCAGCAGTTGATTGACCCGTTGAGTAGCCGACGGCAAAATAGAAAGACCAAAATCAACTTGTGTAACATCCGCACCCACCTCCTCTGCCAATTTGAGGTTGTACTCGGCTTCGTGATACCGGCTGTCCTTGCGATGCTGATAGACCCTTCGATTAAAAAGAAGCGAATAGAACCTATATCCCGTGCCGATACGGATCGGAACACGGGCAAGCGCGATGGCGCAAGCCAGTCTGAGTGTGGGATGAAGAAGGAGTGCCGCATCAAAATACTCTCTTCGAATATTTCTAATCAGTTGAAAGAGGGACCGGATTCCCCCCTCGTCCTGTTCATCCACAAGGACCTGATTCAAGTCAGCCAGATTCTCAACAATTGGACGAACATCCGGGTGAACCAGCATGGCGATATGGGCTTGAGGATACTTTCTGCGAAGGGCAGTGATGACAGGCAGAGAGAGCACGACATCGCCGATGCGATCGGTTCGAATGACAAGCATGCGATGAATTTCTTTCACTTTCCCGTCTCCGAATCGGAATCCCCATTATCCGCTGAAATCAAGCGAATCATATCAGGCAACACCCTCACAATTTCTCTTTCCAATTCTTCACGACAGTGACGGTAAAATTCAAGATCCCTGCCGATCGGATCTTGAATATCCTGATCACTTCCTCCGGAACCATACGATTTCAAGAGAAAAACCTTCCCCTTGGATAAAGGCACCAGCTCCTCGATAAACAGTTGGTGGGCCTTCTCCATGACAAGAATCAAGTCCGCCTTCTCAATCATCTGTTTGGTGAGTATTTTCGATCGATGTAAAGAGATATCGATTCCTCTCTCCACCATAATCATGAGCGCATAATTGGTCGGCAATCTATTTTGTGGCGCCATGGTCCCTGCAGACTCAACAAGGATGTTTTCGATCCCATGTTGATTGAGCAAATCTTTGAGGATCCATTCAGCCATGGGACTTCTGCAGCTGTTTCCCGTACAGACAAATAGGACATGAATTGTTTTATGATCCATTCAATGGTCCTATGACTTTTTCAATACGACCCTTTGAGATCGCTCCCTCACGAATAATCTTAGGCAATGTTCCGGACACATCAATCACGGTTGAAGGCACACCTGCTTTTTTTTCGCCACCGTCGAGGATCAAATCCACCTGATTGCCAAAATAATCGAAAACTTGAGAAGCGGACTGCGCCGGTTTATGCCCCGAGGGATTGGCACTGGTCGATATCAAAGGTTTTTCAAATTTCATCAATATAGCCTGACAAATCGGATCTGAAGAAAGACGTAATCCCACCTTACCCTCTTTTCCAGTCAACAGCGAAGATAAAGACCGTGAACCAGAAAATACCAAAGTTAAAGGACCCGGCCAGAACTGCTCCATCAACACTTCGGCTTTGAAAGAAATCGTTCGTGTAAGTCGACTCACATCTTCTGCCCTACCAACTAAAAGCGGAAAAGGATATTGGGTTGATCGACCTTTTAATCGATAAATTTGATCAATCACGTCTTCATTCATACCATCCCCACCCAACCCGTAGACTGTGTCCGTGGGATAGCCGATGATCCCTCCGCACCGAAGGTGATCAACCACTTTCTCGATGGATTCCGCATCCACATTTTTCGGATCTATTCTGACAATATTCATGATGCAATGTACGGTGCAAGCGCCTCTACAACCTCCTCAGGAGTCACATCTTTCATGCAACGAAAATGGCCTTTCGGACATTTGTTGCCGCCGTGTATGGCACAGGGTCGACAATCCAGATCCTTTTGAATGATTCGATGATCCTCACCGTAAGGCGCAAATCCAAACGCAGGAACCGTTGGTCCAAAAATAGCAACGACAGGTGTACCGACAGCAACCGCCAGATGAAGAGGCGCACTGTCATTGGTTAAAATGGCAGAACAACGGCGGATCAATTCCGCTGAGGCCAAAAGTGAAAGCTTGCCTGCACCATTCACGATGTATCCATTCTGCTGGCCGGCTATCCGGCTGGCCAGATATTCATCTTCCTTCCCTCCTACCAGAATCGGTTGCACACCCCAATTTCGCCAGATTCGATGCGCCACTTCGGCAAATCCTTCCGGGAGCCACCGTTTTGTAAACCAGACCGATCCCGGTGCCATGGCCAGCATTTTCTTGTTTGTCTCTATCCTCATTTCGTTAAAAAAGCGATCCACCTCGTTTCGTTCCTCAGGACCGGGATACAGTTCAGGCCGAAATTTCATCCCCTCTCTATTGAAAACACGAAGAAGTTGCAGATTCCGATCAACCTCATGACTCCTGCTCACATATGGCACAACATCCGTAAATAAAAACGATCCTACGCTCCGGCGGAATCCGATGCGTCGAGGAATCCCAGCTCCCCAGACAAGCACGGCACTCCGCAGTGATCTGTGGGGAACAAAGGCCGCATCAAAGTGCTCTTTTCGAAGAATCCCCATCCATCTCAACAGAGCCGTCAGTCCCCTCTCTGATCCTCTTTTATCATATCGATGAATGATATCAATATGAGGATTGTTTTTGAGCAGATTGGATGTATCCGGTTTCACGAAGAGATGAATTTCGGCCTCGGGGAAAACCTGCTTGACACCTTGGACGAGGGGTGTTGTCAGAATCACATCGCCGGCGAAGGCTGTTTGAGATATCAAGATTTTACGGTAATGGTTCACGTCGATCTATTTTCACTTCACTTTTAGGGACTGAATTTCCAGCGGCGGTGCATCCAAAACCAGTGATCGGGATGGGCCCGTATCGCCTTTTCAAGCAAACGGGTATAGGCTTGCGTGACTTCATGGACATTCTCCGGAGATACTCCGTGGAGATGATCAAAATGCAAACATTCACAGTAAATGCGCTGTTTTCCATGGGGAAAACGAACAGGATAACTGAAAAGAACGGGAGCCCCTGTCTTCAGAGCAAAGATGGCCGGACCCTGTGGTGTTGATGCCGGACGGCCAAAAAAATCCACAAAAACACCTTCCGGCCCCCCATTCTGATCCGAAAGCAGCGCCACAAACTCATTGTGCCGAAGTGCTTTGATCACGCCTCTCACAGCTACACCCATGTGGATAATCCGGATACCCATGATGATGCGATAATGGTTCATCATATGATCCACCAGTTTATTGTGTTGTTCTCCGACCAAAAAATAGGTTGGATAACCCAATTGAGCAAGATAGGCGCCCATCAATTCCCAGTTTCCATAATGCCCGGCAATGAGAACACCGCCTTTTCCCTGCTTGAGGGCCCAATCGATATGTTCTATCCCTTTAACTGAAAACAGGGAAAGGACATCCTCCCTTTTCATAATCGGGAAACGCATATACTCAAAAATCATTTTGGCAAAGTTCTGATAGGTTCTCCTGGCAATTCCTAAAAGCTCTTTTTGAGATTTCTCTGGGAAAGCCTGTTTCAAATTGTCCATGACAACCAGGCGACGAATTCTCAATACCGAAAAGACAAAAAAACCTAAAATATCCGCCGCCAATAGAGCCGTTTTCAGGGAGACCATCCATACCCAGAGGAGAATCCCCATCAGGAAAACATATTCAATACGATGGCGTATTTCTTTAAAATCCTTCATAATCATACGACTCCTCAAGTTCCCACACCCGTCTTTTTTTAACCATTCTTCTCCGAGTGACGACCAAAGCGGTAAAAAAGAGAACAAGGAGTGTGAGACTAAAAAGAAAAGGAAAATCCAAAAATAGGTAATACACATACTTCTTCTTCATTGTAGCATACCAATTATCTTGAAAATTCTGGAATCCGATGCCGATTGATAAAAAGAGGGCTTCATCCATTTCTTTTCCATCTCGTAAAGACTGGATAATGTTTACAACCATATCTTTCCCATATGTATCGACAAGATACTGAACGGCCATATAAGAGACCTGGTAGGCCAGTGCCGCTTTCTGACGCTGGAAGGTCAACACATCATCGACTTCGTTCAGCCAGATGATATTTCCGGTGACAAGGCTTCTTGCCAGCAAAATGGTGCCCCGCACGCCCTGTTCCCCTGCTTCGTATTGCGCAAAACCTTCATCAAACCATCGGTCGATCGATTTCCCTTCAAGAACCATGCCCATAATCACATGGCTGAGTTCATGAACAATCACTTTTTCGAGATCCGTCTCCGCTCTCGAAAGATAAGGTGATTTTAAATAGATGGCAGACATTTGAGGATCGGTTGCAGCCACACCCCATTCCGGAATCTGCTGGCCGGTGAGTGTATTGAACTCCTGTTCCGATGAAGCAATAATGATTTTGATCTCACCGACTGCTGCAAGACCCAGATCCTCGGCCACTCTGGTCACATTTTCTTCAATAATATATAAGATGTTTTCACCATATTGAATGTCGTTATCATGACAGTATAAAATGACAGATCCCCTGATCAACTTTCTCCATTGAGCTTTAGCAGATGAACAATACCCAAAAACCAAAACGATGACGATGATCCAAAATATGTGAAAACGGTGTTTCATCCTGTCTCCAAAGCCGACAACTTAAATAAAAGGTACAACTTTTGATGCCGATTCGCAAGCGGATTTTCGACGTTTCAATTCCTTTAAATACAGGATATTTCTGTTATAAGATGGAGATGATCCATACAGAGGAAACGGCGCATGAAATATAAATACAATTTCAACTCGGCCTTTTCAATAGGGATCGCGATTTAGAACGGCAATCGGAACAGTAACTTTAAATAGAGAACCTTCATACTGGAAAGGTTAAAAAAGAGGAAATGTGAAATGTAAAATTAAAATGGAATGGTCACGGTGAAGAAATTCTTACTCCCCAGGGCACCATGTCCGCTGAATCCATAATCCAGCCTGTATCTCTTGAGTTGAATCCCAATCCCCAAGGAAATGCCGGCAGACCAGTCATTATCAGATCCGATTCGTTCTTCGCGTCCCCGTGAATGATATCCCCATCGCAGAAAGAAAAAATCGGTAATGGTAAATTCCCCTCCCAATGCCCAGTAGACTCCCCAAAACAGGCTGCTTTGATCGTACTGATACTTGATGAGATCGAAATTCAGCATGAGCGGCAGATGGGCCAGCACCTTTGAAAATCCAATGCGATAAGAAATAGGAAATTTCTCGTGAACATCAATAAATGATTTAGTCGCCCTGCCGAGATTCAAAACACTGAAGCCGATGTTCAAATTCTCACGGTCGATGCGATAGATCAACCCAAAATCCACCGCAACACCTCCGGCTAAATAATGGTCGATTCTCGATTGGATGTACTTGACAGATAGTCCGTAGCAAAAACCATATGGAAGAGTATTGGCATAGGCAATCGAAAACGCATAATCATACGATGTGAATGAACCCAGCGATGTGCCGACAATGTCGGTTCGTTCGAACTCACCGTAATGAATGTAAGAAATGCCTATCCCCAATCGTCCTGTTTCACGCAGGGATTTACCGAATCCGATGAATCCCGATTTGATATCCACAAGGTGGTCGATGTAAGAGAAAGTGATTTCCCTCTCTCTTGTACTCACGAGACCGGCCGGATTGGTCATCAAGCCGTGGAGATCACCTTTGATGGCCACAGTGGCACCCCCGATGGCAGAAGATCTGGCTCCCATATCGGAACGGAGAAAATCAAATCCCGAATTTCCATAAGAACCACCTCCGTAAACTGTAAAAAGGACAAATAAAAGGAGAGATATGTTAAACCTTTTTTTCATCATGTCCTCAACGATATCAGAAAGCCACTATGTTGTCAGCCTGAGCGGCGTCTAAGGTTGAGAGATCCAAAGAAAACGTTTATCTCCACTTAGACCCGAATGACATTTGCATATCATATTGATCTTTTCAGGCAGCCTCGAACTTCTTGATTACAGATGAGCCACCGCGCGGGATCGAACCGCGGACCTACTGATTACGAATCAGTTGCTCTACCAGCTGAGCTACGGTGGCAATTCAATCAACTAAAATGAAATTAGTTATTTTTTATCTGAATGTCAAGATAATTTGAATGGATGGCAGTCCAGAATAAGGGTTCATATTGTATAAAATCCCGATCGATTGTTCAGAGACAGGAAATTGAAATAATTTCACCAATCATTAAAATATTTTATTTTTCAACTAATAAATTCTAATTTATATTTTTATTGAAAGATTATAATTATTACTTTGTAAACATATAAATTTATTATATTAAAAAAATACTTGACAGTTATCAATATTATATATATAATTAGACTCTGATCAATAAAAGTATGAATTGTTTTTCGAATAATAATACATTTTAAGGCTGTCATTTATTATTTAACATCTTCTTTTTCTGTATCTTTGAGTGTAACAGTTTCAAGGATAAATCCCAGAGTAAAAAAATCTGCAAATGAAGACAGACGCTTTTAAAGAGAGACAATAACAAAAGAGTTCAATGTATGACAAGGGAGGTTCAAAGCCATGAATAAAAAATTGTTTTTTTTGGCATTCATGCTCTGTTTGTTCTCATCGGTTTTGATGGGAGCAACAACGGGCAAAATCGCTGGAAGAGTCATTTCGGAAGAAACAGGAGAACCGCTTGCCGGTGTGAACGTCATTGTTGAAGACACCCCATTCGGAGCGGCAAGTGATTTAAACGGTGAGTACTTTATATTGAACGTACCTCCGGGAGAATACAATGTAAAGGCAATTATGATTGGCTACGCTACCACTATCCAGGAACAAGTGCGCGTCCAAATAGACTTGACGACGCCCCTCAATTTTGAACTCATACCCCAAGTCTTGGAAGGGGAAACTGTAACCATTGTTGCCGATCGGGAATTAATACAGAAAGACCTCACAGCCAGCCGCAAAATAACTACGGCAGCCGAAGTCATGGCAGCACCGGTTGAAAGCATTCAGGATGCTGTTCGATTGACAGCTGGTGTTTCCGATGACAATTTCAGGGGAGGACGGGACGGGGAAGTCGTCTATCTGTTGGACGGCGTTACCCTGCTGGATCCGATGACGGGAACTTATGAAAGTGATATACCACTCATGTCACTTGAGGAAATCTCTGTCACAACCGGTGGTTTCAGTGCTGAATATGGGAACATACAGTCAGGTGTCGTAAGCATGGTGACCAAGGAGGGTGGTGCGTCATATCACGGTGGATTAAGGTATTCAACAAATGATCTTGGAGTTGCCAATATAAACAAAACCCTTGGCCACAGCTATACAACACTGAAAGATATGAAGGACAACAAATTTTTTCTCGATAATTTCCAACGCCCGCAAAACCTCCGCAACCTTGAGTGGTCTTTGGGTGGCCCGGAACCCATATCGAAATATTTATTCAACTCGCCCGGTCTGTTAAATTTCTTTATTGCAGGTGAATGGGATCACAGCGATGAACAATTCTCCGGTGAATATGACAAACGATTTGCATTCAATGGGAAATTAACCTTTGTTCCGAAACCCGGATATAAATTACAATTCACTGCAATGAGTACAAATCGAAATGCCAGATTTTACGAACATTATTTCAAAAACACAACGTATGAAACAGAGATCGATTCCACAAAAGAATGGGACATCAACAATCTGATGTCGCGGGACCTATACAATCCCGCTGAGGTGGTTGCGAGGGATTACAATAACGATGGAGATACGGATGATATCGTCCCCGGTATGGACTTAAATCACAATGGCGTCATCGGCGATGCGTTCTTCATGATGGACCATCAACCCATTTATGATTATAAAACCGAAGAATTTGCTTTAACATGGACACATACACTCAGCCAGAGATCTTTTTATGAAGTGAAAGTGAGCCGATTCCTGACCCGGATGCATTACAATGTAAATGAACGCATTAACGAAGATTTAAACGGTGATGGGAAATTCGATCCTGCAACTGAAGACATCAACGGCAATGGCGTTTGGGATTGGCAAGAATATGGTCAAGATACAGATCTATTCAGAGATGAAAATGACAATGGGTACATTGATGCATCGGAAGGCAATGCAAAAAAAGACTGGATTGAATGGAAGGATTTGCCTTTTGGCCGCTACCGTGACACAGAGGATTTTTACCTCTATGGGTATAATGAAAATCTTTCTTATGACCGACTTCGCTGGAACAATGATGAAAAAGTAACGCTATCAGCCAAAATTGATTTTACGAGTCAGATCACGACAAGCCAGCAGATTAAGACCGGCCTTAGCTATGAGTATATGGATCTTCGCGACCATGATGTGGACCTGGCTTCCGGAGGCAATGTCTACGGTCAGAATGTTCGGATATTCCCCAGTCAGGGTGCCGTCTATCTTCAGGATAAAATGGAATATTCCGGCATGATCTTAAATGCGGGTTTCAGATTTGACTGGTTTAATCCAAATTTTCACAACTATCCCGCAGATATAGATGATCCGGTACCTGAAGAATATATCTCAGAAGGGGGTGTCATTAAAAATCCGACTTCTGTAGATGCCAAATATTACTGGAGTCCGAGAGTGGGAATCGCCCATCCTTTCACGGATAAAGATTTGCTTCATTTCAGCTACGGGAAATATTTTCAAACACCGCAATTGCGCTATCTGTACATGAATGCAAATTATGATTTCAGTGGGGCTTTCCCCCTTGTCGGCAATCCCAATATCAATCCCGAGAGAACGACCTCATATGAAATCGGATGGAAACATCAATTTACAGATGACATTCTGCTCAATGCCACCGGATATTACAAAGACATCACCGGTTTGACAGACACCAAACAAATCTATTATACCTACAGCGATTATTACACACTGATGATCAATACCGATTATGCGAATGTGAGAGGATTCGAGATCGAGCTCTACAAGAGACATTCTGTGAACAGTCTTTTCGCGGGTTCAATCAATTACTCCTATGGTGTGGCCAAGGGTAAAAGCAGTGATTACCGTCAAAATTATGATCTCAACTGGTCAGGCGATATCATACCCACAACTGAAAATTATCTGGATTGGGATGAGCGGCATATTGTTAAAGCGAATTTGGATTTTCGAATCCCGTCTCAAAGAAGGGTTTTGGGCACTTCCCTTCTCTCTGACATGGGGCTGAATCTGGTTTTCCAGTTCGGCAGTGGCAAACCCTATTCCCCGCCATCGAGAACAAAAGAACCTTTAATCAACACCGAACGGTTGCCCTATACAATGACAATCGATTTAACGTTTGACAAACGGTGGAATCTCGGCGGGAGCAAATATATGAGTTTCTTCATCTGGGTCAACAATTTATTAAATCGGAAAAATCTCATGGATCCCTACTATCTGAGAACAGCCACATATTGGGATAACGAATGGTATTATACACACACCACGGTTCAAAAAAATTATGAAGCGGGCATTATTTCAGAGGAAGATTATATATCCATCATGGACAAACAGGATCCGAATGATATGGATGGAGATGGAATACTCGAGGAAGCCGATGGTGAAGTCGATTACAATAAAAAACATCCGGAGGTCGGACCGAAAACAGATCCTTCAGTCTATGACTGGGGAAGAACCATCCGGTTTGGTTTGAAATTCGAGTTTTAATTTTATACAAACTTAGATGAGAAGAACACGAACAGATACAGATTTTACCGTTCAGGGTACATTAAAATGAGATCTTAGGAGCAACAGGGAGGAGACGATGATAAAAAAGAAGGTTCATTTCATTTTATGTTTATTATTCACTTTCTTGCTTTGCATGCAGACCCTTCAGGCGAGAGACATTCACAGTTCCAATCAGATGCCCATATTTCAAAAACCGATGGCACGTCCTGCAACGGATGGCCGGGTCTTTAATGTGGGCACCCTGTGGAATACGGTAACCAACAGGGGACAATATGGGCACACAGAACAATTAAGTCCCTCTATGGAATGGCCGGGTGGCAGTGAAGCACACTATCTCTGGGAAGGACGGTTCTGGATTGGTGCCATTCTCAACGGTGAAAAATGCGTGACCCATGCAGATTACGGAAATTACGAATGGTTACCCAAGGAGGGCAGCGTCTTTCAGTTCGGACAGGGGAAAGCCATACTCGACTCCTATGTGGAATATGACGACATCAGCAGCATTACAGGTCACATCCCCTTGGGTCTGGAGGTTCATGAAACAGGTTTGGCATGGAGTATGGGAGACTATGATGATTTTATTATCTATGAATACGAAGTGCTGAATGTCGGTACAAATACTTTGAATAACATGTTTATATCCTGGTGTTATGATTGTGATATCTGTGCAATAGCCGATCCGTCGGATCCAAATATCGATGATCTGGTTGATTACGAGGGTTGGGATGGTACGGAAAGCAACACAGATATCGTTGATTGGGTAGATCCCATGGACCTGGACCAGGATGGAGAAACCGGTTATGATGAATGGGGATGGCCGTATGCTTATCCTCTAAATACAGCCACAGGTCCGAGAAATCCAAATTACGATGCCAGCAAAGTAGAACCGGATGGTTTTTACGATGAATGGGCGGTGATTTTAGATGATGATGGTCCCGTTATATACTGGCAAACAAGTGACAATTGGGCAGGCGCCGCAGCGGGAACACCGGCCACAACAATGGATGGGGATACATTATTGGGTTATCTTTTCCCGCGTTCCGCATCATTCATGTATGATGGAGATCATGCAAGCACACCTGAAATGGATATTGGAGAAAGAAACGGCTCACAGCCCATCCCGGGTTTTATCTGGGGACAACTGATTTACTCGGATATCATCAATCAGACAGCAATCTTTCCCTACCAAAGAACTGTTGAAGATACTTTTTTAAGAGCATTCTCACATCAATGGTGGAACTGGGAAAGCGACCCAGGGACAGATATTGAAAAATACGATTATATGGCTGCCCAGCATTCTGCTTCAACACAACTGGGAACCCATTATTACTTTTTACCCAATCCATTTGATGTGCTGGCGCCGGTATTTGATTACCGTTGGATCACTTCCACGGGTCCATTTCACGATTTCCAGCCGGGCGAAAAAATAAAAGCAGTCTATGCCGTGGGTCTGGGTCTGGGTTTTGAAGGCATGAGAGAAAACATGGACAATGCCATCAGAGCCTATTATGCCGGTTCAAAAGAAAGCAATCCATATCACCCCGTACCACCGGACATAGACGATCATTATGTATTGCCGATTCCACCACCCGTACCCAATTTAACCTATTCCCCTATGGATGCCGGTGTACGATTGGCTTGGGACAACAGTGCTGAAACCGAAAAGGATGCCATGCTCGGAATGGTTGATTTCGAAGGGTATAAAATTTACCGTTCGCTCTACAACCCCAGTAATTGGGAAATGATCGCTGCTTTCGACAACCGCAATGAACCTGTCTATGTTTTAAACACCGATGGGGATACACTGAACCCAACAGATGGAAATGGCAAACATATTCCAGTTGATTTACCGGATATTGTTCACACTTACACAGATATCGGAGGTACATTTCTCGGGAGACAAATCAGTAGACCCATCAATGGCTTGAAATATTTTTATTCGATAGTGGCCTATGACCCGTATAAACCGGCCACATCCACAAGATCGGAAATGATCTCCCAGGAATCCGCCAAGAGCAATTATTTAAAGGATCCGGAATCGGGTGCTCCTCTGGAAATTATACCGAATGGACTATACACAGAATCGGTTGAAAGTTATAACACCGCAGATATGGTGAAAATAAAAGTGGTTCCCAATCCCTATCGGGGAACGGCTCTGTTTGAATCACGATACGAAGATAAAATCATGTTTACAAACTTGCCGCCAGCGTGTAAAATACAGATATTTACAATCAACGGTGACCTGGTCGATACGATATATCACGATACGGGTGATAAAATGCATGTGTGGGAACTCATCACCCGGAATCAACAAAAGGTGGTGAGTGGTCTTTACATATACACTGTAGAAATTGAAAAACCCGAGTCCCAAAAATTCATCGGGAAGTTTGTCATTATTAGATAGAGGTGGAGGGTACAATGAAAAAAACACATCTCATGTTGATAGAGTTGATGCTTTTGATGCCATTATGCTTGTTTGGACAGGAATTTGCTAAAACGGGAACGGCTGGCGCCCAATTTTTAAAGATCGGTGTTGGAGCCCGTGGGATTGCCATGTCGGATGCCTATGGAGCTGTCTGCAATGACGTCACATCCATCTTTTGGAATCCTGCAGGTCTGACGAAAATTGTAAACACAAGCATGATGTTTTCGCATGCCGAATGGCTTGCCGATATCAATTATGAAGCCATCGCTGTTGCCAAAACATTCAATAATATCGGTACCTTTGGCTTGAGCGTCGCTTATCTTTCTTCCGGTGAGATTGAGGAAACGACAGTTGAAATGCAGGATGGCACGGGCAGAATGTTTGATACAGGCGATCTCATGGTCGGTCTTTCCTTTGCGAGACAGATGATCGACCGATTCAGTATCGGTGGCAATTTAAAATATATCCAGGAACGCTTGGATACAGAAAAAGCATGGGCATGGGCAATTGATATGGGTACGATCTATTGGACCGGTTTTCGTTCATTGAGAATTGGCATGTACATTCGCAATTTTGGTCCGGAATTGAAAATCAAAGGAACATATGTCGATTTGGATGATGGCAATCCGGTTCTCAATCCAGACACCCAGGAACCTGATCAAAAATCGTATCTTCCCTATCACATGCCAATGACCTTTTCCGCAGGTATTGCCTATGATGTTTTTGAAAACGAGAACCGGAAATTAACACTTGCAATGGATCTGGTCCATCCCAATGATAATGTTGAAAGGTTGAATATCGGAGGTGAGTTCACACTGTTTAAAACATTATCCCTGAGAGGGGGTTATGTCAGCCCTTTTGGTGTATTTGGTCGATATGATACAGAAGTGGAAAATCGTGAACAACGCAATGAATATTCCTTAGAAATGATGAATTATATTCAAACCTTTAGTGCCGGAGTGGGTTTGGAAGTGACTGTCCCCAGTCTGGGAAGAATTTCGATAGACTATGCTTACACCGATTTTGGTGTTCTCGATTGGGTACATCGGGCATCAATTCTCATCAATTATTAGTTTTTCAAAATAGTAGCTGGAGGAATCCATGGGAATAAATAAGAAAAAGATCATCCAACTGATTTTTCTATTCGGCGCATTGATATTCAGCCATGCGGTTATTCTTGCTTCACAACCACAGGTTGTTACTGTATCCTATTTTGATTCATTAAACGTGCTTGAAATCGTTTTTGATCAGCCTGTGTATAATGATTCTGCGCATGTGATTCGTGACGGGATTACAATCAGTGGATATATTCTTGAGAAATATGAAAGTTATTCTTTGACAGGGGGAAGATTGCCCGGTGATCCAGAGAATCCCGGATTATCGGAGACGGTTCGCATCGTCGTCACTTTTAACGATCAAAAGGGAATCGAAAGACTCGGAAATGTGAATGCAAACGAATTGCGGCTGATTCTGCCGGCGGGAAGATTTATCAATGCACAGCTGGAAGGAAACGGCCCCATTACGCAGACAGACGACATGATGATTGCCTATTATCCCTACGTCCATAAACCCACAATAGAAAATGCAATGTATGATGCGGGCACAAATCAACTGGTTATTCAATTCAACAAAACCGTACAGACAAAGGACAATGTGGACTTTACAAAAATATCTTTAGGTGATCAGGAAACCGGTTCGGTGATTTTTTCAAGTGCCCAGGAATTTATTGCGCAGCTTCTTCCTTCAGACTCTGTCATAATTGATTTTACACCCCTCCACCAGCAATCCATTGAATCATTTAATCCGGCTTCGCTTGGATTGACACTGGAAGCGTATGCGTTTATCGATTTAATAGGCAATACAAACCAATCTGTTGCTGATTTTCCAGTAAATTACACACCAGAGACGGATCCGACCGAAATAGACAGTGCTGTGTACGATGCAAAGAGCAATACACTCATCATCTATTTTGACGATGGAATTGTGACCAATTACAAAAGATATTATTACGATTCGGGAAGAAAAAGGGACGAAACGCTGGAAGGCATCAATTACAAAGGGATTGCCATTGTTGACGTACTGAGTGATGTTTCCGTCCCTTTGACAGGATACAAAAGCGTCAGTTTCAGAGCCAATGAAAACAAACTGGAAATGATGGTCCTGCCCGATGATCAGATTCTCATTGAGACGCTTCAGAATACAAACGCTTTACAATTGCGCGTCGAGAAATATACCTTTTTAGATGAAAATTTAAACAGTGTCACCGCAGTAACCAGTGCGGATGGCATGAATGTGAGATATATTGCAGAAACAGAGCCGGATGCTCCTGTTATTGCCGATGCCTATTATCATGCAAAGGAAAATATGCTGGAACTTCGATTCGGAAATATCACAGCCAGCACAAAGGGAATCGATACGACCAATGTCACAACCTCGTGGATTACCTTGCATAACGCAGCGGGCGATTCCGTAGCCCTGTCCGGTGGCATCGTTCATGGTAAGAAAGCCGGTGTTCCAAGATTCATTCGCCACATCTTTATTGATATCCTCCCCGAAGATGAATTGAAAATAGAAAAATTGACCAACAGTGGCAATCTGTTCTTAACATTAAAACCTCTCACATTCTTCTTCGAGTGTTATACAAAAACAGGAAATGGCAACCACGCCTTGACTCTCGCAAGCCAGAAGGTTGTTCAATATGTGACCGATTCCGAGTATTCCGAAATTGTCAACATCAAAAATGATTTTACAAACAGCGAATTGAAAATCATATTTAACAGAAGAATCCATTACCGTTCATTCGATCCCACATCCATTAAGTTTGGGGGCATTCAATTAACAGGAGGATCGATTTCGGACACCACTGTAACCATGGCCGATACCGTTCGTTCCGTATTATCAGAATCCTGGACTTTGAAGTATCATTATAATCTGACTCTTGATCTCAATGCAGCCGATCAACAAAAAATCAACAATCTGGGCATTGCCACAAAAACAAATTTAAATGTTGAGATCGATGAGAACGGCTATAAGAACCTGGATGGTGTTCAAAATCCTGCCCTGAATATCAGCACGGGAGACCTGACTTCAGATGGAGAAACGATTTTTGCGGGTTATGGACGCTCATTCTGGGATCAGAGTTTTGAAGCTTTCCCCACATCAGATGAATTGATTCCGGCTTCATTGATGGCTGCAGGTGATCACTGTTACATTTATGTCGCAGACGAACAGTGGACGGCAACCTATGAAGCAGGAAATACAGAGCGCCCGGTCATTACACAGGCGATTGTGGACAGTTTTTTAACCGCATTTGAAGAATCGACACCCATCAACAATGCCAAAGGAATCTATGACATTTGCCATGAGACCTTCGGTCAGGAAATCGATATTGACGGTGATCCCCGTATCGTTATCTTTTTTACCGATCTGAGGGATGAATACGATCAGGGCAGGGCTGCCCGAGCCGCCGACATTCCCAAAGCCGGTGTCTATCTGACACGAAATGAACTGGGTGCCTGGCTGGAACCCCATTCCACAGAAACGGATATGATTTATATCGATACGGAACCGATTATCAGGGCCGGCACGGCGCTCCAGGCTATGGCGCAATATTTTACACACATGATTTTTCGCGGAGAGGACAGTGACGAGGAACAGTGGCTGATTGAAGGCATGAGCGGCTTGGCTCCTGTGCTGTGCGGATACGACTACACAAGTCACCGTTTCCCGGCGGAAACGCCAAAGCTGGCCGCAAACAAATCGTTGATTCATTGGACAGGGTGGGACGGCGGCACACCGGCAATCGATGTTAACGAGTTTTATCATACCTCCCTCTTCTTTCTCTATATATATGAACAATTCGGATTGAATACGATTGCCTCTATAGCGGCGGACAGTGCCAATGGATTGCAAAGCGTCGGGAGTGCGTTGCCATCAGGATCAATCCTGGAGGATGTTTTCGACGATTATGCCATTGCCGGATTCCTCGATGTATTGGATCATCCCACATATGGCGATCGATTCGGTTTCCAAACAGTCGATTTCGGTTACCCGACATTGAATTCATTGACCTGGATTACGGACAACCTTTCGAGCAGTCAGGTGCAGTGGAGCTTTTCATTCTTTAAAACAAAAGAGAAACAGGCTATCGACCAGATTCGATTTAATGGGAATGATTTAACCAATATGAGTCTGATCTTTACAACAATGGAAGATAACTTTTTATATCAAAAAGCGACATTGGATGATTTGAATGAAGCCGTCGTAGATGTCTCTGGCTTAAAAGTAGCCGATATCCTTACCTGTGTCACCAGTAAAACAACCACAGGACCAACCTATTCTGATTTTGTTTTTTCAAAAGATTTTACACCACCCGGATATGTTCATCTAACCGTATTTCAAAATCCATCTGTGACTCGGAATTTAAACATCTATGCCGTCTCAGATGAACAAATTTACAAAGATGTTCCTTCAGAAGGTATAGAGGGCCCTCAAATCACGATTCAACTGAACAATCAAATCACCGAACTTGAAGTCAATCCCTATTTCAACAACAGCGATGAAACCATGCGCTCATATCTTGCGATGTACAGTTTAAATGCCAACGGAAATTACACGATATCTGCCCGCGGCCAGGACATGGGGGGGAATGATTTTCAGACTCAAACAGCATCCATTTCAGTGATGAAGTTCTCTGTTGCAGAGGGGGGAATCATCACGGACAGCAACAACAACGTATCTTTACGAGTCGGTGCCCACAGTCTAACCGAAGAAAGTTACTTGACAATACACAAAGTGGAACACGTTGAATACGATGAACTGAAAAATGATGTTTTGAGTGATTGGTATCGCATCGGTCCTGAAAACCTCCAACTGAAAACACCTGCCCAACTGACATTCAAATATGAGTCTTACGAGGGTGAAAAACAAATTGCCGTTTTTCGACATGAAAATGGTAAATGGATCATGATCGGTGGCAAAGTGAATCAGAAAGAAGGCGAAATCACGGTTTCTCTTGACAAATTGGGGGAGTTCATCGTTATGGCAGGAGAATCCCAGACGGAAACACCTGAAGGACAGATACCCAAAGCCGTCAATCTGTTACAGAACTATCCAAATCCGTTTAATCCGAGTACGATGATTCAGTACAGCCTGCCAAAAATGAGCCATGTTGTTCTGGAAATCTATAATACCATCGGACAGAGAGCGGCCGTTCTTTGTGATGGTGTACAGGACGCGGGAACATATGAAATCGAATGGAATGCTGCCGGTTTTGCGACAGGGATCTATTTTTATGTACTGTCCGGTCGTTCTCAAACGGATAATGAACCGTTCAGAAAAATAAGAAAAATGATGCTTGTTCAATGATTGTTTCAAAAGTGTCAAGAATAAAGATGAATATTTTTATATCAGGAGGTCATCAATGGGTCATCTGAGAATTTTTGGAATTTTACTCACTGCTTCTATTGTTTTAATTACGTGCGAACACCTTGAAAAAAATATACCGACAACAGCAGACACAACAAGCAGCCACATTACAGATGGTTGGGCCTATTATGCCAATGGCAATTATGAAGCAGCATTAGACGAATTTATTGAAGCCAAGAACAGAGATGCGGTAAATGAAGAAGCC
Source organism: bacterium (assembly GCA_016931965.1). Lineage (GTDB taxonomy): Bacteria > Zhuqueibacterota > QNDG01 > QNDG01 > DSAB01 > JAFGDT01. Next base: position 2,342 of record JAFGDT010000130.1, on the reverse strand, counting down.
TACAATGGTCTGGGATGGACATATGCAAAATTGCATGCCCATGATGAATCGATATCCCATTTCTTATTATTGTTGTCCATTACACAGAGCAATGCAATGAAGGCCGACATCTTTGCAGGATTGGTCATGACATACGGATCGATACAGATGAGCACTGCAGACCAGGATGAAAGAATGGAGGCGCAAACATTTATCATCAATTATGCCGATTCACTATTTGATTATGATGCAAATTATGCCTTTGAACGTGATGACCATGTGAATATCAACACCATCCGGGCTGTGATTGCTCAGAGTTATTTTAACACACAGCATTTTCTTACGGCTCTCGAATATACTGACCAATATTTAGAAAGCGGATTGAGAGAAGACCTTGAAAACAGTGGCGTTGTTGAATCGAGAGAGGACACACTTGAAGCAGAAGTGGTTCCAGCAACATGGATGACCGGAAGTGCGACATTGAAAGTTGTTTTCAAAGCGGTAAACGGGTCAGTTATGAAAGCTCAACTCGTTGATGTAATTTCGATCAATCATGCAGTAACTCAGGTGGAATATGCCGTTGTCGATTTTGTTCAGGGAGGCAACAGTGTCACATTCAGCGGCAATCCGCTGCCGCAGGAGGAAGATCGATTTATCATTCAATACGAGCATGCAGATGATTACGGAACATTTATGTACAATCTGCTCGATGTCATCAGTCAGTATCTATAATGTAATAAGTGACAACCAAAGCGCGAAGGAGGTGAGTGAAAAGGGAAAAAAACAGGTCATAACGGGAGTGTATTACTAAAAAAAGGGAGGAAAGCAACTATGTCTAAAAAGGTACTAATGGGAAGTCTTTTGTTGATTCTGTCGGTTGCGGTATTGGCATCCGTTGTGAAAAAGAAACCCGTTCTTCAAGATCGGAATGCGAATACTTTCCGAAAGATTGAACTCATCAATCAAGTGGATCAACAGAACAGATACTACGAGAGACACCTCTCTCGACGGACCGCAGTTGTGGACGTTCCAGATGCCACAGCTTCAAAGGGAAAGGCAAGCGCTTCAGGTGACATGCTGAGACGGAAGCGTACTGTTGAAACTGCCATACCGATTGCAGATTATTATGGCGATAAGGTTGTTCAGGTTGGGAATGCCATGCCTCTGGATAAGATAACAGGCAGTACAATCGCAACATCGGATTATGAATATGCCACTGCCTATTTTAACAGAAACATTGCCATGGGCAGCGACGGCATTGTGCATGCTGTATGGAGTGATGCGGGAACACCAAGCAATGTGGTATACTATGCCAAATCAACGGATAAAGGAGAGACCTGGTCCACACCGGAAGTGATCAATGACGGATATTACGGATACAAACCAACCATTGATGTCGATCCCAGTGATCCGACAAAGATTCATGTGGCCTACATCGGTTATATGAATTCAGGAGAAACAAGAACCGCACGTTATGTCAAATCGGAAGACGGTGGTGAAACCTGGGGAGCCTCGGTTCTGGTTGCCGGTTCTCAGGTCGATACAAACAATCCGGACATTGTTGTGGATTCACAGGGCAATCCCCATGTTGCGTTTGACAGCTACGTCGATATTTTTATTCGATACAATTACTCTTCTGACGGGGGCACGACATGGATGGCCGAACCTGAAATCGTCAACACCGGTTTTGGTGAAGGTACATTTGGCGCTGCTATTTCACTCGATAACGATGGCAATCCTCATGTGTTGTTTGGTGGGGGTGGAGGTGGTGACACATGGGGAGATAAAGATGTATACTGGAACTGGCGTGATATGGCATCGGGAGAATGGCAGGAAATTCCTCCGGTTCAATTATCCACCGGTACATCTGGAACTCCTTATCCTTCGATGGTTTTTGATTCGAATGGCATCGGTCACTGCTTCTACGATGCGCAGGGAACAACGGTTGCACGATCGGTCTGGTATCGTCAGTACGATCCCGATGTGGGCTGGGGTGATCCTGTCGAATTCCCGACCAGTGTAGCCGGTGGATACACAATGCTTGCTCAGGCAGCTATCGATGACAACGATAACCTGTACGTGGGTTATTTTGACGGTCTGGGGGGTGGTATGAACTTGGAACCCTCAGAGGGTGATTTCTTCGTAGGGACAAATGTCAGCGGTGAATGGCAGTACACCAATGTGAGCGGCAATGGACCGAATGTTTATGAAAGCCATCCCAATGTGGCGCGTACTGTCTCTTCATCCGACTCATTAATGCACTGCCTGATGGGCGTAGGCAATGCAGCCCCTTACAACATTGTTCATGAAGTCGGGTATCCCTGGCCTCCCAATCCGAAATGCGGTGTTAACCAGCTCTCCGA
>JAFGDT010000129.1 GCA_016931965.1 bacterium | reverse complement strand
CATACCCGAACAGAGTCAAGTAACACTGGAAATATACAACATATTAGGTGAAAAGGTAATGACGCTCATCGATGAGCAGATGCAGGCCGGTTATCATTCAGCACTTTGGGATGGCCGGGATAGTCTGGGCAGGATGGTATCCGGTGGTATTTATATATGCAGAATTCAGGCTGGAAATTATCAGCAGACGATGAGGATGTTGTTGATGAAGTAAAGCGAATCCTTAATAAAAAATAGCATAAAAAAGGCTCAACATCAATGAGCCTTTTTTATTGAATCAATGATATGATTTTTTGAGCGACAGACACGCCTATCAGCGTGTGTGTAAATTCTGAAATATGTAAGTGTCCGCGGGGCAGGTGGAGTTCGGCTACCCCCACATAATCGGACAGCAGTGAATCACTGAGAATATAGGCGTTGCTGTAATCGGTTACCGTCTGGAATAGAGATCCATAAAATGAAGATCTCATTCCATTTTCTCCTTTTAAATCTGGAATATCGATGACGATGAATTTCACATCATGACTTTCGCAGAAATTGTACATGCATCTGATCAGTGCGGAAGTCAGTTCAGCCTGATAATCAGAATATGTGTCCTGGGTGGGAACCGCGTATTCTATCACTTCATCGGAAGCTTTTTCTGCCATTCTTGTTTTAAAGTAGTTCCAGACATTGTTAAACAGCAAAGAATAGAAATAGGAATTTTCACTCAGCCATCTTACACAAGGCAATGCATAAATCATATTCTGAATTCTCACACCCGGAATATATTCATATTGCTGTACTACGAGATCACCATTTTCTTCCAATTTGAATAAGTCTGTCTTGATATTGTCTTCAAAATCGGTTCCTGAAAATCCCAAGACAACGACGTCTGGATGATACTTGATGCCTTCATTTTCCAAAAAGATCAGTTCCTCAGCGGTGCTGAATCCTGAAACCCCCGCATTGATCACTTCTGCATTGTACCCCTGACGGAGGAGGTATTTTTCGATGACTGCGGAAAATGTATAATCCTGACGGACTTCGTAACCCTGGGTATGTGAATCTCCCAAACAGAGAATACGCATCGCTTTTTCCGGCTTGTCATATTCAAAATCCTTGTTGTTTCTGAATCCCTGCTTGTTGATTGTAAATTTCCATGATCCATCCGGGCTGGTATGCCAAAACTCGGAATCCGGCCGAATTCTTCTTAGAGTAAATGCTCCATAGTGGGCATCGGTATGGTAGCGAGGGAACAAGACTGTTTTATCTTTATACAATAAGCGAACGGCGGATTCAGCTATCACATAGAAAATGATGAATGCTGCCAGCAACAGACTCAATTTGAATAAGAGATTTTTAATTTTTTTTCGATCCATAGGTCAATTGTTAAAAAATCAATACTCAGGCTACAGTGATCTCTTTGGTCAGGTAAACGTCCTGGATGGCGTTGAGAAGTTTGACGCCTTCCTTCATCTGTTTCTGAAATGCTTTTCTGCCCGATATCAAACCCATACCGCCGGCCCGTTTATTGATAACGGCTGTCTTAACCGCCTGCTGCAGGTCATTCTTGCCGCTGGCGCCACCGGAATTGATCAGCCCGACCCTTCCCATGTAACAATTGACCACCTGGTATCTTGTCAGATCAATCGGGTGATCCGTCGTCAGTTTTTCATAAACGAGTTTGTGTGTTTTTCCAAACTGAATCGCATTGAATCCGCCGTTGTTCTGGGGCTGTTTCTGTTTAACAATGTCCGCCTGTATGGTAACGCCAAGATGGTTTGCCTGTCCGGTGAGGTCTGCTGAAACATGGTAATCTATTCCATCCTTTTTGAATGCGCTGTTTCTCAGATAGCACCAGAGCACCGTGAACATTCCCAGTTCGTGGCCCCTTTCGAATGCCTGGGTTACTTCTTCGATTTGTCTGCTGGATTCTGCCGAACCATAATAAATGGTTGCACCGACTGCAGCCGCACCCAGGTTGAATGCCTGCTCGACGGAAGCGAACATTCTCTGGTCGTATTTATTGGGACAGGTCAAGAGTTCGTTGTGGTTCAGTTTGACGATAAACGGTATTTTGTGCGCGTATTTTCTGGATACCATCCCGAGTACACCGACTGTGGAAGCCACGGCATTGCATTCACCCTCGATGGCCAGTTTGACAATGTTTTCCGGATCGAAGTAGATCGGATTGGGTGCAAAGGATGCGCCTCCCGAATGTTCTATGCCCTGGTCAACCGGGAGAATCGAAAGATACCCAGTGCCGGATAATCTGCCGTGATTGAATACGGATTGCAGATTTCGCATCACATTGTTGGGTCTGTCCGTTAATCGCATGATCCTGTCAACAAAATCGGGACCGGGCAAATGCAGATCTTCCTTTTTGATTGTTTTGCAGGTATGTGTGAGCAGGGATTGTGCTTCTTCGCCGAGCAATTTCTTTATTTCTTCTAACATGGCATAACCTCCTTCAAGTGTTTTTAATTTATCTTGCCTTGGTTGGCGACGGTCTCCATCGCTTTCTTGACTTTCTGCGGATCCCCCAGGTAATCGCTTTTTTGGGGGAGTAATGAATCGTTCAATTCATATACAAGGGGCATCCCTGTGGGGATGTTGAGTTTGACAATCGCTTCGTCAGAAATCTGATCCAGATGTTTGACCAGTGCACGCAGGCTGTTTCCGTGTGCGACGATGAGAACCCGTTTTCCCAACCGGATGAATGGGACAATGGTTTCGTGCCAATAGGGGAGAAACCGGTGTATCGTATCTTTGAGACATTCCGTAAGCGGCAACTCCGCTTCGATCAAATTTTGATAGCGCGGATCCTTGCCCGGATAGCGGTCATCGCTCTTTTCGAGTTTCGGCGGCGGAACATCAAAACTTCTTCTCCATACAAGAACTTGATCCTCACCGAATTTTTTGGCCGTTTCCGCTTTGTTCAGCCCCTGAAGTGCCCCGTAATGGCGTTCATTGAGCCGCCAGGTTCTCTCAACAGGTATCCACATGAGATCCATAACATCAAGAACGATCCAGAGTGTCCGGATGGCGCGTTTCAGAACGGATGTATACGCTATATCAAATATAAATCCCTCATTTTTCAAGTAAGCGCCCGCTTCTTTCGCTTCCTGTATGCCTTTTGCCGATAGATCCACATCGGTCCATCCGGTGAACCGGTTTTCCTTGTTCCAATGGCTCTCGCCGTGTCTTAAAAGGACGAGTTTATACATAATGAGAACCTTCTATTTCGATTGGACCGTTATTTGAAATTCTCTTTTTACATTCATTCTATATTAAGATAATCATTATTGGTTCAAAATGTCAATTAAAATGTAAATAGGTTTGGTTCTGCGCAATTTTTCGAATGGATCGAATTGATGCTTCTATTCGAAGTATTCGCACTGAAAAAGATATTATAGAGGATTGGTCAGGTTTTTTGAGTGTGTTTTTTAAAAGAGCAGAGTATCATGAGGTTCAAAATGATCATTAATAACCTTATCCAAAAACTGACAGTCACCGATGTCCATTCCAAATTTGTATTTGTCCATTCAGGGAGTTGACCGGATATTTCCAATTCAAGGTATTGGAGTGCAGTTTGACTGATATAATCTTTTTTAATGTCGTGCAGGGATAAGAAGTCGTCAATTGTACATATCATGAGAATCAAAGAGAGTATGATCATTACATTTGGCAGCGTTCTTGCCTTTTTCATCCTTCAACCTCTTTCATTGATTGTTTTGATGAAATCGGAGACCATATAGTTGACGGAAATGATCCTATCGTTTGGTTATACTTAATGCCAGTTCCCCCTCTGGGATTTCAATCGCCATGTCGAGAAATCCATCCGTTGTTTTGATTGCAATTGGATCCATATATAATCCCGTCAGTGTATTCAATGTCATAACTTGAAAGTTTTCGTTACCTGTTTTGAGTCGCAATGTGGATTTTTCTGTTCCGATCGCTCTCAGAAAAATAGCGTATGCATGATTCTGATCCGATAAAACATATGGAATCAATCCCGGTGCACTTTGAACACAGGTCGGGTTTGGATGTAATTTCTCCAGCTCAAAACCGTGCAGGAAATCGCTCAGCGTCTTCAGTTGCCGGCGCAATGTACGGCTTCCTCCGCCCGGAGCATGATTTTCACCCAGTCCGTCTTCATGCCCCACAAAAAAGGAGTAATCCAGATTATTGAAGAGACCACCGCCGCTGAGCATGAACTGCCAGGCCTGTCTCCTGTATGCCTGATCCCCGGAACCGGCAAAACCGGATTCATCGAATCCGATGACTTTGTTGTAGTGATGGTTCCATTCAACCGCTTCAGGCCAGGCGTAATGAAAATGGATGATGGAAACAGGGCCGCTCACTTCTGGAATGGGCGCTTTAAAATTCGTATAATTCTGAGCGATGAGATGTTTTTTCGGCAGTTGATTTTCTTCCTCAACAATGATGGATACGATTTTCTCCTGCCAGGCCATGGAGGCTTCATCAGCGAAATCTGCCTTATATGTCCAGTCGTCTGGTCTCAGATCTTCCCGGTTGACGATGTTGTAAACAGGTACCGGATGATCGGACCAGGGTTCATTCTGTATTTCAAAGAAAACATTGTTAAATGCATTCAGTTCATTCACCATCTTGCGGACAAAGCGTTCCTGGAAAGCGAACAGTTCGCCGTTGTTTAAGGTATGCGCTTCAAAACGTGTGACCTCATGATTGACATTGATATTGTTGGCCGGATTCTGAGGGCAGATATCCCAATGCGCATCCCTGTAAATGGACGAAAATAAAGTGATTTCGACAATGATATCCTGTTCTGCCGCTGCTTTTATGAAATCATTCAACCGTCTAAAATAAGCTTCATTCCAGTTTGACAGGTCGTACTTCACTCTTCCTGAAGGTTCCGATTCGACCACGACCCAGGGTGTGATGATCTTGTCCTTCTGCGGTGCCAGTGTGTTGTTCTGGATGCCAAAGCTCTCTCCGGCAATCTCGAAATAGGAACCGGTAAAAATCCGTGTGTAATTCATGCCTTCCCTGGAGAGTGTTTCGAGATAGGTTCTGTAGTCAAAATCAAGATTGAGAACAGCACCGTAGTGTTCGGCCGATGTAATCAGTGCCAATGGTTTGTCTTTGTATAAAAAATAATGTGGATTCTCCGGATGCAGTTGAATGGGGCTGTTGAATTCTGAATTTTGAATCGGTGGCGTTTGACATGCAACCATGAGGAGAAGCATGTATAGCATATTCAAACATTGTTGATGAATATGTAAATATCGCATCTTATTCCCTTTCGTGCAGTAATTATTTTCTAATCTGGTTTATGAATAATTCGAAATCGCTCGCATCGTGACCGGACATGCGCCAGATATCCAAATCCCCATCGCCTTCAAAATCCCCGATCAATCCGTTGTAAATCCCTTCATCGGTCAGGAGAAATTCGGTCCATTTTAAATTGTCACCCTGATTGAGAAACAAAATCACCGGATCCTCCGGTTCGTCGGTCCAGCGGCCGCCGTTTTCTCCGGACATGACGTCAAAGTCGCCGTCCAGATCCAGGTCGTACACATCGAGTGTCTGGGCGGCATCCACGGTTCCAATGATGTGCTTTATCCATAAGTTATTTTTCAGATCAATCAATTCATACCAGACCACTGGATATCCTTCGCGTTCGGAGTGACAGATAAACACTTCGACACGGCCATTGCCTGTGATGTCGCGGCAGAATATGTCGGTGGCATTCTTGGACCAGTCTCCTGTTTGATTAAACCACACGGAGTCGATGGCCATAACCTCCCACGCCGATGTCAGATCACCACCCGGATTTCGAATCCAGTAACCGTTGGCGGCTACATCGGGATCGCCGTCCCCGTCGATATCACCGACGTCCATACCCTCATGCAAATTCCGGATAGAAAATGTCTGCACGTTTGTCCACTCATCGGGATTGTCCTGACGAAAGACTGAGAATTCATGGTTGTTTTCATAGGTTATCGCGACGAGATCGGGCTTTTCATCTCCGTTCAAATCGGCGACATTCACGTTTTTGATAAAATTCGATACACTGCCGATTTCATGAATTTGCCAATCCGGATTTTCAAACCAGAAGATTCGGGTTGGTGCAGCACTGTTATCCCATTCACCGTCGTGTGCAAAACCCAGAATGTCGATGTCGCCGTCACTGTCCATGTCACCCACCTCCAGATCACCGCAGGCGAATGTGTCACTGTCGGGAGAAGCCTGCGCGATGATGTGCTGTTTCCATGGTTCAGTCTGATCATTGGCTTCATACCAGCCCAGCCATCCGCCGTGGGCATTGTTGTGTTGAACGACAAAGTCCAATAAACCGTCACTATTGATGTCGGCCAGCGCGCGGGCCCACCAAAATTCGCCATCTGTCGATATGATCCTTTTTTCAAAGGAGAGTTGATTCTGGTTCTGACATCCAGAAAAAGGAATTAGCAAAGGGAGAACCATCCACCTATATTTAATTAAACTGATCAATATCTTTTTCATCGCTTTTCACTTTGTTAAACTGGTTCTAAGGATTTTTTCGTCCTGTCGTAAAATATTTTTTTGAAAACAGGACGGCTCCTGCAGATGCAATAACCGGTAATCCGAATATTAAACATAGATGAATACCCTGCAATGGGATGTTGATCAATGCATCCGTCTCTGTGGGTGGAAATTCGAGTTTGCGGACAATCTCTGAAAATGTTGACAGGAACAAGGTCGTGCACAGTGATACAGCAAAAGTGCTGAAGTAAATCACAGAACACCACCAGGCCCATAATTTCAGTTTGAATGTGCCTAAAATCAGAACGATAAAAAATAATATGGATATCGTAATCATGATAAATCCTGTGAAATCCAGTAACCATTTTCCAAAGAATGGAAACAGGCCTTTAAAAAGTAAGAGCATGTGAAATATAAATATATAGAAAAAATAGAGGATGATCGTACACCAGACGGGAACGGGGCATTTTTGAATAAATTTATATTTGTCTTTATCAAGTTGAAGGATCTTTTTCATATTTTCGCTTTTATAGAATTTCATTAAGAAAAAGGGGACTACTGTGTAGGACAGGGTCAGAAAAATAACGCTCAAAAGAAGCGTGAACAGGGTTGGCTCTTTTGATGCCACAAGTATAAATAAAAAGATCAACAATAGGGGAATACCCATGATCAGCCAGCACCATAAAAGGCTCAGTGATACCGGCTGGATCCAGCTCTGTTTTTTTAGATGACCGTAGCCGAGGGGGATGAAGACCAGTGCGATGATATAATAGGCCATAATTTGAAAAGTAATATTGCCGAACATGAATGATCCGAAACCAAATCCTTCGTAATGAAACCGGCCGCCTTCGGTAAAAAGTGTGTAACAATAAATTTCAAGCGGACCGTAAAATGCAGCCACAATACCGATCAGCAGAAGGATCGATCCAATCAGATTAAGCATCCATTTTGTCTGTTTCTGATGCATGTTTATATGAAAGGTTTCCCATGATTTGATTTTGGATCACCATTCGAGATCCTTTAAAATCCACGTGTCTCTTTTGGTCATTTATTTTGCATACCCCACAGGATGATTCAGCAAGACATAATGGGTCTCTTTCAGATTGAGCAGATCTTTGACTTTTTCCTTGTCCATGGAAGCGCGGGGTCTTGTTTTTAATCCTGTTGCTGCGCAGAACAGGGATATGTTTTGCGATATGATGCCCGCATCAATGGCGCCCCATTCGTAACGCAGTTCCTGTGGTCCCATTCCGAAGCGTTCTGAATCGGATACCAGAATGATCTGTATCGGCGGATTGGGATGGAGCAGGGGATGGTGGAGGTGCCATTACCGTTTCGGATTCTGTAGATTCTTCGGGTGGAGCCGGAGGTCTTGCCGGTGGCGACATCATCAGCTCAGACCGATAATCGCCGCTAAGGACAGGATCCAACTCGTGATTGTCGATGTCATAAACATAGACTCCGTCTTTCATGAAAAGGTAGATATCGACATCGTGTGCGTTCTGCGCTGATGAAGCGGTAGTTTTTCTCTCTTCAGGACGGTTCATGCCATTGGCCGCCCACATCAGGTCGGACAGGTCCTGCAGGCTCAGTTCCCTGTCGGACCACTCGGTTGCAGACGCTTTTACAGAGAGGGTTTCCATGAAGGGGAGACCCCGTTTCAAGTTCGGCGGATTCAACTTGATGGTTTTCAGTTCTTGAGCTGGAAGAGAGCTTGACAGACATAAAAAACCTGCGGACATGATTAATAGTCGCAAAAACAGGGTGTTCATATAGTCTCCTTTTTTTAGTGTATCTATTCAATTTTGATCATCTTTTTAACATCCTGGAATTGTTTCATCTGAATTCTATAAAAATATAAACCGGACGGTACTTCTATTGCATTCCACTCGACTTTGTATGTGCCGCTTTGCTGATCGGAATCGACAAGTGTTTGCACGATTTGGCCGCTGACATTGTAGATCATGAGCTGGACGTGGCAGGGTTCTTTCACGCTGTATTGAAGCCATGTCGATGGATTGAACGGATTAGGATAATTTTGATCGAGTGCGAAACGGGCTGGCACTGTGTTGTCGTGCGTGACAGCGGAAGGAGGCGTGACCATGATATAGTTTTCCTTCGTTTCAGTATCAGAACCACCCGGACCTGTGACTGTTAAAGAAACGGTAAATGAATCGGCTGTTTGATAGGTATGTACTGGATTCTGCTCGGTACTCGTCTTTCCGTCTCCGAAATCCCAGGACCATTCGATGATCACTCCTGTGGAACTATCGGTAAACTGCACTTCGAGAGGCAGGGTCCCAAATGTTGTATCCGCACCGAAATGACAGACTGGAGCCTGTTCATAGACGGCGATATAATCGACTTTGGTTTCAGTATCAGATCCTCCGGGTCCAGTTACGGTTAAGGAAACGGTAAAGGTGTCCACTGTCTCGTATTTGTGCTGCGGATTTTGTTCGGTGCTGGTATGGCCGTCTCCAAAATCCCAGGACCATTCGGTGATGATTCCTGTGGAGCTGTCGGAAAACTGCACTTCGAGAGGCAGGGTTCCAAAAGTCGTATCCGCACCGAAATGACAGATTGGAGCCTGTTCATACACCCTGATATAATCGACCTTAGTTTCCGTGTCTGATCCACCGGGACCTGTCACGGTTAATGAGACGGTGAATGTATCCGCTGTCTCGTATGTGTGAAGTGGATTCTGCTCGGTGCTTGTATCTCCATCTCCAAAATCCCAGGACCAGGTATCGATAGAGCCCGTAGAACTATCAGAGAATTGGACGGTCAAAGGGCGAATACCGGTAAGGGTATCTGCACCAAAATTTGCGATAGGGGATCCAACAACTTGCATATCGTTTCGATACCAGGCGATTTTGTCATCAGAAGAGGAGGCAGAAAGTACGTCTATATCTCCATCATCATCCATATCGACGGCATAGACCGATTTGGCACCAGCCGCATTGGTGGTGATTACATGGGCTGTAAACTGTTGATCACCGTCGTTTTCGTACCAGGCGATTTTGTCATCATAATATGATGCAGAGAGTACATCCATATCACCGTCACCGTCCACATCGTCTGCGTAGACAGATTGCGCGTTCCATATATCCTCAGAGATGACATGGGTTGTGAAATGTTCTTCCCCGTCGTTTTCATGCCAGGCAATCTTGCTGTCATGATATGGATATTCTCCAGAAGAAGCAGTGAGCACATCCACATCTTCATCACCGTCCATATCGGCTGCATACACAGCATTAACACCCTCTGCATTGGTGGTGATGAAATGTGAGGTAAAATTTTCATTGCCGTCGTTTTCATGCCAGGCAATTTTATTATCGGAACAGGAAGCAGAGAGTACATCCATATCTCCATCACTGTCCACATCTCTTGCATAGACTTCACAGGCACCGACCGCATTGGTCGTGATGACATGTGGGGAAAAATTTTTATTGCCGTCGTTTTCGTACCACGCTATTTTATTATCTGAAAATGAGGCAGAAAGTACATCTATATCTCCGTCACCATCCACATCGGTTGCATACACGGAGTACGTGTGTTCTGCATCTTCAGTAATGATATGAGGGGAAAAATTCTCCTCCCCGTCGTTTTCATACCAGACGATTCTGTAATCTATACATGAAGCAGAAAGCACATCCGTATCTCCGTCGCCGTCCACATCAATTGCATGAACCGAGGAGGCACCGTCAGCATCGGTTGTAATAATATGGATTGAGAACTGTTCACACCCATCATTTTCATACCAGGCGATTTTGTCATCCCCAATGGAAGCGGAGAGCACATCCATATGCCCGTCTGCATTCACGTCGGCTGCATACACACTATTGGACTCTCGGGCACAGTTCGATACAGGATGGGCGGTATAATTTTCACTGCCGTCGTTCTCATACCAGGCAATTGTGTTGTCTTCTTCAGATGCGGAAAGCATATCCATATCCCCGTCACTGTCCACATCTGTGGCAAAGACATCAACAGCACCATAGGCACTGGTTGTGATGATATTTGAGGTATAATTAAAAACTCCCTCCCCTTTATTTTCATGCCAGGCGATTTGATTTTGACTATAATATGCGGAAACGACATCCATATCTCCGTCGCCGTCCACATCTGTGGCATAGATTTCCCCTGCAAAATCAAATGAAATAAGGTGAGGCATCCATCCGCCGTTATTATTTTCACACCATACGATCGCATCAAAATCTGCGACAAGTACGTCGATATCCCCATCACCATCCATATCAGATGCATACACACATTGAGCCCATTCTGCATTCGCGGTAATAATATGCCTGCTGAACTGCTGACTGCCGTCATTTTCATACCAAGCGATCATATTATCATATCTTGAAGATGAAAGTATGTCCATATCACCGTCGCTGTCCACATCAGTGGCATAGACTGATGTGATATCGATAAGGTCGGTTGTGATGATGTGAGCGCTGAATTGCTGATTGCCGTCATTCTCGTACCATGCAACATAATCATAGTTTCCATAAATCGCATATTTACCTTCAAATCCACAAACCAGATCAATATCACCGTCTGAGTCGATATCTTCAGCATAAATTTTATAGGGATAATCTTCGGTTGTGGCAATCGTATCGGGTGTAAAATTTTTATTACCATCATTCTCTAACCAGATTATATTACCGTCACCATGGACTGTGTAAATTACATCCATGTCACCATCACTGTCTACATCGGCAGCGGTGACATCGGTGGGGTTCATTACTTTAGTGGTCAAGATATGGGCTATAAACTGCTTGTTACCGTTATTCTCAAACCAGTGGATCCTATCGTTTCCATTGGATGCTGAAAGTATATCCACATCGCCGTCACCGTCAACATCAGCAGCATATACTGAAGTGGGAGCCGTAGTTGAATAATCTCCACCTACAATTCTGAAAGGAGTAAACGGCACCTGGGCATGAATGGGAATGGATATCAGACATAATATAAAAATGACGGTCAAAAAAAGATATGATTTTTTCATGATTCTTCTCCTGTTTCAGGTGATCATTTATATCTGGACACAGTTTAAAACTTATCCGTGACGCACCTTCAGATGCTGAATAAAGAGAGAAGCTAATAGAAGGAAAAAATGGATAGCAGAAAACGGAATAGGTTACTATTTGAGAAATTGTCTATCACATTCAATTTTTCCTTCGGGGTTGATTGATCCTTATTATTGTTTTTCATTTGTTAATGGGAATAAAGATGACTCAGTATAACAAATCATCACTATAATTTCAAGAAAAGAATTAACTTAATGTCTGGATCCATTATGCGAATAGGCCTCCGACGATGGCTCCCAGTAAAAGAGGGCCGATATGAACCAGAACCAAAATAAAACCACCGCTGCCTGCGATAACGCCAATCAGAGGCATTCCGCTGAGTGCCGATGCAAAGAAAAAAAGAAACAGGCCAAAAATAATTAATGGTAAAAATACGGCTGCCATGGCGTTGCCCAGGCTGCCTGACTTTTTTCCGCCAATAAGACCGGCTGCAAAAGGACCGATTACGGGCAGCCAAAAGAATAGGATGGATATCAGAAACATCCAGAATATACCGCTTGGAATGGTGCCTTTTTTTTCTCCCATGATAACAAGCCTCCTTTTGAGTTTTTATTTCGTGTAATCAGTATGGATAGTCTGAACAGCAACGATGATTATTTATCATGCTTCTTGGTAAAACCAATCCATCTGGGAGTCCGGTTTATATATTCCTGATAGATGTCACCGTATTGATGAAGGCAAACTCGTTCCTCGATAAGAGCCTCTTGGTGAAAACATAGCGTCATTAAGATGCATATTAAGATGAACAGCCACGATACAGTAGCGATACCGGTGCCCAGACAAATAAGGATGGTCGCCAAATACATGGGATGTCTTGAAATGTGATAAACACCCTTTTTAATCACATGATCCGGTGAAGTGGTAATGAAGTTCACTGTGGCTATCGCCATGAATAGTGTGCCCACAATGAATAAAGTAAGACCCATAAAAAACCATATTGTATTCAATCGAAGAGGCAAAAAAACAGAATAACCCAAAGCCAAAAACCATATCACATTGCCCATCATGCCCATGTATCTCTCTATGTTGTTTCGTCTTGCCTCATCAGGAACATGGGTCTTTTTGCGAATGCGTCTGTCCGATAACATGATAGCCGGTATCTGCAGAAGAAAAACACACATGAATATCCAGCCGTTCCAGATGCCTATTTTAAAAACCGGTGTTAAAGACATGGTACAGAAACTTCCATATTTACTTCTTGTCCCAAATGCTGAATGGTAATATATTTGTCGGTTATGTCAATAATCACTCCATTCGGGATGGATATCCCGAATCATTCAATTATATGTTGATTTTACCTGCAAATACGAAAAGCATAACCAGAGCGAACAAAAAGAGCGTAAATACAACAGCCCAAATAATGGATAAATAGAGTCGTTTTTTAAAAGCAACGTCGGCCGTTTTCCAGCGTCTGGCTGTATAGCGCATGTGCAGGATAGCGAGCACCAGATAACCACATTGGATGAAGAAAAAAGTATATTGGGAAAGAAAAAATCCTGCATTCGTCCACGATGCGGGAAACTGATCTGTCAAAGCACGGTAGATATTCAACACAAGAAAGCCGGGTATTAAAAGCAGAGACAATATTGAATTGTTGATCAGTATTTTCAACTCATGGCGATCACCGAATATGAAAAAGAAAGCCAACATAAAGACCAACACAACAAATGGGAAAAAAGGTTCGCTGTGATTGGAGTTGGGGTAGGAAGGAGAATACCCAGCCCATAGGCTGTAGAGTCCCCAAAAAAAATACCAGATCAGCAATTCGTGTGCGACCGATTTTACTGCATATCTTTCAATGAATGATTTACGGTTTTTAGAAGGAGCTGAATACATGGGTTGTCTTGTTTAAGAATTCATTCTGTCTTCTTGTTCCAGCCTTTGGCTGAGAATGCATTCTATTCTGTTAGTTCAATTTTATTGGCTGCCGCCCAGTTGTTTCTTCGCCTGACTAAAATAGGAGATCCTTCATTTTCTGCTGTCAGTACCAAGCCACCCTGATAATATTCCTCAATTTTTACCTTTATATCGCCGTTTCCTCCCGTTTTACTGATGAGTCCTATAAAATTTCCCTCAGGGACTTCGATAAAAAATGGCAATTTATTATGCTCAAAGGACAATTCTCCATTTTCAAAAGGACTGCCGTACAGTTGTACGGAGAATAAAAGAACCGTATCCGGGCCGACGCTGCTTATCGTAATGGTTGTTTGATCGATTTTGAGTTCGTCAGGATTCTCCAAGTTCATTTGGCTATAGGCCATTCGGGTCAATAAAAAAAGGAGAATAAAAAGCACAATAAATCGTCCTCTATTTTCTCTTTTCATGATGATCTCCTTATGTTCATGTTTTTCTTGTTAGGGGTATCTCTCTTCTCACATTTGCCGATTTTATTCCATTCAGAATTGATAATGTCTATGGGGGCAGAACACCGTTCTACCCCTACGGATTCTTATCCTTTAAATCGGATTAATCCGTCAAAAAATACTGTACCGTCGTGACCACACGGACGATCTTGACTTCGGGGGAGTTTCTGTCCCGGTCTTCGATGGAGAAGTAACCCTGTGTGGCATTTCGGATTTTACCGACTTTGCTGCCCGAATCGGTGGCAAACTTCTCGGCCGCTTCTCTGGCGTTTTTTGTGGCTTCTTCGATCATCTCCGGTTTGATATCATTCAGACCGGTGAAGAGAAATTCTGTCGGATTTTCCCAGCTCTGGGCAGAGAGAACGACACCTTTTCCCACAAGCTCCATTGAGGATTCCATTGTTTGTTTGACAAGCTGAACATTTGTGGAACGGGTGGTGACGGTTGCTTGGGCAGTGTATCGATACTGTGCCTGCTGTGAAGCGTACTGATCGGCTTCAGCGTCTCTGATCTGGGGAGAGGAGTAGGAGATATCGCTTTCCTCGAATCCGGCCTGGAGGAGGAAGTTTGTGATGGTGATTCGGCTGAATTCGATTTCATCCTGCAGGACAGTCAGGTTGTTTTCGGCGACGTTGAATGTGATCGGCCAGAAGGTCAGGTCCGCTTGGACTTCCATTTCGGCAAGGCCGCGCACGGTGACGTATCGGTCGTTCGCACGCCCTTTGTAAAAACCAAGGCCCATACTGATGCCGGCAATGGCAATCCCCAAACCGACGATGATCGAATACCAGAGTCCTTCCTTTTTTTGCATGTTGGTTTTCCTTTCTATAGGATTTATTGTTGATCATTCAGGTTATTCTACCCAAATAAAGTTGCCCGATCTTTTCAAAAATGAATATGCCCATAAAAAATACATTAAATCTAAGGTAATCAAATTACCAATTGGTTCAGATTGATCAATTGCATTTAATTTCAAAATATCGTTATTAATCGTATAATGATACATATTGGATTTTTCTCTATTGTCTAAATTAAAAATGGTTGTATCGTTTATCGTTTGATATTGTCCAGTAAATAAAGTTTTATCGGAAAGCACACTAACCAAAGATTCATCAACAATTTTTCGTATTTGAACAGGGGGAAGTATTTTTACACTAAACTGATTTTTGATAAATTTAAGTGTAGTACTTCTTGGTATAGTTTCAAATATTTTATTTTTTGAATTATTACATTACTTGGTTGACGACCTTCCCAATCAAATGTTTCAGACCATGTGCCGGTTATATCGTCGATTTGATTAACTTCTAATATGTCTTTATTTCCTGAACATGTGATAAAGATAATATTAAGAAAAGTAAGAATTAAAATAGCATAATTATTTTTCATTTTTTTCTTTATATTGAGCAGGACTCGATCTATATTTATAGCAAGGGCATCCAGAAGAATTAAGTAGCACATATCGAAAAATCATTAATATATTCACGATGAATTTACTTTGCAATGAATTCCCTTTCGTTATTGCAGTTTAATAAATATTATCTTTTTACCCTATAGTATTTTTCAGGATGATTCTTGAGTGTCCATAAATAAAAACGGAATCTGAGCATATCATATAAAGACCATAAGATATCATGTGGTTTTCCCAAGGTACTTTTCCCCGTGGATCGTCTCTTATATTTTGCCTTGCATGCCATCACATGATATCCTTTTAATTGAGCTCGATATATCATTTCGGGTGTTGTAAAAGCGGGACTGGTGGCCAATGGCATGATATCCATTATAATACGACGTCGATAGAATTGAACAAAATTCATATCTCGAATTCCACTATTTATTGTTGGGAACAATACTCTTCGTATTGCCTGGTTTACAAATGATGTAATCCGACGCCAGACTGTATAACCCGGAGAGCTCAATCGCTCAACAACCAGAAGGTCACATTGGGTTGCTTTTTCCATGAGAGGTGCAATGTCTTCAACAGCCAAGGCCAAATCAACAGCATTATGAAGCACAAATTCTTTCGTGGCTACTGCCATACCTCTCTGAATGGACAACCCCTGATTAAGATTGATATAATTGTCCACATAACGAATCTTTGGGTTCTTTCTGCTTAATTCGCTTAAAATGACATCGGATCCATCTTTTGAACCATCATTTACTAAGATTATTTCAAAATCATGAAATGACTCTGATAGAATACGATGACATTGTGTAACAACCGATTTAATAATAGAGGCCTCATTGTATATAGGCAAGATTAAGCTAATGCTTTCTGTTCGTTTTTTAATCATCTTTAAATTCTATTTATCGTCCAGGTTTTTTTACAAATACAGATTTTAATGTCTTTACAATCTTATCCATTTCTTCCTGTAACAAGCCAGGAAATATCGGGATAAAGAATGATCTGCTTGCCACATCACAACTGGCAGGATAATCCTCGTCTTTTAAACTTCGAACCGTAAAATAGGGCTCACGATGAATGGGCATAATTCCATATCGGCACGAAATGCTTTTATCCGCCATATGATGAATAACATCGGATGGTGTGATAGAAATTCCTTTTCGTATTTTGATCAGATAGGATGAAAAACAGGATTTTGCATAAGAGGGAATAAAAGGGGGTTCCAGTTCATCGATTTCCTGAATTGCATTGCTATAATACATCGCTTGTTCATTTCGAATCCGAATCATTTCTGGCAATCGATTCATCTGGATTAGGCCAATAGCTGCTTGAATATCAGTCAACCGATAGTTAAAACCATTGGTTGCGTATTTCTGTAAAATTGTTCCCTTTGCTTTATGCCGTTCCAAATCTGAAACTGAGGCTCCGGCTGATCTTAAAATTCTTGCTTTATTATTGATTTCAGGATTGTCAGTAACAAGCATTCCACCTTCACCTGTGGTAATCATTTTTCTGGGATGAAAGCTATATGTAGTTGGAATGCCATGACCTCCCAAATATTTTCCTTTATATGTTGCTCCTAAGGAAGTAGCAGCATCATCAACAAGGATACAATCATGCTTTCTTGCCAGCTCTGTAATTTCATCGAGATTCGCTGGCATGCCAATTTGATCAATTATTAAAATGCCTTTTGTTTTTTCCGTAAAACATAGTTCGACATGATTCGGATCTAAGTTAAATGTATGGATGTCAATATCTGCAAAAACCGGGATCGCTCCAGCCATGAGGATTGCATTCGCATCTGCCATGCATGTAAAATCCGATAGAATGACCTCATCACCTGGTTGGATGCCTTGGGTATGCAATGCAAGATGAATCGCTGATGTGCATGAATTGGTGGCAATTCCATATTTTGCACCCACAAAATTGGCAACCACTTGTTCAAATTCCTGGACTTTTGGCCCCTGACTCACCCAGCCGCTCAGGATCACTTCTTTTAAGGCTTCCCATTCTGCTATCTCAAGCCAGGGCCGCATTAAAGGAATATGGTTAAATAAAGTGTTATCTGTTACTTGTTTCATAAAAGTCGATCCCACATTTCATCTGGAGTTATTTTTTTTATCACCCTTGCCGGTACACCATAAGCCAAAACATCGTCAGGTAAATCATCAACCACGACAGCACCTGCTCCAACAATTGACCGTTTACCAATTTTAATGCGTGGAGCTATCGTGACGCCTGTGGAGAGAAAAGCCCCTTCATTAATCATTACCTTTCCTCCCATGCAACATCCAGGTCCCAAAGCTGCAAAATCTTTGATAATACAATCATGTTCAATTATGCAACCATTATTCAGAATAACGTGATTGCCAACCGTAGCATTGGATCCAATAATCGTTTGGGTAAAAATCATATTTCCATGGCCTATTTTTGCGGATGATAAAGTGATGTTTGAAGAATGAATTGCATTTGTATAAGCTGAATCTGGTAAATTTAATTTATTGGCCAACTGAAACCGTGTCCAATTATTTCCAATGGTAAGTATCATCTGATGAGATGTTAAGTAATGTTTTAAGTTATCGATGGTTCCAATTACCTTTTTTGTATTGATCAAAATACCATGCAGTGATGGATTGTCATCCAAAAAACCTTCCACTTCTCTTTTTTGATCGAAAAGCACATCCAGAGTCACGCGTCCTTGTGATCCAGCACCAATCAATAGAATGGGTTTTTCCATAAAGGAATCCAAAAAATTACAGTTGATTTATGAACGATGATATTCTTTGAACATCGTTCTCGGATAATCCCACGTAGAAAGGCAAGAGAATCACTTGATTTCTTGCATTCTCACTCTCGGGTAAATTAACATTGACATCAGAATAAGCCATCTCCATATGTGCGTTCATAATACCAGGTCGCGTAGATATACCTTGATTCATGAGATGTTGCATTAATTCGTCTCGGGAGACAGGTGCACTTGATAGCAGACGAACCGGATAGCTTTGCCAGTTTGTATGAACATTTCCAGGTTCAGTTGGTGTTCTCAGCCAATGTATATCGGAAAGATATTTACGATATAGTCGCTCAATTTGTCTTCTTTGATCAATAATCTCAGGCAATTTTTTGATTTGTTCGACACCCAGGGCTGCCTGAACATCAGTCATACGATAATTATATCCGACAATAGGGTAAGACTCAATTATAATCGATTTGGATTGGTGGCGAACCATATCTGGGATACTCATGCCATGTTGTCGAAGCAATCGAAACATACGATAATATTCATTATTATTGGTTGTCAGCATTCCGCCGTCACCCGTTGTAATTACTTTTCGAGGATGAAATGAAAAACAGGCAATATCTCCGTGAGGTTTGCCAATTTTCTCCCACGTTTTGCCATCAGGTGAGATCTCGCTGCCAATTGCGCATGCAGCATCTTCCACCACTGGCAACCCAAACATTTTTGCCATGTTTACAATTTCGTGGATTTCACAGGGCATGCCCATTTGATGTACAGGCAATATAGCGGAAATAGGGATTCCAGTAGGTTTATAAAACAGTTGATCGTTTTCGAAATAACAGGAGTCTCCCAAACACGCATGGAGTTTATTTGTTGATATGTTATATGAAAGTGGATCGATGTCTAGAAAGATTGGTTCTGCTCCACAATATCGAATGGCATTTGCTGTGGCAATAAAAGAATGAGAAACAGTGATCACATGTGTATCAGGTTGAACACCGACGGTTAACAGTGCCACATGCAGGGATGTCGTGCAACTGGATACTGCACAGGCGTACTCTGCACCGACATATTCAGCAAATAAACGTTCAAATTCAGCAACTTTAGGTCCCTGGGTCACCCACCCGGACCGAATAACAGCCTCCACAGCACAGCATTCTTCATCTCCAAGAAATGGTTTAGCTATGGGTATTTGTTTCGAACTCACTCCCAGTTTCTCCCTGCTTCATCTTTTATCATTTGATGAAAATTTTGGGATTGGAACCATGAAATTGTTTTGTGAAGTCCTTCTTGAAGATCAACTTTGGATTGATAACCGATCAATTTCTGAGCATTTGAGGAATCCGCAAATAATCTCAACACATCTCCTGGCCGTTTGTTCTGAAATTCAATCTGAACGTGATCACCCAAAATCTTACGTATCATTTCTGCAATGTCGAGAATTCTGTATTCCCGATTAGATCCAATGTTAATTGTTTTGCCGAGGACTCGATCCGATTGACAAACTTTAACAATGCCGTGTGCTATATCTGTCACATAAGAGAGATCTCGCGATTGCTGACCGTCTCCAAATATGAGAATTGGCAATTTATTCAAAGCCCGTATGATCGATTTGGGGATGAATTCTCCGGCATCGCCTTCATAATGGGAGCGAGGACCAAATGTATTAAACGGTCTGACAATTACCGTTGGAACACCATAGGTTAACCAGTAAGCCCGTGTATAAGCATCTCCTGCCAGCTTCGAAGCGCCATATACAGTATGAGGAAAGGTTCGATGGTTTTCGTTTTGAGGTATATAAATTGCAGTACCATATACCTCTGAAGATGATATTTGAATATATCGTTTAATATGATGACGACGGGTAGCTTCCAGTAAAATGAGAGTTCCCTCAGCATTGATGCGATGATTCTGAAAAGGATATCGAATGGAATGTCGAACACCCAAAGTGGCCATATTAATAATGATGTCACATTTTTTCACCAACATATCCACCAATGGATGATTTAAAATCGATCCTTTGATAAATCGGAAGTGTGGATTTTCAAGATGATGATTGATGTTGGATCTTTTACCATTGATAAGATTATCCAATACTATTACACGGTATTGCTTCTCCAAAAGATGGTCCACAACATGAGAGCCAATAAAGCCGGCACCTCCAGCGACAAGTACGTGCATCCTATCCACGATAAAATTCCTTGATTGTTTCAATCACGTATTCGATTTCTTTTATTTGAAGCTGTTCAGACATGGGCAATGAAAGGATCTCCTTCGCATATCGCTCCGATACAGGACAAATTTTTTGTTGTTTGCTTAAAAACTGATACGCTTTCTGGAGATGGCAGGGGATTGGATAATGCAATCCTGTAATAATTTTATGCTCTCTTAAATATTTCATTAATGCATCTCGCTGTTTCGTACGAATCACAAAGAGATGGTAGACATGTTTACTGTTCGCATTTTCATTGGGCAATACAATTCCATGGCAATCACTCAATAATTGTCTGTATAGAGATGCATTCTTCCGACGCTGATCTGTCCATGTATTGAGATATTTCAACTTTACATTTAAAATCGCACCTTGTATGCCTGTCATTCGATAATTATGTCCGGTGAACTCGTGGTGATATTTTTGGGATGTGCCATGATTTCGAAACTTTAACAAATTTTGAAAGAGCATCTCATCATTGGTTAGAATTGCCCCCCCTTCTCCATAGGCACCTAAATTTTTTCCGGGATAAAAGCTGAAGCAACCGCATAAGCCCAATGTGCCGACAAAGTGATCTTTATATTGGGCCAAATGGGCCTGGGCGCAATCTTCAATGACCATCAAATTGTGTTTTTTAGCAACAGATAAAATATCATCCATCCGAGCGGGCTGGCCATATAGATGCACGGGAATAATTGCTTTTGTATTCTTGTTAATTGCAGATTCAATTTTGTGCACATCGATATTATAATCCATAGGATCACAATCCAAAAAAACGGGTGTAGCACCGCACAGACTCACCGCTTCCGGTGTGGCAAAAAATGTATTTGCTGGAACAATGACTTCATCCCCCGATTGAATATTCAATACCATTAAAGTGGCATGAAGTGCAGCCGTGCCGGAATTCACAGCAATGCAATATTTCGCATGATGTATTGCAGCAAAATTTTGTTCAAATTCTTTGACATAAGGTCCGGATGTAAATGCCGAACTCAATAAAACTTTCTGAATGGCATCATCCACTTCATCTTTAATGGAAATATATTGGCGTTTCAAATCCAGGAAATTAACTTTCATGTCTTTTCTATCATTTGAATGATTGTTGCAGGAACGCCTGCAACAATTGTGTTCGGGGGGACATCTTTAGTGACCACTGCACCAGCGCCAACAAGTGCGTTCTCGCCGATTGTTATACCACATAGAATGGTTGCGCTAGATCCGATAGATGCTCCCTTTTTAACCAATGTGGGGATACATTCCCAATCCTTTTCGGATTGCATTAATCCTTCAGAGTTGGTTGCCCTCGGAAGCTTGTCATTGATAAAGGTGACGTTGTGTCCAATAAACACATCATCTTCAATTGTAACCCCTTCACAGATAAAGGTATGTGAAGATATTTTGCAATCGTTTCCAATTTTAACGCCTTTTTGTATTTCAACAAATGTTCCCAGTTTTGTTCTATCGCCTATCTCACAACCATAAAGGTTGACAAATGCGAATATTTTTACATCCTGACCCAAAACAACATTATCAGCAATGATACAATATTCCATCGGTGCCTCTTATATTGATATAAATTTACCTTGAGATTTTAATGATAGATCAGATTTTTCCAGTATATTTACAACCCGAAATCCAGCTTCTCCATCATTGATGGGTTTTTCTTTTGTACGAATACATTGTACCAGATAATGGATTTCTGCTGTAAGTGCTTCGGTTCTATCTAATACCGGTGAATACATGTCTCCCACGCGATAATCCACAAGCATATTATAAATACCTTCCTTGGATTTAATTTCAACACCCGCATCATATATTTTTATTTCTTCATCCGTTTGCAAATTATTCCAAACTAACATTTTTTTGTCGCCAGCCAATAATGTACGACGAATTTTTACAGGGGACAACCAGTTGACACTAAAATGGGCAATAAAATTGTCTTCAAATTTTAATGTGAGATAAGCAACATCTTCAAGCCTTCGGCCAAAATGACCGGCTCCAACCGAGCTTACAGAAATTGGTTTCTTGTCACCAAGTATGTAATCCATAATTGAAATGTCATGCGGCGCCAGGTCCCAAATAACATTGATATCATGCTGAAATAAACCCAGATTTATACGTACAGAATCATAATAATATAATTTACCAAGACTGCCTTCATTTATAATTTTTTTTATTTTACGAACCGCACCTGTAAATAGAAAAGTGTGATCTACCATAATCAGACGTTGATTTTTTTCAGCTAATTTAATTAGCGATTCTGCTTGTTTCGTTGTAGATGTGAATGGTTTCTCGATAAAAATATGTTTTCCGTTTTCTATTGCTTTTTTCCCCAGTTCATAATGTGTAAGTACAGGGGTAGCGATGGTTACCAAATCAATAGTTGAATCTTTGCATATATCATCAGCATCTGATGAAACTTTGATATATGGATAGGATGTCTGAGCTAGCTTGATTCTCTCTTGATTGGTGTCAACAATTTTAACCACTTCAATATCGGGATGGGTATAAAGGTTTCGCACAATTTTAGGTCCCCAATAGCCATATCCAATAATTCCTGTCCGATACATGCGTGTAACCCCATAATTAAAATTATAATGGATTTTGTCGAATATAAACTTTAAAATTATCGATCATTTGTAAAAATTGATATTCTTTGAAATACTCATCCAGCCACCCAATCTGGCGAATGTAATCATCAATAATAAATCCCCAGGGCGTTCCTTGATTATGTTCACTTGCATGAACAAATACCAGTTTAGGCTTGAATTTTTTTATATCCGTTCCCAATTCCAGTAAAAATTGACGTTCTTCTGGCGTCCATGTTTTCTCTTGTCGATAGGGGAATGATCCATCTGGAAGCTGCGTCACACCTTCATAAAACATGGCCATTGGAAAGGATGTTACATAACGAGTTCCTGGCAGCCGTTCAGCATAAACCAATGTTGGATAAGCGGGAGTCATGCTTGTCGACAATACAACAATACGCTCATTTTTATCAGAATACTTTTGAATCAGTTTTACATAGTCTGGCATCCATGGGTATTGCTGACTGAAACTGCCTATAGAATACTGAATTATTTTAAAAATAAGGTAACAAAATATACCCAGTATTGTCAATCGTGAAACAATCATCTGAATTCTGGACTTACTTTTATACCATTTTTCAAATAATAAAAGGACAAGAATGAGTATGGCAAAGTTTAACAATGCGATGAATGGATACCGATGATATGCCCATCCTTTTTGCTGGATAACCATCATTGCATGAGCCATTCCGACGGAAAGAATCCATACTTCAGTATAAATGGTGTTTTTAGGGATGTATTTTTTCACATAAATATATAAAATGAGAATAGTCAATAAAATGAATATGGTCGGTAGGACTGCAAAAGGGAGTATCAACGACCAACCGTTTACATTATAAACATCATAATGCTGAACAAAGAACGGAAGCCAGCGTTTAAAAAAGGCGTTTTGCATTGCGCTGGGCATAAAGAATAATAGATACAGACCATAGAGTATTCCCAAACCAATTAGACTAAATATTTCCGGTTTCCACAAGTGAGATAATTTCCGAAATCGAATGATCAACCAGGCTTCTGTGATAAAAACAATCAATAAAAAATGAGGTTTTAATAGAAAAATCAAACCACAAAAAAAACCTGCAATAGATGAAATCCAAGAAGGGAGTGAATGACCTTCGATACGTGTGTAACGTAAAAACAAGTACGGGATAAAAGATAGTATAAATAAATGTTCTCGTTGTCCAAAATTATTCACAAAATTATTCACTTTTAATATCAAAAAGGTAGTAATTAAATATCCGAGCATAAGCATGTATTTTGTTGTATTGAAAGATACAAATGAAGCGTTTCGAAGTGTCTGCCAAAGAATGGCAAACATTATTAGCATAAAACAGGATATCAATATTTTGAATGACAAGACCAGTGAGATATTGAATAACTGATGAAGGAACACAGGGAGAAGATGTAAATAATCAATTAAGGGAGGATTCATTCCAATATAGTCGATATAAGGCGTCATGCCTTTTGAGAGCATGAAGCCTGCTTGTAAGAAATAAGCACAGTCATGATGGATAGGATTGGGATTTATAAAAATTAATACAATCAACCAAATAAGGGATAATAGCACTACTCCACTAAGCAAATGATTAAACTTTTTCAGAAACATTTTATCCTGAGTCATTGAAGTGTATCCCGCTGCGCCCATTTTAAAGTCACCAAGAGCTGACTGTCATCGTATAATACAAGTTTTTTATCGGGAGACCGATCAGTCCATTTCGATTCTGCGAGCGGATAAAGAACAGTTTCAAATTGTATATTCTCCTGAAGGTGTGCATCGATCCAGGTTAATAAGCTGTTGTGTAACTGCAAGAATTTTTTTACAAGGTAGATCGAGAATAAGAATTTGAGCCCTCTCTTCAATATTAGGTAAAATATGGGAAAGAAACTTATCTTTGCTGATTTTGTAAATCCTTGCGGCAGTGAATCCTGGGATATCTCCGAAGAAATTGTATGCAATGTTTTCCTCTGCATCAATCACTTCGCCAATTGATTCATGAAGAACTTTTGTGACCAAATGGGTGCTTTGAGCAATCGAAAAAGGAGCGATTAAGAAAAGCGTCACAAATAGTCCTAGGGAAAAAATGATAAATTTTTTTTTCGTATGGATCTCTCTGATTTATTTTCTTCGAAGATTTCGTATTTCTCTGATGATATAAAGATTTTTTAATTACCGGCAATGGCTCCGGGAAAAGTGAAATTCGCACAGTTTTTAAAGTATTAACAACATTGTATTATAAGGAATCATAGCCATAATTACAAGAAAAAGTTCTTCTATTTTGAGGCAACACGTTTGGCATTTATAGTCTGGATATTATATACTACTTTCGCTATTTTTTTATACTTTTGTACACTGCACGGGATAGTGTTATTTTTCATTTTGAGGCGCAGCCCCAGAATGATCATGAGCTTATACAAATACTAATAACGGCAAACGCAATCCCCAAACCGACGATGATCGAATACCAGAGTCCTTCCTTTTTTTGCATATTGGTTTTCCTTTCTGATAGGGGTATTATCGATTGTTCAGACAACTATCATCTGATTTGTGTAAAAATAGTACTGTCTATTTCAATAGTTCATTGCGCTGAAATAAAAAATGGTGCTGAGTCATTGGACCATGCATTAAACGTTCGTGGAATAATTCCTCGAATCCGTTTGCTTCAAATGTTGTTTTTATGTCAGTAGAGGTATAAAGGCCGTAATTCTTAACAAATGGTTGAAACAGTGTTTTCACGATTTTAGGGAAAGTGAGATCCAACCAGAGAAGGTATCCGCCGGAACGCAATACTCTTGAGATTTCCTTTATGGCGGCTTCCCAATCCGGAATATGATGAAAGACATTTTGAGAAATGACCAGATCGATACCGGAATCTTCAAAGGATAATTTTGTGGCATCTTCAACCTGAAAATGCAAACGTTCTGTCTTTGGATGTAATTTCCTTGCTGTTTGAATTTGATCCGTATCGTAATCCGTACCATAAACAATAAAGGGATATGTGTCGATCAAATATTTGGAAACAAAGCCAACTCCGCATCCGAGTTCCAGGACGGTTTTCATTTTTTTTATTTCAATCTGTTGAAAAGCGCACTCAATTTTTTGAATATTGCCTTCGGCTTTCTTTTGACGATTAACGAAACGTTTTTCAAGCTTGGTCATTTTCATGATTCAGTATCCATAGTCTTTTTCTGTTCTTAACTTGCTATATTGACACTCCGCAACTTCAGTGCGATCGGAAAACCGCTACCACGATGATCGTTTGAATGAGGAAATTTCATATTGATATGTGTAAGAGAATTCTATGTTTTTTACAGTCACTGCTATTCATTCTCCTCTTTTCGAAAACCGATCTGACGGCGTTTGGGTCTGGGTAACGGAGGTGGTTCCATCAGTTTCTTCAATTCCCCAAGAACGTATGCAATCACCTTTTCATGAACGTCGAGCCGGCCGGTGAGTTTTTTCTCCAGTTCATTCAGTTTATCGGTGAGCGCTTTACTGGCTGCGAGAGTTTGCCTCATTTTGATGAAGGCCCGTACCACGAAAATACTCATTTGTATAGCTTGTTCACTGTTGAGAATGTTTGCAGCCATTACGGCACCATGCTCAGTGAAGGCATAGGGAAGAGTACGCCGGCCCCCTCGTCCCTTTTTTGACATCGCAATTTGCGATGTCAAAGCATCGTACTCATTCTTGGTAAGTTGAAACATGAAATCTTCGGGAAAACGGTCACGATTTCGCTTCACGGCTTCATTGAGTCTGAACGTTGGGATGCCATATATTTTTGCCAGATCGGTGTCCAGAATGACCCGCTCGCCATGAACAAGATGTATGACCGAATCAATATAAATCGGTTTGAGGATCTTTTTTGTTTTTTGTATCATATCCTTTATTTAACTTTATCGATTTCTTTCATAATCCTGTCCGTTTCCACCAATGCCACAATGATTTTCTGATAGTGCTCAATATCCTTGTTTGTAAGCTTACGGCCCTTGCGGTCTTTCAGCCACTTTTGGGCCGGCTGATAACCCCCGATATAGAAATTCCAGGCTGTTTCTGGCACTTTGCCAAAATACTGGTCTTTGTTGATAAACACATTCCCATTTTCATAAGTGACTTTTTCGACCACATCCGATCCGGTAACGGGAAACGTCGTGATAAATTGATTGACTTTCGGTGACTCGAGCAGATGAATAGAACCCAGTTCCGCACCCAGTTTGACAAGCACTTTGAACTGTTTTACATTTTTCGGATAAGGCACACGTGGGAAATCAATTTTCAAAAATTCCTTGTATCTCTCCCTGTATTTTGGTGAATGAAGAACAGCATAGATGTAATAAAAAATATCTTCGGGTTTGGTCTTGTCAACAACCTTTTCTATTTTATCAAAAATTTCTTTTTTAAGATTTGGTATTTTTGATCCATCTTCAGTGTAAAGATAAAGCGGAAAAAAGTAATTCTGATCACCAATCAGATGTATGTCTCCGACATAATTACAAGAAAAAGCCGATGTACTGAATATTTCTGACATTCTTCTGGTTGTTGTTAAACCAATGTTTTTTTTGAAAAAATTCTTCATCAATTCATATCTATCACAACCTCTGTCAATAAGTTCAGGTAAGTAGCAGATATATCTATCATCAAAAGGACGATAGGAATAGTGAATGATTTTTTCTCTCCATTCAATCTTTTTTAGACTTGTTCTAGCAGCTTTTAATTTCCAATCTCGAGTGTCCTTTAATTTTAGACTTTTTGCAACTATGTTGTCAGAAAGATCATCGATAAATGTTCTTATCCTCTGCTCTACTTCTTCTTTCGTAAATCCTACAATAAAATGGTCACGGTGAGTTTTTACTCCACTTGTCCATTCTTTAAAAATATCCGTTACTTTACAGAAATTTGTGTATTCATCTCGCAATGCAAAATCTTTAGGTACTAAGAAATAATATGGTTTGGAGTAACTAAGTTTTTTCCAATTAATTGTATTTATATTGCTTTTGTTGAGGGCATGAAATTTATCTATTCTTTTACCGTAAATGTTAGAATAATTAACAGTACCAAGACCTTTTTTCTCTTTTATTTTGTGTAAAAAAATAGAAATAGAAACACCCTGTTGTATATCAAACACGTTTTCATCTTTACCACCATCCGGTGCAGTCTCCTTCTTCTTTGAATTCCCATGAAGATTAAGAATATAAATATCATCAAAGGTTTCAATCAGGTGTTTTCGCATTTGTCGATGTATTATCCCATCTAAAAATGAATTGTTAGTGATCATCGCAACGATACCACTTCCATTTTTCTCTATAAAATGCTCAGCATAGCGGATGAATTTGATATAATCATCGGAAAGAGGTTGAATGTTTCTTTCTTTCAATCCTGTTTTGTAATCTTTGACAAGATTTTGTATCCATTTGCCTTTATTAGAAGAGCTAACGCTGTACGGTGGATTTCCGATAACGACCATGATCGGTGTTTCATTCTTTATGACCGATGCTTCTCTGGCTTCGTTGGAGATGCTTTCGGCAAAACCGAATCCGGTGAAAAGATCATTCTGCATGGAGCTTTCTTCGAGGGAATTTGTGAGATAAATACCAAGACGGCGGTGGAAATTCCAGAAGCCGGTTTCCTTAAAAGCCATGCTTAATTTCAGATGGGCGATGGTATAGGGCGCCATCATCAGTTCAAAGCCGTGCAGGCGGGGCAGCAGGTCGTGATGGACATAGGAAGGCCAGCGGCCTTTCTGGTTGTTCTTCAGCAAACGTTCGTATATGATACGAATCACGGCGCTGATGAATGTACCTGTTCCCACAGCCGGATCGAGAATCTGTACACGGTGGTGACCATTTGCCAGCTTCGACGTATCGGCCAAACCGGACGGCAGACCAAACTCTTTTTGAAGGAGATAATCGACAGATCGTACAATAAACCGCACAACCGGCAAGGGTGTGTAGAAAGCGCCTAATTTTTTTCGGAGAACGGGATCGTATTCTTTCAGAAAGTCTTCATAAAAATGAATCACCGGATCGGGACTTTCTTTCATTCCTCCCCACAGGTCTTTCTGGTAATACTGGCGCATCAGTTCGTGCACATTGGCATGTGAAAAGACCTCACACAATTCGTTTGCGATGTACTCGAGCCGCTTGTCAAAATCGGGGCCGACAATGTGATCGAAAAAATGCTGGAGCAGGGGATTAGACTTGGGTATCAGATCACGGGCTTCCTGACGGGAAAAGGTTTCAGGCGTTTTGTCGTGATAACGCGCCACAAAGAGGCCGTACACAAGCGTTTGCGCATACATGTCCGCAAAGGCATCTTTTGTGAGGTCATGAACAAGCAGTTTTTTGATCGTATCGTAGACGCGCATGATCTCGGCGTTTTTCTCCGATTCGTTGGAGAGGAACTGTTTGATGTTGTCCCGAATCCGCTGCGCTTTTCCTCCCATAATTTTTGAGAGGTGTTCTCCCGATCGTATGGGCTCCCTGTGGGATTTGGTAAAATCAATTAATGTTTGTACGACGTGTTCATAATTTTCCGGTATGGGTGTGATGGTTCGTTTCTTAATATTATAATGGGCTATTTTTATGGGATCTTCATAACGCTTGCCGTTTCGATAAAAACGAAATTCGACATAATCTGTCAGAACCAAATTTGCATATCCGTAATATCTGGCCATCTGTTCGGATTTTTCGACTTTGTCCAGAGAAATGCCGATATTTTTTGTTTCGATATAGAGAATGGGCACATCAAATTTAAGCACGATAAAATCCGGTTTATTCCCTTCTCTTGCCCTTGCATCATGATCGATACGTCTGACATTGATGGCTTCGAAAATTGATTGAATCAGATTCTCAAAATCCGTTCGGTAACCCATTTCACTCGTCTCTTCATGAGAGAATTTGGATGAAATGGATTGGATATAATTTTCGATCATGTTTTTCATTTTTTTAAAAGCTGTCAGGGACTATCTGTGGATGGTGTTTTAACTTAAAGTCTTAATAATGTGTTTGGTTAAACTTTCCTTTATTTCCCGATGACGCGGTATGGGTTGACTCATTTTTGTCTTTGGATTTTGATACCAATCATGTCATGCGACTTGAAGTTCACCCATATGACGCACATTCGGTATATGACCGCTTGCCAATTCGTTATAAATATCCTTTAAATTGTCCATCAGTTCTTCCAGTGAGTCGTCCTGTGTTTTGTAATCAGGATATTCTTCGAGCCAACCAATGAACATATCATCTTCTTGATAATAGATAAATTTCTTTGTCATGTTTGTATTCCTTAATTATTATTATTGATAGAAATATCACTGTAGATGTGCATAACGATTTGCATTTTTTATTCTCTCTTTTTTCGGGGAATGAAATTGCTTAAGTATAACAAATCATTTAAATAATATCAAGGGGAAATTATTGAGTTTCTTTTCATGTACATTATGGATTCATAAAAAACCAATAACATGTCATACTAAGGATCCGCCATTTGGCGGAGACGAAGTATATGGGGAAGGGGAGTATATTATTCATATCTGTCTATTTTAAATTTGAAAATTCTCCACCCCGGATTCCTCGGTTTACAAAAATACCTCGGAATGACAATAATTGGATTTTTAGAGGGATCCCGTCAAGATAGCTTTCTCGTTTTCTGCCTTGACTTTACGGGTCTCGTCTTTTATATTGAAAACAGTGAACTTCGAAAATGAATTAAAAGGTTTGTCATGCTGAAATAGTATCATATGACCATAGGAGAGGGATTCTTAAATCAAAAATAATATATCTACGCATTAATTACCACTTGTTTTTTAGATT
>JAFGDT010000128.1 GCA_016931965.1 bacterium | reverse complement strand
TTGGATCCAGACTGTGTGTTTTCTAAAATCGTTCAAAATACAAAACAGTTAAAATTCGCTCTATGACCATTTTTGCCAAAGTTCAGTGATTAAAATATATTAATTTCCCCTCTAATTTCTGGATTCCTGCTTTCGCAGGAATGACATAAACGTCGATGCTCCCAAAAAGATCTATATTTTAGAATCTATTGAGATAAAACCTTAAAAAAGCTCTGGATAATAAACAAGTTCAAAAGATTGTTGGGATGTTATTTCATAATTATTTTTTTTATCTACAGAGAACAGGTAACCGTCATGTTGAACACAAGTTCATGGATATTATTCTCTTTGTGAATATGATCAAACTGGTATGAAAGTCCGAGATCGATCACCAGTATACTAAATTTAAATCCCAGTCCGGCAGTCAAATTGTTGATATCCACCGGATTCCCTTCCGCATCCAGAATGGGAAGAATGTCCAGTGCATAACCCGCTCTGAACACAGGTCGGTTGCCCCACTCGATGCCGATCCGGTATGCATTGCCGCTTTTCACATTGTTGATCTTCTGATCATTGATCCGCACACGTTCCCACGGCCGGTTTTGAATATCCGCCGCAATAAGCAGATCTGGTTTTAACCTGTATGCCGTCCCGAAATCACACGTCCAGGGAATTTCCCGATCTTCGGAATAGTTATAATTCAGGCCACTCATCCTGTAACTGTGACCTAACAAATATGAGAATCCGACCAACCATCTTGATGTTAAATCAACAATACCCCCGAACTGCACAATGACGCTCGACGAAACATCTCTTTTATATTCATAATTTGTATAATAAACAGTTTCTGATTTGTAAATATAGGTTGTTCTAACAGGGACATGAAGCATGACCCCGAAAGAAGCGACATTAAAAAGATAAGCACCAGCACCCATGGAAAGAACATCCACCAGCCCTGTTGTTGTATTTGTATAGTAACTCCTTTTCATTTTCCGATCACAGTCATAAAAAGAACGGTAACCGATGGCTCCGGCAAATGAAACGGTTTGATTGGATGAAGAAGAAGGAAACACGATTCCAAAGTCATGAAATTGGAAGAGCGGTTTCAATGAATGATCATAACGCATCCTGCCCCAGAGCTGCAAACCGCCACTGATAAAAATTCGGGTCTCGTTTATTCGTGCAAGCCCACCTGGATTGCCGGAAAATGCATCCGCACCTGTGCCGGAAGCGATTGTGACTCCTCCCATGGAAAGGGCTCGTGTATTGCCGAACTTCGGAGCGGCATCAAGAGCCCATTCTCCCTGAATGTTCTGTATGTAAAAAATGCAGAGAACGATGATTTGGACAATGTATCGTTTTATTGTTTTGATCCTAAACATATGGATAATTCTCTATCAGATGATCAAGAAGAGCAAGAGACCAATGACCCATTCCCGCCAGTATTTTTTGCGAATTCGCTTGAATGTGATAAAGGGAATCACAAAAAATCCGGGCCAGATCAATAAACTCGCCGACCAGGGATTCCAATGTTCCTGTTCTTGATCAGGAAAAATCCGCAGCGAAACGGATTCATCTCCATCGGGATCCGGAACAAATGTCACATCAGCTTGCATATCATCAGGAGATAATATAGTACGAAGTCGTGTAATCCAGAAACGGGTATCAGGCGGAAAATATCCATTGAAATATCCATTAAATCCGCCACGGTCAGGATATTGGACTGGGTCATACGCCTTAGTTCTTCCTGCCCACTCAATAGCAAATGTTGGCCTGTCATCCAATGTAATTTGATCTCTAAAAATGACTTCATAATCGTATACAAGTTGCGTTTCGGCAGGATCGAGAATCCGGCTGAAAAAACAGGCCATGCCTGATAAGAACCCTTCATTTCTCTCGGCTTTTTGCGCTACCATTTTTTCTTCGACTTCATCCCGATCCATCGTAACAGTCCGATAACTGTCACAGATCATCCGATGAGGCGCCGCCACATACAATTCAATCTCGTTTTCCGAAGCGGACGAAATCTCCGAAATGCGCAGGGGAAAAACCGGCTGATCTGTATAAAAAGAGATTTTTAGCGCAGGCAGACCCGACTGATAAGACGAACTCGATTTGGAGAGATTCTCCTGAACATTAACCTTCGAAGCCACAAAAAACCATTCTTTCTGAATATAAAAATCGATGATCGATTCCGCATCATCAGAATAGGAATAACCGTTCGTATTCAACCAGTCGATCAGAGCCTGGGACGAGATGCCGGACAGTACGGTAACGTCGTACGGCCCGACCTGAAGCATTTCCCAGATCGTAACGCCCTGCTCAAGAACCACATTTTCATAGGAATCAAGACCTTTCATCGTTCCGCCCGATCCATATTCTTCTGAGCGAATGTACACTCTTGGCTGTGTATATTCATGAAGGATCTGAAAAATCGAATCACTTGTTGTAGTAATCCCATTGGCTTCAGGTTGCCGGGGGACGGGCACGATCCATGCAAAATTGTCTGCTGTGCCGGAGTATTTGACCTGGAGGATCAAAGTCTCTCGAATTCCGTCATGTATAATAATGGCGCGCTGATTGGGAGACTCAGCCGAGTTGCCGATTATTTCAATATCGTAAAAGAATCCGCCATCGGCGAACAGGGGAACAAAAAATAAAAAAATGAATGCAATAATTGCTATACAACCGATAATTCTTCGTGAATGTGTCATCACTGCCCCCTCCTTTTTTATTCGCTTTATCTCGTTGGATACTTATAAATTACATTTAAAATATATTATTTTTTTCATGATTGTAAAGGATTATGCTGAAATCCACTATATCATTAAAAGTAGTAAGAAACAGACAATCCATTCGCGCCAGTACTGTTTGCGAATTCGCTTGAATGTGACAAAGGGAATCACAAAAAATCCGGGCCAGACTAAAAGGCTCGCAGACCAGGGATTGGATTGTTCCTGATCAAGATGAATCAACAAAAAATGCCGATTATCTCCATTGGGATCCGAAACAAATGTCACATCCTTTTGCATGTCATCGGGGGACAGAATCGTACGAAAACGGGTGACCCAGAAAACTTTCAGAGCGGGATAAAATTCATTGAAGATTCCAAGAAAACTACCCCGACCGTGGTATAGCGAATCGGGTAAGGCATATGCATCCACTGCAAACTCAACAATAAATGTCGGATCAGGATGAGCATTCACTTCATCTCTAAAAATCGATTCATAATCATATTCAAGCTGCGGCGATTCGGCCGGATCAAGAATCCGGCTGAAAAAACAGGCGATGCCCGATACGGATCCTGGATCACTCTCAGCCATTTGCGCTTCCATCTTTTTCTCAACTTCCTCACGATCCGTCGTGACGGTTTGATAACTGTCAGAGACCATCCGGTGAAGCGCCGCGACATACAATTCAATTTCGTTCTCCAGAGCAGAAGAAATTTCCGAAATGCGCAGAGGAAAGACGGGCTGATCCGAAGGAAAAGCAATCTTCAGCGCAGGCAGACCCGATTGATAAGCGGAATCCGGTTTGGAGAGATCCCCCTGAACATTGACCTTGGTAGCCACAAAAAACCATCCTTTTTGAATGTAATAATCGATGACAGATTCTGCATCATCAGTAAAGGAAAAACCGTTTGCATTCAGCCAGTCGACTAATGCCTGAGATGACGACCCGGACAGCACAGTAACGTCATACGGCCCCACCTGAAGCCTTTCCCAAATGATAACGTCCTGTTCAATAATCATATTATCATCGAATACTCCTCTTTGCCCCGGCATCCACCAGCCTTCATTTCCATCGCTACCGAACACAACTCTCGGCTGCGTGTAATGATGGAGGATCTGAAAAATCGAATCGCTTGTTGTGGTGATATCGTCGGCCTTAGGTTGTTGAGGCACAGGCACTACCCAGGCAAAATCGCTGACCGTACCGGAATACTTGACCTGGAGTATTAAGGTCTCCTTGCTCCCGTCATATACAATCAGAGCGCGCTGATTGGGAGATTCGGCAGAATTGCCAATGACTTCGGCGTTATAAAAAAATCCGCCGTCTCCAAAAAGAGAACCAAAGAATAAGAAGATAAATAAAATGACTGCGATGCGACCGATCAGTCTCTGTAAATATTTCATCGCTGCCCCCTATGCATTTTGTTCATTTGATTGAAGTAGAAAAAATTGGATACTATTAAAAATATAAATTTTTACTCCATGATTGTCAAGCATTAAAAGGGATCCCCTGTTGAAAACGAGAAAAAATCTGGATGAACGAATTCTGTCTATCTCTTCTTAACAAAATTGAATACACCACCTGTGATGACTGTATATTGAACATTATCATTATTGAGTGGTGCGTATGATGAGATTGGAACACAAATATAAAGTCCTTGCTCTGTTTTTTCAGTTTCAATGAATACCAGTGCAATATTAATATTATGCCAATATACTCTTATAGGATTCTCATCTTTAATTTCCTGGGCCCAAAATTCCTCTGGTACTTCAACAAATATACCAAGCGGTCTGCTTATTTCTGAAGAGCTAAAATTCATGGATGTCTCAGAAGCAGCTCCAATTAAAGGACCATAGTCATTATTTTCTTTAGGTTCTTGAGGATTTGTACAAGAAATGAATAGGAAAATGAGAATGATATAAGTACTGACAAAAAATATGTTTTTCATTATATGCCCTCTTTATCTTTATACTCTTATGATCGATCCATTGACAATGATTCATTATAAATAAAATCGCATAAAAAGTAGTGTATTGGTAAAATAGCGTTTTGTATTTTCAAAATAATTTAATAGTTTTAATTGCATTTCACCTCCAAGGCTTAATTCTTCACACACAAAATATTCTCCACCAATTGCAGGGGCAATAAAAAGGAACCCAATATCAGATTCTTTATTTGTAATTCCTGTAATTTTTCTGGTATAGGTTTGTGACGAAAGTAGGAAACATAAACGCCCACCAAAATATAGTATAGTTTTGTTTCTCGAAAGTATTGTAAAGACACCAACTCCTAATTGAAAGTATGAAGTGCGACTTTTGGAATATTGTCCATCTTCCAAATAAGAATCAAAACCCAATTGCGGCTCCAGTCGGAATGACTTGCCAATATTGATTGGTATATAAATGTTGTGAGCTATCTCATTATATTTAATATTGACATATTTTCGGATATCGCTCACGGACAATCCAATTCCAACACGAGGCATAGACTCTTGGGATTGTAAATTTCCATAACTTATTAAAAACACAAGTGAGAAAATGAATATCTTTTTCATTGGATTATCTCCTTAATGCGTAAGCACAATCGACTTGATTTGTCAACGAACTGTATTTTTAGATTTATCTTATAGTCCTATTTCTCTTATATACTCTCCATTTTCAAAGAATTTTATTATTTTGTAATCACCTTGTGTTGTAATAATCATTGGAATTGCTGCTGTCCAACGCATACTGTCTGCCTTTAATTCGCTTTTATACTTAACGTATATAACTTCTCTCATCCTTTCAACAGAATTTACTTCTAATTCGAAATACTTATTTCCATATTTGACTATTGCCATTATTTCATTTTTTAAAAATTCTGATGATGGTATTGTATCTGGCTTAAAGGGATATAGTGAAGGTTGAAATACCTCATTAAAATTTTTTTCATTATAAAAATGATAAACTAATGTTGTGTCTATAGAATAACGCGGACCTTTATAAAAATACCCGTGATATTCGTTGAATTTTTCTTTGATTACTTCAGTTTCATTGTCTGGTTCTATTATATTCTTACAACCAAATTGATACAATAAAACAGAAAGTAATAAAATTATTATCAAATATTTCACAGCTTTTCCGATCTATATTGGATATGGACAAAAAATATATTTTTTTGTATGTGCAATCCCTTCCTATTTATACTCTTATGATTGATCAATTAACAATGATTTTATTAAAAATAAAATCGTGTAAAAAATAATGTATGTGTAAAATAGTGTTTTGTATTTTCTGAATTATTGGATAAAAACTTTAATTGTATTTCACCTCCAAGGCTTAATTTTTCACACACAAAATATTCTCCACCAATTGCAGGGGCAACAAAAAGGAAACCAAAATCAGATTCTTTATTTGTACGCCATTTGGTATCTCCATAATATTTATAGGTGTAGGTATAGGATGAGAATAGGAAACATAAACGTCCCCCAAAATAGAGGATGGTTTTGTTTCTCCAAAGTATTGGAAAGATACCAATTCCTAATTGAAGATATGAAATGCAAGATTTATCATATTCATCCTCTTCTGAATAAGAATCAAAACCCAATTGTGGCTCGAATCGGAATGACTTACCAATATTGATTGGTATAAAGATGTTGTGAGTTATCTCATCCTCATCAATATAGAAATATCTTCTTCTGACTTCGCTCAAAGAGAGTCCAATTCCAATACGAGACGGAGCCTCTTGAGATTGTAAACCGCCATAACTGAATAAAAATAAAAGTGAAAAAATAAATATCTTCTTCATTGGATTATCTCCTTAAAGCAATCGTATATAAACGTGAAACCTTACAAAATATCCCCCTGGGTCGAATCTTGGATGGCCATAAGGCAATTCATTATCCAATCCAGTGTTATCGTACCAGGGGAAAAATGGTTTATCTTCTTCTTCATACCATGGATTATTGGTGATTGCGACACTGCCGCCGATTTCAACTCCAAAACCCAGCCCAAATTGTGCTCTTGGGGATCTTACATATTTTAAACCGTAGAGCAATCCCAGATTGCTTACGATCCATTTGTCCTTTCCTGAATGGAAAAGGGAACCGGGCCCTTTGAGATAATATGGATAGTGATTATTGGCACTCATGGTGGCAAAATCCAGCCCGATATACGGGAAAACAATATTTTGTCCGTTTACGTTTGGCATGAACCCCAGTTTGAGTTCGACGCTCGAACGTGAGAGCGTCACTCCCCACTGAGGATCCTCTTTACTCCGTCTTTCTTTACCATAGTAGAGGATCGATATGCTCAAAACAGCTTTATTTTTATACACAACCATTCCCGTCAAACCGTACGGATGATCCTGTTCACTCAGGCCATCGAATTGGTCTTTTTTATAAAGCTGGCAGTTGATATCAGCATACCTTAGTTCTGAAACACCACCCGTGACACCCATCATGACCTGGAAATTCTTTGAATAAGTCTCCTGAGAATAGATCACATCTATCGAGATTAATAAGAATGCTGCGGTTAATATTATTCTTTTCATTGCAAAATGTTCTTTGTTAACATTTAAAAATTCACTAAAGAAGCCGGACATAAACATGAAACCGTGCAAAGTACCCTCCCGGATCGAACCAATCGAAGTGATCTTCGGTAATTGCAGTGCTTTCTCCTACTTCTACACTAAAACCCAGCCTGCCTTCATCCAATAATAAGCACATGAATTCAAATCCGTAAAGTAAGATTATGAACTTTTTTAGGTTTATATCCGTTAAATAGGAGATCGGGTCTTTTAAGCATACCTCTGAAGCCATTCGCGGCTTCAATAGTCTCCGAAGCAAGACCAATGAATGGATAGAGAAATAACGTCCTTATCGGAAAAGGTATTATACCCATTCTTCCCATCACTGTCGATCGTTTCAGTGTAACCCACATTTCTGATGGGTATGGGATTTCACCTTCCCGTTTAAGAGCACCAAAGAATAAAACGGAAGCAATAAGAACGACTCTGTTTTTGTAAACGATAACACCATCCAGACCGTATGCATTATCATGCTTGGCAAAACTGCCACTCAGATGACGAATCTCCAATTGATGATTTATTTCGTTATACTCAGTCTCTGTCACGCCTCCTGCAACACCCACCATGACCCGGAAATGCTTTGAAGTCATTGCTTGAGAATAAAGAAGGTTTATTAAACTAAAAAATATTATTGTTGTTACAGTCGCCCTTGTCACCATTTAAAATTCCATGGTAATAATTATTTATACTAAAGTGTCATTAAGATTGTGAGGTATACTCTAATGCACTCATAAAATTTGTTAAACACTGTTTATTATCTCATCGTCCATAGAGGACATGTATCTTCTCTGCGATAATTACTTAATGGTTTTTGATTACATCCATTTGAATTCATAATAAAAATATCAAAATCCAATTCCATGTATCTTCTTGAAGTAAATACAATATAATCTCCAAATGGTGACCAGCAGGGATGTTCGTCTCGCATGTCTGAATAGGTCAACTGTCTCTGATTTGATCCGTCCGAATTCATAATGTAAATGTCCGGATTGTCATTTTGCCAGGAGACATAGGCTATCTGGCTGCCGTCGGGAGACCATACAGGTGAATCGTTGCCTTCTCTCGAAAAGCCTGTATCCCACCAACCGGGACAGACGGTGTTTGTAAGCTGTCTCTGATTTTTACCGTCAATGCCCATGGTAAATATCTGTGAGCCTTCAAAATCACATGAAACATACGCAAGACGCTGGCCATCCGGTGACCACCGCGGACAGGAAAATGAGGCGTTCTTCCCTGTTAAGAGTTTCAATTCCGATCCATCCGGTTTCATCAAGTATATGCCACTGAATCCGTCCCGATTCGATGAAAAGGCGATGAGGTTGCCATCAGGAGACCAGGCAGGACATGAATTGTTACCTCTGTGAGTTAAAATTTCATGATGGCTTCCATTACTATTAATTATGTGAATATCGGCTGTATCCGAGCTGTCTGTCCGGTTCATTCGAAAGGCAATTCGAGAATCATCCGGCGACCATGAAGGTTGTCCTAAATATCGACAAGCCGTTGCAAGTAAATTAGATACACCTCCATTTATATCAACGGTATGGAGTTCATAATCATGGTTATCATTGTAATGTATGAAGGCAATCATCGATCCATTAGGTGAACATACAGGATAAACACAGCGAACACTTTTCTCTGTTAAACATCTTTGGTTACCACCGTCCACATTCATGCTGTATAATCCCCATGCTCCACTATTGTCAATTCTTCTCGAAATAAAAACGATCTTTGAGTTGTATAGATAATGGTCAAAATCTAAACAATAATTCGAACAATCAGTATCCCCAATACTGTTAATTGATTTATCTCTTAAGCACTCAGTCAATACAAATGAGAGCAAAATAGAAAGTGTAATTATGAACAATCTTGGTAGATATAGAAATTGATTGAAAAATTTTGGATTCCAAATATTAACAAAAAACATTTTTTTCATTATGTGCCCCCTTTATCATTATACTCTTATGATTGATCAATTGACAATGATTTTATTATAAATAAAATCGTGTAAAAACAATGTCTTTAATCATTTTGCTGCTCTAATGGATCTCCAGACTCTTCAAATAAAGTTATTTCATTGTTTTGGATTTTTACCTTCCAATCATGGTGGTAACTGCATCCCATTGGACAATCACCCCATTTCAAAGAATATTGATAGATTTTATAGCCTCGATCCATATCCAAAGAAATGCGATTCCCTCCACCAACAATCGTACTCATTGCAACATCTCTGAATTCTCCGGTATTCTTGGAACTTTTGGATTAATGCATAGGGATTTATCGGGATTCCCGATCTAAATTTAACATCAACCCTGTTTCTTCTTTCATATACAAAAATTTCCAAATCATAATTTTCAACAAGAGAATCTATTCCGCTGATTCCAGTGTATCGGTTACCATTTATCCACTGCTCAACCCATATTTTGCTGGTATCGACAGATGCGGAAATGTAGTAGAGGATGTGGATACAATAGGTATGAATTTTGGTAACATTCTCAAAAAAAGAGTTCGAGATAGCATAACTATGATTGTATATTTTTTGAAGATCAGTGTAGTATTCTTGGATGTTATTTTCGTTAAGATGAACTTGTTCATACCTTCTCACACTATCCTCGCTGACGAGAAGAAATTCAATAAACGCCGCATCTCTATAGTAAAGCGTTTTGGTCGAATCATTTAAGGGGACCAGATCTTCTTTTGTATATTTTGATTGCTCAAATCTTAATGGATTTTTAATACAAGAAATGATGAGTATAAAGATTAACAAAAAA
The DNA here is from genome assembly GCA_016931965.1 of bacterium. GTDB lineage: Bacteria > Zhuqueibacterota > QNDG01 > QNDG01 > DSAB01 > JAFGDT01. The sequence continues at coordinate 10,596 of JAFGDT010000128.1, read as the reverse complement.
ATTAGTTTTTTCATGATATATCTTGTTTTCCAAATAAAGTTCTTAAAATAAATTATGGTGTAAAATTTTCTTAAAGTCATCATTGATTATTGATTTTAACATCAACTGGAATCCTTTAAGTAATGCTGTATTATCTATTATTATAGAAAGTAAAATATACTAGTGTTTATACCAATGAACCAAAGATCAGAGCTGTATGTATATTTATAAGCATGTTTTATTTTAAAAAAATAATTTGATTCTAAAGATATACCTAATAACCAGTTTTTATTGATATGAAAATTATATCCTATGTTTGCTGAAAAAAGTTGCGTCTCAATATTGTCATTATATGTTTTTTCATCTTTTAGGCGATGGCTATTATAATTATAATTTAAACCGCCGATTAAATAAGACAATGAAAGTGTAAAAAATGAATTTGAATTTTTTTCAGGATAATTCAGATTTATTCCTGGACCTAATAAAATGCCTTTTTCAATATAATTAAAAGATGATTGCCAATCGAATTTATAATCTGAATCACCTTTTATGCGTAAGTACATATATTTAGACTCAATAAATAAATTAATATAATTTGACAGTCTATAGCCTATTTGAATCCTTAAATCATTTCTGTTCATATTTGAATCAAATCCAATATCAATGTCGTCATCCGGCCCTGTTCTTGTCAAATCATTTGGACCAGTGAAGTTTAAATAACCAAACATAAAATTAAAATGAAAAATAAAATTTTTTAAGTCCACTTTACATATTGGAGTTATGAATGTCCCAATTCCAAGATTATCAAAACTTCCCTCTGGATATCGATTTCCCCAGAAAATAAATGAATTCAATACATTAAGACCTACTGAATGATTTATTCCTTGTGAAAACGTATATCGTGAAAAAGATAAAATAATAAATAATGAAATGGATATAGAAATAATTTTAATCTTGTTCATTTTTTTCAATACTCTGACATATGATTAATAAAAGAAATGGATGTCGAATAATATCCATTATTTCAAATTGTTCTTTTATCGTAATATAAGAAGCTTCTTCTCCTCTTGATATTGATCTGCTTGCAGACGGTAAATGTACAGACCACTTGGGAAGTCTTCTGCATTAAGGGTGATATTGTACACACCTTCTGGAAGGTCTTCATCAACCAGCGTTCTCACTTCCTGTCCCAATAGATCGTAGATTTTCACTGAGACAGACGATTGCTGAGGAATTTCGAAAGAGATTTTGGTACTTGAATTAAAAGGGTTGGGATAGTTTTGATAAAGGGTATAATGTTCTTCAGTAGGATTCGAATGTTCTTCAACACCAGTCAGCAGATCATTTTGAACAATATATAAACCAAAAGAATAATCTACTATATAAATGTATGAGTCGTTGACTACCACATTCTCAGGAGTATAAATTCCGATTTTATAGAAGCCAACCTCTGCAGGATTTGCTGGATCGGAAATATCAATAATCCATAGACCATTCAAAACATCCAATACGTAAGCATAGGTGCCACTGACTGCCAGGTCCGCAGCCGTGTCCCATTTATCAAGCAATCCGATGGCCTTAAGATCTGCCGGATTTGAAATATCGAGAATTCCCAAGCCCTTACGGCTATCCAGCACATAAACATAGGGATTACTGACTGCTACGCTGACTGCGCCATAGCCGGTAGTCACATAGTCCGTTTCTACGGGGGATGCCGGATTGGAAATATCAATAACACGCAAACCATACGAACCAGCTGCTACATAGGCATGAGTGCCGTTAACTGCCACATCAACTCCTCCGTAAGTATCAAAGAGACCAACTTCTGTTACATTTACCGGATCGGAAATATTCAAAATATGTAAGCCGGCGCTTGCCACAAAAGCAAAAGAATCTTTGATTGCTACACTCCTAGCAGAGCCATATGTATCCAAAGAACCTACTTCTTTTGGATCGACTGGATTGGATATATCAAAAATTCGCAGACCGGAGCTGCCAATTGCTGCGAAAGCATAATGTCCGTTGATTACCACATCTTGAACATTGGATGGTACAAAAATGCTGGCTAATACATTCGGATTACTGGGACTTGTAACATCAAGAATCCGAAGATAGAAGAGGTCATCTCCAAAACAGGCAATATTGCCGGCAACACCTACTCCACTGCTGCGGCCAATGCCTGCACAACCGATGAGTGTGCAGTTTTGACTGTTCTGTGCAATTGCAGTTGTGGAAAAATAAACGAGAATAAAACACAATACAGAAACTGTTTTACTTAATAATTTTATTGACAAATTCATTACCAGCACATTACAACCGATTTTATAAAACATTCAAAGGATCCCCATATTCCTTGATAAACTGAACCGCACTATAAGGGTAAACAATATATTCCCAATAATGGCTGTACATGCATCCTGCCATGCAGTCTCCCCACCCGATACAGAAAATATACTGTATTCCTCCATTGAGGATAATAGCTTGAATGTCTTTGCTGCCCCCCATCCACATTAACGGTTCCGAAAATCTTACTCCTTCAATCTCTTCAAATAACTCGGATAATGCAAAAAGATTCAGAGGATACAAAGATTTTAATTCAGCGCCACCCTTACCGCTATATAAATGATAATCCTCCAGAATCAGGTCATAATTGACCATCAGACTGTCAACATCGCTGTTGCCGGTGAGCCGTTCACCGTCTCTCCAGGCGAAAGTCCATTCATAAGACTCATAAACCATGATGCCAATGTGATACAAATCAGGATTTTTAAATGTATGAACCGGATAGGATTGTGTCAGATAATCGACATAAGGCAATTTTTCACAATTATGGATAGAAATAAGTCCATCATAAAACCACTGTATCAGACCCTCTGGGATGATTACTGAAGCAGTATCCGGGCTGTTTTGATCGAAAAGATAACGTATCGCCAATCGCGCCGCATCATCTAAATACGACCTTTTTACTGAATCGGGAAGACTTGAATCATCTGAGGATGTGTGTTCAAGGTTCGAAAAGGGAAGAAATGAAAAATCCGTTTCACACCCCAAATTCAGAATCAGCAACACGATGATCAAAAAATAGGATTTCATAACACTTTACCCACAAATATAAGATAACCCATCCTGTTTTTTAATGAGATTGTTTTCAATTAATAGAACTGATCATTGCTGTCCAAAACAGGAAATGGATATATTGAAAACAAAGGGGTTACAATGGTTTTTCTTTAAATTTAAATATCAGGTTATCAAAACACCACCCCTGGATTCCCGATTAAAAATTTCGGGAATGACACTCTTCCCCTGTCATTCCGGTCGTGTTTTGAGCCGGAATCCCCTTGTAACCTGGGATCTGAATAAAAGTTGAAACAAATAATCAACTCAATCATTTCCTATTTTGGACAAAAGTGAGAACTGATGATTTATTATTCGCAAAGTACTGATGGATCATCACGTACTTTCAATAATTGTTTTTGATAAATGTTCTCGTCTGTTTTAAAAATCACAAATGCTTCTTTTTCGTCTATAATGATAAATTTTGCATGAATTTCATTTACTTGCATCTCAATCATATTCTCTTTCATAATAGCACTTGTTTTGGTACACGCTATTCCATCATCCCATGTAACATACAACGAATCACCATTCGATTTGGTATCAATCGCATACCAATTATAGACAATTAATCCTATTTCGTTTGTCACTTCGATATCTCCTCTGGCAGCTTCCCAAAATCCATGAGCATAATCTTTATATTGAGAAGAACTGATGACCGGATTTTGTTTTTCAGAGCAGCCTGGAATAAATAGAATGATGATCAGCAAAATGATCTTGTTATTCATCGCAATTGCCCTTTATTATCAATGCCTTCTCAAGACCTTGTTTGGCAGAATGAACAGTGCTTTCGAATGGAATATACAGATGAAGCCGGAAAAGAGGACTGAATAAAATGAGATGTAAAATCAGGAATGCGTGAATCTAAAATAAAAAAGGCACAGTCTTCGGTATTTCAATTCATCACTTATATGCGCCTCGTTATCGCAACTTATCACCCCTTTGTTGACAAGCAAATTTAAAACAATGTAATACATTATTCTTATAATTTCAAGTAAAAATAAACCGACTGATACATATTGTCATCTGGAATTTTCTTTCCCGGCGATCCTCCTCCCCTCTTCCACATCCACCCTGAGAAGCAGCAGTCCGCCGGCGACAAAGAAAAAAACCAGTGAAAGAATCCCCAGACGGCTTGTTTGCGTCAACTGGCCGACGAGGCCGAATATGGCCGGACCGGCCACGCCGGCAAATTTGCCGCTGATATTGTAGAAACCGAAGAATTCAGCCGATTTCTTTTTCGGTACCATGGAGCCGAATAAAGAACGGCTCAGAGCCTGTGTTCCCCCCTGAACCAGACCGACGAAAAAAGCCAGGATCCAGAAATGGATCGCTTTTGTGATAAAATATCCACCGATCGACACACCGATATAAACACACAAGCCGATGAGGACGGCTTTCTTGGCACCTATCCGTCCAGCCAGCTTTCCGAATCCCAGCGTGAAAGGGATTCCCACAAATTGAATCATTACCAGTGCACCGACAAGATCCATGGTACCGATACCGATTTCATCTCCGAATGCAATGGCCATTTTAATGATCGTGCCGATACCGTCGTTATAAAGCCAGAAAGCCACGATAAAGATCAGCAATTGTCTGTATCGGCGGATCTCACCGAAGGTTATTGAAAGACGGCGCACAGCCACGCGAATCGGATTCGCACCGGACAAACCGACCTGCACACCTTTCGGTTCAGGCACATACCGAAACAGGGGAACGGAAAACAATCCCCACCAGAGCCCGACACTAAGAAAAGAAAGCCGCATACCAAGCAGAGGCACTGATTCCTGTCCAAAAAGAATAACCGTTTTGGGTATGAAATAGATCATGCCTAAGTTGAGGACAAGAAGCAGCCCTCCCCCGACATAACCCAGAGCATATCCCCGCGTCGACACACGATCAATTTCGCCGGGTGCGGCAATGTGGGGCAATAGTCCGTCGTAAAACACCTCTCCGCAGGCGGCGCCGATATTACCAAAAACAAAAAGAAGCGCGACCCATATCCAGTCTCCCGACCCTGTAAGCGCGAGCAGAGAAGTGGAAACAACGCCCAATCCAACAAATAATCCCAGAAACCGTTTTTTGGACGAACCATAATCGGAAACCGGTCCTAATATCAATGAGAGGATGGCTACAATAAACATGGCAATGGCTGTCGTATAACCCCAGAGGGAAGTGGCCAGATGACTCTGTGTTTCAGATAGGGACACGGTAGCAATATGTCTGAAAAAGATCGGCAGAAAGGCGGCCATGACTGTCGTATGAAAGGCAGACATCGCCCAATCGTACATGCACCAGGCATGAATAGTTTTTTGATGCTGATTCTTCATAAAATGGCTGAAGGAATAAACTCTACCCCTTTTATGGAACGCTTCAAAATCAAGTCGGGAAAAGAGTACTCGTTTGATTCAGTGATAGTTTTGGATCGTTTTGATCAATCTCCCCAAGGCCCTTCTGTATCCTTTTCTACCGGAAACCACCGCCGCGATGACCATTGGGTTATCCCAGGCACGAAAATAGCGAAAAACCAGTTTTTTCCCATGGATGCCGCTGATGATGATTTCTTTAACGGAAAGATCATCCGTCAAAAGACCAACAAGATCATTTAAAGAAAAAGCAAATTCAAGGAGATGATCCTCGCCATATTCCGGGGATTCCCCTGAACGGGCCATGAGCAATCCTTCGGATGAAAAAAGAAAAATACTTTCCCATCTGACTCCTTCTCCGATTTCCTTCATGGCTGTTTCAATTCTGAACTGGATTGGCCTTTCAGAAATGGACTCATTATTTTCTTGTCTGTTTTTCATAAAGATTTGACTTTATTTTCCTCTCCCAGCCGAGTGCGGATATGGGCAACCACCATCTTGATCACTTCCTTCAATGTGGGGAAAATACCCTGGCCCTGTGTGGCCACAGCCTCAAAGAAGGGGACATTGAAAAAATTGAGCTTTTTTTCCATTTCGGCGATGGGTTCGGCAGAGGGCAAATCCCGCTTGTTGTACTGCAGCACCCAGGGGAAATTTTCAAGCGTCTTGCCATTTTCAATCAGGTTCTCTTCGAGATCGAGTATGGTATCCAAATTGGAATCCATCATCTCTTTCTGGGAGTCCGCGACAAAGACAAGACCATCAACACTGTTCAGTAGGATTTTGCGTGTGAGATCATAATGAACCTGACCGGGTACGGTATAGAGATTGAACTTGGGTTTTTTCCCGTCTATATGGCCGATCTCTAATTGGAGAAAATCAAAAAATATGGTCCGATCCTCCCTGCTTTTCAGCATCACGAGATCGCCCTTCAACTTGGGATCGATTCTGTTATAAATATAACGCAAATTTTCCGTTTTACCGCTCAGTCCGGGTCCGTAATAAACGATTTTCAAGTGAATTTCCCGTAATCCCCAATGAATAAACATACGCGTTATCCCTGTTATTTTTCCCTATTCAAGTGATTCTTTAAAAGAGCGATCCAACGCATCGCCTAAAAGATTCTGAAATTCATGATCAAAGATCTTTTTGATTTCATCGCGGTCCTCTTTTCCCTGGTGTAAAATGGGAAGCAGTTGTTCAATCGTTTTTTTTGTAAAGAGGCGAACCATACCGATGGCCACACCTTTTTCGAAAGCCACAGCCAAAAAGAAATCCGCATTGATTTTGGCCATCATCATATTCTGATGATGGCCTTCGTACAAAACCATCTGAAAATTGGAAACCTCCCCCAATAGTCGGGCCATCTCTTTTGAAGCGGCATAACTGCTGGCAGTCAATGTGGACAATACGGTCGAGTCACCTTGCCAGGATGAAGACACCCTTTCAGCGACAATCTGTCCTGAACTGTTCACCAGGAGGATCATGCTGACCCTGAGTTTTTCAGCAAGACCGGACAAACAATCCGTAATTTTTTCGAATTGGGTACGGGTCAGAATCTGATTCGATGCATCTTTTGAGTGATTCAACATTTCCATCTATATTCCCTATAAGATACCGCTTACAATCCGACGGATAACCGATGAATCAGATAGGAGGGCAAATGCTCTTTCCACATTTTCTCCTGAACCCGGTCAACAGGATAGGGCAACCGTTTGAGGTTGAACCGTTTTCCCTCCGTATCCAAAACACCATAACAGGCCCTGGGATCACCATCTCTGGGTTGACCGACACTGCCCTCATTAATAATATATTTTTTACCCTCTTCAATGGAGACTTCCGTCGGATCGCAAATCGAAATCTCGTCAGCTTCATTCCGCACAAAAGCCACGGGCGTGTGTGAATGTCCGACAAAACAAAGTGACGTCGTCATCGCATCAAAACTGCGGCATGCATCCTCATTTGAAAAAATATAGCGCCATTCCGCCGGTTCCTCAGGTGTCGCATGCACGTAGGTAATCTCCTCCTCAATGCTGATAAGAGGCAAACGAGTAAGAATCTGTATCGATGCTGAAGTCAACACGTCGTGTGTCCAATCGATGGCCTTGCGTGCATATTCATTAAAATATTCGGTTGAAACCTGATCGATCGCTGCATAGTCATGGTTGCCCGCGACAACATGATCCACTTCTTCAATCACCTTTTCAACACACTGATTCGGATTGGGGCCATATCCCACAAGATCACCCAAGCAGATCATCCGATCAATATTCTCATACTGTAAAGCCTGTAAAACAACTTCTAATGCTTCGATATTGCCATGCACATCAGAAAAGATGCCAATTCGCAATACCCCTCCCCTGGTTTACAATCGGCCGATATGTAAAAACTGAGAGTAAAAGCCGTTCTTTCAACCATTTTAGTCATTCAACATTGTACGCCATCTTCAAGTGCAAAAAATGAGCCAGTTACAGAGATGTCTTGATATAGACATGAACAATCACATTTTGAATGATCGGTCAAATCCTGTTCATACAATGCACTACATCATGTCGATTGGATCCACATCAACCCGAATGCGAACATGCCGATAATCGGTTTTTTCATAGAAATCGTTTACACCCTGTTTGATCCGTTCTCTGAGAAACCTTCCGGAAGGATCCTTGCTTTTATTCCCCCTGAATAGGATTTGATAACGATAAATTCCCTTGATTTTTGAAAGGGGAGACGATACAGGCCCCAGCCATTCGAAAAAATCACCAGGCCGGATACAATCCAAAAATGCATGAGCCGCTCTGTCGACGGTTTCGGCAATCGCCCCCCTGAAATGGACACCAATGAGACGTCCCCACGGCGGATAATGCAACGCTTTTCTCCGCTCGCTTTCCCATTGATAAAAACCGACGTAGTCCTGATCCATGGCAAAGCGGATAATCGCATTGTCGGAAGAACAGGTTTGGATAATGACCTCTCCTCTGCATACCCTTCTTCCTGCTCTGCCGGCTGCCTGTGTCAAAAGTTGAAAAGTCCTCTCTCCCGATCTGAAATCAGGAAAATAGAGACCGGTATCTGCAGAAATGATGCCCACGAGATTGACACCAGGAAAATCATGCCCTTTGGCGACCATCTGCGTGCCGAGTAAGATATCCGCTTTCCCCTCTTCAAATTGGGTAACCATTCGATAGTGTGATCCTTTTCGACGCGTCGTGTCCAGATCCATTCTAAAAAACCGGGCTTGAGGAAAATATTTTCGAACTTCTTCCTCTACCCGCTGGGTGCCTACACCACGATAACGAAGTGTGGCACCGCCGCACTTTACGCAACCATCAGGAGCTGCTTTTTCAAATCCGCAGTAATGACACCGCAAACGGTAATTTTTCTGATGGTAGGTCAAACTGATAGCACAATACGGGCATGGTTCGATTGCACCGCAAGCCTGACACTGAAGAAACGAGGCATATCCTCTGCGATTCTGGAGCAGGATCACCTGCTCCCCTTTGTTCAGTCGCTCCTGTATCCTTTCTTTCAGCAGGGGAGAAAAAACACGGGTTTGATCCTTTTTCAACAGTTCGCTTCGATTCACCAGTGTGATTTGGGGCAATGGAACACAATCTATGCGGTGCTTGAGTTCACAGAGGGTGTATTTCCCGGTAAGTGCATTGGTGTAGGATTCAATGCTCGGCGTGGCCGATCCGAGGAGAACAACACAATTGGCCATTCTCCCGCGAATCACAGCCACATCCCTCGCATGGTATCGGGGTGCCGGATCGGTCTGCTTGTAGGAATCTTCATGTTCCTCATCGACAACGACAAGTCCCAGGTTCTGGAGGGGTGCAAAAACAGCCGATCTTGGTCCCAGACATATTTTCGATTTTCCCTCCCGAATTTTACGCCACGAATCGTACCGCTCGCCTAGGGACATCATACTGTGAAGGATCGCCACTTCCTCTCCAAAAATGCCTCTGTATCTCTGAACAGCCTGTGGGGTCAGTGCAATTTCCGGGATAAGGATGAGGGCGCTCTTCCCACAATTGAGAATCTGGCGAATGGATTCGATGTAAACCTGGGTTTTCCCGCTTGAAGTGACACCGTGCAGAAGAAACACACCGAACTTCCCCTTTGTCAGTGCCGAACCGATCTTGGAGAGAGCGCTTTTCTGCTCTTCCGTCAATCGGAAGGATTTGGGTGACCTGACATGCGCATCGGCATATGCATCCCGGAATATTTCTTTCTCGCCTATTTCAATCCATCCCTTTTTTTCAAGTTTTCGGATGACCGAAAAATCAACCTTCAGATCTTTCCTGCACACCCCCCCACCAGCCGTAACGAGGTCGTTAATCATTTTAGCCTGTCTGGGAGCCTTTTTTTCAAGCATTTGAATATCTTCGGATTCGGGTTCCCGGACGAGGGAAATCCATTTTTCTGACCTTATCCCGACGCCCGCCTTTTCCAAAACATGTTCGACAGCAATCCATTCTGTCTTCTCCAACGCTCCCAGAATGGATCGCAGGTTTCTTTTTTCAAATCTCTTCTGCAGGCCCTCATAAGAAATTTCCCCCTTTTTTCTCACATATTCCAGAACAGCCCTTTGATTTTCAGACAGGGATTTGCGATCGGTTTCCTTTTTCCCACAAAACCGGATGATGAGCCGGTTTTTTCGATGAACACCGGGAGGAAGCGCGGCCTTGATGACTTCACCCCATGATGAAAGATAATAAGTCGATATCCAATGGGTCAACTTGAGCAATTCGGGGGTTAAAAGAGGATAAGGATCCATCATCTCTTCGATTTCCCTCAGTCCTTCAACCCCCGGATGAGCGATAAAATCGACAACAAAACCCGTCATCTGACGTCTGCCCAGGGGGACCAGAACACGATGACCCGGACAGATTTGATGACGGAATCGATCCGGTATTTGATACGTAAATCGCTGCCAGGGGGGGTGAGGAAAAAGGACATCGACATACTTTTTGATTGATGGATCATTCACATTTTGAATATACTAAGAGAAGGAGCGATTTGCAATGAAAAATATAGGGAAACAAGAATGGCGCATTGACTCAAAAATAAAGTAACCATGGCTATTTGAAAAATTGGTCGTTGCCTCATAATTTATGTAACCGAAACAATAGAATGG
>JAFGDT010000127.1 GCA_016931965.1 bacterium | reverse complement strand
TAGTAAATGTATGCCCCAATATAAAATATCTATGGATAAAATGCAAGAAATAATACGTCATCGTATTTATGAATCTATGTACTAAGTCATTGATGATATGATAGAAAAGTTCGATTTTTTCATTTTTACACATACTAATCTCCCCAAAAAATAATAGCACCATACTATTTTCATCTTAGCGGTAGCTACTGCCGTTGCGGAATGGAAAGTGATCTGAACCTGGATTCTCAGGATTATGGGATTAACAGGATTCACCAATTTGTCGCTTCTTCTCAGGTTTGTATTTTTTGTTCTTCAGTCTTTTAAATTCTAAACTTCGTGCACCAAAATTAATTAATAATCCTATCTCTAAATTGTATGCTTCCAAATAGTTCAATCCCTGTGCAATATGAACAGGCTCCAATGAAAGGAGCGCTTTCAGTTCAACCATGATCAATGATTCCACCAAGAAATCAACACGTCGGGTACCCACTTCGAATCCTTCATAAAAAATGGACATTTCCAGTTCTCTGGCGAAATCAAGTTTTGCTTTGTTCATTTCGATGGCCAAACACCTCTGATAAATCACTTCCTGAAATCCATTACCCAGTGTGGAATGGACTTTCATCGCACATCCAATAATCCGCTTTGTCAAATCTTCATATTTCACGAAAATCCTGGCAATCCTTTAATCCCATAAATCCTGGTTCAGACAATTACAAAATAAAACTCAACCTATCTTCTTCATTACCCAGGCCATGTTCTGGCCGAGTATCCGCATGGTCCGGAGGCCTTCCTCGTCGGATTCGACGGCGGCATGCTCTATACAAGTTCATTAAACTGCTCAACGGAAAGACCGGCCTGACGGATGATAGCCCTTAATGTCCCACGGTCGAGTTCTTGATGATCTGGGACAACAAGCTGGGCAAATGGTTCATCTCGGCGTAGAATGATATGGCTTCCTTGCTGTCGTCGAATATAGAATCCAACTTTTTCAAGTGCCTTAACACAATCTCGACCAGAAATTCGTGGAAGAGTACTCATACAGCTACCAGAAGGGCATCAAACCTTTCCGGAGGAATTGTCAATTTGTCTTCTTCAAGAGTAGAAATATAGGCATGAATGGCATCACGAATGTTTGAGATTGCCTCTTCTCTTGTTGTGCCTTGACTGATGCATCCTGGAAGGCTAGGACATTCAGCTACCCAATATTGGTCTTCGCCAGGATATATGATAACTTGCCTCATAAATGATCTCCTCTTTATTCCTCTTCTTATGTATCTGTTTTACTACTCTGTCCAAAGGATTGATAATTCTTAACCTCAACCAGTTTTCTTCATCACCCATGCCATGTTCTGTCCGAGGGTCCGCATGGTCCGGAGGCCTTCCTCGTCGGATTCAACATCCCCGATTTCCCGTCCGATGCCTATATTCCAGTAGCTTGAGCCCGGCACGATCATCTGGGAGATAAGGAAGAAGTGATTGATCGTGTCGAAAACGTGCATGGCGCCTGCGCGCCTCACAGCCACAACTGCCGCGCCCACTTTCCGTCTCAAGAGATGATCATTTGCCCGGGCAACGTAGCCCGCCCGGTCGATGAGCGCCTTCATTTCAGCGGTTACATCGGCAAAATAGGTGGGCGATCCGAGTATGATGCCATCGGCATCGGCTATCTTTTCAAAGACCGAATTGAAATCATCCTCTTCCACAGAACAGCGTTTGTTCCTGTTTGTAAAACAGCGTCTGCACGCTTTGCAGCCCTGGATATTTTTCCCCGCCAACTGGATCAGTTCAGTATCGATTTTCTCTTTTTCCAGTTCTTTCAATGCTGTATGGATCAAGATGGCTGTGTTGCCATCTTTTCTGGCGCTTCCGTTGATCGCAACCAGTCTCACGCTATGGCTTTCTCCTATCAAACGTTATCAGATGTGAATCTCTCTATTCGATCTATGTTCATTCTCTGCAGAGGTATGGGCCTTTGTGTCTATATATTTTTTATTCCAGCGGCTTATACTTGATTTGAAGTGAAATAATGACCGTTCCCTGGAAATCGACGGGTACAGCCGATACAGTCGCACTCAGAGTTAATCTAATATCGGTAGGAGGAGATGCATTCAATGCGGTTCTCAATTGGACAATACCGGCAGGATTTACGCCCAACGTTGCCGCCGTTGTGTAAGGATCAATCGGTGTGTTCAAAATATCGTTGATGGATACCGAACCGGACAGATTAGCCAGGTTATAGGAATTGACAAAAGGGCTCGGGCTGAATGAAATCTGCAGAAAGGTCAGCTGGCTTCCTGGGGCCGAGTTGTTTTCTGAAATCAGGATCTGGATATTTTTCACGATGATGTCTTTGATACTATCCACAGGGATATCATTGTCCGTAAAAAAATTAGACAAACTGATTTCTTCTGTCCTATTGTAAGTTGTGTTATTGCCCTGAAAATGATAGTCCTCTTCTAAGGTGATATCAATCACAAGAGGATTGTTCTCAAATTCAAGGATTTTACAACTCAATTGAAGAAGTGATAAAATCACAAAAGTGCTGATCACGATGCGATAATATTTTTTCATGACTTGTTTCCTTTTTTTTAAAGTCCCAAACCTATACCTACACTGGCCGTATTGTACTTGCTTAATGAGAAATCTCCGTGCAGAATCAGTATCGCCAGTTTCAGTTGAGCGCCAACGGTCATCCTGAATTGATTATCCGTATCCATTTCCAAAGAAATCTCCTCTTCAACACCTTCCCCTTTGAAGGTGTAGGACACATTCATGGAAGTACTTTCCATTGCCAATGCGCCATACAGTGTCAGAACTGGAAAAGATTTGCTGACCTGGATCCCGTAACTCAGTGCATCAAGGGCAAGGAAATCATCCCCTATATCCAGGTCTTGTTTAAAGAAGCCAACCGAAATATCGACCGGCATGAGGGGAATGTACTGGCTGATGCTGTGCTGCAGACCGTAACCGAGAAATTTTAACTCGCCTACATCTTTTATATCATATGGTGGGGTGTATCGAAATCTGAGAATAGTACCCAAAATGGAGCCTATTTCAATATGCGGCACAGCAAGGGGGACAAAATCACCCGATATTTGGCCGTCCTGAAACGCATAGCTCAATCCGTTCGGGAAATCTACGATGGCCCCTTCATCGCCGAATACGGTCGCTGTTTCCACTTGTGTTTGTGGATAGGGAGTGGAGGGGGTTCCCATGTAGGTTCTGCCCTCATCGGGAATCATCGCACCCATCGCAATAACGCCCACATAGAGGTGAATCCCCATTCCGGGCAGACGGGCCGTTCTGTAGATTCCGGCATTCAGATCGCTTCCGAAGGCATCAATAAAAGGCTGCAGATACCCTTTTGTATTGTCGCTGTTCAATTGTTCAATAGCGTCTTCCATTTGTGCAAAACCATGGGATGCCATTATACAAAAAACCAGCACTGCAATGTATAACGGTGAACCATATCTATTTGTTATTTTCATGGGGTGCCTCCTTTTTTTGATTGATTTGAGAACCTCAGTATCGCTATTATGGCCTGTCAGAATGTATATTGATAGCTCAATGTGGGTTGGAATCTTTCTTGAGGTCGGTATTGTTCAAGTCGTCCATCCCATTGGTAGGACCAGATATAATCCATCGAAAGCACAAAGGATGTCTTCAATTTTAATCCGATGCCCGCACGTGTTGTGGATCGATAGTCCAGCGTGCGCAGGTCCTTCCAATTTCGAATGTTTCTCTTGTCATATGTGGCTTCCATGTATAAAAAGGGTATCGATGGAGACAAACCCGCTCCCATGTGGAGCATTCCGCTCTCTTCATACTCGTCCATTTTTTGATAGGCAACCATTCCCCGGATAAGCTGAAACAATTCCGCAACGAGAGAGACAGACCAACCCTTCCGTTTCTCACCCATCATCGGAAGCAGCATTTCCTGGCTGATCCGGATGGGACTGATGATATTTTGTAAATCAGGAGGAATCCCCAGAGGATCCCCTCCCTGAGCTTCATAGAATTCAATCAATTCTCCCACAGTGGTGTAACGGAGGATTTCGTAAAAGGGTCCAAAATAGTTGGCGATAAATTCTCGACCCAGAAAACGGCGTTCTACGTTGAATTCCAGACTGAGATGTCGAGAAGCTGTATTGAATGTGGTGTTGAATCCGATTGTCTGCCCGCTTCCATATTTTTGAATTTTCGCATGGTCACCATAAAACATCATCAGCAATCTGTCCGTTTTAATAAATGGCAATTCTATGTCAACACTCCAGACGGAAACATTGTCCTTCGATTTTGTCCAGGAGTCCGGATCGATATCGGTTACATAGCTTCCTCCGACAGCGAAATGTTTTAATACGGGAATCCGACTGCCATAGAGAGGGCGAATGTATCCCCTTCCTCCGATCACTTCAAACCGTCCGATATTGTTTGTTAATGATTCGAAACCCAGATAACCTAAATCAACATCCAGAACGAGACCGATTTTACGTTCATCATAGTCGATTTGATTGGTATAATGATTCAGAATGAATCCATGGCCTATTCTCTCGTTGTCCAATGCACCGATGCGTCCATAGAGTGTTTCCCCCTTATGCTGGTATCGAAAATAACGAAGGATGCGGAAAAAATCATAACCAGAATTCCAGTCCTCGCTACGAATTTTCCCTTCATTTTTATCGTATAATAAATTGATACCCAATCCCAAACCGAACTTGCCAATGTTGATGTCAGGCTGTATGCTGATGACATAGTAGGGCTGTTCATCAATCCAGGCCATACCCAATCCTGCTCCCAGTGAACTGTTTTCTTGTGTGCTGTTGACATAGATTTGTGAAAATGCTGAATGGATCATCATCAGGCAACCGATCACAAATACCATTGTTTTTTTTATCATGAGACTCTCCTCATTGTTTATGTTAAGGGAAACATTCTAAAAAGTTTACGAATTTATATTTGATTTGTCAAGAGAAATTGTATTATTTAAAAAATAGAGAAATAGGATTGTTTAAAAAAGTATAAAAATCCATCATGTCATTTCGAGCATTCACGATGTAATTTCAATAAAATAAAGGAGGTTGCTTTGTCACAAAATCTGTCCTGAGTCTCTATTCACATCCGATCTCTCCAATCATACCCTGTTGGCAGAAATTATGTGGAAATCGGAGAAATACTCCATATCGTATTCCTTTTCTATTTATGGAACCAAGAGGTAAAAAGGTCGAATACTTTGCAAAGATTTATTAAAAAAATAGTTAAAAAAACGGATCTTTTATGGGTTTATTTTTTGAAAAAAGATTGATTTTTAGAGAGAATTATATTACTTTAAAAGCTGACTTTGTTTAAATCATTCGAGTATGATATCAAATGTCGCGTTTAAAATTGGATCTTTAGGAATAATCAATTCATTAAGAATCATTCATATAAAAAGATAAAAGGAAGATAACTATGAAGAAATTTAAAAAAGAATCGATGGACGGCAATACCGCTGCGACGCACGTGGCCTATGCATTCAGCGAAGTCGCAGCCATTTATCCGATCACGCCTTCTTCCTCCATGGGTGAATTGGCGGATGCATGGGCGGCCAATCAATTGAAAAATATTTTTGGATTGCCTGTCGATGTCATTGAGATGCAATCAGAAGGGGGAGCATCGGGAGCAGTCCATGGATCGCTTTCCGCAGGGGCCTTCACGACAACGTTTACGGCATCGCAGGGATTGATGTTGATGCTTCCCAATATGCATAAAATCGCCGGTGAAATGCTGCCGACGGTTTTTCATGTCTCAGCCCGTTCACTGGCCTGCCAGTCGCTTTCCATTTTTGGCGATCATTCTGATGTCATGTCCGCAAGGAATACCGGTTGGGCTTTGGTGGCAGCCGGTTCAATTCAAGAAATCATGGATCTGGCTGTTGTTTCTCATCTGGCTACGCTCAAGTCTAAAGTTCCTTTTTTGAACTTTTTTGATGGATTCAGAAGTTCATCTGAAATTCAAAAAGTCGAGGTCATCGATTACGATACGATGGCTGAGATGGTCGATATGCAATACGTCGAGGATTTTCGGAACCGTGCCTTGAATCCTGAAAAACCCCGTATCAAAGTCGGCGCACAAAATCCCGATGTTTATTTTCAAGGCAGGGAAACAGTCAATCCCTATTATCTGAAAGCGCCAGGAATTGTTCAGGAATATATGAATCTGGTCGCCAAGAAAATTGGGAGACAGTACCATCTCTTTGATTATGTAGGCGCTCCGGATGCAGACCGCATCATTATCGCCATGGGAAGCGGTTGTGAAACCATTGAGGAGACGATCAATTATCTGAACAAAGAACGCGGAGAGAAACTGGGGTTGATCAAAGTCCGCCTGTTCAGACCTTTTTCAGTGGAAGATTTTGTCAAAGCCATACCCAATACGGTCAAGAAAATCGCTGTGCTGGATAGAACCAAGGAACCGGGTTCCATCGGAGAGCCCCTCTATCTGGATGTGGTTGCTGCATTAAAAGGTAAAGACAACATCGATATTATCGGCGGGCGGTATGGTCTCTCCTCCAAAGAGTTTACGCCATCCATGGTGAAAGCTGTTTATGATCATCTTAATGATAAGTGCACGCATGGATTTACTGTCGGTATTACAGATGATGTGACCCATACTTCTCTCGAGATTAAGGAAAAAATCAATACACTGCCAGAAGGAACGATCAGCTGCAAGTTCTGGGGCCTCGGTGCTGACGGCACAGTCGGTGCCAATAAGAATTCAATTAAAATCATCGGTGACAATACCGATATGTATGCGCAGGGCTATTTTCAGTATGATTCGAAAAAATCGGGCGGGATCACCCGAAGCCATCTGCGTTTCGGCAAATCGCCGATTCAATCGCCCTACCTGGTGGATCATGCCGATTTCATTGCCTGTCACAATCAGGCATTTATCGGAAGATACGATATCCTGGAAGGGATCAAGGAAGGCGGTGTTTTTCTCTTAAACTCGAACTGGTCACAGGAGGAGGCTTTCGAGAAGCTGACCGAAGATATGCAGCGCACGATCATTGAGAAAAAAATCCGATTTTACAATATCAATGCATTGGAAATTTCAAAGAATCTGGGGCTTGGAGCCCGTATCAATACAGTCATGCAGGCGGCTTTCTTTATTATTTCGAATGTGCTCGAACGGGAAAAGGCCATTAAATTGATCAAAAAAGCGATCGATAAAACATACCGCAGAAAAGGCGATGAAATTGTTGAAATGAACTGGGCCGCAGTGGATAAAACCAATGAAGCGCTTGTCGAAATAGCCGTTCCCTCAACTTTGCCGAAAACCCATATGAAAATGAGGAGACTGGTTCCTGATGATTCAGACGTATTTACGAAACGCGTGATTGAACCCATCATGCGGGAAAAAGGAGATACAATCCCGGTATCTCAGATGCCATTCGATGGATTTGTCCCATCTGGTACGACCCAACTGGAAAAACGGGGCGTAGCGCCTTTTGTGCCTCATTGGATCAAAGAGAACTGTATTCAGTGCAACCAGTGTTCCTATGTTTGTCCCCATGCAGTCATCCGAGCGAAGCTCATTGATAGGAAACTGTTAAAAGACGCGCCAAAAACGTTTCAGACACTCAAAGCACTTGGGAAGGACGGCGATCAGTACGATTATAAGGTCCAGGTTTTTATCGAGGATTGTGTGAGCTGTATGGATTGTGTGAACGAATGTCCGAAAGAAGCCCTCGTTTCAAAATCGATTGAAGAAGAAAGGGCTGCCGGAGAAAATGAGAATACAGCCTTTTTCCGTTCTTTGCCGGAAGATGTTATGAGTTCGGTTGTTAAAGTCAGCACGATCAAGGGAAGCCAGTTCAAACAGCCTCTGATGGAGTTTTCTGGCGCATGCGCGGGTTGTGGAGAAACACCCTATGTCAAACTGATCACCCAGCTTTTTGGAGACCGGATGATCGTCGCCAATGCAACGGGCTGTTCATCCATCTGGGGAGCGACATTTCCGACGATGCCATACTGCAAGAACAAGGACGGCCAGGGACCGGCCTGGGCCAATTCGTTGTTTGAAGACAATGCGGAGTATGGTTTCGGCATGCGATTGGCTGTTGATGCAAACCGCAGACAATTGCTTCTCAATATTGATAAAGCCTTAAAACTTGGTATCGACGGTGAATTGAAGGGAGCGCTCAAGCAGGCAAAGGAACTCTGGGATACTACCGAAGAGGAAGTCAAAGAAAATTCAAAAAAGATCAAAGCCCTGCTTCCTAAAGTCATCGCAAAGGCCAGAAGTGATGAAAAAAAGGTTTTAGCCAAATTAAAAGAACTCGAAAGTTATTTTGTTCCAAAGAGTGTGTGGTCCTTTGGGGGGGATGGATGGGCTTATGATATCGGATACGGGGGGCTGGACCATGTCATGGCCTCCGGCCGCAATATCAATGTACTTGTACTGGATACGGAAGTCTATTCCAATACGGGTGGCCAGGCCTCCAAGGCAACACCTCTTGGTTCAGTCGCCAAGTTTGCCGAGGCCGGTAAGAAAACGGTCAAGAAGGATCTCGGTTTGATGATGATGAGCTATGGTTATGTCTATGTGGCTTCTGTGGCAATGGGCGCCAATAAAGTTCAGCTTTTGAAGGCGCTTCTCGAAGCGGAAGCTTATGACGGTCCTTCGATTATCATTGCCTATGCGCCCTGTATCAATCATGGATTCGATATGGCCTATACGCAACAGGAAGAGAAGAAAGCGGTTGATTCCGGTTACTGGATGCTCTACCGGTACAATCCCCTGTTAAAGAAGGAGGGTAAGAATCCGTTTATTTTAGATTCAAAGGAACCCAAGGTGCCGTTGAAAGAGTTTCTTGAAGGTGAGAGACGGTATACCTCTCTGAAACAAACTTTCCCCGAAAGAGTCGATGACTACTGGACGGAATTTGCCGAGGTCGTTCGAAAACGGTATGAGATGTATCAACGCATGGCTGAGTAGTCTTTTCATATAATCGGAATGATCAATCCCTCTCCATTTTGGGGAGGGATTTTTCATTCTAATTGGCGTCACCCTTGTCCAAAATGAGAAATCGTTTCATTGATTATTTGTTTCAGCTTTTATTCAGGTTCAAGATGATGAGGGGATTCCGGCTCAAAACACGACCGGAATGACAGGGGAGAGGGATGTCATTCCCGAAATTTTTAATCGGGAATCCAGAAGTTCGTGCATACACTGGTTTCCTGCTTTTGCAGGAAAGACAATATCCTATACTTATTGTTTTTATTGTGGCACTCTGGATTTTGGCAATCCAGTTTTGATAGTCATTCAAAAAAGGTGTGGCATCATTCAGAAAAAAATGTTTATTGTTCTTGATTTCAAATGATCAAAACCTTATTTTTATCATTGAATTCGTTGAATGAGAAATCACTCAAAATATCCAAATCCACATTCATCGAAGAGATTGTGGAAAAATATCCCTCACTGGTACGTCCCCTTCGTGAACGGGGCATTGTCTGCATCCGTTGCGGTGAACCGGTATGGGGAACATTGGAGCAGGTGGCTGAAGAGAAGGGCATTGAGGATATTGATGGACTTGTGGATGATCTCAACCGAATGATCGAAGAGATTTAAAAACAGAGTCATCGCATTGTCCATTGTTCGCTGGATGTTCAGAAACTATTTATCGGATCGTCCCCCAAGAAAGAAATGGATCGATAGGTGCATTCATGGACAAGATGAAAGAACTGTCAAGAAGACGGAAGGAATCCCATACAAAACTCCTTTCGTTGAAATCCCGAGTCTATGAAAAATTTCTCGAAATGGAGAAAGAGGCATTTTCAGATGGAGAGCTGTCGAAAAAGGTGAAAGAGCTTATCGCCGTTGGGATCTCGGTGGTCATCGATTGCGAATCGTGCATACAGTGGCATATCGAACAGGCGGCGCAGGCAGGTGCCACACACCGTGAAGTGCTTGAAGCGGTGGAAGTGGGTATCGAGATGGGTGGGGGACCTGCCACGGTCTCTGCGCGATTTGCTCTTGAAGTCATGGAGCGTGTTTATCGATGAGGATTCAGGAGAGGAAACGGGTCGATGTCCTCTGTGTCGGGATCGGCTGTTGGGATCTGGTTTTTGGTGTTGATCATCATTTTGGCCCCGATGAGAAAGGCTTCGCATCTTCATGTGTTCGTTGTGGGGGTGGTGTCGCATCCAATGCCGCTGTAGCTGTTGCGCGGCTCGGCTATCGGGCGGCTTATGCCGGGTATCTGGGGTGTGATCAATATGGGGAAGAGCATCTTCAGGAATTGATCCATGAGGGTGTGTATACGGATTGGGTATCAAGAGGGGAATGGCCGACCTCTCTGGCAGTCCTCCTTGTTAAACCCGACGGCAGCCGGACTGTGGTGAATTATAGGTCCAATTATCGCTATTTACAGGAGGGAAGTATCGATTTTCGGACCTGCGAGCCAAAAGTAATCTTGTTTGACGGTCATGAGCCGGATGTTTCTTCTCCTTTGGCACACTATGCCAGAGAGCATGGGATTCCGACCATTCTGGATGCGGGTTCACTCCATGCCGGCACAGAAACATTGATGAACAAGGTGGATTATCTGATTGTATCGGAGAAGTTTGCTCATCATTTTATATCAGAAACAGATGAAAAGAAAGCAATTGAGAAATTGTATCAGGATCATGCTGCTGTTGTAATCACGTTGGGTGAAAGGGGACTGATCTGGAAAAGGAATGGAACGAAAGGCCATCTCCCCGCTTTTCAGGTGCATTGTGTGGACAGCACCGGTGCGGGCGATGCCTTTCACGGCGCTTTTGCGGCGGGATTGGTTGGTGGCATGGGGTGGGAAAACTTGCTTCGTTATGCCAGCGCTGTTGGTGCACTCTGTTGTACGCGACTGGGAGGAAGGCCGGGTATTCCAACCCATGAAGCAGTCGAACAATTTCTCAGTCAAGCATGATAAGTTTATCAATATCTTTTCGGATCATTCATGATGAACAAGCGCTATCAATGGCATGCTGAAGAGTACGGAACCCATTCATCGGCACAAATCGAATGGGGCCGGGAGCTTATTCCAAAGCTCAAACTTCAAGGAGATGAATCTGTCCTCGATCTGGGATGCGGTCATGGAAAGATCAGTGCCGAGATCGCCCGCTTTGTTCCTCATGGAACTGTTCTGGGAATAGACAGTTCGCAGGAAATGATTGATTCGGCCGTCAGGCAATATCCTCAAAATGATTTTCCGAATTTATCGTTTCAGAGAGTCGATATCCAGGAGATGGTTTTTGAAAATCAATTTGATGTTGTTTTTTCGAATGCTGCATTGCACTGGATCAAAGATCATCTGTCCGTTTTATATCGGGTTCACCAGGGTATGAAGCAATCGGGAAGGCTGCTGTTTCAAATGGGAGGCAGGGGAAATGGTGATGGAATCCTGTCGGTACTGAACGGTATGCTTGCGTCTCGAAAATGGAAATTTTACTTTGAACATTTTGATTTTCTTTACGGATTTTATGGACCGGATGTATATCAAAAGTGGCTGATTCAGGCTGGTCTGATACCGGAGCGGATCGAGCTTGTTCTGAAAGACATGAAACAGAAAGGTGCAAGTGGACTGGCCGGATGGATTCGAACCACCTGGCTGCCCTACACAGAAAGGATACCTGAAGATCTGAGGGAAACATTTATATCAGAAATTGTGGATACCTATCTTTCACTCCATCCACTTGATGGTGATGGTTTTGCACATGTTAACATGATCCGGCTGGAAGTTGAGGCCTGGAAATCGGTATGAAGGATCAATGGTTATGAAGATCGTTCTCGCACCCGATTCATTCAAAGGCAGTTTGTCGGCTTCGGGAGTGTGCGACGCCATGGCGAAGGGTATTTTAGCCATTCTGCCCGATTCAGAAATCGAACGGCTGCCGATGGCCGATGGAGGCGAAGGAACCGTTCGGACTTTGATCGATTCGGTCGGTGGAACCCTTGATAGAGTCAGCGTGACGGATCCGCTTGGTGAATCGGTTACTGCGGAATATGGTCTGCTGAAGGACGGCGAGACAGCCGTTATCGAGATGGCCTCGGCTTCCGGTTTGTCGCTGGTACCGGAAGAGAAACGAAATCCTATGAAGACAACGACGTACGGTACGGGTGAGCTCATTCGTGCCGTTCTGGAAAAAGGGTGTCGAAAAATCATCTTGGGTATCGGCGGTTCGGCAACGACGGATTGCGGGACGGGTATGGCGCAGGCGCTGGGTGTCCGCTTTTTCAACGCGAATGGATATGAAATATCTGATTTGCTGTGCGGGGAATTGATGGGTCAGATTGAGGATATGGATTGCACTGAAGCGAACGAAATCGTAAAAGGCTGTGAAATCGCGGTCGCCTGCGATGTCCGTAATCCCCTGCTCGGAGAAAAGGGAGCGGTCCGCGTTTACTCCCGTCAGAAAGGCGCTGACGATCAGCAGATCGAAACTCTCGAAAAGAACATGCACCATGTGATCGGGGTCATCGAAAAAAAAATGAATCGATCATTCCGTGATATTCCCGGGGCCGGTGCTGCCGGCGGTATGGGGGCGGGATTGATGGCGTTTGCCCGTGCCAGACTGGTGCCGGGTGTGGAATTGATTTTAAAGACATGCCGGTTTGCTGAACGTATCCAACATGCGGATCTTATTTTTACAGGAGAAGGACAGATCGATTTTCAAACCGCTTTTGGCAAAACGGTCAGTGGCGTAGCCAAGGAAGCACGAAAACAGGCGATCCCGGTCATTGCCATAGCCGGCAGTATTGTCGGCAATATTGATCCTCTTTACGATTTGGGAATCTCATCGGTTTTCTCCATTTGTCCGGGTCCGATCGCTCTGAAAACGGCCGAAGATCGGGCAGCTTCTTTGATCGAAGATTGTATGAAGAGGATCATCCGAATCCTGTTAATCGATTTGAAACGGAATTGAACATCGGTCATATATTTATCCACTGAAACCTATACCCATTTCAGGAGGTGTGATGGAAAGGGGAAATATTCCTGTGTTCACTGTCACTGCGGAAACCATTCCACAGGCTTATGAAAAAACATTGAAAATGGTTTGGGAAAAGGGTGCACCGATTCGGACGGAGTATGACCGTCCGGATGATCCGCCCAGCCGGGATGCAACGGTCATGGTCTGTGTTAATCAGCCGTTCGGCCAGCCCCGATTTCACCGCTCGTTTGCGGACGGATTGGGAGGCTTGGCCGAATATGTCATGGAGGTAGTCCATGGCGCACACGATTACTGGGTGAAGCCGGTCGAAGAAATTTTAAAAGCCCAGCAGAGCAAAGATACCCGATGGACGTACACCTACCATCAGCGGCTGTTTGAATACCGCATCGAAGATCAAATTGTCAATCAGATTGACGCGATGATCGGCAAGCTATCCGAAAGAGGATTTACACGCAGGGCACAGGCCATTACGTGGAATCCCAAACTCGATCCGCCCACAGACGATCCGCCCTGTTTGCAGCGTATCTGGGGCAGGCTTTGTGATGGCGGAAAAGGCGGCTTGGTTTTCAATATGAATACACACTGGAGAAGCCGGGATCTGTTCAAAGCCTGGTTTGAGAATGTGATTGCCCTGACGACACTCATGCGAAAGATTGCCGATCGGCTTGCAGAGGCAATCGGTCAGCAGGTCCAATTGGGTCGATATGTGGATATCAGCGATTCTTTGCACATTTATGGATCCTATTTCAGGGAGATCGAGGGGGATCCTGAAAAAGGCGTACAAACCTTTTTTGAAAAAATTGAAAGCCGTTCTTTTGAAGAACGGACATGGGATTCGGTTTTTATCAAACCATTTTTTATTGATGATGGCGTGGGCAAAGGGTTGAAACCGATGCTGGCGAGAGAGGTCGATATGCCAGAAAATGTCAGAAAGGCCATAGAGGAAGAACTCCGTTTAATGGAAAGTGAATCTTATACTGTTTGATATCTCATCGTGAAAGCAATAGAATCAATCGGGAGGGTTGAAGACCATGAAGCGTTATCATTTTTTTCTTGTTTTTCTTTTGATATCAGTTGTTATCTTTTTTATCTTGTGTCAAAGGATGGAAGCAGGAAGCATTTACGGAATTGTTACGGATCAGAAGAGTGGTCAACCGGTGGGGAGTGTGGAGGTTGTCGTGGGGGAAACCTCGTTGAAAACAGTGACAAATGATTCCGGCTATTATTTTATATCTGGAATTGGTCAGAAAGATTATACGGTCTTATATATTTGCCGCGGGTATGATACGGCTGAGGTCGAGGCGACCGAGATGAAAAGAGGGGAGGTGTATCAGATTGACGTGGCATTGGTTCCGGAATATTCAGAGTGAGCCAGATATTTTAAATGGAATAAAAGTCATCCCTTAAATTCATTAAGTGTTTAGAGTTGAGAGTGCCTGAAGTTGACGAAAGTCAAAATGGGAAAATTAAAATGGCCACGGAATATCCCAAACTCAAATACATACCAATACTACCAATTAAAATTTTATTAATATTTTGGGATTTTGACATGATTTGTTCTGTTTTAAAAAGAAGGAATTGGCTTTGAAAATCGCTGTCACAGCAGACCCGCACTTAACCAGCCTCAAGGATCATCCTGAACGGTATCATGCTATGGAAAATATACTGGACCAGATGCTGAAAGCGGATATCTACACGCTCATCATTGCGGGAGATCTTTTTCATGCCGACTTCCCAAATTATGCCGAATTTGATGACCTCTGTCAGAAGCCGGATTACCGAAACATTCAATTCCACATCATTCCCGGTAATCACGACAGTCAACTTCACAGTCGCATGTTGGCATCGGATAATACGAAGATCTACTCGAAACCCGCAATCCAACCATTCGATTTGATGAGTCTGCCGTTTCTCTTTTTGCCCTACCAGAAAAATAAAAATATGGGTGAAGTGATTGCTTCCTTCCATTCAGAATTGTCTCCAAACGAATGGATATTAATCGGGCATGGGGATTGGATCGAAGGCATGCGGGAATCCAATCCCTTTGAGCCGGGTGTATATATGCCTCTTACGCGGTCCGATGTTGAGCGTTTTAGACCTGCACAAGTGGTTCTTGGGCACATTCATAAACCTCTGGACAGAGAATCGGTCCATTACCTGGGATCTCCGTGCGGGCTGGATATCACCGAAACGGGCAAGCGACGATTTCTCGTTATCGATTCCGAGAATGGTTCGGTTGAATCTAAAACAGTGGATACGGATTTGATCTTTTTCGATGAATCATTTATCATCCTGCCGGTTGAGGATGAAGCAGCATTCATCAAAAATCAAGTCCTGGCCAGCATGAAAGCCTGGCAGATTGTAGAATCTGAAAAAAAGAAAGTCAAACTGAGAGTGAGAGTCAATGGGTACTGCAGAGACAAGCATGGGCTGATGGCGACCTTGAAAGCATGCGTTAAAAATGTTTCGTTTTACCAGGATGAGGAACCCGATTTGTCCGGTGTATCAATATCCGATGATGTGGATCGGGCGGAGATCACCCGCCGTGTTCTCGAAAAAATGAGGGCGCTGAAATGGCCCCAAAATGAAGAGGAACCGGGCAAAGAAGAAATGATGCTGGAAGCCCTTCATGTAATTTACGGAGATTAAGGGTGTCGGTTCAAATTCAAGAAATCCGCGTGAAGAATCTGGGTCCCATCGATCAATTTTCGATGAAATTAGGCATTTTCAACTTGATCTACGGTCGAAACGAGAAGGGCAAGACCTTTCTGGTCGAATTTCTCATTCGTTCCCTATTCAGGAATCCTCGATTATGGAAGCTCCGGTCCGAACAAGGAACCGGAAAAGTTCATGTCGGAGGATTGGAAGAGACGGTCATCGAATTTTCTCCATTAAAAGACCGAAAATTGGAGGATTACTGGGAGGGATCCGCAACCGGATTGCCTCCCGATTTTTCAAAGTTGTTGACGGTCAAGGGTGCTGAGGTCGATTTGGCCCGTGTGGATGGGGGAGTCGGTAAGGCTGTCGTGAAACATTATCTCTCCAGTCAGGATCTGATCGATCAAATTGAGAGCAGGATCAGCCCGACGATTCAAGAAACTGAAATCAAAGACGGAAATCTGATTGGGGCCAAACGGGGGGAAATCAAACGGTACGATGAATTGAAAAACGGTCTGGAGAACGTGGATCGATTGTTTGGGCAGATTGATCAGGCCTATTCCGGGAGTGTAATCAAGATGCTGGGCGATGAGAAAATCGAACTCGAAGAGAAATTGAAACAGATGAATCGCGCCAAGCGGTATCTTGCTTATCGAACGGCTGAGGGGATCAAGCATCTGGAGAAAGAGAAAGCCTGCATCAATCCAGAAAAATTGAAGGAGGTTGGAGAGGCCGTTGGATTTTATCAGAAAAAACAGAGAGAAATGGATCAAAAGCGCAGAGAACAGAAGGAGAGTGAAAAGGAAGCCCAGCACTTTGATTGGCTGAAAAAAGCAAAGGAAGTGTATCACGAACAGCTCGTTCAATCGTCTTTCAAGCCGCGTCCTCTTTTTTTAATTCTGGGACTTGTGATGGCCGGCCTTTCCCTGGCAGGTCTCTATTTTAAAATCATACTTGGATCCGCTATTGCGATCGTGTGCGCAGTGTTTTTCGGTTTTCTTTATTTGAAGAAGATCCAAACCCGTGCAGGGCAGATATTAAAAAATGAAGAGTTACGGAAACTGTCAGAAGAGTTCAGGAACCGTTTCGGTCAGGAGTTGACAGGCATTCCATTGATTGAAGCGTTGTGCGATGAGCTTTCGACTCATCATCATCGCAGTGAAGTGTTGAAAGAGCAGTTGGATCGGGAGGATAGGGAACTGGGAAATCTCCAACAAACTGTTGAGGATCATCTGTATCATCTGGTTGGAGAAAAAGTCACAAAGGAGTCATGGGGGAAAACCATTCGCAAGCTGGAAATCAACATGGCCGAATTGGAATCCAAGATCCGTGACAGAGAGAAAATCCTTGCCGGCCTTAAAGTGGCTGCTTCTGATTATGTCTCTGAGGATCCGGGGATGAAATACAGTGAGAAGGATGATCTCGAATGCAAAGAGGCATTGAATCAAATCGAATTGAGAATTGGAGAAGAAACGGGCAAACTGAATAATCTCAAACAACGGATTTGTGATCAGACAGAAGATCCTATTTCAACCGACTGGGAAACAGCGATTCAACATTTTCGAGACAAACGGAAAGACCTGACGATGGCATATAAACAAATCGCAGCAGAGATTATCGGTAAGAAGGCGGTCTTCGATGTTTTACAGGACCTTCGCAAGGATGAAGATACCAAGATAGACGATGGTTTGAAATCGGATTGTATCACCCTTCCCCTGAAACAGATAACCCGACGATACAATGGTCTTCGTCTGGAAAAAGATCAACTGATCGTATCCGACGATTACAACGATTTTCCCATATCGGAACTCAGCACCGGAGCTCAGGAGCAGGTGCTGCTGGCGCTGCGGATCGGCTTTGCTTCGAAACTTTTAGGCAAAGAGAGCCTTTTTCTCATTCTCGATGATGCCTTTCAGTATTCCGACTGGGAGCGGCGCGAATGGCTCATGGACGTTATCGTCGACCTGGCCAAAAGCGGCTGGCAGATCCTCTATTTTACGATGGATGATCATATCAAAACACTCTTCGAATCAAAGGGAAAGCCATTTGGAAAAGGTTTCAGAATGTGCGAACTCAAGGGATCGGGAAAATGAGCGTTATCGACGATCAACCGCGTGTGGTTCAGCTGCCTCCTATCCGTATCCCCTTCAGGTCTGTTTTGAGGCGGTTAGGGAGCTCTGGAGAAAGACGAGATGCGAATCCAGAAATGGAGCGTATCTACCGTGATGAGAGTGAAAGAGCCGACTCCCTCATCCATCCTCAGGGTGTTTACCGTTTGTTAAAGGTTTCATCCAGGGAAAGCGGTTTGATCCATTTTCTGAATCATCCTTTTGTGATTCGAAGCCGTCAGGTTCAAAAGATGCTCCGTAAATCCGATCCGGTCTGCTTTTTCATGGTCACGATCGGACCCCAAGTAGAAGAAACAGTCAGACGCCTTTTTGATGAAGGTGAAATGGTATCCAGTATCGTGCTGGATGCTATCGGATCGGAAACAGCGGATGCGGTCGCCGATCATCTCCACCGGGTTGTACTCAAAGCTTCCGCCGAGAAAGCGGGATACACCATTACGCCCCGCTACAGTCCGGGTTATGGAGACTGGCCGGTGACCGTGCAGGGTGAATTGCTGGAGATCTGCAAGGGGGAATCGATCGGTATCTCGGTGAATGCATCCTCTTTTATGGTCCCCAGAAAATCGGTTTCGGCCGTTTTGGGGTGGATGAAAAAGTAAATGCATAAGAGAACGCAGTTACAGGAATCAATCCAAAAAGAAGGCGATGAATCAAGCGATGACCGAAAAAGAACATCTCTATCACATACTCAAGGACCAGTTTCGCCGGCATGCGGAACCTCAAGTGGTTGATATCTATAAACTGGTTTATCAGATTTCTTTCGGTACAGGCCATTTGCTTGAAGATGAGGCAGAGGCAAAGGCTTTGCTTCAGGAAGAATGGGAGCATACGGAAAAAAGCCCCTCCGGAGAAGCACTGATTGAGGTGATTGATCCGCTGGATCAGGTTATCCGGATCAATCTGCGTATTTATAAAAAGGTAGGCGGAAAGCCGGGTAACTTGTTCGATCTCATCGTTCGGTCTGCCCAATTGTTTCAGAAAGATCCGGAGCGTTTGATGCGTTACTGGCAATGGATCACGGAATGGGCGGAAGATCCGGAATGGCCCTTTGCAAAGCGAGAGCTGGATCGTTTCTGGATTGAAGTGGAAAGAGAGCATTTTCCCCCGAAACATCACAGTCAAAAATATGTCGACGCCCACCGGCCCTCCTATCGCATCGTACTCAAACGTCTCTGGATGGCCGAGGTCAATCATGAAAAGGGAATATGATGATGAGTAAAAAGTTGTTGAACGCGTCCTTATGGATCGGTTTTTTGTTGTTTGGTTCTCTGTTGATTCTTGACTGCAGTGAACGAACATTCGTGACGATTGGAACGGGGGCCGTGACCGGTGTTTACTATCCAACCGGAGGCGCGATCTGCCGCATGATCAATCAAAAATCGGGTGTTTACGGCATTAAGGCGACCGTGGAGTCTACCGCGGGATCGGTTTATAATGTCAATGCCGTGCTCAGCGGTGATCTCGATTTCGGCATTGTCCAATCGGACCGGCAGTATCAGGCTGTTCACGGAGAGGCCGAGTGGGCGGAAAAGGGTGCGCAGAAAGCGCTCAGGTCGGTCTTCTCCATTCATGCGGAATCGGTCACGCTGGTCGCTTCCGTGAAGAGCGGGATTCTTGATGTTGACGGATTGAGGGGGAAGCGGGTGAATATCGGAAATCCCGGTTCCGGAACGCTGCAGAATGCAAGGGATGCGCTCCGTGCTTTCGGATTGTCGGAGGACGATGTGCAGGCTGAGTATATCAAGGCAATAGAAGCCCCTTCACTCCTCCAGGACGAACGGATCGATGCTTTTTTCTACACGGTGGGACATCCCAGCGGGGCGATCAAAGAAGTTACTTCCGGGCGTATCCAAGTTCACCTCATTCCTATTGTCGGTTCAGCGATGGACGATTATATTCAAAATTTACCCTATTATACAAAAACCCGCATTTTAAAAAAGCATTATCCCAAAGCGGTCAATGACGGAGATGCAGACACTTTCGGCGTTCGCAGCACACTCGTTACATCGGAATCAGTCCCGGCAGATATTGTCTATGCCATCACAAAAGAAATATTCGACCATCTTGAAACATTCAGGGCGCTCCATCCGGCATACGAAGACCTTACACGGGAGAGCATGTTGACTGGGCTTTCAGCGCCGATCCATCGGGGCGCACTCAGGTATTATGAAGAATCGGGTCTGATTAACATGATCAACACCAAATTGACATCTCAGTATGAATGAAAGAGACCATTCCCCCATTGTCCATGTCCGAATAGTGGCAGCAGTCATTGCTGTATTGTGGGCCCTGTTTCAGCTCACGCTTCCCCAGTTTATCATTCTAGACCGCATCACCATTCGTGCGATCCATTTGACCTTTGCGCTTCTGCTCATTTTTGTCGCTTTCCCCTTTAAGCTGAAAAAGGGAGAAGAGCGGTTCTGTGCCGATCAGCCCTTTTGGGGATCCCTTCTCAACCTTTTTCTTGGCGTGATCGCATCGGCGGCCGTTCTTTATATCGTCATCGACTGGAACGGCATTGCCGTGCGTTCGGGCACGCCTCTGCCGCGGGATATTGTCATCGGTTTGGTCGCTGTCGTTCTGCTTCTTGAAGCTTCAAGGCGCGTTGTCGGACCGGCTCTTTCTATCGTCGCCCTTGTCTTCACCCTGTATGCTTTTTTAGGCCCCTATCTGCCCGAACTGCTGGCCTTCAGGGGTGTTTCTCTTCGAAAATATATGACCCAGGTGTTTCTCTCTTCTGAAGGGATTTACGGCATTCCGCTCGGTGTTTCGGCTTCCATTGTCTATCTGTTTGTTCTGCTGGGCGCTCTTCTTGAACGGGCGGGTGCAGGCGGTTTTTTCATCCGTCTGGCTCTCTCCGCATTGGGGAAATATAGAGGAGGCCCCGCCAAGGCGGCTGTTTTATCCAGCGGATTGATGGGCTGCATATCCGGATCGAGCGTTGCCAATATTGTGACCACCGGCACATTCACCATCCCCATGATGAAGGCGGTTGGTTATCCGCCCAGGAAAGCCGCCGCCATTGAGGTGGCTGCCAGCACGGACGGCCAGTTGATGCCGCCCATCATGGGCGCCGCCGCATTCATCATCGCAGAATATGTCAATGTACCCTATGTGGATGTGATCAAGGCGGCGGCCATACCGGCTTTTGTCGATTTCGGATCCCTTTTTTATATCACCCATCTCGAGGCCTGCAAACTCGGGATTCGGGGATTGTCCAAAGACCGCATCCCTCATTTCTGGCAGACCTTAAAAGGAGGCATTCACTATCTTGTTCCCATCATGGTGCTTCTTGTTGAACTGCTCTATTTTCGCCATTCTCCCGAATTGTCCGCCTTCAGATCGATTGTTGCCCTGATTTTGGTCATTTTCTATCAGGAGTTAAGGAAAGCCATCCTGACCAGGGGATCGTTCAAAGAAAAAATGGGCATGACGGTCAAGAGGAGCATTCGGATCATCGGCAACGGGTGTATTCAGGGTTCGAAAAATATGGTCACCGTGGCTGCGGCTACGGCCGTGGCAGGGATCATCATCGGCATCGTGAACCTCGGCATCGGCGGGATGCTGACACACATTGTCGAGATGCTTTCCGGAGGGAATATCCTGATTCTGTTGGGAATCACTGCCTTTGCCAGTCTGATTTTGGGCATGGGTTTGCCGACCACGGCCACCTATATTGTGATGGCTTCCCTGACGGCGCCCATCATCGTGCAGATAGGGACAAAATATGGCCTGGCCATTCCTCTGATCAGCGCGCATCTTTTCTGTTTTTACTTCGGCATTTTAGCCGATGATACACCCCCGGTCGGTCTTGCGTCCTATGCGGCCGCGGCTCTTGCCGGTTCGGAACCCATTCCGACGGGCATACAGGGATTCCTTTACGACTTGCGAACGGGGATTACGCCTTTCATGTTTGTATTCAATTCGGATATCATTCTTCTCAATATTCACCATCCTTTGATGATGCTGCTCATTCTGGCTATGACATTCCTCGGTGCCTGCGCCTTTACCAGCATCATGCAAGGGTGGTTTGCGACAAAGAATAAGTGGTATGAGGTTCCTATTTTGGTTTGCGCCATGTTTTTACTGTATCTTCCAGCGCTGTGTACTATGCTGATTCATCTGGATCTTCGTTATCGTTATCTCATGTATCTTGTCGGCATTCTGCTTCTTGCAGGCCTCTATGCGATACAAAAATATCGGATGAGATGTGAAGCATTGAAGGAACCTATATAGTTCTCTGCGACAGGATGGGCTTTGCATCCATTCAAAATGGTTTGTCCATGAGACGATCAAAAGCCTGCATCACTGTCATGGATTCTTGAATCATTCAATAAACAGCGGAGGTCGTTGTGCGTCAATATTTGGTTAAACGGTTTTTAAGATATGTCAAGATCGATACCCAGTCTCAGGAAGATGTGGAGGGCCGGTATCCGAGCACCGAAAAACAGAAAAATCTTTCCCGGCTTCTCGTGAAAGAATTGAGAGCGCTGGGTCTGAAGGATGCTGCAATGGATAAAAACGGCATTGTCATGGCCACACTTCCGTGCAACCTGACGGAAGCCCAGTCAAAGAAAATACCCGTCATCGGTTTCCTCGGGCATGTGGACACGTCGCCGGATGTGTCGGACGAAAATGTCCGGTCCATTGTCCATGAAAAATACAACGGCGGGGATATCATTCTCCCCGGAGATAAGACACAGGTGATTAAGGTCAATGACAATCCGGACCTTAAGCATTATGTCGGCAAAGATATTATTACCTCGGACGGGACGACGCTTTTAGGTGCCGATGACAAAGCCGGTATTGCTGAAATCATGACGATGGTCGATTATTTGAGAAACCATCCCGATATGAAGCACGGGAAGCTGAGAATCGGTTTTACACCCGATGAAGAAGTGGCGATGGGGACGAAATATTTCGACATCAAAGCATTTGGTGCCGATTTTGCCTATACGGTAGACGGGGAGGGTGTCGGGCAGATCGAAAATGAAACGTTCAATGCTGCGGGCGCTGTGTTTGATATCAAAGGGGTTTCCATGCATCCGGGGTATGCCAAAGGGAAAATGGTCAATGCGCTCCGCATTGCGGCGGATATCATCAAAGCACTGGAAGACGATCCCGCGCCGGAAACGACTGAGAAGCGTGAGGGATATCTCCATCCCTATACGGTGAACGGAGGAGCCGATCACGTTACGCTGAAGTTGATTGTCCGTGATTTTGAGAAAGAGGCGATGATGGTCAAGCGGGATCGTTTGCAGGAAATTCAAAAGCAGATGGCTGTGAAATATCCGAAGGCTGTCATCGATCTTGATATTAAAGATCAGTACGAGAACATGCGGTTCATGCTGGAAAAGGATCCCCGGCCAATCGAATATGCGATGGAAGCTGTCCGGCGGGTGGGCATTGAGCCCAAGCTCCACTACATTCGGGGTGGAACGGACGGCGCCAAGCTGTCCAGCAGAGGACTGTTGACCCCCAATATTTTCTCGGGAGGCAAGAATTTTCACAGCCGGCTGGAATGGGTCGCCGTCGAAGCCATGGAGAAGGCCGTGGAGACGCTGGTGCATCTCGTCCAGATCTGGACGGAGGGGGGGTTGTAGGTGAAATCGGACTAATGTTATCATTGTTGGATGGAGTGTAGTGAGATGGGGAATATCCGATTGTTAATAGAAAGATTCCTTTATTGGTAGCAGTAATTATTCATTTGATTATAGATTTCGAAAAAAGGTATATTTAGATTGAAAGGAATTTAGACGAAAATGGAATAATAAAAGTATCTGAATATAGATAAAAAGGAAAATAGAAATATTATTGATAAAAAAGTGTTTATTTGTAAATATAAAAAAAATAAAATAGTAATAAAAGTATAATATTATATATAATTCGTAATATATTTTCTTAATTTTTAAAAAATGTTATAAAAATAAAAATATCACTTGACTTTTAAAATATTTTCATTATATTCTTTTCACATCTAAACGTAAATTTTCCTATCCCATATTTTGAAGTATCATTCTCAGTGTTGGGTAATACGTTGAGGAATGTTATCAATAATTTACTCATGAATTGGTTTAATAAATCAAAATACCCAGTTATAAGACAATATGATCAAATTGACTGTGGAGCTGCAACTTTACTTAGTGTTTTAAAATACTACGGAGGCAATGCGAGCCTCGTTCATGTACGGGAGCTCTGTCAGGTGGATGTTAAGGGAACCACAATGCTTGAAGTTGTCAGAGCCGCAAAAGCACTGGGTTTTGACTCAAGAGGAGCTACCGGTGATTATGAAGATCTGATGAAGGAAAAGCTGCCCTGCATCGCGCATGTTATTTTGGAATCGGGTCTCCAGCATTTTTTGGTTGTATATAAAATCAATTTAAAAGGTGTATTGGTCGGAGATCCTGGAAAGGGAGTCTATAAATTAACCAAAAATGAATTTGTCGAAATCTGGAAAAAAAGGGCGGTCGTTCTTCTCGAACCTAAAAATCATCTTCATGATGATACGCCGCCAAGCTGGTTTCAATGGATAATTGGCTATTTAAGAAAACAGGAATCATGGATTATCCAAACATTATTTTTGGGTATTGTCTATACGATTTTAGGATTGTTAACCTCACTATTTGTGCAAATGTTGATTGATAGATTTATACCTGATCGAGATGATATAAAAATAGTATATACAGGAATTTTTTTATTGGTCCTCCTTATTATCCGGGCCCTGGCGGGATTTTACAGACAGCGATTCCTGATTGTTATCAACAAGAAGGTCAATATTGACATAAATGCTGATTTCCTGAGTCATATATTCAGGATACCCAAGAAATTTTTTGATACAAGAAAAACAGGTGACATTACTGTCCGCATCAACGACAGCATGAGAATTCAACAGGCCATTTTATTGTTAACAAATACCACGATCATAGACGGCTTGGTCGTCATGGGTTCATTCGCGCTCATGTTCTATTTTTCTCCTCTTCTGGCCTGGCTTTCCCTCATCATGGTACCTGCATACGGACTGATTTTGTACTCGAAATCGAGAAGTATAAAAAGCGAACAGAACGAGGTGATGAAAAGCCATTCGAGAGTTGAATCCTCCTATATCGACAGTCTTCAGGGAATAGATGATATACTGGGCTTCGACGTCTCGACTACATTCACACGTTTTAATAAATTGCTGTTCGAACATTTTCAGAGCTGTATTGAGAAATTAGGACTGACACAGGCGGCCTTATCCCTTTCCGGCGAGCTTTCCGGTGCCATACTCGTTGTGACCCTTTTAACAGTTGGAGCGGTTTCTGTGATCAGAGACAGGCTGATGCTCGGTCAGATGATGGCCGCATACGCTTTACTGGCAAATATATTACCCTCTATTGGCCGGTTTATCGGGGCCCATATTGCTCTTCAAGGTGCAAGCATAGCCGCACAGCGGCTGCTGGATATTCTTTTGGTTGATCGGGAAAGGAGCACAGGGACGCTTCCGTTTATTATGAAAGAAAAACTTGTCATTTTAGATGCAGCATTCTCGTGGCCTAAGAGCCCTGAATTGATTAAAGGATTAACGCTTTCAATAGAGAAAGGCAAAATGGTATCTCTTTTCGGTCCCACCGGTTCAGGTAAAAGTACGCTGGTTCAGATCATTCAGCGAAAATACCCGTTAATGGAAGGGCACATCTTTATTGATGAAACACCTGCTGAACACATCGATTTAGCATTATATAGAGAATCCATTGCAGTCGTTCCGCAGGACATGAAATTGTTCAATGGAACTGTGGCTGATAATATTTTGGTAGGGCGGGAAGTCGGCAGTATCAATGAAATCGAACACATCGTTAATCAGTTCGGATTTGATTCTTTTCTTTCGCGTTTTGACAAGGGATTATTGACAATAGTAGGTGAGGACAGCAGAAAGCTGTCAGGAGGTGAGATGCAGATGCTGGGTCTCATCCGGGCATTGTACAGCTACCCGGAAATCTTGATTGTCGACGAAGGATTCAACTCTGTAGATATCGAAATAGAAAATTTGATTTTCAACACATTGAAAGAATATGCCGAAGATCATGCCGTATTTATCATAACACATGATCTTAAGACGATTTCACAAACTGATTATGTCTATATCTTGGAGGATGGGAAAATCATTGAAGGTGCAAAACCGGCTGACCTGTTGTCAAATCAATCAAGTTATCTGAATAGGCTCTTGATGTCCAAGAAAAAGAGATCCTATTTTGGTCAATCAGTTAGTTGGTCAAGTGAGAATTTAAAATGATGCTTATTTTGGGCATCCAATGGAAAATGTAATTATAACTAAAAAACCGGTTTCATTCAAAACCTGGCATCTGTTTGTCATCCTCCTGTTGGTAGCGTGGCTCAACACCTGGATTTTTCAAAATCATATCATGACCCGGGAAGTCTATTACAATTTATATTCTGAACAACTTGAAATCCGGCGCATCGATAATTTAATCAAATTTTTTCAAATATTTTCTATTTGGTCTTATATTACTGCACCTCTTATTTTATGGATACAGATTACGTTTATTACTTTACTCATACAATTTCCACTTATTCTAAAGATAATCGATATTCCTTTCAAACAGATCTTTCGAATTGTCACTTTTGCATTCATTCCATTGACTGTCATGATGTTAGTGAGATCTCTATGGCTTTTAAGATTTGAGCCGGATCAAATCAACGAATACACATTAACATTTATACCTCTTGCACTAACAAATTTAATAAATGTGACTTCATATCCAAAAGCAGTATTGGGATTATTGGGCAACATCAACATATTTTCGCTTATTTATTGTGTGATTATTTATAATGGGTTATTCTCAACAGGCAAATTGAAGAAAGACGATGCAGCTCTTCTTGTATTTGCAATCATGACTTTGCTCCTGGTTTTTCAATGGGCACTGGTGAGTTATTTGACAAAAATAGGTTCATGACCAACATGCTTAGTACTCTGACTCATAAATTCGGTGACGTATTTTTATGCAGCATGTTTTAAACGAATTGTTTGACTTAGTTTGTTCATTAATTTAGT
>JAFGDT010000126.1 GCA_016931965.1 bacterium | reverse complement strand
TAGTAAATGTATGCCCCAATATAAAATATCTATGGATAAAATGCAAGAAATAATACGTCATCGTATTTATGAATCTATGTACTAAGTTATCATACTGAATCTGATTGTCATTGATCACAGTACCACCGCCTGACTGGGCACCCACTGAATAGTAGCCTGACTTGTCGCTCTCCACGATATTGTAATAGTCGTAGCTCAATGCAGGGAGAGGGAGTGAATAGGATCCAGTGGAACTGGTTGTTGTGCTTGCGGATTCCGTTCCAAGAGATCCTTCCGTGTTAGATACATACAGTTTTACGGTTACGTCCTCTATGGGCGTTGTTGTGCTGCCTACATCGCCTTCATACACGTAGCCGGAAAAGGTCTGGGCCAGGGTATAACATGAGAACAGCAGTGACAGGAAGATATCCTGTATTAAAATTCGAAATACGGATTTGGAAATCATATCATACTCCTCTCGTTTTTATTCTTGGAATCTATGATGATTGACTGTTGAAAACTGCCTATCCAAAGAACAAAACCCAAAGCAATTAGGTTATACGGTGGCAACCATCTTTGCCTTGCTTCCCTAAGATATGGGCCAAATGAACTATCCATCTGGCTGCCCGGGAAGGGGAACCAACCACGCCTCGCTGTTGCATCATCCCGGGATATCCGCGATGATGAAGGTCTTCACGAATTTACCAGCTCCAAGGCGATCGATACTCGTACCCATCATGAGCACCTGTTTATCCGTAGGGGGATGCCTGCCCGTTCACGTTTGTGAATCCCGCGAAGCGTCATGCGGCTCGCAACCTTGTCCCCTTCAACCACCATGTCCTCAAAGGTAACATGAAGGTCAGGAAAAACGGTACGAAATGCTATGACATACTGCTTCAATCTTTCGGGGCCCCTTACTTCAGTGGCCTGAATGGGATCATGATAGACGAAGTTGACTTATTGCCAAAACAAATCATTGTAATTTCTTATATAGAAGACCCTCATGGAATTGAATGAGACTATCGTTGTAGTATCAATTTCTTCGTCTCAGCATACTCCCCTGCCTGCAATTCAGTACAAATGAAGGCCTTAGGACAGTCTGTATGCTTCGGACAGAAGATATCATTTCATAAGCACCATCTTCTTTATATCGACAAATTTCTGTTCCTCTACCCCCTTGCTTATCATTTCTATACGATATATATAAATTCCTGTAGCCACCCTCTGACCCTGACTGTTCCGGCCGTCCCAGACCACATCATGATATCCGGCTGGTTTTGTTCCCTGAATCAGTTCGCGAACGACCTGACCTCTTACATCGTAAATCACCAGTTTAACTTCGGAAGGTTGAGGCAGATGGTATTCGATTGTGGTCTCTGGATTGAAAGGATTGGGATAGTTTTGGTGAAGTGCATATGTCTTTGGAACAGAAAGCAGTGCCTCTTGAGCTACAATTGTAGGACTTGTGATCTCGATCAGCCAATTGGTTGATATTGTTGTATCTTCGTCACTGATAGCCACCGAGAGCAAATATTCTCCTAAATCAAGTGTGGTTGTCTTGAGTACAAAACTCGAGCTTGAACCTTCCTGAACCGGACTGCCGGCCAATCGCCAGGAATAGGTCAGAGTATCCCCATCCAGATCAAAGGCATTGACTTTGAATTCCAGACTGTCGCCCTGTGTGATTTTCACCATGCCCGTGTCTGCTGGAGAGGTAGAGGAAATGTGAGGAACCGTATTTTCACCCAGAACAAGACGAAACACGCCTGCACCCCAGACAGCCGCATAAAGAACATTGCCATCTCCAGATAAAGTAAGGGCAAATATTGCACGATTTTTGAGCGAATCATTGACCACAGCCCAATTGGCGCCTCCATCAGTTGACATGTAGCATCCCGATTGAAGATCAGCAGCATAGAGGACCTGTGAATTCGTCGGATCAATCACGATATCCCGTATCGAAGTCCAGGGCACCGAAGAGTAATCCGCACCAGCCCGTCTTTTTTTTATTTTATCGAATGATCCGCCGAGTTCGACTTTCCCCATGGGCAGCAAATAAGGGGGACATTGGAGATCAATACCATTATTCACCTCCTGCCAGATTTCCCCGGCATCGATGGTTTTGTATATGCCTCCGCCTTCGCCAAGCCCAATGTAGAGAATACTGGGATTCTGAGGATCAATGGCAATAGAACGAACTTCCATGGATGCCAGACCGCTGTTCTTTGCCACCCAGTTCTGACCGCCGTCTGCGGATTTATACAAACCATCCTTCCATGTTCCTATATAAACCGTATTGCAATCGGTGGGGTGAACAGCGACACAGAAAATGTTCAGCAATGAAGTCGGGAGGTTGTTTGTGATGTTTTGCCAGTTATCTCCTCCGTCCGTGGATTTATACATCCCTTGGCTGGCTCTTGCAGTTCGCACACCATCAATAACTCCAAAATATGCGCTCATACCGGCATAAACGACATTGGTGTCAGAGGGCGCATAGGCAATGGCATGGAATTCATCCATGATACCAGATTCGGTACTGGAAACTGGATTATCATAGGCTATTTCCCATGTTAAACCACCGTCCGAACTTTTATAGATTATTCCGTCTTTATGGTCCGAAATCAACACATCGTTTGAATTCTTTGGATTTATGGCAACTGCGCTAAAAATGACAGAAGTCACAGGGCTGTACATCATTCCATCCCAACCTTCTCCGCCATCCCAACTCCGAAATCCACCGCTGCGGCCGACTACATAGACAACTGCAGGATCTTTTTTGCTTACTTCAATATCCTGAACCTGAGCCCCTGTATATCCCTTGCTGGCATTAATCCATGTTTGTCCGCCGTCAGTCGATTTAAAATTACCGCCGCTGTAGTTGTTGATAAAGATCACCATTGGATCATCCGGATCCACCACACCGCTGATGGGAATACCGGCCGGAATGCCAGGCGGCCCCCAGCAGAATTCCTCTTCCTTCCAATACTTCACCCAGTTGTCTCCTCCGTCGTCGCTTCTGTACACTGCGAATTGACTTCCTGCATAAACCACATCCGGATTAGACGGACTGATCGTCACCATGGTGAACATGTCATCTGATAATACATTTTCCCAGTTCTCTCCTCCGTCCTTTGTACGGAATATCCCACCGGTACCCCATGTCTGCATCCCTGACGCTGCAAAAAGAATCTTCGGATCGGTGGGATGCATTTCCAGAAAACCGACATATCGATTGCCTCCTTCAGCAGGTATGCCGTTGTTGATCTGAAACCAGTTTTCCCCTCCATCTGTGGATTTCAGAATCCCGACTCCTTCTCCTGGATACCACTGGTCGCTCCAGGCTTCCCTGTCTATGATGCCAGTCGAAGCGTACATGATTTGAGGATTTGTATAGTCGAAAAGAACAAACCGGACCAGATTGTTCGCCTCATCCGTTCCCTGCCAGACACAATACCAGTTTTGCCCTCCATCGACGGTTTTATAGATCTTCCCTTTGGTCATGTCGTACACAAATCTTTGAGAAGTATATGTTGAAATTTCAACACCGCAGAAGACAGTATCGGAATTATTCGGATGAATCGCAAAGTTGCGAAACGAGATGTCCTCCTTTTCAGCAAAACCATTGTCCCGCTTCTCCCAGGTCTCTCCGCAGTCGGCGGATCGAAAAATGCCCAGCTCATCCTGCGTGCCCGTCCAGATGATATTCGGATCGTTCGGGTCAATGGTCAGACAGAAAATGGGGATGGCATCCATCGAGGGTCCAGACCTGGTTGTAATACCATTGTTACTCGGCACCCAGCTATTGCCCCCATCATAGCTTTTGTTGACACCGCTGGGATTATCCGTGACAAACATGATGTTCTTATCGGTGGGATGGATTCTGATATCGTAGCCCAAGCCTCCATTGGGTCCCCCGGTTCGGATCCAGGTTAAATTCCCTGATGCTTTCTCAACCACTTCTCCCTCGACAGAGATGTCATCGATGTAAACCTCTGAATCTTCAAACGTCTCAAAATAAAAGGATCCGGATAAAACAGGGTTTTGCGTGTCAGTTACATCCATAGTCAATGTCTCATCTAAATACACTTCTATCGATGTCTTTTCCATCACGACCTTCAATGTATGCCATGTATTCATGCTAAGAGATACCGTGACTTCGCTAAGTGAATCGGTGCTCGTGCCGAATTTCTTTTTTAAAATGAGCAGATTTTCCTGAATTTCAAGGAAGTACTTGGTGAGAATGATATCGGTTTGCGACAGCCTGTTTTCTGAAACACGAAAATTGAAGTGAAAGCCTTCTGAAAGCAGTTTGAATCGGAATTCGATCGAATGGTTGGTCCAGCCCTCCACAAGGGGATGGGCCAGATCGTGTCCCTGTCCCCTCAGCACGTATGTATCATCAGAGATGACTTCCCAGCCAGATCCCAAAATCCAGCCGTTTGCATTGCCGTCTTCAAAGTCGTCCTGAAATAAAACAGATCCATTATTTACGTCTATTCCCATGATCGGAAAACCGAGCAGAAGCATGAAAATGCTCACTACGAACCAAAAGTTTTTTTTATGGAACATGATACACCTCCTTTGAAAATTATTCTATTATTTCTTGAATAAAAAAATATTTGGCTCATTTACCAACTGTGAAGATGAACGCCAAATTTCTATTTCGACCGCTCAATAAACGATAAAGTAAAGTGAATGAACCCCCTTTTGTGATAGGAGTATTTTATCATTTGATTCACTCTTGTCCAAAATGGGAAATCATTTAATTGATTATTTGTTTCAGCTTTTATTTAGGTTCAAGGTGATAAGGGGATTCCGGCTCAAAACATAATCGGAATGACAGGGGAAATGTGTCATTCCCGAAATTTTTAATCGGGAATCCAGGGGTGGTGCTTTGATAACCTGATATTTCAATTTGAATAAAAACAAGTGCAACGCATTTGTCTTCAATATATCCATTTCCTATTTTGGACAGTAATGCTTTTAATTATATTATAAAATATATGAGAATCGTTCAAATTCACAGCATATTTTCTATCCGTCTGCCTCCAACAGCTTTGATTATCTGGCATAATATGTCACCAAAAATAAAAACTTTTCGCAGATCGAAAATACAGAAAAGGAATCTACATTTCGATTAATAATAACCGTAGATATGAATTATTATTCGAAAATTTTTTTCTCACAAATGTTAGATGGATTGAATTTTTAAAATATAACAAATCATTTTATCAATTTCAAGAGGAAAATTTCCCATTCTTTTTTTACTTTTGCAGTATCAATTTCCGCGTCTCGACATACTCCCCTGCCTGCAGGCGATAGAGATAGACACCCGTAGGCAGTCCTTCCGTATTCCACTGGATATCGTAATGACCCTCCCGTTTCTCCGCGCTGATAAGGGTCTGCAATTCCCTTCCCCGCATGTCGTAAATCTTCAGTGTGACAAAACAGGATTCGGTGAGATCATATGAAATCGTTGTAACCGTATTGAACGGATTGGGATAATTCTGATGCAGGGCAATTCGCCCGGGAACATGATCTGTCCACTTTTCATCCACCTGAGTCACAAAATAATTGCTGAACTGCGATGTATTCCCGGCGCCGTCGATCGCTGTCACCGTGATGTGAGAAAACGGCGGCGGTGCTGCGAGCGTATACTTGAAATAACCGGTCGTATTATCGATCGTATGCGTGCCCAGATAACGTTGTCCCTGATTCCCTTCATCGGAAAAGAATTCAAGGATCTGTCCGGGAGCACCCATGCCAACGATCTCAAGCTCGAAAAATGAGGCGATTTCGGGAGAGAGAATATCTTCATTGGCGCCGTCTTCTATCAGGATCCCCGCATTTGTATTTTTTGAAATGAAATTTCGGCTGATCCGGTTGCGTATGGAGCCTGAACCCTGAACCTGAACACCGAATTCGCCGTTGTAGCCGATTGTATTTTCGATGACTTTGTTGTCGGTGGCATCGCTCAGGATGGCAATGCCGCCGTTCTGGTTTCCAAGGTCCTGTGTCCATGTTGTGTCCGTGCCGATCAGATTGTTCATGATCATGTTGTAATTAGAGCCGGATATTAAAATGCCGATTCCGTTGCCCCCGATATGGTTATCAATCACCACATTGCTGTCACATGCCTCTGTGATGGCAATCCCGCTATTTCCGTTACCGAGTGTACTGCCGGTCAACCGGTCCAGACCGATCAG
Organism: bacterium; assembly: GCA_016931965.1. GTDB lineage: Bacteria > Zhuqueibacterota > QNDG01 > QNDG01 > DSAB01 > JAFGDT01. The sequence continues at coordinate 20,304 of JAFGDT010000126.1, read as the reverse complement.
TGTGCCTCCTATGATGTTGTTGCATGCATGATCCTGAATTACGATTCCCGACTCTGTATTCCCTGAAATCACGTTGGGCAGTGTGTCCGATTGCACGATCATGACATTATAGGAGCCCTGTTCAATGACAATACCGGCTCTGTTGGGTGCTGCAATACAGCCTGTGTGGTCTGTACCGATGTAACAGCCTGAAACACGGCCGCCTTCAACCCCCTGGTAGAGAATGCCCATCCCTGAAAACTGGTTGATAATCAGTCCCCTGATCCCCACGCCGTGTGACAGAACGGTAAAGCCGCTGCTCTCTCCCCCGGCTTCCGTTCCATCAATGGCGATCTCAGGGCCGACGGCATTCGTATCAACACCAACAAATTCGGCCTGAGAATACCCGTCGATCAACAGATCCGGACCGGTGATGTCGGGCAGCCCGCTCAAAGGAGAAATCGTCCAGACGCCCGATTCCTCATCGAATCCGTTATCCGTATAGGGAATGTGGAAAAGAATCGTATCCGCTCCCGGATGGGTGTTGGCATAGTCGATGGCGTGGCGGAGAGATCCCACGCCAGTATCCCCCGTATGCGTGACGATCAGAGAATAAGCAGGCGTTTCGGTGGCAAGAATGGTGAAAAAACCGTCGCTGTAACCTGAAGGATCGCTGTCGGATGCATCGGCTACCCTGATCTTGCACTGTGTGGATGAGACATCGGGAACCTGCCACGGATGCACGCCGTCGTTTACAGTGGTGTTTTCGATCACCGTATAAGAACCTCCGCCGTTTGTGGAATAGGAAATGGAAACGGGATCTGAAAAATGCGAACAGGTCCACAGAATATCCTGTTGTGTTCCGGCCTGCCACTCATCCCCCGATTTTGGGGAGGACACGGTGATCGTCGGTGTTGCAACAGCCGAGATCGTAAACGTACCGCTGTAATCGGAAGGAAAACCAGACGATGATCCTCTAATCCGGACGACACAATTGCCGGAGGGAACATTGGGAATCGTCCAGGGACAGGAACCGGAATTGGCCGCCTGGTTCGCAATGGCGGTATAATGGGATCCTCCGTCCGTGGAATATTCAATATCAACGGGTCCCGAAAAAAGATGGCAGTGCCAGACAATGTAGTGCAGCGATCCGGCCGTCCAGTCCTCTCCGCCGGCGGGAACATCGACGGTAAGCGTGGGATTGGCCGTGATGGTGAAAAAGCCGTCGCTGAAATCTTCATAAAGAGTGCCTTCTGAAACACGCACGAGACAGCCGCTCGAAGGTGTGTTCGGCACCATCCAGGTGTAGTGAGTGGAACGGACCGGCAGCAGATCGATATATTTAAAATGGTTTCCCCTGTCCGTCGAATATTCCAGTTTGACCGGCAGGCCGGAAGAGCCGTCTGTATTCCAGCGGATGATGCGGGGTGTGCCTGCTTCCCACGATTCCCCGCCGTTGGGTGAAAGCACCTCGATCGGCGGCGGTTTGGCAATTGTGAAAGCCGCATCACTATAATCCTCATAATCTCTTGAATAAAGAATTCTAATATAACAATTTGTAGAAGGATGGTCCGGTACTGTCCATAAATATGTGCCGGTACCTGATTGTGTTGTATAACCTGGCGATGTAATCCAATACCATGGATAAGAACCAGTATAGCTGATTACAATTCTTACTGAATCTTTTGACATAGGTGGTATCCCACTATACTGCCACTTGATCTCGTGCTGAGAACCCGTGTACCAGATTTCACCGCCGTTGGGTGAAATGACTGTAACTGATTGAGCGCACAGCTGATTAATCATGATTAAACTAACAGCCATAATGCTCAGCAGAATGAAACTGTTTTTCTTGTCCATGATCATTCTCCTTAAACACTATCAACAGTGTTTTTTAAAAAGGCTTTTCTAAATTTATTTATTCGTTTTAAGATGATAGAAATATTTTGGATCTCGATTAGTAGATTGGGATAGAATTTATATCTTCAATTAAAATGATTTTATGATCAAAGTCAAGAGGAAAATCATCTTTAAATATTTAATCATATTTCGGTAACTGATAATATATCCGAAGAAAAGATTTTTCAAAAAAGTGAAACTATATCGTTAACAGAAATTCTAAAAAATATTTATTTTTTTGAAACTTATTTAATATTAAGACGTAAAACGATTAATAATATGACTGACCGGTCAGTTTTTAACCGACTGGTAATTCAATAAAGGAGATCAACGTGGTAAACGATATACAGATAAACAGAAAAGAGATGGAAAAAGAAGCCAGGAAAAAAGATATTCTCGAAGTGGCTACAAAGCTCTTTTCCGAAAAAGGCTATCATGAAGTCAAAGTGGATGACATTGCCGAAAAAGTCGGGCTCTCAAAGGGAACCATTTATCTTTACTACAAAAACAAAGAAACCCTGTTTTATTCTATTATCATGCAGAAAACAGATTCTCTCGAAACCCAATTGGAATCGGCTATACAATCACAGGACTCTTTCATCCAAGCTTTGAAAAACTTTGTTCACACCTTTTTGATATTTTTTCATGATAACGAATCCTTCTTTAAAATTATCCACTCGGAAAAAATTCATCTCAGCGATGAAGGACACGACTTTATGAAAGAATACGGCATGAAGGCATTTCAAAAATATTTTCAGATCATGGTCAAACTGATCAAATTGGGACAAAGTCAGAACGTTATCCGAAAGATCGATCCACTTTTATTAGCCAAAACGATACGCGGTCTCATCAATTCATTCACATTTCACCGTATTTTCTGGGGCGATTCCTATGCCATCGAAGAAGAGACAGATCAGGTCGTTGACATTTTCCTGCATGGAGCGCAGCAATAAATAATCTTGATATAAATTTATCTTATTGAAGGAGGTCAAAATTGAATCTTTTAAAAAAGAACAGAATCGTCATCATTCTTATTCTTGTGTTTCCTCTGTTGCTTTTTTCACAGGAAAAAATTGTACTGACACTCGAGGAAAGTATCCAGACGGCATTGGAGAACAATCCCTCCATTCAGATGGCTGAGAAAGAGCTGGCCAAGGCCAAAGCCGGCATCTGGGAGGCTTATTCGGCTATCTTACCATCGATCGATGGCATGGTCAATTATCAGCACGCCTGGGATATTCAGCAGAATACCATGCCCAACTTCTTAAAATTCATGTTAAAGCCCCAACCGGGTACCCTTCCACCGGAAATAGAGGCTATTTTCAATACCTATACGGATGCCATGCCCGATGTTGTCCAGTTTTCCTTTGGTTTGGAAAATACACTCAGGTATGGCGCCACATTGACGCAGCCCATATTTCTTGGAGGAGCCGGTATTGCAGGTATTCAGATGGCTTATGCATCCCGGAAATTATCGGAATCCAATCTGGAATCAAACAAACAGAATTTAATCTACCAAACGACCAATGCATTCTATGCGGTTTTATTAGCAAAAGAGTTGATGGATGTGCAACAGGAAGCCCTTGCCCAGGCAGAAGCCAATCTGAATAATGTCACTAAAAAATATGATGTGGGTTCGGCTTCCGGTTTTGACAAGATGCGGGCCGACGTCGAAGTCGCCAATTTATCACCGGCCGTGATATCGGCCAGCAATAACTACGAATTGGCTCTAACTGGATTGCGAACCGTTTTGGGACTGCCAAGAACCTACGAAATCGAAGTTGAAGGAGAATTGAATTACACAGAAGACGATTTCGGTTCCGTTCCATTCGAAGAAATCCTGACACTGGCAAAAAGAGAACGTCCTGAGATTCAGATGCTCCAACAGCAGAAATCGATGGCATCAAAAAGCAGAATTCTTGCACTGAGCCAGTTTATGCCAAAAATCATATTTCAGACCGATTATTCATTTATGGCGATGAGAGATGATCTCAATTTTCACAAGGATGATTTCAGCAAGGGATTTACATCGGCCATCACTTTGCAGATCCCCCTTTTTCACAGTTTTAAAAATGCCAAGGGATATCAGAAAGCGCAACTGGACTATAAAATCGTTCTCGATGCTGAAAAACAGATGATCGACGGCATCACGGCAGAAGTAGAAATGGCCCAAAATAAATTCTATGAAGCGCGACAAAAATATCAGGCTGCAAATGAATCGGTCGCTCTTGCCGAAGAAGCATTGCGGCTGGCCAATCTGATGTATGATGAAGGTGCCAGCACACAGCTCGATGTCCTCAATTCCCAACTGGCACTGAATCAATCCAAACTGAACTATGTCTCTTCGCTTTATGAATATCAGATGGCCCGATATCAATTACGCAAGGTAACAGGGATCTTGCAGGGCATTCTATAAAAAAGTTAATTATCTATGATTAAAGAGGAGTTTATTATGTCACGAAAAAAAATGTGGATTTTGTGGGTTATTTTATCAGCGATGATGTTTTTCAATCGCTGTTCCGATAGCGGAGATACAGAGAACATCGTTTCTGTGCCGGTTGAAGTCCAACCAGTTCAATACGGGAATGTGATCCAATCTCGCGATTTTCAGGGAGATATCAGAGCGGAATTTGAGGTGAAGGTTTTTTCAAAAATTCCAGATCGTATTGAGACATTTTATGTAGATGAAGGAGACCGGGTACGTGAGGGAGAACCGATTGCGAAAATCGTCGCCACAACCATAGAACAGGCCGTTCTTCAGGCTGAAGCAGGCCTTGCGGCAGCCAAAGCGCAGGAGGCCAATCTGAGGACAGAATATGATCGCGCCCAGAGATTGCGCGAAGAGGACGCCATCAGCCAGCAACAATTCGACGGGATCAGGACACAGTATGAAGCCGTTGCGGCTCAGGTCCAGCAGGCAGAAGCCGGATTAGCCAGTGTGCGAAGTCAGTTGAAAGATGCAACTGTGTCAGCTCCTATTTCCGGAATCATCGGAGAGCGGTATTATGAAGCAGGAGATATGGCTTCCCCTGCCATGCCGGTGGTCAGCATTGTGCAGATGGACAATGTTAAAATCGTCATGAATGCCACAGAAGAAGACCTCGGCCGACTGGAAGTGGGTCAAGACGCTGAAGTCACAGTGAGAAGTTACCCAAATCAAATATTCAAGGGAAAAGTGCAGAAGATCAGTCCGATCCTGGATCCGATTACACGCATGGCGACCATCGAAGTGCTCGTCCCCAACCCCCACTATCAACTCAAACCAGGCATGTATGCTGAAGTAAAAGTGATCACGGGAATCATCGAAAATACAGTTGTGATTCCCCGGTATGCTGTTATAGAAAACACATCGCTTGAAAACCAAAATGGCGAAGACAAGGTTATCTATAACTATTTTGTTTATGTGGTCAATGACAGCGGTTATGCCGAACAGAGAAAATTAGAAGTTGATTACATCAACCATATCCAACTTTCCGTTCTTTCGGGAGTCAATGTAAACGAAAATCTGGTTGTCATCGGCCAGAACAACCTTCGTGATGGCGTACCTGTCCTGATTACAAATGACGAGGAGGGTGAATAATGCAGATTACAAAAACAGCCATCAAGCGCGGTGTCACCTTTCTGATGATCTACAGTATTGTCGTCGGATTCGGTCTTTTTTCTCTGGGCAGACTTCGCATTGACTTATTTCCCAATCTCACATTCCCGATGATTGCTATCCTTACCCAGTATACCGGTGTCGGACCATACGATATCGAATCAACCATTAGCCGTCCACTCGAAGAAGCTGTGGCTTCCGTACAAAATATAAACACAATCAGTTCGACATCCTCGCAAGGCTTTTCTCTGATTATGCTCGAATTTAACTGGGGAACGGATATGGATCAAGCTGAAATCGATGTCCGAACCTATCTCGACTTTGTGGAGAATTATCTTCCGGATGATGCATCCGATCCCATGGTTTTTGCATTTGATATATCCATGCAGCCGGTCGCTTTTTATTCTATAGGATCGGATATACATGATCTGGCCGAACTCCGCCGAATCTGCGAATTGGAACTGGAACCACGCATCGAACGGATTTCGGGGGTTGCCTCGGCATCGACAACGGGCGGTCTTCAACGCGAAATTCAGATCCTTGTGGATCCTGTTCGATTGAAGGCTTATAACATCTCTATCCAGCAAGTTGAAACCGCTCTGATGATGAATAACCTGCAGTTACCCGCAGGGTGGATCGAAGACAAACAGCGCGAGTTTACGGTTCAAACCATTGGTGAATACCAATCGATAGAAGAGATCGAGAATACGGCCATTATGTCCATGGGCGAATCTGTCATTCACATCAAAGATGTTGCCGACGTGGTGGATGGTTTTGTCGAACAACGTGCTCAGGTCTGGACGAACAACAAACCCGCTGTCATAATGACTGTCCAACGCCAGTCGGATGCCAATACAGTGAATGTGAGCCGTGAGATCAACAAAGCCATGCCACAGATCATTTCCGAACTGCCCAGAGGCATTGAGATCGAAACGGTTTATGACCAGGCGGATTTCATCAATCGATCAATCACCAACTTGGGCAGTACAGCCATTGAAGCCATTCTGCTGGCTGTGTTGGTTCTGTTCTTCTTTCTTCGCAATGTGCGCAGTTCCTTCATCATCGCAATCTCTATTCCTATCTCGATGATTGTCACCTTTGCCGTGATGGATCAGGTAGGACTGACACTCAATATCATCTCCATGGCCGGTCTGGCACTTGCTGTTGGACTTCTGGTTGATAATTCCATCGTCGTACTTGAGAGCATCTTCCGTCATCAGGAAGATGAAAAAGACCAGCGGATGGCAGCTGATATCGGCACACAGGAAGTGGCCATGGCTATTACAGCTTCTACACTGACTACGGTTTCGGTATTCGTACCTGTCCTTTTTGTACCGGGTATTGCAGGAGTACTCTTTAAGGAAATGGTCTTAACCATTTGTTTTTCATTGGCTGCTTCTCTTCTTGTTGCCCTGACTTTGGTGCCTCTTCTGGCTTCACGTATTCTTAAGGTTGCAAAACAAATAGGAAAACAATCTCGAATCCAACAATTTGGCAACCGTATCGGTGAGTGGATTGACAACCTTCGAGTCAATTACATCAAAGCACTTGACTGGTCACTCCACCATCGAAAAATCGTTATTCTCTCTACTCTGGGACTTCTCATTATTTCATCCGTTCTTCTCTATACACGGGGCGGCGAATTCATACCAGAAAGTGATACGGGCTTTCTTCAAATGACCATCGACCGATCGGCCGGTACGAGCCTGTCCGCCATGGAAGAAAGCGTCAAAGCACTCAATGAAATCATCGAGGAGGTTATCCCCGATGCCGAAATGAATTATACGAATTTCGGACAGGGAGAAGGCATCTACGCTGTCTTTTCAACCAGCAGTTCCAATCAGGGTGATGTGATGGTTCGGTTAAAACCAAAATCAGAACGGCAGAAAAGTCTGGATGAAATCGAAGCCGAATTAACCGGACGGGTCAAGGAACTGCCTGATATGGACGTTGCATTCGCAGATCGGGGCGAGGCGCTCTTTATGGGGGGCGGTGGTGATATTGTTGTGGAGATCTTTGGTCACGACCTGGAAGTCTCCAAAGCACTGGCCAATCAAATTGTAGAGATGATCGAACCCGTTGAAGGTGTTTCCAGCACAGAGATTTCCATTCGAGAATCGTCTCCAGAACTAAAAATCAATCTCGATCGACAGCGGATTGCGGATTTGGGGCTTTCCACCACACAAGTGGGTCAGGTCATCAGCACAAGCATGCTGGGATCTGTGGTGACCCGTTACCGTGAAGAAGGCGAAGAATACAACATCCGGGTTCAACTGAAAAAAGATGCAAGAGAAAGTAAAACGGATATCGAAAATATTCTGATTATGACACCTTTACAGCGTCAGATTCCTCTTCGTGCCATTGCTACAGTAGAATACGGAGAATCTCCCGGTATCATTTCCCGAGAAGATCAGGAACGCGTCGTAACAGTAGCCGTCAGTGTATCGGGTCGCGATTTGCGTTCGACAACCAATGATGTGCGCAATACATTGAAGGATTTATCCATTCCTCTCAATTTCCGCTTGAATATCGGCGGTTCGGCAGAGGATATGATGGAATCGTTCACGTATCTTGGTATCGCTTTTCTTGTGGCGATGGTTCTGGTCTACATGGTCATGGCATCCCAGTTCGAGTCTCTTGTCGATCCATTTATCATTCTTTTTACCATTCCCCTTTCCATTATTGGTGTAGCCCTGGCGCTTTTCTTTACAGGAACCGACCTTTCGGTTATGTCTCTGATTGGCATCATCATGCTGGTCGGTATTATCGTCAACAATGGCATCGTCCTTGTCGATTACATCAACCAGTTGCGCGAAAGAGGACACGGCCTGATGGAAGCCATCCGACTCGGCGGAGAAGCCCGTATGCGGCCGGTCCTAATGACGGCATTGACGACGATTCTGGCGATGTTTCCACTTTCTTTGGGATTGGGTGAAAGCGGTGAAAACTGGGCGCCCATGGCACGTTCCGTAATCGGCGGTCTGTTAGTCGGCACTGCTCTGACATTAATTGTGGTACCTGTAATCTATTTGATGGTAGAAAATTTCAGCACAAAAATGAAAACAAGACGTGCTGCCAGAGCAGCAAAATCAGCTTAAAAAATCAATTAGAATTAAATTAGCAAGCATCATTATTTAATGTCCGAAATCCATAAGATAAGATTTCGGACATTTTTTTTCATGAGTTTTCAGTCCCAAAGTAATGATAAAAAAATCTTGAAATTTTCAATTATTTTTGTTTCATTGATGGGTAACGTTTAATGTTGTTGAATAACCGATAAACGAGACAGTCCAACAAGGACAAACGGACATTATCAAATGGCCATCCATATTGGCACATCCGGTTGGGTATACAACCACTGGCGAACCATTTTCTATCCGAAAGAATTGAAACAGCACGATTGGTTTGCATTTTATGCCCAGCATTTTGATACGGTGGAGATCAACTATTCATTCTACCGGCTTCCCAGCCAGTCCGTTTTCGACGCATGGCGCGAACAGGCGCCATCCGGATTTCTCTATGCGGTCAAGTTCAGCCGCTTTCTGACACACGTGAAAAAACTCAAAGATCCTGAACAGCCGATCCAGACATTCTTCGAAAGAGCTGATCATTTGGCCAAAACCATCGGCCCCATCCTCTATCAGCTTCCGCCTTCATGGGAAATAAATCTGCCGAGATTTCAATCTTTTTGTGAAGCGTTACCGAAAAATTATCACCATGTCATTGAATTTCGAAATCCAAGCTGGTTAACCGAAGAAGTATTTCAACTGATGAAACGACACCATATCTCCCATTGCATTCACGATAAATTGGAATTCGATATCCCATTGCCGATCACGGCATCGCCGATCTATATCCGCTTTCACGGAGATTCGGCTCCAACGGGAGATTACGGGGATACATTTCTTGAAAAATGGGCTGGTCAAATCGACGACTGGAACAAACAGTCATATGATATTTTTATTTATTTTAACAATGATTTTGAAGGGTATGCGCTTAAAAATGCAATGGGTTTGAAAAAGTTACTTAGGATGGATTAAGCAATGAATAAAAGGTAACTGTTAAAAAAGATATTCATTATCCTGATCAGTCTAATCGCTATAACATTATCATGCATCTTTTTCTTGTATTTCTATATCAATAGACCCCCGCACAGAGCGTTTCTGATCAAACCCATATATAAATTGAACACCAGCAAAAAAGTGATTGCATTGACATTCGATGATGGACCTTCAGATATTCGAACGCCTCCCCTATTGGATTTGTTAAAAAGATACGGTGTGAAAGCGACATTTTTCGTCCTGGGGCAGCATGTTGAAGCATATCCCGAAATTGCTCAAAGAATCACAGACGAAGGCCATCTCATAGGCAACCATTCATACGATCATCCAAAATTATACTTAAAAACGCCTCGTTTTATCAGAGGTCAGATTGAAAGAACCGACTCGCTCATCCGCCAAGCGGGTGCCCAGGAAATAAAATATGTCCGTCCCCCCTATTGTGTAAAAATGATTATTCTCCCCATTATATTGAAGTCAATGGATAAAAAATTGGTCACCTATTCATACGATCCAATGGCTCAATATAATCGGGATTTTAATGGAGTAACAGTTGCCGATCAGATTATCGAAAATGCAAGTCCGGGTGTTATCGTCTGCCTTCATGACGGCCGCCAGGACCATCCTGAAGAATTCGTGAAGGCTGTTGAAAAAATAATTATTGCTCTCAGGGAAATGGGGTACGCATTTGTAACAGTTGATTATACGGAAGGTTTACAGCATTAAACGTAGATTTATTCTCTACATAAAAAAATCATGAAATTGCATTAAAAAATGGCAGAATAAGAAGAATATAATGTGTAAATGTTTTTATCAATTTAATCGACTGAATCCTAAATCCACAAAATCTTGATTTCATCCTCCACTTCCTTAAATTCCTTATCCCCCGTAATCAACTCGGCTCTGTTCATTTTGGCCAAAGCAGCCGCAAAACAGTCAGCATACGAAATTTTTTTGAACGCTTTAAACCGGGCCGCTTCCTTGGCCAGGTTTATGTCCACATCGATAATATCAATAGGGAAAGTTTGAATGATTTTCTCGATTTCATTTGCTTTTTCTGGACCATATTCCCTCAACACGATAGAATAGACTTCTCCAAAATTTACAGCCGTCATCAGCAAATTCCGGTCTTTTTCATTGGCTTCTATTAACAGAGACTCAACTTTTTCAAATCCCGGTTCTCTTTCAAAAAATGCCATAAGCCCATGGGAATCCAAAACCCTCTTCATAAGTTTAACCTTCCTTGTTTTTGTCTTTTGCCCGTTCTTCAAGCAGTATTTTTGACAGTTTCCCTTTGGTTTCTAACATGCCCGCCATTTTTTTGATATATTCGGTAGTCAGCGGCTTCAGGATGATTTCGTTGTCCCTTTCTTCAATGTAGAATTTTGTGCCGTTCTTAATGTTCCATTTCCTTCGGATTTTCGAAGGAATCACAATTTGGCCTTTTGAAGTCGATATGGTTGTAGTCATTTGCGTCTCCTGTATTTTTAATCTGTTCTAATATAACATAACTATTTGTGTATGTCAAGTAAAAAATGACTTACGTTATGATATATATCCTACTATTTTTAATTATCAAATAAATTTAAAAATGTTGGTCATAATTGCATTTATAAGAAATCCCTTCATTTTTTCATATAACACATTCCCCAAAAAATCCTTGCACGATCTGCACAGATCCAACTTCAAATTATTTTGTTAAAAAATACTTTTCATTATGAATATTTATTATTAAATTAAGCGTGTTCAATTCAAATGATAAAATTTATTTTAAAAACAAACTCCTTATCTATCGCGCAGTTCATTAAAGAAAAACACGCTTGTTATGATACCAAATGAAACTCTGGTTACATTTTTTATTGCCTCCATATTGCTCGCCCTTGCACCAGGGCCTGATAATATTTTTGTCCTGACGCAATCGGCACTCTATGGAAAAATATCGGGATTCGCTGTCACACTCGGTCTCTGTACGGGACTTCTTGTACACACCTCCCTTGTGGCCTTTGGCGTCGCCGTTATTTTTCAGACGACGCCTATTGCATTTACAGGACTCAAACTCATTGGCACCTGTTACCTTCTTTTTCTTGCCTGGCGTGCCTTCCATGCGACGCCAGCAACGATCAATGCCAAACCGGCTGGGAGAAAACGTTCGGGTGCACTTTATCGAAGAGGGATTATCATGAACGTCACCAATCCCAAAGTGTCTATTTTCTTTTTGGCCTTTTTGCCCCAGTTTGCCGATCCCGATCGGGGATCACTCACCCTTCAAATGATCCTCTTGGGCGGCATATTCATCATGGCAACGATCATCATATTTGGCAGTATTTCACTTTTAGCAGGTACAGTGGGACAATGGCTCCAACGGTCCAATAGAGTACAAATCGTCATGAATCGGTTAGCCGGCATCGTATTTGTTGGTATCGCATTCAAATTGATAACAAGCCGATTGTAATGAATTGCACGCAATCAAGAATGGATTTTTTCTAATATCATTTTGTCTATATCTTTGAGACCATGAATGAAATCAGTCCGAAAATGAACCGTTCGATAATCGCCATTATTGACACAGGTTATGGTTCATACGATTATGAACGGAATGTGTTTGAATCAAATGGGTTCACACTCAAAATTTTTCAGGGCAAAAAACAGGATCATGAAGCCAGACTTGCATTTGCCAATGAGGCTGTCGGTATTCTGGTTAGAGGAACCCAGATGGATGCATTTTTTCTCTCAAAATTACCCAATCTCAAAGCCATTGTGCGTTACGGTGTAGGTTTCGACAATATTGATTTGAAGGCTGCCCAACAGTATGGTATTCGGGTGGCCAATGTTCAGGGTTATGCCAATGAAAGCGTATCGGACCATGCAATTGCACTTCTCTTCAGTTGTGCCCGTCTTTTACATCTGGGGCAAAAAGAATTACAACTGAAATGTGGTGTACCTCCTTCTCGGGACGTGATGGAATTAGCAGATAAAACGCTCGGCATCGTAGGTTTGGGACGTATAGGTGGCACACTTTGCAGAAAAAGCCAATCTCTTTTCAGCCGCATAATCGCAGCGGATCCCTATATCCCCGCCGAACGGTTCAACCAAATGGGAGCTGTATCCTGTAACTTGGAAACACTGCTATCAGAGAGCGATGCCATCTCCCTCCATTGCAATCTGACCGATGAAACCCGCGGTCTCATTAACAAGCATGCTTTTAAAAGGATGAAAAAACAACCGATTCTCGTGAATACGTCACGGGGAGCCGTTATCGAACCCGAACCATTGCTCGATGCTTTACAGCGTAATATTATCCACAGTGCCGGGATCGATGTCTATCCGGAAGAGCCTCCTGGAGATGATTTAAAACCTTTGCTTTCCCATCCCCGCGTGATTGCCACTGGTCATTATGCCTGGTATTCTCCACAATCCATTCAGACACTTCAGAAACGAGCAGCCCACAACATGCTTTCACTGCTCAGGGGTGATCCTGTTGCAGATGAACTGACTGTCGAGGGAGAACACAAAAAAAATAACCACTGAGAAATGAATTCTCCATTTTGAAAAACAGACAATGATTGATAACACGACAAATCCACAAAATAATAATCTAACATGTTTGCTTGAAATGCGTGGGATTGATAAATCTTTTCCAGGCGTGCACGCATTAAAGGACATCTCGCTCACATTGCAACGGGGAGAGGTGCTGGCCCTGGTTGGGGAAAACGGTGCAGGAAAAAGTACGCTGATCAAAATACTGGGGGGTGCCCATCTTCCCGACGGTGGTGATATTTTCATAGAAGGAAAGCCTGTTCAAATCCGGTCTCCTCATGATGCACAACATGTTGGCATATCGATCATTTATCAGGAGTTTAATTTGATTCCTGATCTAACCATCCGAGAAAATATTTTTCTAGGTAAAGAAAAGACAACATTCGGTTTTGTCAACACCAGTGAAGAACATCGACAGAGTCGGTTGCTATTTGAAAAAATTGGTGTGGATATCGATCCTGATGCCCGCTGCGGTGACCTGACCGTTTCACTACAGCAAATTGTTGAAATAGCCAAAGCCCTTTCCCTGCATGCAGCCCTGATTGTGATGGATGAACCCTCAGCAGCCTTGACGATTCAGGAGGTGAAACATCTCTTTGCCATCATCGAAGATCTCAAAAAACAGAATATGGGTATCATTTATATCAGTCACCGGCTTGAAGAAGTATTTGAGATAGCGGACAGGGTCATGGTTCTCCGTGATGGTGAACACGTTGTGACGAGCGAAATCAAAGACATCAATCGTAATCGGCTGATTGAGATGATGGTCGGGCGTCCACTTGAGTCTGAATTTCCCAAACGCATATCCAAAGTCGGTGTTGAGCATTTTCGTGTGAAAGATCTGTCGCACAGTCAGGTTGTGCGCAATGTGCATTTTCATGTATCGGCTGGGGAAGTGCTCGGATTTGCCGGTTTAATCGGCGCCGGCCGGACGGAAACCATGCGGATGATCTTTGGAGCTGACAAACCGGACAGCGGTCACATTTTTATTGAGGGACGTGAGGTGCGCATCCGAAATCCAAAGGATGCGATCAGACACCGGATTTGTCTGTTAACCGAAGACCGCAAGGGACAGGGACTGATCCTGAACCATTCCTGCCGCGAGAATTTCAGTTTACCCAATCTGGATCAGTTCTCACGCGGACTCTTTCTGGATCAGGGTAAGGAACGTAAAACATTTTCCCAATATATTAAAAATCTCAAGATCAAGATCCAAAGTCAGGAGCAGATGATTGTCAGTCTGTCGGGCGGCAACCAGCAGAAAGTCGTACTCGCCAAATGGCTGGCTAAAAATGCGGATATGATCATATTTGATGAACCGACACGCGGTATTGACGTAGGCGCCAAGTACGAAATTTACCTTCTGATCAATCAGCTTGCTGAGGAGGGCAAGGCCATCATCCTCATCAGCAGTGAGCTCCCTGAAATACTCGGCATGAGCGATCGCATCATCGTCATGCATGAAGGAGAAATTAAAGGAGAAATAACCGATGTGGCCAGCGCCACACAGGAAGATATCCTGTATCTGGCCATATCATGATCGAAATGGAGTAAAATGTTGTGAAAAATCTTTTAAGAAATTACGGGATGATCCTCGTCCTCATCGGTCTCTGTTTTTTGTTCAGTCTTTTGACGTTGAAAAAACAGACCCCAGAAAGCGACAGCGCTGTGGAACAGCTTGTCGAACAAATCCATAAAAACTACGGCAGAGACGATCTGATTTTAACTGTCGGCGCCTTCAACAAAGATTCCGCACCATTTGCCAGTCTCCTGCAGGAAGAACTGCAAAAAGAGGAATTCAACAATGTACGGAGCATTATCGGCATTCCACAGGACCTGCGATTGGCACTGGACGAAATTAAGGTTTCCGGCAATCGGCCGGCAGTCATTGCCACAAATGGCGATGTGATCAAATGGCGTGTCATTGAATTGATCCCCGATGAATATCCGGAATTCGCAGACTGCGAGATCCTGACACCGACCTCCACTCTGTGGCCGGATTTTCTGAAACGGTCGAACCTGCTGGCTATTGTGGACCGCATTGTCGTGATTGCCGTGATGGCCATCGGCATGACGATGGTCATCATCACCGGCGGTATCGACCTCTCTGTCGGCAGCTTGATTGCGGTATCCGCCGTCATCAGTACGTCTCTGATGAAAACAATGGGTGGATTAGAAGCCCCGGATTGGGTCGTCTTGGTTGGATTCATTGCCGGCATACTGTCCTGTGGCATTATTGGGGGATTAGGCGGTTTTCTCGTTGCCCGGTTCAAAGTGCCTCCTTTTATCACGACTTTGGGCATCATGCTGATGGGACGGGGTCTCGCTTTTATGATCACCGGCGGTTTTTCTATTTATCAGGTTCCCAGGGCACTCCCATGGCTCGGCCAGGGTACCTCCGCAGGGATTCCCAATACCGTTATTTTACTTTTTATCCTGTACATGATTGCCCACATCTTTATGTCCCACACACGGATGGGGCGCTACATTTATGCAGTCGGTGGTAATGCAGAAGCTGCCCGGCTTTCGGGTGTTTCAGTGGGTTTTATCATTGTTTTTGTCTATGTCATCAGTTCACTGACAGCGGGACTGGGTGGTTGCATACAGGCATCTCAACTCAATACAGGGACACCCAACATGGGCCAGATGTATGAACTCTATGTCATTGCCGCTGTGGTGGTCGGCGGTACCAGCCTTTCAGGCGGAACCGGAAAAATTCTGGGGACACTGATCGGCGTCTTTGTGATATCGGTTATTCAAAACGGAATGAATTTGATGGGTATCGAAAGTTATACACAACAGGTTGTGCTGGGGATGGTTATTCTCAGCGCGGTATTGCTGGACAAAGCGCGCAGCAGCGGGAAATGGTATTCCCTACTCAAACGAGGAAAACCATTGACATCCCAATAAAAAAATCATAAATTGCCAAATGGAAACAAATTATCTACATTTTTTAAATTCATTAAAAATCAAACTCAGGTTAAACCATCGATGAACCAAAAAATGAAAATAGCCGTAGTCATTCTCATTTTGGGTTCAACACTCCATTGGATGTCCTGCACTTCAAAATCAGAGTACAAGGGTAAAATCGGAATGACGTGCATCGATTTAACCAATCCCTTTTTCAAACTCATCGGCAATGTGATGCAGGAGGAAGCCGCCAAATATGGATACGAAGTAGTTGCACTCAGTGGTAATCTGGACCCGGCGCAACAAAACAACCAGCTTTCTGATTTTGTGGCTCAGGAATACGACGCCATTTTTCTCAATCCGGTGGATTCCAAATCGGCCGGAGAAGGAGTGAAAAAAGCTTATGCCGCCGGTATTCCCGTATTTACATTCGATGTGCAGGTCTCCGACGAAGAGGCCAACGCCATGATCTTTTCCCATATCGGTAGTGACAATTACCAGGGAGGAAGACTCGCCGGAGAAAGCATGATGAGGGTAACCGGCGATAGAGGAAAAATCGCCATTGTCAGCTTTCCCGAGGTCAGTTCTTGTATCCTAAGGGTCAATGGATTCAAAGATTATCTTAGAGAAAATCACAGCCGTCTTCAGATTGTTGCGGAACTGTCCGGGAGGGGAACACGCACGGATGGCTATGCAGTCACCACCGATATCCTGCAGGCCCATCCGGATATCGGCGGCATCTTTGCGATCAATGATCCCTCCGCGCTCGGGGCCTATGCTGCCGTACAAAAAGTGGATCAACTGAACCGGATCACGATTGTGGGTTTTGATGCTTCACCGGCCGGCAAACAGGCAGTATTTGAAAAAAAGTTATACGACACGCCCCAGCAGTTTCCCCGTAAAATGGCGAGAGGAACTGTGGAGGCTTTTTTGGATTATTTAGAAGGCCGTGAGTTGTTGAAAAACAATTTTATTCCCTGTGCCCATTATTATTACGAAGATTCAGTGAATGATTCCAGCCGAATTCAGGAGCAGTGGTAATAAGATATGGCGAGAGACTGTGGGTTTTTTCAAAAATGGCAGTGGATCTGCCATCACTTATTCCATTTGAAGATTTCTTTTATCATGTAAGAAAAACGATTATACATTTCTATCTCATTCGGACACACAGCAGAAACATATTGCAATGATATAAATGGAGGAAAACAGATCAATGAAAACCAACCAAACCAGACGTGACTTTTTAAAAGCATCAGCCCTCACCTTTTTGGCTTCTGGTATCGCCTGTGATCACATTTTTAAGAATCACAGAGCCCCCAATTTTGTCATCATCTTTCTCGATGATTCCGGCTGGGCTGATTTTGATCCTTTCGGTGATCCTGCATATGAGACACCGAATGTGAACCAACTGGCTGAAGAGGGTTGTTGTTATCACAATTTTTACGTCCCCCAGGCCATCTGCTCTGCCTCGAGGGCATCCCTGCTTTCGGGATGTTATCCCGGAAGAACGCGGGTTTTCGGTGCCCATGGCCCAAAAGCCAGAGGGCTAGATCCTCAGTATGCCACAATCGGAGAGGTTCTTCAGAAAAGAGGATATAAAACCGCTGTGTTTGGCAAATGGCATATAGGCGATCAGCCCGAAACGCGACCGACGGCTCGCGGATTTGACGAATCGTGTGGTCTCATGTATTCCAATGACATGTGGGAATTTCATCCGACGAACCCGGAATATTGGGGCCAGTATCCTCTTCAATTCTGGGAAAACGGTCAAGTCACCATCGAGCGCGTGACCGGAAAAGAGCAGGCGATGCTCACAACTTGGTATACGGAACATGCGGTTGATTTTATTAATCGGTATCAGGAACAGCCCTTCTTTCTCTATGTGCCCCATTCAATGCCCCATGTACCACTCTTTTGCAGTGAGAAATTTTCAGGTAAGTCAGGAAGCGGTTTGTATGGTGATGTTATTATGGAAATCGACTGGTCAGTAGGTGAAATCATAAAAGCATTAAATGCCAATGGATTAGAGGAAAATACGTTGGTGATCCTGACTTCTGATAACGGCCCGTGGATCAGCTATGGCAACCATGCAGGCAAAACGCCATTCCGGGAAGCAAAAGCCACCGGCTTTGATGGTGGAACCCGTTCTGCCTGCATCATGAAATATCCGGGAAAAATCCCTCAAAACAGCACTTCAACATCCGCATTTTGTTCCATCGACATTCTCCCCACGTTGTGCCATCTGGCCCAGGCCGAATTGCCTGAAAATGAGACTGACGGCAAAAATGTATGGAATCTTGTTAAAGGAGAAGTCGGGGCAGCCAATCCCCATGAATACTATCCTTTTTCTACAAACAGCATATTTGAAGGCGTGATCAGCGGAGACGGTCACTGGAAACTCCATCTCCCCCATGCTTACCGCACACTGGTTAGGGCTGGAATGGACGGAGCAGCCGGTGAATATACAACCAAACAGATCGGATTGTCACTGTTTGACATGCAGAACGATCCCGATGAAAAGGTCAATGTGATCAATCAATATCCAGAGATAACTGCCACACTTCAAAAATATGCTGAGTATCACAGAAATAAATTTTATCCAGATCAGACAATAAATGACTGAAATAATGAGACATAAATAGGAGGAATATCACGATGAAAAAGCACATCATTCTGATCACTTTAACATTGATTGTCTTTTCCTGCAGTTCTCAACCACAACCCCAATCTCTATTTAATGGAACAGACCTCAGTGGATGGCACATCGATGTCCCGGCTATGGACAACGATCCAGATGTGGAAAATCCGTTCATTGTTCGGGAAGGCATGCTTGTGAGTTTGGGCACACCCCCCGGGCACCTCATCACGGATGCAGAGTATCGGGATTATCGACTTGAGGTCCAATACCGTTTCCCTGCAGAACCCGGCAACTGCGGTGTTCTTGTTCATGCTTCCACACCGCGGGCCCTCTACAGCATGTTTCCCCAATCGATCGAAGTACAGCTCTTCCATGAAAATGCGGGTGATTTTTGGTGTATCGTTGAAGATATCACAGTACCCGATATGGAAGCGCGTCGCGGTCCCAAAGAAGAATGGGGAATTGTTGAAGGCAAGCAGCGTCGTATTCTCAACCTGACGGACGGATCTGAGAATCCTGTTGGGGAATGGAACACGCTGACAGTTGAATGTTTCGGCAACGCGATCAAGGTCTGGGTGAATTCACAACTCGTTAATGAGGGTTATGACTGTACCGCAGATAAAGGACAGATTGCCCTCCAGGCAGAGGGATCTGAAGTTGAATTCCGGAGTATCGAATTAACTCCAATCACAACATTCAGTCATTAAAAAGGAGAATGAATCATGCGCAGGAATGTTACATTATTATCCATTTTTGTTATTATCCTTTTAACAATAGGTTGTTCCAGAGAAGTATATGATGAATCAATCCGTGTAATGACATTTAATATCAGACTCAACACACCTGCTGATGGACCCAATGCCTGGCCGTACCGGAAGGAAATTGCCACAAGCATGATTCGATTTCATCAGGCCGATATCGCCGGATTGCAGGAAGCATTAAAAGATCAGGTCGATGATCTGGTGAATCTACTACCTGAATACGATTGGTTTGGTATCGGGCGTGATGACGGAAAAGAAGCCGGTGAATTTATGGCCATATTTTATCGCAGAGACCGTTTTGAGGTGATTCAAGATTCAACCTTTTGGTTATCGGAGACACCTGCCATGCCAACAAAGGGATGGGATGGTGCGTGTTACCGTGTGGTAACATGGGGCCAGTTCAGAGATCTACGAACAGGTAAAATCTTTTACCTTTTTAACACGCATTTTGACCATATTGGAGAAACCGCCCGTCAGGAAAGCGCTAAATTATTGCTTAGAAGCATTGATGAAATCGCCGGAAATGCTCCCATTGTCGTTACAGGAGATTTCAACGCAACGCCCGATGATGAACCCTATCGCATCATTACAGAAGGATTATCGGAAAAACCTTCAACAAAATTGATCGACACAAAGGGTATTTCCAAATACTCCCATCACGGTCCGAACGGAACGATAACATGGTTTGAATCTGCAAACCTGGAAGATAATAAGACCATTGATTATATTTTCATAAAAAATAATGTCTCTGTTAACCAACACGGTACTCTATCAGACAGTTTCGATGGAAGATTCCCAACAGATCACATGCCTGTTTTGGCTGAAATTCTGATCGATTGATAGCAACCAAAATTCGTGACCTTTTTACCTTTAAGGTTTATTCATGGCCAAATATGTTTTAACTAACAAAAGATTTTCAATACC
>JAFGDT010000125.1 GCA_016931965.1 bacterium | reverse complement strand
TGATACAACAGATTTTGAGCTTGAATAATTGAGGACTTTCAGTCCTTTTTTAAAAACCTATGCACTTTCAGTGCATAGTGGTTTAGTCTTTTTTATCTAGGCAGATGACCATCGATATTTCTCAGTAGTAGAGTGGGTCATTGACCTACCACCAAATTGTGGGCCTTTGGCCCACCCTACAGGCTTGTCGGGGCAGGAATTTCCTCAATTTTTAATTATGAAGAGATTCCGGGTCAAGCCCGGAATGACAAATCTTTTTTATCCTAGGCTTGTGGTACGGCTCCAATCTTAAATTCCAGCATATGATAAAAAGCCCCGAAGTCTATTTCTTCGGGGCTTTTGGATTATCCATTTTTCCGGGCAAAATCTTTCATGAACTCGGTTAATTCCTGGATGCCTTGAGGCTCCATTGCATTGTACATGGAAACGCGGATGCCACCGACAGAACGGTGACCCTTTAATCCACCAAATCCTGCTGCTTTCGCATCAGAAATCATTTTGGCTTCCAAGTCTTCCGAGGGTAACCGAAACGTTACATTCATGAATGAACGGCTCTCTTTTTCCGTGGCTCCTTTAAAAAAGTCTGGATTATCGTCAATTGTGCCGTAGAGCAGGTCGGCTTTTTCTCGATTTCTCTTTTCGATTGCAGCCAAACCGCCGAGTGATTTCACCCACTCCAGCACCAGCTTAACCAAATAGACGGAATAGGTTGGCGGTGTATTGTAGAATGAATCATTATCCACATGCGTTTTGTATTGGAGAATAATCGGGATATCCTGCCTGCATGCTTCAACCAAATCATCACGGATGATGACAACCGTGACTCCGGATGGTCCCAGATTTTTTTGAGCACCCGCATAGATCAGCCCAAACTTTGCAAAATTGATTTTTCTGGATAAGATATCACTCGACATATCGGCAATAATGGTTACATTTCCGGTTTGAGGGAATGTTTTGTACTGTGTCCCGGCAATCGTATTATTTGAGGTGATGTGGCAATAGACAGCGTCAGGATCCAATTTGAGATCTCCCTGTTTGGGAATACGGTTAAAATTCGTGTCTTCGGTTGAACCTGCCACATTTGCCGTTCCAATGATTTTGGCTTCCTTGAGCGCTTTTTTAGACCAGGAGCCGGTAATGATATAATCTGCGGCTTTGCCCTGAGTGAGGAGGTTCATCGGAGCCATTGTAAACTGAAGGCTTGCGCCGCCCTGTAAAAAAAGCACTTTGTAGTTATTTGGGATTTGAAATAGTTCTATCATCAGTGATTTTGCATCATTCTGAATGGCGGCATATTCTTTTGACCGATGGCTGAGTTCCATAACGGCCATACCCGTATTCTGATAATTGGGTATCTCTTCTTTGGCTTTTTCCAGAACGGACAGGGGCAGTGTTGCTGGTCCGGGATTAAAATTCCAAATTCTATCCGACATGGTTATTCTCCTTCATGATTGCTGAAAGTTTTCGAGAATGTTTACAATCGTATCACCAATGCGCAAAAGGTTTTCATTTGTTGAAGCGCCGATATGTGGAGCCAGTAGGACATTCGGAGCCTTTAAAATAGGACATGTGTCGGCAGGTGGGTCCGAACACCAGACGTCTGTGGCATATGTTTTAATTTTTCCACTTTTTAAAGCTTCCGCTATGTCTTCTTCAACAATACATTTTCCTCTTCCTGTATTGATAAGCACGACACCGTCTTTCATTTTTCCGATGGTTTGCTTGTTTATCATTCCTTTTGTTTCATCAGTGAGAGGCACATGAAGCGAAATATAATCAGATTCAGCCAGAACCTCATTGAGTGATTTCAGTTTGATCGTATCCGATTTGGTAACATATTTGTCATATCCTATAACGGTCATCCCGAATGCCAGCGCTCTTTTGGCCACTTCCGATCCGATTCTTCCTGTTCCAATCAATCCCAATGTTTTGCCCATCAGCTCGGTTCGCTTAAGCTCTTTTTTTGCCCATTTCCCGGCCATCATCGTATTGTGTGCCTCAATGAGCCAGTTGGGTACCGCCAACATCATTGCAAAAGTCAGTTCCGCCACGGCGACACTGGATGCATCGGGCGTGTTGTAAACGGCAATGCCTTTTTTCTTGGCATATTCCGCATCTACATTGTCCAATCCGACACCGCCCCGGATAATGAGTTTTAAATTAGGAGCATTGTCGATATATTCTTTTGTGCATTTGGTCTTACTCCTTATCAGTACCACATCGGCTTCGGGCAGTTTCGATGCATCATCAGTTACCTGACCAAATTTTTTTAATCGATTGGGCAATGAAGGATCAAATGCATCTGATATCAATATGTTCATCTTTTCACTCCTCCTCTTCATGATTTGCTCAGTTCTTGTTTAATTGGTTAACGTTTCTTAAAAGAAATGGTTGATCCATTTCTTTTTTCATTCGTTTAATCCAGCATATGGATCACAACGCCGCTGGCCAGTTTGGGTTCAAACCAGGTCGATTTGGGTGGCATCACTTCACAAGCATCGGCAATGGACATGAGCTGTTTGATACTCGTGGGATAGAGAGAAAAGGCAATGCGATATTTTCCTCTATTTACAAGTTCTTCCAGCCAACTCAATCCCCGTATTCCTCCAACAAATTGAATACGTTTGTCTGTTCTGGGATCCGCAATCCCGAGTATAGGAGCAAGCAGGTTGTCCTGAAGGATCGATACATCCAGTTGGTCGATGGGATTTGAATGATTAAGGATTTTTCCCCGAGCCGACAAATGATACCATTTACCTTCAAGGTACATGCCAAATGTATGTGGTTTTGTAGGTTTGTATGCATTTTGACCAGACACTGGATTGTTTGATGGATGATGTTCAATTTCAAATCGCTCGGTTATTTTTTGAATCAGTGTTTCCGGTGTGTGGCCATTGAGATCTCTTACCACGCGGTTATATTCTAAAATTTGTATATGTGAATCGGGAAATATAACGGTTAAATAATAGTTATAGGGTTCGTTTCCCGTATGTTTCGGGTTGTTGGTTTTTCTTTTTTCATAAACTCGAGCCGCAGCGGCTGATCGGTGATGGCCATCGGCGATATACAATGCATCCACTTCTAAAAATGCCGATTCGAATTCTTTTATGCAGGTCTCGTTACTGACAATATAAAATGTATGTTGAACATCATAATCGCCAATAAAATCATAGATCGGTTGCTCTTCCAAACATCTTTTTATTAAATCATTTATTTTCTCCCGGGCATGGTATGTGAGGAAAACAGGTCCGGTTTGTGCATTGAGTATGTCCACATGATTGGCTCGATCCGAAGCCTTATGTGAAAGTGTGTGTTCATGTTTTTTTATCTTACCCTGAAGGTAATCTTCTACGGATGCTGTTGCGACCAGACCCACTTGCTCATGCGTGTTCATGCGCAATTTGTATATGTAAAAATGCGGCTTTTCATCCTGTATCAAAATGCCTTGATTGATGAGTTTTTGCAGATTCTCAGTTCCTTTCGCATAGACCTTTTTATTATAAGACTCAATATCGGCTGCAAAGTCGATTTCCGGTCTGATGACATGAAGAAAAGAATTGGGATTGTCTTTTGCTTTTTCTCGAGCTTCTGTACTGCTGAGCACGTCCCATGGAGGAGAGGCAACTTCAGATATCTTCTCAGGGACAGGCCTCATGCCTCGGAACGGCTTGATGTGAATCATCTATTTGATTTCCTCCAGCCTTTTTTTGAATCTATATAAAATCAATGGGGTGAATATCATTGTTATTATTTTTCTGTTTCTTTCTTCTTTTTTGTTTTGGGTGTGGAGGGTTTGGATTTTGGCTTCGGTTTCTGTTCTTTCTTTGAATCTGGTTTTTGTTTCTTTTTTTTCACCTCAACTTTTTTCTTTGTTTGTTCAATTTTCTCTTTTTTTGGAATACTTTTTTGAACAGTCTCCTTGCTTTTTACCGGTGTCGTTTTCTTCTTTACGAGGGGTTTGATTTCCGTGATCACTGGTTTGTAAATTTTTTGTCTCTTTTTTCGATTCTTTCTTTTTCTTCGAAGCTGGATTCGTCGACGTGATTGTTTACTTTTACTTCGACTCATGTATTGTTCTCCCACGGATTATAAATAACTCAAACAATGTAAAAAAATCCTTGTGAAAAATCAACTTAAAAAAGGAGTTTTTATGTCAAATTTCATTCATTTTTTGGAATGAACATGATTTGAATGTTACTTCTATTGGGATATAGATCTGATCGATTCTTTGTTTTTATGTTTTATTTTTCAATCAGAGTCTATTTTGATACATGAATCCAATGATTCAGTAGATTGTGAAAAAATTTCCTTGATTCTTTTTAAATATTTGTATATACTTTTGTTTGTCAGGCAGATGAGGATTTGTAGTTATTTCATTCGATTCATAGAAACCTTAACCGTTTGGAGAAGTATAAATTGAGACGGGATATTTTTTTAATATAAAATGATTGGGAGGTTAAATCATGCAAATGTTTAAGAGAATACCCTATTTTTTATTGGGATGGCTCATATGCATTTCAGTACCCCTTTCTGGGCAGATTATACGTGGAGGTGAAATTCAATTCGATGCGGACATTGCCCGTTTCAAAGCAAATAATGATTTAACATATCTGGAATTGTATATTTCAGTGCCGCGGGATGGCGTGTCTCATCAATTGGAAGGCGATCAACATATTGCCAATTTTGAAATGGGTGTCAACATATTTTATGGAGATTCATTGCTGTCTCAGAGTTCGAAACAGATGGTTGACAGGGTCAATTCACTGGATGAGATAGATTCGCAACAGCTATTATACAACATATTTGTATTTTCCTTTCAGAAGGGAGATTTCAAAATTCGAACAAGGGTTACCGATCAAAACAAAAATGTGGGAGGATGGCATGAACAAAGTGTGAGCATTTCTTCTTTTCCTGATAGCAGTTTAGGCATGAGCGATATCCAAATTTCTACTTTAATCGTATCTGACCAGGCCAATCATCCGTTGGTTAAAAACGGGTATCGGATTATCCCTTATCCATCAAAACTCTATGGGCTAGAATTACCTATCCTTTATTTTTATAGTGAAATCTATCATTTGTCTCCAATTGTTGCTGGGGAGGATTCTAATTACAGTATGGTATTGTCTGTTCTGGATGCCAATGGAAATATCGTTAAAGAAAATGCTCCCGTTGTTAAAAAACGGACGACAACTTCCGCAGTTTATGTCGGGCAAATTCAGGTTTCTGATTTATATTCAGGAGTATATAATCTGAAATTGGATGTGACCGACACAGGTACTGGGAAGAGCGTATCGCGGACAAAATCCTTTTCTGTTTATCGACCTGTTGACTTTGCCAGTCGATCTGAGACGGAAGTTGTCTCTCAGCAGCGCATTGATAATATGTATGTTGCCATGGATGAAGCAGAATTGGATCGACAATTTGAGTACTGCCAATATATTGTTACCGGTGATGATAAAAAAGTGTACAAGGAATTGGACCTTGACGGAAAAAGAGAGTTTATGACGGAATTCTGGAGGAGACGGAATAATAATCCCATGCTGACGGCCGTTCAATACCGTGACGAATATCTTCGGAGAGTGTACTATTCCAATGCGCATTATTCTCATGGAGCACGGGAAGGCTGGAAATCGGATTTGGGGCGTGTTTATATCAAATATGGTGAGCCGGATTACGTCGACCGCTACCCTTATTCTCCAGGTATGCATGCTTTTGAAGTATGGCAGTATTATGAAATCGAAGGCGGTATCGAGTTTTATTTTGTGGATGATGTGGGAATGGGGGAGATGCGGCTGGTCCATTCGACCGCCATTGGCGAAGTTCAGGATTATGACTGGCAACGCCATTTGGATCCTACGGGATTGTCTGACATCAATGATGACTATTGATTGTTCTTTATTATATCGATTAGCGTGAAACTGGGCCAGGGTATTCATAAGGGGATCATTCCCTGATCATCATCCGGTGAAGGGTCTGATCCTTTTATTATAGAATATGAACCCACTTTCGGAATTGAACTGATCAGATGGAAGTTGTTTCATTGATCGATTCCTATTCTTGAGGTATATTCTGTCTGAATTTGTGAGAAGGGAGACTTATGAGTAAATCCGTCGGCCGAATTAAACATATACCGAATCTTGCCCTGATGATTCCTGTCGGATACAAAACAGACTTAAATTTAAAAGAGACCGAAGAAGCCATCAAATACATTAAGGGTGTTTTTCAGTCCAATTTTGCAAAGGCGTTAAATCTTCAGAGGGTTTCAGCTCCGATTATGGTTTTGAGCGAAACGGGTATCAATGACCACCTGTCGGGTGTTGAAAAACCGATCACTTTCTCGATCAAAGACATTCAAAAGCAAGCAGAAATCGTTCAATCCCTGGCCAAATGGAAAAGAATGGCTCTCAGGGATTATGGATTTAAAAAGGGAGAAGGATTGTATACCGACATGAATGCCTTACGACCGGACGAATCTCTGGACAATCTACACTCCATCTATGTGGATCAATGGGATTGGGAGAGGGTCATTGATAAGAAAGAGAGAAATATCACATTTCTCAAAATGATCGTGAGGGAAATTTATGCCGTCATCCGTGAAAAAGAAAGAGAAATATGCGAAACATATCCACAAATTCCGGCACCTTATCTTCCTGAAGATATCACTTTTATACACAGTGAAGATTTGGAAAGTCAGTATCCAGATCTGACACCCCGGGAACGGGAGAATGCAATCTGTCAGGAAAAAGGGGCTGTTTTTATAATCGGTTTGGGATCGCCGTTGCGCAATGGAAAACCGCATGACGGAAGGGCGGCAGATTACGATGACTGGACGACGGAAAATGAAGAGGGTCAAAAAGGACTGAACGGCGATATCCTTGTCTGGTATCCACTGCTTGACCGCGCATTTGAACTTTCTTCGATGGGTATCCGGGTGGATCCAGAAGCGTTGCTTAAACAATTGGAGATCAAGCGGGAACAGTATAAAAAGAATTTGTATTTTCATAATCAATTGCTGCAGGGCCGGCTGCCTCTTTGTATCGGGGGGGGGATCGGGCAGTCGAGGTTGTGTATGTTTTATTTACGGAAAGCGCATATTGGCGAAGTGCAATGCAGTATCTGGTCAGATCGAGTGCGAGAGGTATGCGAAGCCCATCAAATCTTTTTACTTTAAACGATTTGATCATAAAACAATGATTGATGCCCTCAAAGTATTAAAAAAAATGATCTTTTCATGAGAGAATTCGGTAATTTTTATCGGGCGGTTTCTCAATAAGATCAATTTGATCTGTCACCCTATATACTTGGAACAGTTCATCAATAACGGAGGAAAGCATGAAAGCACATAAGGTTGTCCTTGCCTACAGCGGGGGACTGGATACGTCCGTCATCTTGAAATGGCTGGTCAACAAAGGGTATGAAGTGATTTGTTTTGTCGGGAACGTCGGTCAAAAAGATGATTTTGAAGCGGTCCGGGAAAAGGCGATGAAAACGGGAGCCAAAAAGGTTTACATTGAAGATTTGAGAGAGGAATTTGTGACCGATTATATTTTCTCTGCTCTGCGCGGGAATGCTGTCTATGAAGGAAGGTATTTGTTGGGGACATCCCTAGCAAGACCCCTTTTGGCCAAGAAGCAGATTGAAGTGGCCGGGAAAGAAAATGCGAAAATGGTGGCGCACGGAGCCACAGGAAAAGGCAACGATCAAGTTCGATTTGAACTGTCCTATTATGCCTTGAATCCCCAGATCAAGGTCTTTTCTCCTTGGAAGGATTCGGAATTTTTGAGTCAATTCAAGGGAAGAAGCGATATGCTCGATTATGCAGAAAAATACCAGATACCTGTAACGGCTTCAAAGAAAAAACCGTACAGTGAAGATGAAAACCTGATGCACATCAGTCATGAAGCGGGTATATTGGAAGATCCTTCCATGCGACCGGATGAGAGTGTGTTCAGCATTACACAATCTCCCCAAAAAGCACCCGATGAAGGAACGGTTGTCGAGATCGAATTTAAAAACGGCAATCCCATTTCAGTTACCAATAAAAATGATAACATCATGAAAAACGATCCCCTCGGATTGTTTCTCTATTTGAATGAACTGGGAGGGAAACACGGCATCGGTCGGGTGGATATGGTTGAAAATCGGTACATTGGGATCAAGTCGAGAGGGATTTATGAAAATCCGGGTGCAGAAATTCTCTGGAAAGCCCATCGTGATCTCGAAGGCATTGCCATGGACAAGGAAGTGATGCACCTCAGAGACATGCTGATACCTAAATTTTCGGAACTGATCTATAATGGATACTGGTTTTCTCCTGAAATGGATTTCATTATGGCGGCGTTTAATAAAAGTCAGGAAGCCATTGATGGCTGGGTTTCGCTTCTTTTATACAAAGGAAATGTTCAGATCATCGGCAGGGAATCGCCGACTTCACTGTACGATCAGGATTTGTCCAGCATGGACAAAGAAGGGGGGTTTGATGCAATCGATTCGAAGGGATTTATCAACATCAATGCGATCCGGTTGAAGGCCCACAATTTGGTATTGGGCAAAAAGAAGCCGTACAGCTGGCGGATATAACGAGGGGTGTTTTTCATGAAACTCTGGGAAAAAGGGCATCCGTTGGATAAAAAGATCGAGGCGTTCACCGTCGGCGATGATTATCTGCTGGATCAGAAATTGGTGCCGTATGATTGTCTCGCCTCAATTGCTCATGTCAGGATGCTCGGTCAAATCGGGATTCTTCAAAAAAACGAAGTGGAAAAGCTGGTTCGTGAACTGAACAGGATTGTGGAACTTGACCGGAAAAGTCAGTTTAAAATCTTAAAAGAAGATGAAGATTGTCATACAGCGATTGAAAATCATCTGATCGGAGAGCTGGGCAAGCTGGGCGAGAAAGTGCATACAGCCCGATCACGAAATGATCAGGTGCTGACGGCTCTGAGGTTGTATGAAAAAGATCGGCTCACTGCTTGCCGTCAGCAGCTCGAGAAATTGATCGGCGTATTCCGTCGATTTGTGAAACAGTACGGACAAATTCAATTGCCCGGTTATACGCACATGCGAAAGGCCATGGTTTCTTCGATCGGTCTCTGGGGGCAGGGATTTATCGATTCGATGAAAGACAATGTGTATCTCATTGATTGCGCATATAAGCTGATCGATCAGTGTCCCCTGGGAACAGGTGCAGGATACGGTGTGCCCATCAAGATCGATCGTCCATTTGTAGCGAGACTGCTTAAGTTTAAAAGAGTGCAAAAAAACCCGATTTATGCCCAGCACAGCCGGGGCAAATTTGAATCGACATTGCTCCACAGTCTCAGTCAGATCATGATCGATCTGAACAAAATAGCAACGGATCTCGTCCTGTTCAGCATGGATGAGTTCGGTTACTTCGAACTGCCGAAATCATTTTGCACAGGCAGTTCGATTATGCCGCAGAAGCAGAATCCCGATGTGCTGGAACTGATCAGAGCCAAGTATCATCTGCTGGTTGCGTACGAAATGCAGATCAAAAATATCACCGGCAATCTGATTTCGGGATATCACCGCGATTTCCAGTTAACCAAAGAGCCGGTCATGAAGGGATTTGAGATCACGCTGGAAAGTCTGGCGATGATGAGTCTCATTATCTCCAAAATAAAAGTCAATCGGGAGAATTGTAAAAAGGGGATGACGCCTGAGCTTTTTGCGACAGAGAGGGTCTATGAATTGGTAAAGCAGGGAATGTCCTTCCGGGAGGCTTATCGGAAGATTGCGGAGGAGTATTGATCGCTTTTCCCTCAATGTCGATTTGTTTAAACCGAAGGATTTGATAGCCTTCGGTTTTTTGTTTTTTAGGGTGGGTCACTCACCCCCTGAATCCCCCTCTCTCAAGAGAGAGGCTGTCTGTTCTGAGAACCTATTTTATGGTTGTCATTCTGAGGTTATCTGTGATGACAGAAGAATCTGGGGAGAGGAAATATTGGATCAGAAGTATAAATGATCTCTGCGACTTTCTTTGGAAGAAAGTCGCCAAAGAACCTGCCTTTTTGCAAGCTTCGTAAAG
>JAFGDT010000124.1 GCA_016931965.1 bacterium | reverse complement strand
GTCTTTTTCACCTATTTTTCTGTCGATGTTGATTTTGACCTCAATAAGCAACACAAGTTTCATATCAACAACATCCTAACGGCTCTTAACAATCAGTAGGTGACAACATTTAGATAAAACAATGAACTTATTATTATCGTTTTTAAAATGAAAGGAGGTAATCGATGAAACCGTTCAAACAGACCATTTTTTTATTGTTGAGCCTTGCATGGATATGGGTTTTTTGCGGAAAGACCACACCCAGAGCTGAGGAAGTAAACGTGCAGGCTGCAAAAGAGGCAAAGGCCATTGAGGTAGAAGCGTCTTTAACCGATGATCACCCGGCCATTGAAGAGGGGATCACCTGTGCCGACTGTCACGAGATCAAGCTGGATGCAAAGACCACGGCGACCCAGATTTGGCTGACGGGAGAGTATCTTGGATTTGCAAAAAATGAAGGGGCTATGACAAATGAAAAGGTGAGGGAAGAAATTATAAAAGCAATGGGTGGCAAAAAGAAAACGGGTACTTGCGTTCTTGGAACCTGTATTAACAATACACCAATGACCACAACGGCTGAATTCACCCTTAATCCGGACACCATGACTCTGCACGGAATGCACGAAAAGGGAACGGCCAAGCTTTTGCACATCAAGCAAAACCCCCGTGTGAGTCTGAACTGGCACAAGGAGTTTATCGACTGGAGTGACGCGCTCTGCATTCAGTTCATCGGTCACGCCGAACTGATCGAGGGCACAAATCCTGAATTTGAAAAGATTATGATCGATTGCCTACCCTATGAGAAGAACGCAACCCAACGGAAGATTACACTGGATCAAGCCCGCAACATGGCCAAACAAATGATGATCATCACAAAGATTACCGTTGATGAAGCAACCATCACCAACATGCAATTCAGAAAAGAAGGCTGCCGACCGTGGCAGCGATGGATGAGAAAAACAGGTCAACAAAACCAATAGAAAATGGTACAGTGTAGGAGATCTGTCTTATGATTTATGATGTTGCAATTGCTGGGGCCGGACCAGCAGGGCTCATGGCAGCCAAAACCTCGGCAGAACAGGGTTTGAAAGTGGTGCTGATTGAAAAGCAAAAAGACATCTCCAAGGTCAATCGCGCCTGCTGCATGCAATTCATTATGGATGAAGACTATGAAAGTGAGTCTATTCAGGTACAAAACGACAAGGTTGTATTTCAAAACAATGGTTTTGAAGTAGATTACGCGGGACCGCTCGTTCCCATGACGGACAAGTATTTTATTTCACCCAACGGGCACAAAATCCATTTTGCTTACCCTGACAAGCGACCCATTATTATCAAGTTTGACAAAGGACGGCTGCTAAAAGGGCTCCTCAACAAATGTGAGCAAATGGGCGTGGAATTTATAGGCGGCGCACTCGCCTTCGCTGCCAGTGACAACGGTAATGGTGTAACTGTAAAGATAAAATCAAAAGGGAGGCCATCAGCTATCCGGGCCAAAAAGCTCATTGCCGCAGACGGTGCCAATGCCAGGATAGCGGAAACGCTCGGGTTAAATCAAGAGAGGACCTATTTTGCTACCGGTTTAGCCCTGAATTATTATATTGAGAATTTAAAAGATTTCGATTCCACAACGTGGAAAAGTTATTTTGGACAGATCTATCAGTCCAAAAGTCCGGTGATGATAGCGGCCTCCCTTCTGGGCAGAGATGTTGCTTCAGTATTGGTGATCGGGAGCAAAAATGACCCACCCAAAACCATATTCAACAACGTGAAGACAAAAAGTCCCCTTGCCTACATGTTCGAACAAACAACCATTGTTGACGTCCTTGCATGCAGTGTGAAAGCATACACGTCCCTGAATGTTCCCTACCGGGGCAATTCCCTGGTCATTGGTGATGCAGCGGCCTATGTTGAGGTGGAGGTACAGGGAGCCCTGATGTGCGGTTACCGGGCGGGAACTGCCGTAGCAAGAGAATTGGCGGGAGAGAAGGGTTTTGAAGAATACACCCGGTGGTGGTCGAGATCATTTGAGTTTAATTCAGATAAGTACCTGCGTGTCGCCCAGGGGTTTGCGCTCGTTCCGACCTACACGGATGCCGAACTGGATTACCTCTTCACACTCATTGAGGATGAGGTGCTTGAGGGAACCTACAATCAGTATAAATCACCAAAGCTTATCTGGGATGCCATTCTCAAACATGAGTCAGTCATTGCCAGGGAACAACCCGAGCTCTATGTAAAGATAAAAACGAAAAAATTAACCTTAAGTGATGTCATGTAACCACCATCCTATTATTTAGACAAGGGGCATGATAAGGAGGCGAACGAATGAGTTTACCAAAAGGTGCGTATGAAGCTTTAGAAAATGCTCTCGGTCCTGAAAACGTGTGTGACGATCCGGGGGTAACCTGTGCCTACAGCTATATGTGGTTGCTCTACAGTACCCACGCCCAATCGGGGAGGTACCGCCCTGCCGCTGTGGTACTTCCCGAAAACACCGAAGATGTTCAAACCATTATCAAAATCGCCAATCGATACAAGTTTAATTACATCCCCGTCGGAACCAACCTGCTTCCTCCAACCATACCTGTCCGCCCGGACACCGTTATCATTGATCCAAAACGAATGAATCGAATCCTAGACATAGATGAGCAAAACATGTACGCCGTGGTCGAACCCTATGTGACCTACGTGCAACTTCAGGCGGAAGCCATGAAGCGGGGATTAACCATCACCGTCGCTGAAGCGGGGGCCCAAGTCTCTGTGGTAGCGAACAACATGTTCCAGGGCATGGGGGGAACCGGTCACAAGTTCGGCTTCAACCGAGGGATCCTCGGGTGTGACTGGGTGCTTCCAACCGGTGAGCTTTTGAAAATCGGTTCCCGGGGCAATGAACATGAAGAATGGTTCTGGGGTGATTGTGCGGGTCTTAATCTCAAAGGTCTTTTGCGCGCTGATTCGGGTCATTGCGGCGGACTGGGAATGGTGACCACTATGGCCGTCAAACTGTTTCCTTATCCCGGACCGAAGCTATTTCCTACAAAAGGTACCAACCCCCATTTCACGGCAGAATTCCCCAGCGATCGTTTTCGTCTCAAGCTCATCCAGTTCCCGGAAAGGAAAAACCTGATCGACGCCATGTACGAAATCGGCCATGCGGAAATAGCGTCATGCGTTCATGAAGAACCGGCGAGTATGATTTTGTCCTATGCATCAACATCGGTTGAATCCTTCTGGGAAAAGTGGCCATCCTTCAGAAAGAAGTGGAGAAATATCCTCTCGGTCGTCCTGATTGGCTTTTCTTCATCCAAACAGGT
>JAFGDT010000123.1 GCA_016931965.1 bacterium | reverse complement strand
GGCCGGGTAAACGGGATATTCTGTCATATTAATATAATCACTGCTCTCAAGAACTTCTCCGCCCGGGCTGTAGACATCCGGTCCATTCTGCATGCCATTATCAAAAGCCGTGACATAGTAGTAGTTGGCGATACCGTGTTTTGCTGACGTATCGCTGTATGAATGGATATTGTTTCCGGTGACTTCATAGATCATTTTCCATTTGCCTAATTCAACACCCTTGTAATAGTGATAGATATTGGAACCTTCAGCGCGATAGACCCGATATCCGGCAAAGTCGGCTGCCGCTTCTGATTCACTTCCCCAGCTGATACGAATTTCGTTGTCGAGAGAGAGGACTTCGATTGACGGAGTTGGAGGCGGGATAGGCACATTGTAGTTGTTCCGGACTGACCACTGAGCGGCATAGTTGTTCATCAGCATTGAATCCCTGCCTGTAACGACCCAGCGGTCTTTCGCCTGGTCATTGGACGTGGAAGCCACTTGGGGAAAATCTTTAAATGTGGGATATTTCTCTCCCAGATCATGGGTTCCGCCGGCTTCCCATTCCGGCCATGTACAGATACCCGCCTCCCAGTCATTGTAGACCTGCCATGCGACTTCGGGTTTGAGAGCACCACCGACAATGGACCAGACGTAACGGATCGATTCACCGATTGGCAAATCGAAGGGGCCGGCAGCGCTGGATGCCACCTGGTGCCAGAACCACCATGTTACAAAGTCTTCCGGATAGGGCATTCCTCTCTTGGGAAATTCCACATCATGGGCGGTATTGGGGTAAACATCTACTTCCGGAAAAGCCTCGTTCATATAGAGACATGGATTGATTGCACGGTAACCTTCCTTCATCACCGTATAAACCAGAAGCCAGTCGGATACAGGTCGAATCCCCGATTCATGCTTAAAGGCAAGATCATCGGGACCGGATATACAGTGCATACGCGGCTGGGACGGGTCGTCAGTGGGATCATTGTATGCTCTGGGCACAAAGAGCGTACCCTCACCGATAAAATTTGCGTGGAGGGAATAAACCGGATCTTCCCCAGAGACGATGCTCTTCCGTTGTATACCGTATCGGTCCTCCGGATCGTCTCTCATCCGAACCGGTGTGGAAAACATGATTCTCGATGTATCGGACATATTCTCACCATAATATTCGGACCATTCATTGCCTTCATTGGGGAAGATTTCCTGCTGACGCATGATGTATAAATCATGGATCGGCTGGTTCAGCTCGATATCGTCATCCCAGTCGATGTTGCCCGTATTGGTGATGAGCCAGTCATAAATGATGTAATCATCATGATGCTTCTGGCTCCAGGCCAGCGACCGGGCGCGAATCTCAAGTCCCATCCAGGTTCGAATATAGGATTCTGTCATGATGTCAGCCGTTCCGGGTATTTGACTGGCATCGACCACATCACCAGCGAGTGGATAAGATTCATAATAGTAAGTAAATCCATTGGTTGTAATGGCTGGTGGTCTTTGTCTAAAATATCTTTTGATGGTCAGATCCTCTTCACCCGGGTAGGGCAGTTCAAACCAGTTGTCGATGTTGCCGGCTGTACCGTAAGGAGCACCCGCCAGCTTAACAGGCCACACGGTTCCGTTTTCATCCGTCCAGTTTGCTGCACCGAAACGCGTTCCGGAACAGCGGACAACGGCCTGGCTAAATTCTTCTCGGCGCGGATAATACCAATTCACGTGGATTCCGCTGGTTTCTGAAAACTGTCCGTTATCCAATATTTTTGCCCACATTCGACCCACACGGATGAACCGGATTACGGCCGCGTGAGCCAATTCACAGGTCGAAATCAGGATGAGAAGTCCACCGATCGCAATGCATGTATTTTTTTTCGACATGGGATTCTTTTCGCTCCAAATTCAATGAGTTCTTCTATGAAATAGTCCTGTTAACGATGCTGATAAACCCTCACATAATCGATCTCCATGGTTGCTGGAAACATGGAATCATCCACGCCTTTCTGCCCGCCCCAGTTGCCCCCCACAGCGATGTTGAGAAGGAAATAGAAGGGTTTGTCAAATGGCCAGTTGTCTTCGCTGTAGGGTTCGGGACGGTCAAATGTCAGGACGACATTGTCTATCTCATCGATGTAAAATTTGATATATTGTTCGCTCCACAGAATCCCATAGTTGTGAAATGCTTCTTCGATCGTTTCGAGAACCATCGGTCCCGACGTGATCTGGGTCCCCTTGACGTGATTGTTTGCAAAATTGTGTATGGATACGTGCACCTGACCTGGATCGAAACTGACATATTCCATGATATCGATCTCACCGCAGCGTGGCCATCCGGCAGTACCGATGTTCTCTCCCAGCATCCAGATGGCCGGCCAGAGGCCGTTTCCTTTCCAATCGGGTATTTTTGCCCGGATTTCCATACGCCCGTATGTGAATGTTTCTCTGCTGTTTAACCGTGCGGAAGTGTAATCTCCCACTTTTTGTCCCTCACCGGTTTTTTCCGCTGTGATTTTGAGCAGGCCGTCACTAACCTGCGCATTTTCCCCATCCGTATAATTCTGCCATTCATTGTTTCCCCAGCCGTGGCTGCCCGTTTGAAATTTCCATTTATCCAGATCGATTGCATCACCATCAAATTCATCACTCCAGAACAGTTCGGCACTCTTCCAGTAGTCGGGATGATGGGGATCCCTCACCTGATTGTTTTGAATGAATCCAGTTGAAAGGCATACACATATAATGCCGATGAATCCTGTTCTTATTCTCATAGTCATCCCTTTCGCTTGATAGATTGTCAGGTATCTTTTCCCGTGCGTAATTTTCTTAATTTTTACCTGTTTTTATCAATGTGCAGTTAATAAAAATTTTTAAGCATAAGCACCTCCTTCACGGGTATGTTGCTTTGGGATCGTTTTGCTGAGTTTTTCCATGAGCATCCATGCCCAGATTTCACGATTCTTAGGGTGTTAAATAAGAAATGAAAAGATGGTCCGGGGACAATATGTGCATCATGATTTATTCTTTGGAGATAAGAGATTGTAGAGCCAGGCGAAAATGGCACCGCCGATGAGGCCATCAAAAAATCCCCAGGCCAATCCGATTAACCCACCTGTGATGCTGAGGCTGTAGCCCCGGTATATCCTTCCAATAAATGTGACCGCCTGCATAGAACCGTCGAGTAAGACGATCCATAATGTGATCAATAGAAGTCCGAAACCCCATATCAGCCCACATGTGAGGGCAAAAGCTTTTACATTTAACTTCATGATTGGTCTCCTTTTTTTAATCAAATCATATTGTTTTGCATTTTCTGTTCCGAAGCAATAATGTCAGAAGGAGAAAATGCCATCAACCATTCGATTGATTTTGTTACTTTGATTTCAACTTACCAATACAAAATAAAAGCACATTCAAAACCATTCCTTGATCCTTTCATGTGCTCAGCTGTTCGTTATGCCCACTTTGTATATCTGTTCGATTATCTATCAGATAATAGCAAATAATTGAACGAATATCAAGTCATATTATAAAATCATTGAAGATGGGAAGCGAGTAGTAGTAGGGTGGGCCAACGGCCCACCTTCCATTATTCTCCAATCGTATTTAACATCAATTCTTTATCCGAGGCCATATCATCCCAATCAGGATCATAAATTCCTGATGATATATAACGATGAAATGTTGACCATGGCCCT
The DNA here is from genome assembly GCA_016931965.1 of bacterium. Lineage (GTDB taxonomy): Bacteria > Zhuqueibacterota > QNDG01 > QNDG01 > DSAB01 > JAFGDT01. Next base: position 28 of record JAFGDT010000123.1, on the reverse strand, counting down.
TCAATGGCTTTCTTCACATAACCATGTT
>JAFGDT010000122.1 GCA_016931965.1 bacterium | reverse complement strand
TGTTTTCTGATTTACTCTACCTTCATGCTTATCAAGTAAAATAGATAGTTTTGGGAAAAACAATGCGTTCTTTTCTAAAATTGAAACAAATTTAATAAAACTCATATATCTCCAGATTTTAATATCAAGATTTGGTACCTGTTTAATATATTTGTTTTCTTTATAGCTCATTTATTAACTTTCAAAATGATTAAACTATTTCAAAACCCCCTCCACCAGCCCATCAATCTCCTTCAGTTCATTTTTTAGTATATTCCAAACCATACTTCTCAATTTTCCAATGCTTTTAATATTCCCCTATTTTCATGGAACCAGCCAATTTTTCACTTTTTTATTTACTGAAATATCAAACCTTTTTGTGCTACATAAATACAATATAAAAAAGCACATTCACAATTGCACTACTCAATAATTGATATATGCTGATATGTGCTTCATTTTCGCAACATTTCAAATTGATTTTTAATTAGAATAAAAGAATATTTAAAGTATAATAAATATTTCTCATATAATCAAGTAAAAAGAATGAAATCATTCCCCGTCCTAATTTTAATCATGAATTAATTACTATACTTGAAAATCTTGTAAAAGATTATTTCTGCTGCAAAAAATTATCATTTAAATGCACTTAAATTTTTTGTGCCTTACACGTGCCTTAATTTGATATAGACAGATACAAACAGAAATAAAAGGATAAAAACAGATACAAACATAACTGTTTATTAAACAATTACTAATAGCTATAAGTAATTATTTTTAAAAGACTAATAAAATTACTGAAAATCCGTGTGTCCCCAGTTCGATTCTGGGAGGCGCCACAATAGAAACAAGACTTTAGCCCCGTCTTTTCGGGGCCATTTTTTTACCCTTCCAAAATTATCACCTTTTTAATACTGAAAAAGATATACTCTACCTTCGATTGAAATTTGGTAAAACAAAATATACTTAAATCAGCATAAAAATACGAAACATATTAGAATCGTATTTTTCATTTTATGAAATGTATTTTTTTCTTGACATTCATTAAACTGATCGGTATATTATCATGATCGATCAGATCGATCATATGTAAATACCGATCATAAGAAAGGGCAAAATCCATGTTTGACAAAAATATATTTATTACCTGCACTGAAATGCTCAGCCAGCTACCGCCAATTAAACACGTAAAAAAAAATAAATCATTAGATGCGAAAACCATGGGTTTTGACGTGCTACTGGATATTGTAACAGATAGAGGTAACATCCAATTTGCAGTTGAAATCAAGGGCATATTAAAGCGACCATTACCTCATCATCTTGCAATGATGAAAAATAAACTAAATCTGCCCTTAATGCTGATGTCAGAATACATCAATCCATCCATAGCTAAAGAATTGAAACAGAATGGTATTCATTACATCGATTGCCAAGGGAATACCTACATCAATGTGAATAAATACATTTACCTGGATGTTCAAGGTTTAAGAAAGGAACACCCCACAGAAAAAAAAATGAGCACACTTTTTCAGCCGACTGGCTTGAAGCTCCTCTTCATTCTTCTTGCCTATCCTGAAAAATTGAATACGCCGCTCCGCACACTTCAAAGTCTGTCATCCATTTCTTACGGGCAAACACAAGCTGCAATGAAAGAATTAGAACAAAAGGATTTTATACTTAAAAATAAAACAGGTCAGCAGACATTTCGTGACAAAAAAACACTTTTTGAAAAATGGCTAGGACATTATGATGACCGGCTTAGACCTAAACTTGTCTTGGGCTCCTATAAAATAGCCCCTTCTATAGAAAAAGAAATCACCCGGCAGTTGAACAAAATTCAAAAACAAAAACAGGATGGTTTCGCAATGGGTGGCGGTTTGGGAGCAGATTTATTGATCCATCACTATCGTGGTCCCACTACAGAAATTTTCGTCAAACCTGACTTATTTAACAATGTGAAAACCATACTAAAACTCATGGCTGCAAAAGAAACCAATATAACACTATTCAATTTATTCTCTCCATGGATCATTTACAGGGACAGCACAACGTTTCCTGTGGTTCATCCGCTGTTTATTTACTCAGAATTACTACACCAGGGCGGAAACCGGGCCAGAGAAACAGCCGAAATGATATACAATGCCTATTTGAGAAAGGTAATCGATGAAGCTTGATCGTGATCTTAAAAATGTTATGTTAAAAATCTCGGATTTCTTTGAAGAGAGGGATATTCCATTTGTCATCGTGGGAGCACTGGTCTTGGCTGTTCTTATTGATATGAAGAAAAAAAATCAAACTTCTTATGGCAGCCTTGTGACCCGTGATGTCGATTGCGTTATTAAAATAAATAGTTGGGATGAATACAAACGATTAAAAAAAGACATGCTTGAAAATGGATTTGAAGAAAAGAAACATGCACCGGAACATCGTCTCTTTTTTAATGAGACACCTGTCGATATTATTCCCTTCGGCCGCAAGATGGTCAAAAACGACATGTTAATTTGGCCGAAATCTGATTTTAAAATGAACGTACGAGGATTCGACAAGCTGTTCGAGATGAAAGAGTATGTCCCAATTGAGAAAGGCCATACCGTTGCTTTTACCCCGTTACCCCTTGTTGTTTTTCTAAAAATACAATCTTATTACGACCGTAAAGAGACAAAAGACCTGGAGGATTTATTTTATATACTGATTCATTATGAGGAAATAGAAATTAGTGAAAAACGGTTCGATGTGTCTGCTGAGAAGAATTTAGACTATGATACAGCAGGCGCTTATTTATTGGGCTGCGATTTACGGAATCTTCTTTCAGCAGATGATCAAAAAAACATGAAACCGTTTTTTGATATATTTTTGGATCCGGAATCGACTTACGTGTTGGAATCAGCCAGGCTTACATCACAAAAGACTGACGAAATTATCAATCTTGTCACAGCTTTTAAACGTGGATTGAGAAATGACTAATTCAAGCTCATTTTTTGAATGAACCTTTTTATCGCTCGTCGATTTTATTAATTTTCAATTCATACCTTACACGTACTTTTAGACACATAAGATACCAGGAAATCAAAATCCCGATGCGGAAAGAAAATTATGGTAGATTGTTCACTAATCAAATTCTATTTTATTGTAAAATGGATTAAATAAAATTACTGCTAAATCAATCCAGGGTGCCCAGTTTTTTCTTGAAATTAACAGATTGCATGCTGGAGGGTTTTTTCATCCTATGCATCTATTAGCTCAAGTGGTCAGTTAACCACAAGTGAAGTGGGTTCCAATCAACCATGCACCATAATAGCGGATTATGGAGGAACAAGTAATTCTAAAGAAATTTTAATTAAAAACATAACAACCCTTGTGTCTGATTCAGAAGATGGGAAAGTGCCATTTCAATTTTCTTTGTCTCAAAATTATCCCGATCTGTTTAATCCGTCCACTCATATTCGCTACGGCATTCCAAAACAGAGTTTTGTAGCGCTGAAAATCTATAATGAACGCGGGATGGAAGTCGAATCCATTGTCAGTGAGGGAAAGGCTCCGGGTGAATATGAGGTTGAGTGGCATGCAGAAGATTTTCCAAGCGGCATATATCTGTGCCGTCTGGAAGCTGGGCATTTTGTTGAAACAAGAAAGCTGATTTTCCTAATAGTAAGTAGAACATTTAATAATTTTGATGATGTCATAATAGGGCAATCCAGGTTTCGCTGAAAAACCCGGATACTTGTTTTTTACTGTTCATGCCAGCGATTTTCTACCAATGATGCAATGATCTGTTGTCCACGGTGCCCAAAAATCGGGTGATTTTCCAGCGAAAGCTCATCAGCCATGCGGATCGCTGTCCTTGCAGGCGGATCTCCGGTTTCACGGGAGGCCTGCAGGACTTTCAACGCCGTTTGATAGATCGAGTATTCCCAATCCTTTGACAAATGCCGTTCGATAAAGTAATCATGATTGACGTACCCATATTGCTCGTTTGCGCAATGCACAATTCCCATACGATTCGTCAAAAAATCAGGAACGAAGACAATGCCTCGTTCATGTAGGGACTGATCATCACGATCATCATCTTCTAATTGATTATTGGCAGCGCCACAAATAATTTTTGCTTTGAGTGAAGAAATAGTCTGAGGATTTAGGATAGCACCTGTTGCACATGGAGCGAAAATATCACAGTCGGTCTGAAATATGGAGACGTCATCAGGAGAAATGACGCTGGCTTCGAAAGGCTTCCCGGCGAATTGCTCTTTCACCCGGGTAACCCGTTGCACATCAATATCCCATGCAATCACCTTGTCCACATTCTTTTCGAACAAAAATTCTATCAGGGGAGTGGCCACATGTCCCACGCCTTGAACTGCGACGGTTTTCCCTTTTAAATTCCCCAAACCCGTAAATTCCAGGGCGGCTTCCATCCCGCATACCACACCTTTTGCTGTTGCGACAGATGGATTGCCGCTGCCGCCAAACTCATACGGAATACAGGTAATGAATCTGGTTTTTGAAAACACATTTGCCATATCGATCACAGAAGTTCCCACATCCTCAGCAGTAATATAACAGCCGCGTAAAGAGGTTACAAATTCGCCGAATTCCTGAAACAGCGAGGCTCTCATGTTAGGCTCGTGAAGTTCTACAGCCGGATTATGAACCATAATCCCCTTTCCGCCACCCCACCAGAGCCCTGCTAACGCATTCTTAAACGTCATGCCTTTTGCCAGGCGCAATCCATCCCGCAGAAAATCCTCGACAGTGGCATAATGCCAGTACCGGAGTCCGCCAGATCCCTGTCCGCGATGCGTTCGATGGATAAAAGCCCCTTGCAATGTCCCATAATTTCGAGTTATTTGAAAGAATAAGCCTTCATGCTGCATAAAATCACGTTTATCTGAGAGTAGAAAATCAGCTATCGGCTGCAATTGAGGATGGGAACTCCTCACTATCCCCTTGTCGGGATCATACACAAAAAAGAATTTTCTGATCCGGTTCTGTTTGAGGAACCCAACAAATTCCTGAGGTTTCAGGCAAACCAAATCCTTGTGTTGACTCATGATCATACCTCCTTCACAGATGATTCAAGCGTGTTCACGATTTTAGGGCTGATTTTGCTTGATGCGAGTTTTACTGGAAGCTGTTTCCACCAGTACTGTCTTTCGTCCCTGGACTTTTGTCAATTGAAAAAGAATATTGTGAAACGGCATTCACAAAACTGTGTGTCGTAAGACTATTTCGGACTTTTAATGTTGAAATCTAAGAGATACATTTTTCATAGTCAAGTATTATCTTATTGACTGTTTTGTTTCTGTTATAAATACGTCTAATTTGTTATAATATATTAAAATTATTGAGAGTGTCATAACCAGTTTATGTAAATTAACGTTCGCAATTGAATAAAATTGTTGATTATGAAAAATAGTACTTGACTTTATAAGGAAAATAATTTATAATAAAGTATGTGAATGTGATCACTATCACAATACGATGAAGACATCCATACCCAATGAAACCATAGGTCGACTTTTCCCTTACTTCAGGGCATTAATGTGTCTTATTAAAGAAGGCAAAGATACCATCTCTTCCTATGAGCTTGCTGATTTATGCAATCTCAATCCTGCTATTATACGAAAGGATTTTTCATATTTCGGTGACTTTGGAAAGCGGGGTGTGGGTTATAATGTCAGTAATTTAATGAATACCATTCGTAATATATTGGGATTGATACCATTGAAAAGGGTAGCCTTAATTGGTGTCGGTAACATCGGAAATGCTTTACTGCTGTATCCAAATTTTGAATTGGAAGGCTTTAAAATCGTATTGGCTTTCGATAATCAATCCACGAAAATTGGACGTAAAATCAACGGTGTAACCATCGAGGATGTATCCTATTTGGAAAAAAGATTGAAATCTCACAAAATTCATCTGTGTATTCTTGCAGTGCCAGAATCGGCAGCACCGGTTATTGCTCATCGCTTGGCTAAAACGGGAGTCAAAGCCATTCTATCCTTTTCTCCGTGCCAGCTTGCCATGCCGGATAATATCAAAGTCACCTGTGTTGATTTGAGCACAGAGATGGCTCGGCTGGTCTATTATTCATCACGAGAAATATTTTCAGAAATTCGTTCCTTACAGGGGAAGACAGAAAGGCATAAAAAAGTGTCCATTTAATCCGTATTTTCCAAGCAAGGATATTTGTTCATGGCCCAAACAGTTAGAGAAGAAACCCATCGATTTAGAAATTTCGCTTATCTCTTTTTGTTTCTTTTTATTATTTGGCTTGCCCTGACTTCAAGTTTTTACTGGCAAGAATTAATTGTCGGTTTCTCCATCAGTTTTTTACTTGCAGTCATTTGCCATAAAAATTATCTTAATTTAGGTTTACCCCCATTGGGATTCAAACGGATCGTATTTGCCCTTGTCTATATTGTTGTCCTTTTCAAAGAAATCGTTTTAGCCAATATTGATGTGGCCTATCGGGTCATTCATCCGAAAATGCCCATTAAGCCGGGTATTGTGGTGATCAAAACAGAATTAAAGCAGGATATTGCCAAAATGATCCTGGCCAATTCGATTACCCTCACGCCGGGAACGTTTACTCTGGATATTCTGGGTGATAAACTGCTTATTCATTGGATTAATGTTCAATCGCAGAATGTAGACGAGGCCACAAAGCTCATTGGTGAACGGTTTGAAAAATATTTAAAGGTAATATTTGCATGAGTGAGACAACTGTATTGGTGTTTTTAGCCGTCATATGCACAGGCATTTTCATCTGTTTTCTGAGGATGTTAAAAGGGCCTACGGCTTCCGATCGCGCAGTGGCTGTAGATACAATGACCACCACAGTCGTTGCATTGCTTGTCTTTCTGGGATTTGTATTTCAGAGATATGTCTATTTGGATGTGGCTCTGGTTTATTCCTTGCTGGCTTTTCTCGGATTGGTTGCTATTGCCAGGTTTCTGGAAGGGGGGATTTAAATGGACATAATCGGCACTGTTGTAACTGGAATCGGGGTTGCCTTTTTATTTTTGGGCAATCTCGGTGTGCTCCGTCTGCCCGATGTTTACAACCGGATTCAGGCAGGCACCAAATGTACAACCCTAGGGGCTTTCCTGACCATCATCGGTGTTGGAATCATGGAACCAATATGGTTCTGGAAAGCGTTGCTCATCGCTCTGTTTGTTCTGGTTACCAATCCCATTTCCAGCCATGCGATCGCCAGAGCTTCCCGGAAAAGTGGTGTATCGCTTTGTAAGCAAAGCGTTGTGGATAAATCAGAAGATTTTGATGACTTTGGGGAGAACGCATGATCCTTGTCGTTTCCTTGTTGGTCCTTGTGATGCTTCTGGCGGCGATCGCAGCATTCTTTTTTAAGGATTTGATGAGTGCGGTGATTGCCGCCTGTATGGTCAGCCTGATTGCGTCGATTCTCTTTTATTTTCTTCAAGCACCTGATGTTGCCATGGCAGAGGCATCCATCGGGGCAGCACTGGTAACGGCTGTTTTTATCGTGGCCATCAGACGGACCGAGAGGTACGAAAAATGAGAAGCATCATCAGTATTTTACTGTTAGCGTTCATTGCATGGGGGATAGTGACTGTGATAGGGGAGATTCCTTTCGGCACAGAAAAGTCAAGGGTGGGTGGGCATTATGTGGATCAAGGAAGGGAAGAGACGGGTGCTTCCAATATCGTCACTTCTGTGGTCCTCAATTATAGAGGTTTTGACACGCTGGGCGAAGTGACCGTCCTTTTTGTGGCAGCAATCGGTTTGGGAGCAGCTTTGGCAACCCGGCGAAAGAAAGAAAAACGGGAAATTGAACCAGCCAGTTTGGTGTTGTACACGGGATGCCGATTTCTTTTTCCTCTGATTCTTCTTTTTGGAGGGTACATATTTATACATGGACATCTCACTCCTGGTGGTGGTTTTCAGGGAGGAGCGATTGTTGCCTCGGCTTTTATTCTCGTCTATCTCGGTTGCCGAGGAAGACGAATCAGCGAAACCGTGAGCAAAACAATTGAATCCCTCGGAGGGTTGGTTTTTGTCGTTGTCGGTCTGGTTGGTCTGGCCGTTGGAGGACATTATTTTCTTTTGAATTTTCTTCCCAAAGGAGAATTGAATACGCTGTTCAGCGCAGGGATTATCCCCATTCTCTATATCGCCATCGGATTTAAAGTTGGATCCGAGCTGGCCGGTGTCATTGATCACTTGATGGAAGAAAGTGAATAGAAGGTAGCTGGCGGAATAGGAGACAGTGATGGTTTTTTCTCAGGTGATTCATTTTTTACAAAATCATATCTATTATATCGGTGCATTCGGGCTTATATTCATCGGTCTTTTGATCATATTAGTCAAACACAATCTGATCAAGGTCATCATTGGGCTGAGCATTCTGGAAACCGGCGTTAACCTGTTCCTGATTGCTGTCGGCTACATCAGCAACGGGACAGCTCCCATCTTTTCGAATCCTTCAGTAGAAACCCAGCGTATGGTTGATCCCGTTCCTCAGGCGCTTGTTCTGACAGCCATTGTCATTGGTGTGGCGGTTCTGGCATTGGCCCTGTCACTGGCCATTCGGCTTTATCAACACTACGGCATTCTTGATCTTCGACAAATCAGGGAACAAAAATGGTAGTTCCGTTCAATCATAGAAGGCGGTCTTAATACAATATGAGAAATAGGGTATTTGAAAATGGATGATGCAGGTTTGTTTTCTGGAGGGCCAAATCCTATTCTTCTGGTTGTCGTTCCTTTGGGATTTGCTTTTGCTTTGCCGCTCATTGGATTTGTATCTAAAAAAATCCTCAAATACATTCCGGTTGGTGTTTTCATGTTTAACCTGGTTGTGGCATTGCGGCTCCTTCCCCTAGTTTTAAAACAACCAATCCTTGTTGAAATCGGGGGCTTCTCACCTCCGTTCTGCATCAATCTCGTTGCAGGCCCTGTTGGGATTCTTTTTTCGGCATTGATTGCACTTGCCGGATTGCTGGTTGCTGTCTATACACTTGTGTATATCAAAGAGGGTCCAGAAGAAAAATACCACATTCTCTATTTGTTGCTTTTAACGGCAGCAACAGGTGTTGTGCTGACCGGAGACATATTCAACCTGTTCGTCTTTTTTGAGATCCTTTGTATTTCATCGTATACCTTGGTGGCCTATGTGGGGAATCGTGCAGGTATCGAATCTTCTGTGAAATACCTGATTCAGGGAGCCGTGGGATCAAGCCTTCTTTTGATCGGTATCGGACTGCTCTACGGCCTTTTTGGCACCCTCAATATGGCAGACCTCGCCCGGCAGATTGTCTCAGTCGGCTCTTCTTCCGCATTTATCCCCATGGCTTTTATGATTACTGGTCTTGGAATCGAAGCGGCGATATTCCCGTTGAACAGCTGGCTTCCGGATGCACATTCATCCGCACCCTCATCGGTGAGTGCCATTCTTTCCGGTATTGCGATTGAAGTCGGCCTCTATGCTGTGGTCCGAATTCTGTTCACCCTTTTTGGACTATCCAGTTTTTTTCTCTTTTTTGTCTTTTTAGGTGTTCTGACTCTTCTCATCGGGGAAATGTGTGCCTTCAGCCAGAATAACATCAAGAGGATGTTGGCCTATTCGAGCATCGGCCAGATTGGATTGATCCTGTTTGCGTTTGCCATCGCCACCGCTTATGCGGTGACCGGCGGTTTATTTCAAATGATCAGCCATACGCTCGGTAAAGGTCTGTTGTTTTTGGCTGCAGGATATATGATTGTCCGAAGCGGTTCCATGGAAATCTCTTCATTGAAAGGCATGGGAAAGCGAATGCCCCTGACCGCTTTGGCTTTTACCATCGGTGCATTCTCACTGGTGGGGCTGCCGCCGTTTATCGGATTTCCCAGCAAGTTTTTGATTATCCGCTCTGCTTTGGCCGAAGAAGCACTTATATTCAACATTCTCATTGGACTGATTCTGCTTGGTACTGTTATTGAAGGTGCTTACTTTTTTCGGGTCGTGCAGGTCATTTATTTTCAAAAGGAAAATGAACATCAGAAGAGGCATGAGGCGCCTGTTGCCGCTTTAATTCCCATGTTTCTTTTTATGATAGCGATTGTGGCAATAGGAATCTATCCAAAACTGGTTACCGGGATCTTAGACTCTGCCGCTTCGGAACTCCTCGACAGAGTGGATTATATCAGGAGTGTCATCCAATGAGTTTGGAACTTTTGCTGATCATCGCCTTTGGCGGGGCGATAGTAACCTACCTCCTTGGCAAGATTTCATGCAGGATAAGAGAGGGATTCGCTGTACTTATTTCGCTGAGTCTGGTGGTCATGATTGCCTGTTTATACGGTGAAAATGGGACGGAATCCATCTATTTTCATTTTTTGGGTCTGCCGCTCATCATGAGAACAAATATGCTTTCCTGGTTCTTTGCCATGGCCGTTTCTGCTTTAGGCGCTCTTTCCGTCATCTTTTCTCTAAACTACATGAAGAACCGGGAAAGGACCGATTTCTACTATCTGATGTTGCTTATGGTCAACGCTTCGATGCTGGGCATCATTTTTTCCGGTGATCTGATCTCCTTTTTCATCTTCTGGGAAATGATGAGTTGGTCGACATTTCTATTGATCAGTTACAACAGGGGACCTGCAGTGGCAGCCGGGCTGAAATACATCATCATGTCCATTATTGGATCGATGGCCATGCTCGTCGGGGTGTTGTCCCTCTATGCCACCTATGAAACACTGAATATGGCAACACTTGCGGAGTTAATAGGTTCTGCATCTTCTGGATACCTTTTGTTTCTCTTGATTATTTTTAGTATTGCTTTTGCCATTAAGAATGCCCTGATGCCTCTGCATACGTGGCTACCCGCTGCTTATGCGGAAGCTCCGACGCCTTTTAACGGTGTCCTGTCCGGTATGCTGACCCGAATGGGAATGTATGGTTTCCTTCTCATCATGTATGTAATTGTGGGTGCGACCAGAGCCCTCAATTTAGGATCGGGATTATTCAAGTTTCATTATATCCTTGCCTGGTTGGGAGCCATTACAATCGTGATCCCGACGTTTATCGCTATACTCCAGGACGATGCTAAAAAGCTTTTAGCCTGGTCCGCAGTTGGGCAGGGGGGCTATATGATTGTGGGCATTGCAGTCGGGACGAACCTCGGCCTTTCCGGCGGAATTTTCCATACGCTTAACCATGCCATATACATTGTCCTTCTCTTTATGTGCGTTGGGGCCATTCAATATCGAACCGGGGGGGAGAGAGATCTAAACAGTTTGGGAGGCTTCATCAAGAAAATGCCCTTCACTTTTATCGGAACGCTTCTGGGCATATCAGGGCTGGTTGGGATCCCCCTCACCAATGGATTCGTTTCCAAGTGGTTGATCTACAAAACATTGATTCTTGAAGGCTATCCTTTTTTAGCATTTGCCGCACTTATAGGGACTTGGGGGTGCATCCTGTACTGTTATAAATTTATTCATCATATTTTCTTGGGTCAACTGCCTGGAAAATATCAAAACGTACAAAAAGCCCCTTTCAGCATGCTTCTTCCGATGATCATTCTTTCCTTTGCTATTCTATTTTTTGGCATCCTTCCGGGCATCCCGCTCAAGATAATCGATACGATCGGGACTTCTTTCGGTTTCAAATCCATGAACGTCACTATTTGGGGAATTGCTTCAGAGACGGGGACATTAAATACCATAAACATTTTTGCAGCTGTTTTGATAGTCAGCATAATTGCATGGCTCATGCTCAAAATAGGTCCTAAAGCCGTATCTGTTGCCCAGGAGGATACCTATGCGGCTGGAGCAGCCATTCCAAAGGACAAATACCATTACACGGTTGATTTCTATAATCCATTGTATCGAATGATAACGCCTTATCTAAAAGATTTTATCGATGCGTTTTATATGAAATTCGCTCACTGGATCCAAAGCTTATGCAATGGAACACGACGTGTGTATACGGGGTATGTCGGTAACTATGTGATGTATATTGTGCTGTTTTTGGCCTTATTGATTTTCATTCGATTAAAATGGAGCCTGTGATAATGCAGATGATTGAGATGATTCTATCCCCGCTTTTAGCCTTAATCATTGGGATTTTCTTTTTGGGATTATCCAGAAAAATCATGGCACGGATCCAATGGCGTTATGGCCCACCCATTACACAGCCGGTGATTGATGTTATCCGACTCTTTAGCCAAAAGAGTGTTAGCCATGGAAAACTGTTTAACCTGGGAATCATCTTTTCTCTGGCTGGTTCACTCGTTTTGGTTTTATTTTTACCGTTGGCACAAATCTGTCCTTTAAGCGGTTCCGGCGGTATGCTGGTCATTCTTTATATGATGCTTCTGGCTCCCCTAGGGATCGCTTTAAGCGGTGGTGAATCGGCCAATCCGAATACCAGTATTGGTATTTCCCGGAAATTCATCCTGGCTTTGGGTTATGAGGTTCCTTTATTACTCATCCTCTTGGCCCTCATGACGCACTACAAGACCATTTCTATCGTTCACATCGTCAGCATCCAACAAAACACAGGTTGGGCTTTCGTTTCTCTACCATTGTTATTATCGGGAATCGCGTATGTTCTTATCCTTCCAGCGATTCTGGGTATCCGACCTTTTGAGGTTGTTCAGGCATCACAGGAAATTTCTTCAGGGCCGATGGCAGAATACGGCGGTCCGTTCCTGGCCCTCGCCACGATCCAGCATGCTCTGAGTCTTTTTATCGGTATTGCTCTTTTTGTCAATCTGTTCTTGGGGGGTGCAGGAAATCTGCTGATTTTCTTTCTCAAAATGCTGGTGGTCTTCGTTCTGGTACTCTTTGTCAACGCAGCATTGCCTCGTTTGAGGATTGAGCAAGCCGTTAAATATTTGTGGAGGTGGCCTACGCTGTTGGCCTTTATAGGAATGATTATCGTGTTGATTGTCAGGAGATAATGGATGGATCGAAATCAGTTGATCAAATGGTTGAAAGCACCGGCAAAGATGGGTCATAAATATTCACTTCACGCTGTCTATTTTTGTACTGGGTGTGGGATTATCGAGGTTCCTCCTTCCATCACAGCCCGCTGGGATGCGGAGCGATTCGGCGTTCTCCCTGTGGCCACACCCAGGCAGGCAAATCTATTCCTGATTACCGGTTATGTTTCCGTCAAGACATTGAGAGCCATTATCAGAACCTATGAGCAGATGCCGGAACCGAAGTACTCGGTGGGATTCGGTTCCTGTCCCATCAATGGGGGTATGTACTGGGATTCCTACAATACCATCAAACACCTCGATAAATATATTCCCATCGATGGCTGGATCGCCGGCTGTATGCCACGGCCTGAAGCCATATTTGTGGCAGTGACCCATCTCTGGACGTTGATCGATAAGGATATGGCAGACGGGTATAAGCGCTATCGGGATCATTATCAGGCTTATCGTGCCAATCAGGAACATGCATTGGGCAAATTGGAATGGCCACCCCTTTTTTCAAATGAGACAAAGTCATGAAAGATCCGCTGAAAGATAAATTAACCTCCGCTTTTGACGGGATTCAGATCCAACCTGCAGATCGGAATCAAATATCCATAACCGCCAATAAGGAATCGATTCTTTCTGTTCTGAGTCTTCTGAAAAGTAACGGATACAATCACCTGGCTCTCATTTCCTGTGTGGATTGGATTGAGGAAAAACGATTCGAACTGGTATACATTCTCTCGGCGTACATGGAAAAAGATAAACATTTTACAGATATGGAAAAGACGAACATTATCTTAAAGACAAGCATTTATAGAGAAAAGCCGCAGTTTATTTCAGCCATACCGATTTTTGAGAATGCAGAACCATATGAACGTGAAATTCACGAGCTTTACGGTATTCATTTCGAAGGCCATCCCAGACTGACACCGCTCTTTCTGGAAAGGGAATACAAAACACCTCCTTTCCGAAAGGATTTCGATACCCGAAAATACGTTAGTGATGTCTTTGATCCTATCCCTTTTGTCGGAAAAAAGGCGGACAAGAGATGAGAGAACTTGAACTCTACTTTGGACCTCAACACCTGGGCATGGTTGGTAATTTCAGTATTACCTTGAAGGTGGAAGGGGACCGCATTTTGAAAGCCACCGCCAATCCCGGATATCTGCACAGGGGATTTGAAAAACTCATGGAGCTGAGAAGCTGGATTAAAAACTTTCCGATGGTCTGCCGGATCAATGTGGTCGAACCCGATTCCATGGAAATGATTTACGCCATGGGAGTGGAAAAGCTGGCAGGTATTGAAGTCCCTGAAAGGGCCCATTATATACGCAGTATTTATCTGGAACTGGCCCGCGTGGGCTCCCATCTTTTTGGCCTTTGGGCTTATGCAAACATGCTGGGCTTTGATACCGTGGCCCAATGGGCCATGTATCATCGGGATCTGGTGCTGGACCTATTCGAAGAACTCACCGGTGGAAGGGTGTATCATATTTATATCTGGCCGGGGGGTGTTAGGCGGGATTTTCCGGAAGGATTCAAAGATAAAATTGTCAACACCCTGCATTCTATAGGGGGTTGTGTTCCTGATTATGACAACACCTTTTTCAATAACCGTTTGTTTTATGAAAGGGCCAAAGGGATCGGAACGGTGACACGGGAAGAAGCCCTGGCTATGGGGGGAACCGGTCAGGTTTTGAGGGCAACTGGGATGCAATATGATGTCCGTAGGGTAGAACCCTATGCTGCTTATGATAAAGTCCCCTGGGAGGTGCCGACCCGAGAAGATGGTGATGCCTATTCCAGGATCTGGGTGGTCCGGGATGAGATGATCGAAAGTGTGCACATGATCTTTAAACTGCTTGATGCGATGCCCGAAGGAGAAGTATACAACCGGATTCCCAATCCTTTCAAGTGGACCATTCCGAATAAGGAGGCCTACGTACGCTGTGAGTCTTCACGCGGTGAATTGGGTCTTTATCTGGTGAGTAATGGCGGGGATAAACCCTATCGTGTGCATTTTCGAACTCCTTCGTATACCCATGGCCTGACCATTCTGGAGAAAGCACTGAAAAATGCCAGTATAGCCGATGTGGGCAACATCATGATCAGCCTATACGTTGTCGCCCCTGAAATAGATAGATAAATGAAACGTTTAAAGGAATATCAAACCCATGGCAAAACCAAGTTTACTGAGTCCTTTAAAATCAGCCGGATTTCTATTCAAGAAACCGAAGACATTGCGGTATCCGTTTGAGTTGAAAGAGCCTGCACAGCGCTACAGGGGATTTCATCTCAACGATTGGGGTCAATGTACAGGTTGCGGCAACTGTGCTGACATTTGTCCCAATGATGCAATTCAAATGGTCGAAATACCCGAGCTCGAACCGAAATTGGGGGAGAAAAAGGAACGGCCAAAACTGGATTATGGCCGATGCTGTTTCTGCGGCCTGTGTGTGGATATTTGTCCGCCGGGTTCTTTGCGACTTTCCAGAGATTATTTTCACATCCATTTTGATACCGATACCTTCACATTCTTACCCAAAGATGAAAAGGCAAATCAAGAAAATTTTCTGCCTGCCGAGAAATATTCTGTATTGAAGGCAAGCTTATCCCATCGGAAAGAAAATTATGAAGGATTTGTTTCTGATCTTCAATATACACTGTTTGAACCCGAGCGTGTTCATATGCCTGAAGTATCTCCAGAGGAAAGAAAAGTCTCTTTCATTGAACAGGTCATTGGGTACAATAGAGAAGAAGCACAAAAAGAAGCCGGACGATGTTTAGGATGTCAATTGTGCGAAGAGGCCTGTCCTGCCCATCTTAAAATTTCAGATTACATCAAGGCCATCTTTGAGAACAAAACCGATGAATCCTTGCAAAAAATATTTGAAGACAACCCCATTCCTGCCATTTGTGGTAGGGTTTGCATGAAACACTGCGAGGATGCCTGTTCATTACGGTTTAGGGGAGAACCTCTGGCGATCAGGTGGCTGAAACGGTACGTAGCAGATACCACCAAAGATTACAAGTCGGCATTAGAGCAAAAACATGTAAAACCCTCAGGTAAAACCGTCGCTGTCATCGGAGCGGGACCAGGTGGCTTGGCAGTAGCCTATTTCCTGATCTTGAAAGGGCATCAGGTTGTGGTTTTCGATGAGTTGCCCGGCGGTGGAGGGACGATGCGAATCGGTCCCCCGCTTTACCGATTGCCCCTTGAAAGCATCGACAAGGACGTGGATTACATCCATTCTCTCGGTGTGGAATTCAAGTTTAATACCAAGGTGGGTAGGGACGTTTCTTTCGAATATCTTTTGAAAAATTATGATGCAGTCTTCTTGGGGATCGGAACCACATTAAGCCGTTCGACGAAGGTAAAAAATTCCAAAAAGTGTTTGTTAGCGCTCGATTTCCTGAAAGACAATAAAATCGGGAAGCAGTGCAAAGTTGGCAAGGAAGTCATTGTCATTGGCGGGGGAAATGTTGCCATGGATGTGGCTAGAGAAGCTTTAAGACTCCAGCATATGCAGTATCCAAAAAATAGCGTTGTTACCAAAGCAGTTTCCTTGGAGGATTGGGATGAAATGCCTGCTACAAAAGAAGAAATAGAAGAGGCAAAAGAAGAAGGAATCCAGTTCCATCCTGCCTGGGGACCAAAAGAGGTTGTTCTGGATGAGAAAGGTTGTGTCAAGGGACTTCTCTGCATGAAAGTAAAATCCGTATTCGATAAGCAGGGACGATTTGCTCCGACATTTTACGAAGAAAAAGAGAGGCTTTTGGAAGGCGATATGATCATTGAGGCCATTGGCCAGGCGCCGGATTTTTCATTTATATCAAAAAAGCTTTTTGATCAACTCAAATTTACCAAATATAAAAAGGTATATGTAGATAAAAACGGGATGACCTCAATTACAGGTCTATTTGCAGGGGGAGATATCGTCAATGTAAATTTAGATGCTGTGACAGCCATTGCGGATGCCAAGATAGCTGTGGAAGGTATTGACAAATATATCTGCTGAATTCAAGTTTCAAGTGCAACATAATAAAACTATACACAGTACACCGTAATTCTCAGCAGAGGCAGAAGATCCTTTGCCATTTATAAGATATCGGACAATTCCCCACATGGCGATACAACACATGGGGATAGTTACACGGATGTGTACGACGTGCACCAACTCTATATCGACCAAAGCAGAGGATTGAGGACGGATTTTAATAAAGATTGGGGAAGGAATTTTACTTTTTCAACCAATACATTATACTTAAATTTTTCTAAGTAAATTTATAAAACATTTCAGGAATGGAGTTGCCGATGTAAAGAAAGTGAATGAAAATCATTGTAATTCAAGCGCATATCACCGACGTTATAAAGCTAAAATAGGAGGGAATCATGATTAAGGCAAATGATATCATGACAAAAACGGTGGTTACAATTCACCAGGACAAAACACTGTTGGACGCCATTAAAACTTTGGTGTGTAAAAAAATCAGTGGACTGCCAGTATCGAACGGTACAGGAAAGATGGTCGGCATCATCACTGAAAAAGACATTCTAAATTTCGCTTTTAGTGGAGATCTGAAAAATACCAAAGTCAAGAATGTGATGTCAAAGAACGTGAAAAGCTTTTCACCTGAAGATGATGTAAATACGATTGCACTTACCATAAGTGAGAACCCGTTCAGAAGAGTTCCAATAATTGAGAATGATAGAGTGATCGGGATTATTTCAAGAAGAGATATTCTCCGTGCAGCACTGCATATCAGTTGTAAGTAAAATATGACGTGCAACATTCATGATGTTTTAGACCACAGCCAGTTTATATTCTCCTCTGAAATTCAACTGTCCAGTCAGTATTACATACAATACAACACCCAATGACCAGATGTCTGTCCGGTGATCCACCGCCATCATTGATTACAAAAATATTCGCAGATTTGATATCTCTGTGAACGATCTCTTTTTTGTGTACTTTCTCCAATCCCTTGGCAACCTGAATGGCAATATCAACTGCCTCTTCCAGTTTGATAGGCCCGCGTTCGATCTTATACTTAATAAAAATAAACAAATCCGTGCAATATCAAATGGAATGCTGTGACGCTTCCTTTCAATCCTAAAATTCATCATCCATTGGTATAATACTCAAGTGAAAATCTTACCTATTTGGGTGGCCTGTAATTTCTGGGCAATGTATCCGCGATACGTAAAGAAGCCCAATAGCCATTTTTTTTCAAAGAATAGGGCGTCAAATTATAACCGAAAGAATCAATATCGACATACTCGTTTTTAAATTCCAGAGAGGACTGATAAATATCAAATATATCTTCATAATTTACGAGTAAATATCCGTTATAATAAGCTCTTCTTATGTAATATGTTGAATCAATAAGGATGGTATGAATTGAATCGGATGGAAGGGGTTTTGTAATAAGATATGTGCTTCCCCAGGATATGGGTTCGTAGAGGTGGAATCTGTTTTCCTCAACACAATCCAGCGTAAGGGAAGACAAAAAGTGCTGGCATGAACCCGTGTATGTCTCATATCTTTTATCAAGCCATTTTTCATATTCTTTGTCATTTTTGGGTGACATTTCTTTAAAATAGGGATAGATGGTATATAAACCCTTATCATCTGTTTCCCATTCAAATTCAACAAGCACAATTTCAATATTGTAACCCAACGTTTGATTCTCAACTTTAACCATGCTTTCGGAGGAAGCTGTTATGACATGGGTATCCGGATCCACCTGAAAATCGAGGACTTCCGGATTGAGGATTGTGCATTTTGAAGCATTCGCCGTCTTACCAAGAAAAATACGTGTAAACCGTTCCAGATTTTTACGCCATTCTTTAGGTTCTTCAGTTTCGATGGTGACTTTCTCTCCTTCAAGTATCTTGCTTTTTAAACGAATATCCATGTTTTCTATGATGTATTCGTTGAAAGTAATTTTTATGGGAATAATTTGAACCTCATAACCGATATGGGAAAATACGATTTCATAATTTCCCAGAGGAATATTTTGAATTTTGAAAAATCCATTTTCGTCAGACGCGGTACCCAGTGTGGTGTTGGCCAAAAAGACATTAGCATAATAAACAGGAGTTCTGGTATCGGCATCCCGTATCGTTCCTGAAATCCTACCGGATGGAATTGTTTGTGAAAATAGTGTTGATGAACACATCAATATAAGTAAATAATTCTTTAGAAATACCATTTTGGATATGATTCCCAATTGAAAATCCTTTTTATTTAGAGGGCCTGTAACTTCTGGGTAATGTATCTGCAACCCGCAATGTGGACCAGTATCCAGCTATTATATTCAATGAATAGGGTGTCAGATTGTAACCGAAAGAATCAACATCCACAGTATAGTCTTGAAATTGCAGAATGGATGTATATGTGTCTAACGCACCATACTGTACATGTAAAAATCCATCATAGTATATTCTTTTGATATAACGCGCTGAATCAATCAGTGTGAATCCAATCGAATTAGACTGAATACGATGAGTACTCCCCCTCTCTGTGGGTTTATAAAGGCGAAATTTGTTATCTTCAACACAATCCAGAACAAGGGAAGATAAAAAGTGTGGTAGTGAACCTCTGTATGTTTTATATCTTTTATCCAGCCATTCTTGATATTCTTTGTCATTCTCGGGTTCCATTTCTTTAAAATAGGCATAAATCGTATAGGATCCTTCATCTGTGTACTGTCCATAATCAAACATACCAGGGTAGCGGCTGCCCAGGTCAAATCTTTCCCATTCAAATCCAACCAGCACGATCTCAACTTCATAACCCAGTGCCCTATTCTCAACTTTGATCATGTTTTCTGAGGAAGCGGTGATGATATTGGTTTCCGGATCAACATGAATGTCGATGACTTCTGGATTGAGGATTGTACATTTTTTTGCATTATCCGTTTCCCCGATAAAAATACGCGTGAACCGTTCCAGATCCCTGATCCATTCTCTGGGTTTTTCAGTCTCTATAGCGACTTCCTCTCCCTCAAGCACCTTGCTTTTCAACCTGACATCCATCCCTTTGATGACTAGTTCAATCATAAAGATATCAATGGGAATAATGTGAACCTCATAACCGATGTGAGAAAATACGAGCTCATATTTCCCTGGCGGGATATTCTCAATTCTGTAGTATCCATTTTCATCCGATGCAGTGCCCAGTGTGGTGTTGGCTAAAAAGACATTGACATAATAGAGAGGATTCCCGGTGTCAACATCTCGAACCGATCCTGAAATCATTCCGGATGGAACTGTCTGTGAAAGAAGTGATGATGAAAAAATCAAGAATAAAAAGAATCTTCTCATCAACATATTGGTTTATCCTATTGTATAAAAATATACAATTAAGGTTCCCTAATCCGAAACCCAACGTGTTTATTCGTTTCCTGTCCTGTATGCAGATCTTTAACCAATATTGAAAGAACAAAATCACCAGATCCCAATCTCTTGACATCGAGTATCGAACGATGCAATTCCGTATCTGATATTCCACCATATTCATAGTAGGTCGTTATCACAATCTCTCTCGGATTGAGCCCCAGAATATCTTTAATCCCGGAATAAACCCAATCCAGCCCTTTCTTGGGCAGTGTTACAGAAGAAACTTCTGTAGAGACACTGTATTTTGTATTTCCGTCTATGCTGGATAGATTATATATTTCGTAATAGAGATGCAGTTCTTTTCCAAGATCGTAGACCGATGTCGGATTGGCAAAGATCTCAAGATCATACCGACTCTGCGGGGGTTCCTGCAAGGGCTGGATATCCATGGCTAAGAGAATATCGCTTAACATGAGTTCATCTCCTTCATAGGAATCCACTTCCAGCGTATCACGGAAGACACCCTTATTTTTTGAAAACTCATTCTCAAGTTCCAGTGAAAAGTGATAGGTCCCCGGTTCAATTCTCAATTCAACAGCATCAGTCATTAAATCAGTTTGGCTACTGTCAACAAGTTCAACACTGCTGTATCTTTTTATACTTGTTTCCTTTAAAACATCATTCCATTGCTGGTCAAAAAAGAAGAGTCCGGTATTGTATGAAGCGAGGTATAGTTCTGCTGTCTTCATCATATCATTCTGTGTGATTGGAATACCGTATAGTATTTCCAGCTCAGTTTTATTCCGACTTCCACGAAAAGAGGCTATTTGACAGGGGATATCAAAGATTTCCCCTTCCGGTGCATAATCGTATTCCTCGGGTGTTTGTTCAAATTCTACCTGAGCCGCTTCGATCATATCCACAAAATCAAATTTGCTCACCTGGTAACCCACTCTTCCATCTCCCCATGGATCATCGAAGCAGAATGTTCTGTCCGTATAATACCAGATCTCATAATAATGATGAGAAAAAAGATCAGGGTATTCCCTGGCTACTTTCAGGGGTTCTCCATAGCGAATATAGACTTTACCGCAGTCTGTCTTTAAACCCTCGATCTCTCTCCAGGGAAAGCTGAACCGGAAATGGACATAGGCGCATCGTGCAAAGTGATCCAGCCTGCGTTCGTTGTCTTCTGTCAGGTAAAAAGGATCTCTGGCCTTCCAGAACATGTAATTATCCATGGCGGAAGCCTGCTCGACAATCTCTTCGTTCTCCTGTGCATCAGGACCTCTGGCAGGCAGGAGATACTGCGGTGATTCAAAGATGAACTTTTCTTCGGGCGACAGGTATTCCAGACCCTGCCGAAATGCCAGTTTCGCTTTTTGAAAGTCGTGCAACTGATTATAGGCAAGTCCAAGAAAAAGATACACATCTTTGTCATCAATATTTAACAGTTCAAGTTTTTCGGCATACTCATTGAGCGATTCCGAATCATCAGCTTCATAGGCTAAAAGTCCGAGTAGAAGCAGCGACTGCCAGTGGGCCGGATCCAATTTAAATGCTTTCTGTAAATAGCGTTCGGCTTTCTCCAGTGCATCATCTGCATATTTGTCAAAGCTGATTTGATGAATAAAGTCCATGGATTGCATCTGCCTGATGATTCTGACATAATCGATGACTCGATATAAAGGCTGCTCAGGAGCTTCTTGCATTCTTCCATTAACAAGAAATGATTCCCTGGGGAGAATCTCACGGCCCGGGCTGTATTCCTGTAAGTAATTGAGTATGTTTTCATCATAAAGCTGTGTTCGTGACTCAACATCGACCATCCCTCTGTAAAAATACATTTCATTTCGGTATAACAGCCCGAGATGGTAACAGGCTTCAACAAAGGCCGTATCCAGTTCGACTGCACGTTTGAAACGTTCCACCGCCTCATAATACGAGAGCTGCTTTTCCAGTGCTTCTCCCAGTGTGAAATGGTATTGTGCATTCTCTGGTTGGAGTTCAACGGCTTTCCCGGCAGCCTGTTCTGCCTGAGTCCAGTCATATTCTGTTTTTCCCTGAAGCAGAATCTCGGCCCGCAGTTTATAAGCATCTGCCAGAGAATGATCCATTTTCAACGCCTGCTCAACTGCCTCCATGGCTTCCTCGTACTGGCCCTGTTCATAAAACTCCCGAGCGTTCTCCAAATACTGTGAAGCGGATATATCCTGTCCCTGCCGGTTGTTTTCAAAAGCAATGGCTACTTGAAATTGAGAAGTCAGAAAAAAACAGAAAAAGAATCCACAGACGATATTTCTGGAACTCATGATTAATTTCCTCAGTTATTTTATATATGTGAAGATAGGTAAAAATTTCTTGTTTTTAAACATTATATTTTTGTTGGCCTCCTTCATTTAAATTAAAACCTGGACATTAATAAAAAGAATATAAGTGGATTGACGAGTAATGAGATAACGGCTTTTTTATATCCAGGGATATCATTCCAAGTTGCCACATAATAAAACCCATCCAATTTGTTTGGTTTTCAATTTGTTTACTCAAAGGCATCCCCCCCGAATGACCTGATTCAGTATTGTAAAGCAGTAGCACTGGATTATCGGAGGATGTTGCATTCTGTAGTAACGCACACATTTTCCGAGCATGTAATGGTGCTACTCGTGTATCTGAATCACCCGTTATAAACATGGTGGCTGGGTATTTCATTCCGGGTATCACGTTATGATAGGGTGAATAGGCATAGAGATATTTGATTTGCTCGGGATCCTCTGATGATCCATATTCTGGTATCCAAAATTTTGCCACTAAAAAATAATGATAGCGAATCATATCAAGAAGCGGATAAGAACAGACGACTGCTTTAAATAATTCCGGCCTTTGGGTGAGTGCTGCACCAACAAGCAGTCCGCCATTACTGCCGCCAGAGATCGATATTTTTTCTGGTTTTGTATATCCATTTTCGATGAGCCATTCGGCCGCAGCAATGAAGTCATCAAAAACATTTTGCTTTCTATCAAGCATACCCGCTTGATGCCATTCTTCTCCAAATTCTCCTCCACCACGCAAATTAGGAAGAGCATAAACACCCCCATACTCTACCCAAGCAGTAGCTGTTGATGAAAATCCAGGAGTCTGGCTATTGGTAAAACCACCATAACCGGTTAATAGTAAGGGATTTGTACCATCACGTTTGATCTCTTTTTGGTGAACAACAAACATAGGTATTTTTGTACCATCTTTTGATGTGTACCATATTTGTTCAACCTCCATATTTTCGCTATTTATAGGAACATGGGTCACCGCCCAAATTTCTTGGGCCCCATTTTCAATATCGTATCGATAGATGGTAGAAGGAATATGAAAAGAAGAATAAGAATAAAAGAGTTCATTGCTTTCCCAGCGCCCACTAGCACCGCTCAGTGAACCAAGATATGGTAATGAAATATCCCGTATATAACTCCCATTGATATCGAATATTTTCGCTGTTGAAATTACATTTTCAAGATAAAAGATGAATATTCTTCCACCCGCGAGTCCAAAACCCTCAATAACGCCCTCGCTGCTTGGAATAATTTCACGCCATTGAGATGGTCTTGAAGGAAGATCTCTTAAGTCAACAGCTAAAATTCGATTATTCGGTGCATTCCAATTTGTTTGTATGAAAATTTGTTCACCAGCCACTTCACCGAAAAATCTTGCGTCAATGTCATTAACGATCGTTAAAATGGGTCCTTGTTCGGTTACATTTTGATAGTAAATCTCAGTTTTATCTGCCGACGAACCATGAAGCACATGAAAAAGCAAATGATGTCCGTCTTCGGAAAGTGATGTGAAGATAATTTTATCGGGTCCGTACCCTTCTCCAAAAATTTGAAAATCATCCACCAGATCAGTACCCATTTGATGATAATAGACTCTTTCACCTTCATCTTCATGTCTTGTGTAATATAAACCGCTATTATCAGGTTTCAGAGAAAGGCTCATATAACGTCCTCTGGGCAAGGAATCAGGTAAGTCTATTCGCTGATCCACATCAAAAAATCGAATCATGATCTCATCTTCCCCACCTTGTTGCACCCCATAAGCCAAAATTTTACCATCTTTAGAGACGCCTTGTATATTGACACTTACTGTTTTATCAGGACTCATACCATGTGGATCGATCAATACTTCGTCTTCTCCTTCAAGCCCTTTTCTCATATAAATGACAAATAAATCTTGATCAGCCAATCGCTTAGTGAAAAAATAGTGACCGTTTGCAGCTTGAGGTAGACCAATAACATCTACTCTCATCAATTCTGTAAGTCGTTTTTGGAGAACATCTCGCCCTGGCAAATTGCCTATAATCGATTGCGTATATTCGTTTTGCGCATCAATCCATGACCTTGTTTCTGGACTATCCTGATCTTCGAGCCAACGATAGGGATCAATGATCTCAATCCCATTGATTGTCTCTTTGATATTATCCTTGCGTGTTTCAGGTGGTTTTCCAATAATCCCTATCTGTGCCAAATTTAAAGAAGTGAAAAAAAGGACAATAATCATAACGATATAGGATTCAAATAAAACAATGCCCTTTTTTCTGGCGTTGTTTTTTTCACTGGACATCATCGTTTCCTCCCATGATTAAGTAATGTGAAAAAAAGTAGCATACTTGAAAATACGAATTTAATCTTTGGTATTTTTTTCAATAAGTTCTAATTCCATCATTATCAAATATTGATTCCCATATCAGTTAAAATGAATTCAATTACAACCCAATAAAAAAGCCGAACCTCACTTATGGAAAGTACATCAAGCTAGCCCGGCTGTCATGGTAAGTCTTTCTAGATTATCAGAAAGACCATTTCAACACCCAATATGACTACGGCAGCATCATAAGTTTCACTCCTCAAAAACTTACTTTAGACCCGCAGCTTTTCCGCTCCAAACGGAAGGATGCCCCCTGGTTTTCCAGGATTTGTCCTTTTGTTGACGTATCTAGTCAGTCTAACCGATAGAATTTCCCCCAAATATAGACATATGATTTTTTAAAATTGTTCTTATCACAAACTCACTATCTGTGTGATAACACAGGATACGGCACATCATATCCCTTAACAGAATGCCAGATAATTCGATTAAATGTGTCTTCATCAATACGATCAACATCATCCAGATCCTGTTCCAGTGACATTTTAGCCCAGTAAAGCGGTTCTCCACTTAAACTTTCCAGGGGCGGATTCAATTCGTCGAGGCGAATGTTATTGGGCAAAGCTTCATAGGGAGTAAAATCCGGCGTTTCGGTGAAGCAGTCTGTCATGGGTTCTGCTGCCATATCAAATTGATTCATTGGAGGAATACCGAGAATATTCTCCATGGTTCGAACCATATTAATTTGAGAGTAATAGGTTGAAATGACTTCGCCGCGTTTGGTATAGGGGCTGATGACCATCCCTACCGTGCGGTGCCCGTCCACATGATCCAGACCCGCTTGGGGATCATCCTCGGTTACAAAAATACAGGTTTCGTTCCAGAATTTACTGTGAGAAATCGCATCAACGATTTGTCCCAGCGCAAGGTCATTATCTGCTACGGCTGCGCGTGGAGTCGGTAGTCCTGGACGCGTCCCCGACGTGTGATCGTTGGGCAACAGCATAATGATGAAATGAGGAAAATGATTGTTCTCTTCGAATGCCTTAAGTTCCTTAATGAATTCAGCCGCCCGGTACACATCGGGTACTTTATTGGGGAACCCTATGAATGTAGGACACAAGTAAGGTTTCAGTTGCTCAAGATTTTCTTTAGCACGGATTTTTATACTTTCATTTCCTTCAAGAAAATCCTGATAAATATCCATAAAGGTTGCGTTTCCAGGCTCAATCACAGCATCAACAAATTCACCGTAATCGCGAAATGTCAATCCATGTCTCAGCACATTATCCCAGATAAAACCCGTGCTTGCATACGCCAATGCATCGTTGCCGTCATATGGATAACTGCGGGTAAAATCACCAAAAAATTTTTCAATATAATCCGTCACGTATGCTTCATCAGTCCATTGATGCCCGTCAGCGCTTAAAATACCGCTGCAATAAAAATTATCCAATAAAACAAATGTCTCTGCTAATTTATGATGATTTGGAGTGACTTCCCGACCGAAATGTACAAGATTTATATCGCCATTACCTTGCGGCATATCCCCAAATACCTGATCGTAGGTGCGATTCTCTTTGATGATGTAAACCACATGTTTAAAATATGAAATTTGAGCCTGTAACTGCGGAACAGGCACTTTGCTTCTGAATTCATCGCCTGACTGGATGGCCATCAACTTTTGGATATAAGTATTATTTTCGTGTACAGTTTTTGTCATTTCTGCCAGCTTTTGCTCGTCAGGCAGAGGAATGATGGAAACAGTACCCAGATGGTCATGGGTATTGTATCCATCTCTATTGGTCAATTGATTCCGTGAACCGATACCTTTTACATTCGCCACAAATAAAGTATTTGTTTCCTCATCCAGAATAACCGACGCGGGATACCAGCCGGCAGGAATGTATCCAACAACCAAGCTGGGAGTACCCATCTGTATGACACAAATCGCGTTGTCGGTACCGTTGGCAACGTAAAGAGTCTTCCCGCCCCGAGAAATGGCCAACGCATTGGGAGCGCTGCCGAAAAGTAAATTCTCTTCCAGGTGTACAGAGATTTCTTCTATCACTTCGTCTGTATGGGTATTGATCACCGAAACGATATCACTATTGGCGCAGGCGACAAACAATCGGGTGTGATCCGGACTCAATACCATGCCGCTGGGATGCAAGCCCACATCAATATTTTTAATCTGCACATTTTTTACCAGATCGATAACGGAAATGGCTCCATTATTGGCGATGCCGGTTTGAGGATCGACCAGCACTTGACTGCCGGATGTGTTGTAAGTGGATTCACCCTCATGTGGTTTTCGGCCTCCCCAATTGCTCACATAAGCTTTTGAATCAGAGGCAAGCACAACCTCGTAAGGTGCAATACCCACCGGAATCTCGATCACATTCGCATCTGCCAGATTCACGACTGCCAGCGTATTATTTCGACTCAGCGTCACATAAATTTTATTTTGCTGTCTATTCAGTGTCAGACCTCCCGGAACCGGGTATCCGCCAATATCTGGAGACGGCAATTTGATGGTATTTTCCCATTGCAATATGAGGTTATCATCCAATTCAGCAATGTGGATCCGATCTCTTGCATCCGTTACAAACAGCTCGCGCCCATCTGCCGAGACACACAGTCCGGTAAATGAACTGCCGCTTTCTTTCAATGGCAATGATTGTAAAATGGTTCGGTCCTGTATGCGAATCAGTTCTAATGAATTCTTATTTTTTACTGCCAGCAGTTTATTGTCGTGAGTAAGCGCCAGATCAACCGGTCTGCCCGGAAAATAAACCTGGAATCCGGCAGGGCGCAGCAATTGATTTGTAGGGACTAAAATGCTTCCGTCGGGTTGTGAACCAACTT
The DNA here is from genome assembly GCA_016931965.1 of bacterium. Classification (GTDB taxonomy): domain Bacteria; phylum Zhuqueibacterota; class QNDG01; order QNDG01; family DSAB01; genus JAFGDT01. Next base: position 6,637 of record JAFGDT010000122.1, on the reverse strand, counting down.
TTATGTTTTTAATAACATCATCTTGCGCTTCCGATTTAAGTATGGAAAGCAACACAACAAACATAAAAAGGTTGACTGAAATAAATCTTCTCCATGTTTTCATATTTTAGCTCCAATTAGATAATATCGTAACCTTACTAAACCTTAAAGGTTTAGTAAGGTTATATTTTTCCTCATCACTCCCCCGCACCGGCCATTTTCTCCTTCAGCACCTCAAACCAGTTCAGGACGATGTTGATTTGATTCGTTGATGATTCAGACTCCTCAGTCTTTAACATCAGAAATCGATTGCCATCAGGATGAATGTCATATTGTGAGTTCGCTTGTGTAGAATAATAAGGTTCTTCAAAAAGCAACTCTGGTAATCCCAACCTCAATGAAGGTTCTGTTTCTACAGAGACAACCATCATCTTATTCTCTTCACGATAAAACAGTTCTCGTCCATCTTTCGCCCATGTTGGCTCAAATCCTCCATTCGTCGAAACGGGTTCTTCACCTCCCGGACCGGGATAAGCTTTAATGTATATTTCATTACGTCCTGTTTTATTTGAGGTGTATGCTATCCACTTTCCATTGGGTGAAATAGCCGGCGTGTATTCTCTGTTCGGTGTATTTAGAAAAAGTTCAGCCATGCTGTCTCTGGTTGTATATACCCAGATGTCGTATCCTGTAATTGAATCTTGTTGAATGAAAGCGAACAATGTTCCATCTTCAGACCAGCATGTGCCGCAGTCTTGAAATTTTTCACTTGCACAAAGAGGTTCCGCTTCTCCGATATCATCTACCCTTTTCCAGTAAATATTTCTAACACCTGATCTATTTGACTGAAAGGTAATTCTTTTTCCATCCGGAGTCCAAATAGGTTCTTCGTTCCTATTGTCTCCTGATGTCAAAGGGATCTGTGTGTTGCGTACAACATCATGGATCCAGATATGATAATTATAATTTTCAAATAAATCCACAGCCACCCGATTGCCATCCGGTGAAAATCGGGGAGATCCGTAAGAACGCTGAATGTCTGTTAACGGTGTTTCATGTCCTTGACGATCGACAAGAACCAGTATCCGTTGTTCTCCAAGTAGTTCTTCCCCCCCAGGGATATAGACAAGAGTTCCATTTTTTGAAACTCTGAAATCTGCAAAACCGTCAACACCTATATAAACTGACTCTTGAACCAGAACTTCATCTCCTGTTATTTCAAGCTTCCTTGCATTAAATGGGACTGCCCAGCAGGAGCCGGAACGCCCGAATAAAATGTGGCCCGTTGGTGAATAGCGCGGAGATGTTCCCCCTCTGATGAGTGTCTCTGACTGACCACTCTCTAAAGAAAGTACAGCGATATTGGCTTCATCATAGGAAGTACCTTCCCAGGTTGTATATAACACGGCTTTGCTTCCTGGAAGCATCTCCGGCCAGCAGTAATAGGTGCTGATTTTCCCAGAATCCGGTTTTAAAATGACTTCTTGGATTCCATCTGAAGCCGATACACGTAAAAGCCCCCAATCAGCACATGCAAAAATGATCGTATCATCATCACCCCAGGTTCCCCAATATGGCAATGATGGAACATCACATAAGGTTTGAGCCGGTCCTCCATCTATACGAACCTTTTTCAGTTGATTATTTGCATAAAAACATAATTGTCTTCCATCAGGCGAGAAAAATGGTGTATAGGCACCTTCCGTATTTTCTATCGGTATTGGATTATGTTGATCTACTCTACGAATATATAGGGGTTTTTCTCCCGCTGGAGCTGTACCAAACACAATTCTTGTACCATCAGGTGATAATGCAAAACGAACAGGGCTCATTGTTTCACCCTGTGGAAGAAAATATGGGAATCTTACAACCTGTTTTTCCGTTTTAGGTTTGAAAAGCCATGTTACAATAGGAAATATAATTGCTGTTATAATCAACAAGGGTATAGCAATCTTTAAATTTATTTGTTTTTCTTTAACAAGCATTTTCTTTGTAGTAATTTCTGAAATAGACCTTCTTGAAACCTGAGAGGTGGATGAAAAATCAATCGCTTTCAGATCCACAGGCAGTTCATCAATATGCTGATACCGGTTGTCAGGATCCTTGACAAGGAGCTTGTTGACAATCTCTTCCAGCTTCATCGGCACACCGGTTCTCAGGGCTGTCAGCGGTTCAAGCTCTTCATTCATAATGTTATAAACCACAGCCTGCTCATACTCCCCCGGAAACGGAAACTGACCGCTGATCATCTCATAAAGCACTACACCCAAAGACCAGATATCGGAACGGTGATCCACTTTCTCTCCTTTTACTTGTTCGGGAGACATGTAGGAGATAGTGCCCACGGTTGCGCCTGTTCTGGTTACTTTTGTCCTTCCTGAGAGTTTGGCTAGCCCGAAATCCATGATCTTCACCCTGTTGTTCTCTGTCACCATGATATTGGCACTCTTGATGTCCCTGTGGATCATCTTTTTCCTGTGGGCTTCATTCAAGCCTTCTGCAGCCTGAATGCCGATCTGGATGACTTCTTTCAGTTTCAGGGGTCCTTTTGAAAGTTTCTCTTTCAGGCTTTCCCCTTTAACATACTCCATGGCAATGAAGGTCTGTTCATGAGCATCGTCTATTTCATAAACCGTGCAGATATTGGGATGGCTTAAAGCGGCTGCTGCCTGGGCTTCGTGTATGAAACGGGCCTTTTCCTCTTCAGAGCCCAATGCATGGGGAGGCAGGAATTTCAGGGCGACTGTGCGTTTGAGCTTGGTGTCTTCAGCTTTGTAAACGACACCCATGCCGCCTTCGCCAAGTTTTTCGATAATTTTATAGTGTGAAATGGTTTTGCCGATCATATTTGTCCTTTCAAACAAAATAAGTCCCCCCTAAAAAGGGGGGACAACAGGGGGGTGTCTAAGGTGATACACACTCTTCAACCTCAACTTTTTCAATCCAATTAACCAGAGAAATAAGCACGCCATTCAGATTGTTTCTCACATCAGAATCATAAAAACGTAGAAATCGCAATCCCATTTTTTCGATTTCCCTTTGTCTCATCCTGTCAGCTTGCTCTTTATCATTATAAGTAATACCATCAATTTCAATAAAATGAATTCTCAAATAATTTTTCCTTTGAATGTTAAAAAACACCCCCCTAAATCCCCCCTTGACAGGGGGGACTTTATACACGTAATCCTGATTGCAGAATTCTAAAAGATACTGTGCATTTGCGTTTGGTGTCTTCGGCTTTGTAGACAACAACCATCCCCCTTCACCGAGTTTTTCTATGATTTTGTAGTGTGATATGGTTTTGCAGATCATAACTATTCCTTAAAAATTTATGGCTCTATTTGTTTCCCAGCACCCACATGTCTGCTTCTTCAGAATAGACTGTAATCAGTACTCTTTTTCCAGACGGATCAATCTGACCAATAAAAATATCCTTATAAATATCCCTGGGAAAATGACTTTGATCAAACTGAACGCTTTTAGGCTGACTGCCATTCACAGGCAACAATTCCACAAATATCTCTTCTGTTGGTGATAGCCATTCATTCAATATATACTGCCCGTCATGGGAAAATGAGAATCGCCCATGAATGGTATAACGGTTATAAGCCAACTGTTTTTCTAAAGTGTTCCATGTTTTTGTTTGGATATCTAATACCACAATTTTCTCACTACCATCCGCATTGTTCAAATCAACTCCGGAAACAATCAATTGGCTGCCATCAGGAGAAAGTGAAAGACCAGGATCCCTGAGCATTCCTCTTAATACTTCCTGTGTTCCTGTTTTGAGGTCCAGTTGAATAAGCTTCATATAACGAACGTCTGAATTATCGATTGTGGTCACAAAAAGTATAGTGCTGTCTCTGGACCATATATAGTTGTTCAGCAATTTAAGATCGTCTGGTGTAAGATGTCTGGCAGATCCGCCTTCACTTGGGATACTCCATATCGCTTCATTTGAATAAAAACTGATGCTCTTGCCATCAGGTGTAAATTGAGGATTCTGCTCTTCCTGTTCTGTAAAAGTCAGGCGTTTGATCGTATTGTTTTCCAATGAAAAACGATACAAATCCTTTTGATCTTCACGTTCAGATACAAACACGACTCCACTACCATCCGGTGTCCAGCAAGGTTCGTCATCTATTCTCCGGTCTGTAGCAATTGGTTTGGGTTCTCCTGATATACGTGCTGTGGGAATATCAATGGACATGAAATATATATCCCTATTGTATTCATTTATCCCGAAACTGAGCTGCTGTTCATCCTTTGTGAACACAGGACGAAGGGGTATTTGATACTTTGTGAACTTCCTGATACAGATTGGCGGTCCAGATACAGAATAATAGTCTGATTTCATGGGAAGTGCAAAAAGATCTGAATTGATGCCGTCATAACCGACATAAACGAGATAATGTCCGTCACGACTCCACGTTACACCCCCTGCACGAGCACCACCAAAATGAGCTTTGACTCCTTTCAAGCTATCAGATATGACACCATTTTCAGTATCCAGAATCCGAATAACTCCAAAATGTTTTTTCTCATATCTTAATAAAAGGTCTCTTGACCGTTCTTCAATGAATGCTATCTTTTTTGAATCGGGGCTCCATGCAACGGACTGGCAAACAATTGCATCCAGCGGATACTTTTTCATGGTCCCATCAAGATTTTGCAGGATCAGTAACTTGGAAAGCTCTACCTGTAAACATGCAATCGTCAATCCGTCAGGTGACCAGGAAAGAGAATAGGGATTCTCTGTTGTTTCGAACCGGCGCATGACCACATTTCCCACCGCACTGCAAATGACAAAACCATAATCCGGATGATTGTATATAATAAACGCAATGCGTGTCCCGTCCGGAGACCAAACAGGGCCATAATGCATTCCCGGTTCAGAGACGGCTATTTTTGTCGTCTCTCCTGTGGACAGTTCCTTAAGTATGATTTCATAGCGGCCATTTTCATAAACCAGATAATGACCATCCGGAGAAATATTTCCGCGTTCGCATCCGGGTTCCGAAGTCAGTGGATTAAGAGGTGTGTCCTGCTGCATCCATATAGGGATGGTCTTTTTTGATGATTGGGAAATAAAATAACCAACTAAAATAAAAATGATTACTAAAACCAGTGGAATCCAAAAAACAGGTCTGGTTAACAGCTTTCGGGATTTTGCACTAAGCGTCTTTTCTTTCTCAGAAGCGGCGCCCAAAACCTTTGCTTTGGTGACTGATATCTTTGGTGCAGGAAAAACCCGTAAAGTCTCTTTTTTTACCCTTCTTAAATCAATGAGTATATCATGTATGGACTGATACCGTTCTTCCGGGCTCTTCTCCAATGCCCAAAGAAGGATGTGAACGATTTCTGAAGAAATCTCAGGCAAATGCTTCTGAATCGGCTCCGGTTCTTCATTGAGTATCGAATAGACCATTGCTGATTCATACTCACCGCGAAAGGGCAGATGTCCAGTGATCATTTCATACAATACCACTCCAAATGAAAAGATATCGGACCGGGCATCCACTTCCTGCCCCTGGATCTGCTCGGGTGAGGAATAAGCAAGTGTTCCAACCGTGCTGGATGTTTTTGTGAGTTTCAGTGCTCCTTTCAGTTTTGCCAACCCAAAATCCATTACTTTTATCTGGTTCTTGGTGTTGATCATGATGTTTTCTGATTTGATATCTCTATGAATAATGGACTGTTCGTGAGCCGCTTCGAGAGCTTCAGCAATCTGAATGGCATACTCGATGGCTTCTTTAAGTGGCAGACCTTGACACCCCCCTAAATCCCCCCTCGAGGGGGGACTAAGGGGGGTGTAAATCACATCCCGCAATGTCCTGCCCTCCACATACTCCATGACAATAAATTGATGATCATCATGTTCCTGAATATCATGAATCACACACACATTGGGGTGATTGATGGCTGAAGCGGCTTTGGCCTCCTGCAGAAAACGGGCCTTATCTGTTTCACTGGCTGTAAGGCGAACAGGTAGAAATTTTAATGCTACCAGGCGGTCCAGTTTGGTGTCCTGTGCTTTATAAACCACACCCATGCCGCCTTCACCGAGTTTTTCTATAATTTTATAGTGTGATATGGTTTTGCCGATCATGGTTTTTTCTTCCAATTGATTGGATTCTCCTTGTCTGATTCCCATTTTAATGGATTGTAAATAATGTATTCCCGAATACGATGTAATGATCCTTCATTTCGGATGATGTGATCATAATAATTGCGTTGCCAAACAGGCCGGCCAATAGTATTTCGTTTTTGATTGATCCGTCTAGCAGAAAATGTCTGTAATTGGCGGATTATTTCTGGTAATCCATGTTGTTTCTTTGTAGGGGCAGGTTCTGAACCTGCCCCTACAGACAAATCTTTAATAATGATTATCCCGTGAATATGGTTAGGCATCACGATAAATTGGTCCAATGCTATATGAAAATTATGCTTGGGTAAATCATACCACGTATATTCAACATCATGTCCGTATTTTGACAGAATCATATTTTCTTTCACAACATCTCCCAAAATACACCGATGCCGAAACGTGCAAACCGTCACAAAATAATACCCCGGACTGGAATAATCATACCCTTTCAACCGAATGGAATGTCTGTTGTGTTTTTCTGGATTATATTTATTCTTCTTTTTCAATTAC
>JAFGDT010000121.1 GCA_016931965.1 bacterium | reverse complement strand
GTCCATAATCACCACAAGGTATAGGAAACCCCGATACATCGGGATATAGGTCAGATCGGCGCACCAGACCTGGTTCGGTCTGTCAATTGTCAAACCTCTAAGCAAATAGGGATATATCCTGTGTTCCGGATGCGGTTTGGAAGTCCTTGGCACTTGGTATATGGCTCTGAGGCCCATCTTCTGCATCAATCGCCTGATCCTTTTTCGACCGATTTTGTATCCTTTCCTGCGAAGATGAAGAGCCATCTGACGGGATCCATACCAGGGCGTATCCAAAAACTGCATGTCCATTACTTTCATCAACTCCAGGTTGAACGGCGTTTCGCCCATGGGTGAATAGTAATATGAAGACCGGGCGATACGGACCAGTTCGCACTGGCGGGTAATGCTGAGCTGAGGATGTTTCGGTTCGATCATTGCTGCCCTCCGGTCATGGTTTAACGACCGAAGGCTTTGGATAAAAAATCGTTTTCAACGACCAACCTTCCTATTTTGGCGTGGAGCTCTCTCACCTCGGCTTCACGCGCGGCATCGCTCCGGTCGGTATCTTTCGCAAAGAGCTCGGGAAGATGCTCCTTGGCCCGCTTCTTCCACTGGGTGATCATGTTGGGGTGGACATTATACTTGGCAGCCAACTCAGCAAGAGTGTAGCCTCCTGACAACGCATCCAATGCCACCCTGGCCTTGAATTCTGCCGAAAACCTCCGTCTCTTCGTCATCGTTCCATACCTCCTCTTCAGAAGTCTGGAACCACCTTAACACGCCGTCCGAATTTTGGGGACCACCTCTCTCCTCTCCAGTCGGTCGAGATCCGAATGACTCCGGTCAGCGTGTTTGGATGTGTATTCCGGTGAAAGTTGCCATGGATTCCGGGTGAAAGTTGGCCAGGTTGACCTCATCCATGGTTACGCCTCATTGAGCAGGTCCGGGTGGCAGATTTGCAGGGAGAATGTATCTTATTTTTGCTGTCACCCGAGAGAATGTTATTGATGAGGAGATAATGAGTCAAGAAGAAAATTAAGACAGAAATAAGTGATGTTTGTGGTTCAATTGCAGTTGTCCTGTTTTCGGTTTGGTTGTTCGGGAAAAAGGGGATCGCCGTCGCCAGGATTGTGGGAATGTGGGTAACTCGAAGAGTTATCCAAGGGAGTGTGGGTAATTCGAGGTCACCCCGGAGACCGAGATTTATCCAAGCTCCTGTGCGGAGGTTGTGTGTAAACCCGGATGGTTTTCCACAAGCTCTGCCCAGGAGCGTCAGTCCCGTCATTCCCACGATCCCTTTCATGAGTATGATCAGGATCACGACTCCTCCTTTTTGGAATAGAGTTTCCGCACGGACTCTCCCTTGAGTTCGATCCGGTGGGCGGAATGGATGATGCGGTCGCAGATCGCATCGGCAATGGTGGCATCGCCGATGATTTCGTGCCATTTGCTGACGGGGATCTGAGAGACGATGACGGTCGATTTTCTGCCGTGCCGGTCTTCCAGGATGTCCAGGAAAGCCAGACGGGATTTGGTCTCGAATGATTCGAGTCCGAAGTCGTCGAAGATGATGACCTCCAGTTTCTGAAGCCGTTCGATTTCCTTGAGATAGGATCCGTCGATCCGTGCCAATTTCAATTGATTGAAGAGCTTGGAGCACAGGAAATATCCGGTCGAATGGCCATATAAACAGGCCTGGTGCCCCAGCGCCGATGAAAGCCAGCTCTTACCTGTTCCAGAATGCCCGGTTAGGATGATGTTCTTATGTTTGGCGATCCACTGGCATCCGGAGAGTCGGATCATCAGGTTCTTGTCCAGATTCCTGTTCAGAGAGAAATCGATCTGATCGAATGTCGCCGGGTATCGAAACCCGGCATTCTTAAGCAGTTTGGCGAGTCTCCGGTTATGACGGTCATCCCACTCGGCATCGACCAGAAGGGCCACCATCTCGTCCGGTGTCATCTTCTCGGCCATGCCGGTTTCCATCGTGTTCCGAAACGCCCGTGCCATGCCATGCAGTTTCATCTTTTCCAGTTTCTGAATCGTCTGACGGTCCATGTCATCCTCCTCAGGCGTAATAGCGGCTGCCACGGATGTTTTCATGTGATGGTATCCGGGAAGTGTTGAAATCGAGTTCGCCCTGGTCCGCCAATCCACATTCGAGAATATTGACGATTCGCCTGTAGGAATACATCCGGTGCTCATGAGCGATCTCGCAGGCCCGGAGCAGCTTTTTCAGATCATGCTTTCTGGCCAGATTCAAAATACCCAGGCATGCCCGGAACGCCTGCTCGGGATGATCCTTGCTGGCGATGACTCCGGCGATCACCTTCTCGACGGAATCTCCCAGTTTTCTCGCCCAGCCCAGAAACCGCTCGGCACTCCATTCCGATTGGAACCGGTGTTCCTTCGGCATGTGTTCGGGCAACGTGCTATATCCGTTGACTGTACGATCACGGAAATGCTGGGCGATTCGGACATTGTCGTAGTGAATCGTGACGACCCGGTCATCATACGCTACCGTGACAGGCTTGCCTTTCAGATACCACGGGACACTATAGAAGTGGCGATCGTCGCGAAGCTCGATGTGGTAGTTGCACTGCACCTTCAGCCTCCGGTATTCCTTCAGCGCAAACGGCTCGATTGGCAACGGCTGCAGCTGTTGCCTTTCGGTTTCCTCAAACAACTCCCTCCGGCTTATCCTCAGCCTCTGGAACGCCTTGTTATTGTGCAGTTCCAGGAGCTCCCATATGGCCTGATTCAGTTCCTCGATGCCGAAAAACACCCGGTCCCTCAGCCTCGCAAAGATCCTCTGATACACCAGTTTGACCGCGCCCTCGACCAGCGCCTTGTCTTTAGGCCGGGCCGCCCGTGCTGGAAGAATCACCGTGCCATAATGACGGGCAAAATCGTCAAACGTCGAATTGATCCCCGGCTCATACCGGCAGCTGATCGTGACTCCCGATTTCAAATTGTCGATCACTGTCAGCCGGGGTACACCCCCGAAAAATCTCAGTGCACGCTCGTTCGATCGGACCCAGTCTTCCAGTCTCTGGCTGGGTGTTGCTTCCACATACGTCAATTGACTGGAAGCCAGGATCTCCACGAATACTTCCACCGGAGTCGACTCTCCGGTGATCGGATTCCGGATCTCCAGTCTGTCTCCCGTGTAATCCACAAACGCCGCTTCGCCCGCTTTGTGGTCCAGATGCATCGACACTTCCAGGCTGTCTCGAAACATCTGAAAATGGTAGCAAAACTGGGAATACTGGAATCCCTCCAAATGCTTCGCCCGATATTCTTCCCATAACAACTGAAGAGTGACTCCCTTCCGCTTCAGCTCCTTCACAAAATGAGGAAACAACGCAAGCAGCGCCTGATATCGTCCATCCTTCTCCTGGTCCTTCCTCTCGAAAATGGACAGAAACTCACTGTCGCTCATCGCCTCCACCTGCGAGTAGCTCAAACCGGATGAACGGAAGTCGCCCAGATACTTGTCAACAGATGGCCGCGATATGTCCAATGCCTTCGCGATCTGTCTCCGGCTCATCCCGACCGTCTGGGCCAGCCGGATAATTTCCCTTATCTTTTTCATGCGAATCCTTTCCCTTGCCATCGGTTCCCCCTTTCCCGCCAAAAGTGCAGGGGGAAACATTAAAGGAAAAGGATGAGGTCAGCCTACCTGTCCCGTTCCGGAACACCCCGGAATACTGGCCAACTTTCCGTCGGAATGGGTGGCAGATTTGGCCCGGAATCTCCATTTGATCAATTGCTGGAGGTGAGGCCATGAATGGAAATGATCTGAGGATTAGAATCCAGGATGCGCTGAAACGGCTGAAAATGCCGGGACTGGGCCGGGAAGTGGACAGCTTGTTCCGGGAAGCCCGGACCCAGAAATGGAGTCTGGATGAGTTGTTGCTGCAAATGTTGAATGCAGAAATAAGATCCCGGGAAGATTCCGTCACAAAGCTGCGATTGAAACAGGCCAGATTCCCTGAATTGAAGACATTGGATGGGTTCGATTTCACAATCCTCCATGGGATCGATGCCCAATCCATTCACCGGCTGGCCTGTTGTGAATGGCTCGCCAACCGTCACAGCCTGATATTTGCAGGACCTATTGGTACGGGGAAAACGCATCTTGCAATTGCGCTGGGCATCGAAGCGTGCCGGAGAAAATACCGTGTCAAATTCACCCGTGCTGCCGATCTGGTCCGTGATTTAACGGAATCCCGGGATGAAAGATCACTGGGCAAAATGCAACGCCATCTCCTGACCCAGGATCTCCTGATACTGGATGAGCTCGGATTCGTTCCCTTTGACCGTGTGGGCGGGTAACTCCTATTCAATGTCTTGGCTGACCGATTTGAACGCCGTTCCACTCTCATCACCACCAACCTAACATTCAGCGAATGGCCCAGAGTATTCGGCAACGACGAAAAACTGACCGAAACGCTACTGGATCGACTCGTCCACCACTGTGAAATCATCACAACACAGGGAGCAAGCTACCGATTGAAACATTCAAAACACTTACATACAGCACTGGAAAAAGGTGGATCATGACCCAGATAAAAAGATGTGGAAATGACGGCTTGTGGAAAACTCTTCGAGTTATAAACTTTCCCACATCTACTACGACGACTTATCCATCAGTTTCATATGAGGATATAGAAGCAATTTGACTCATTGCCCTGCAAAATATAACCTGGCTACGGTGGTTCAATTTTATCTTGCCGCTATGGCTCAGTTTTATGTTGCCAAAATCAAACGGTTGTCTCTTGATCGACTGCTTTCGGAGTTGAACGATGTCATACGAGCGATGTGAAGGTCGGCAGCAAATGTTTCACCATCCGATCACAGATCGAACCGGCCTCTTCGGAAGCCATCCGAGCGGTGAGCGCTCATTCGACCAAAAGAATTGTCAAATAAATCAACAAGATACAAACATCTGATCTGTAACCCATTGAATTTAAACAATTTTTAAATTGTAGTACCAAGAACTTTTAGTGCGCATTTAACCTGTTGATTTTAAATGCTTTTTATAAAACCACTGTCAAAGATGAGTTGAAGATGAGTCAAGCAAATATTATGTTGCTGCAGCCAGAAATAATTGTTATAGTAAAAACATGAATTCAGTGATTTTCCTAGACAAGATAATCGGTAAAGTGATAGATAAAACCGGTAAATTGTTCAATGGATGGGCTTATTCTTTCCGTCTTGCGGAGATAAAAAATTGATTTCAATTGTCGAGAATAAGCAACCGGATGAAAAACGGTTTGGTTTAAAATCATGTTTTTTCTTGAGTTTTGTTTCGATTATTCTCGGACTCATATTAGCTGAATTAGCAGTGAAATATTCTGAGGTTAATGATCATTTCACCCGACGGATATTCTCAAAAAATCTTCTTCGCGCATCTGATAATCCGATCCTGGTTTACGAAAACAAACCGGGAGGGTATTCCACAATTGACGGTGTCGAAAACAGAATCAACTTGCAGGGATTCAGAGACCGGGAGTATAATATGATTAAACCTCAAGACATTTTTAGAATTATCGTGCTTGGTGACTCAATTACATATGGTTTAGGAGTCAGTTGGGATGAAACCTATCCAAAGATTATAGAACAACTGCTCAACAAAAGATCCACAGATTCCGACCAGCGATACGAAGTGATTAATTTCGGCGTCAACGGCTATAACACCGTCCAGGAAGTGGAGCATTTGAGGATTAACGGCGTGAAATACGATCCGGATATGGTCCTTGTCGGCTACAATCTAAACGATGTGGGGAACTACAGCCGGGAAATGCCGTATTTTAATACATGGCGCAACAAATCTTGGCGGTTTGAAGAAACATTGAAAGAACAATTCGTGTCATTTATATTGCAGCATTCCGAACTGGCGTTTATGATTAAATACCGGACACTGCAGGTACGTCTGAATCATTGGCTTGCATCAAAGAAGGAAACCGATGAACTGAAAAAAGCCCGACCAATCGATTATTTCCGCGTCACATATTCAATTCCTACTGAACTGGTTCACCTTCGACAAGCCTTTATCGATCTCCACCAGATTGGGCAGAACCATAATTTTTCTGTTCTTCTTATAATCTTCCCCATATTATGTGATTTCGAAAACTACTTTTGGGCGAACCTTCATCAAAAAGTCGTCGAATTATCCAAATCGTGTAATTTGCGAGTTTTGGATCTTCTTCCAATATTCCAATCAACCGGCCTTCCAGCCGCAAGCTTTCAGCGCAGGTCGGACGATTTTGATCACCCTAATCCAGCCGGACACCGTCTCGCGGCCAATGCAGTCACAGGAGCAATAACTTCTTTATAGCGTCGGAGAGGCATACACCTGTAAAGCCTATAATGGCAATGAAGAACAAAATTCAGGTTGATAACGGCTCTTGAAACAAGATGACCGAAAAATCTGATTCGTTAAAACAGACTATCCGCAAATTGGGATTTATTTATATTTTCTCTTTATGCCTGCTTGTACCGGTGTCCTGGGGAATGACCGTAATATATTCCAATGGTTTCCAAAGTCCGAATCCTCAAGGGTATCCATGCAAGGAATTGGATATGATTTGTCGGTGGCTTGATTCCATTCACTTTCTACCTGAATTTATCATACTTCCCCTCTACTCAATCCTTAGCGGTAAATCACCCCTGGAACACCATTGGATTGCTGCTCTTGCTTTTTATGTTCCCATTCTGACATCCTCATTCAGTTTTAGCTTTCTTTTCATAAAGCTTTTTCGAAAATCCGATGCTGGGGAAACCGTTCGTCAACTGCTCCGATGGGGAGTCATTTTTGCTGTAATTACATTTTTCATGGCTCCGATTTTTACTCAGGATCTCTGGTATTCAGTCGCATGGGGTCGAATGGCTTCTCAAGGCGACAACCCCTACTATACCGTTTTGACACCATACAGTCTGGAAGGCCAACCCCTAGTTTTCAGTCATCTCAAGATGACATATGGACCGTTGTGGTGCATCGTTTGTTCATGGATTGCCTGGATCGCCCATGAGAACGTATTCATTGAATTTATAATCCACAAACTAATATTATTATCAACATGGATAATTGCTCTGCGGTCGGTTGCAGGGATAGCCAGAATTATACCCAAAACAAACGTAGCTTTGGCTGTGTGCTGTTTCGGATGGATGCCCATGTCAACTATTTTGTCCATCGGAGAAGCTCATAACGATATTGTCATGGTGTCACTTGTAATGATCTGGATGTTTTTACTCCTGAGCAACCGCCATAGACTGACTTCTTTTTTCCTGACAGCATCCATACTGATCAAATACATCACCCTCCCTTTGTTCATAGTTGAATTTTCAGCAGCCTGGAAAAAACAATGGATTTCAAAGAAATCATTTTGGGCATCATTCACAATAGCTTGCCTGATGGCGATTTATATTATAACCCTGTTCGCCAGGGATCTCCGATTTCTGGATCCCATCCTGTCAATGCAAAAGTGGCCGCCGATTTTTTCGCCGAGTGCGGCATTGATGAAGGCATCCGATTTAGTAGGCAGCCCGATGTCATATAGACTCGCCTGGTGGATTGTATTCATACCATGTTTGGGGATCTTGTCTCGCACGGTTATCCCCTATTTCAAATCGGGGAAAGACATGGTACTGATCAATATGATTATATCTGTTTTGGCCACAGTTCTCCTGACGTCTGTGGGACATATCTGGCCTTGGTTCCTGATCTGGATTCTGGGACCCAGCGCTCTGAAGCCGGACACTCCTGTATCTCTATTTATTATTATTTTATGCCTTCTGGGACCCTTCCTGGCTTTTTCATTTTTCTGGAATCAATATTCAGCAAGCCTGGTTTATTACATCACGGCTTTCTTTCTGACGGTAATTATCCGTTGGCGATTACCAAGCAGCGAAATCGTCTTGAATAATAAGTGTAAATTTCGACTGAGATCATTGAATGACATCTGAACTGCGCACATGTTTATCAAAAACACTTCTTGTATTGCTCGTGGTTATTTTTTGCATAGTTTTACTGAAAACGGCTTGGATTTGTGACGATGCTTTTTTCACGATAAGAACTGTGGACAATTTCATAAATGGTTACGGATTGCGATTCAATATCAGTGAAAGGGTTCAAGCTTACACGCACCCCCTGTGGATGTTTTTAATTTCGATTTTTTACATAATCACCCGTGAAGCATTTTTAACAACAACCTTGTTATCGATGATCTTATCTGTTTTTTCGTTCTCTTTAATCAACTTTAGAATCTCCAGATCTACTTTCACTTCAATTCTTTGTTCGGTGATCTTAATACAATCCAAAGCATTTGTGGATTTCTCGACATCGGGTCTGGAAAATCCCTTAAGTATCTTTCTCATGTGCTTATTCTTTATTACTTTCCTTAAGACCTTGACAGGAAAAAGAATCTTTTATCTTTTTCTTATCATTTCCTTGAGCACTTTGACGCGGATCGATCTGATATTGCTTTATGTTCCGCCGTTAATTTACAGCATAAGGTTTCTGATCGGAAATCGGATCATGAAACCGAGGACCATCGTTTTCAAGGGTTTAATAGCGTTTTCCCCCGTTTTCTTCTGGGAATTATTCTCATTGGTTTACTATGGCTTTTTGTTCCCTAATACGGCTTATGCAAAATTAAATACGGGGATTCGTAAAATAGAACTAATACAACAGGGTCTTAAATATTTGATTAATTCTTTCAAACTCGATCCCATAACACCCATCACAATTGCAGCCGGATTGATCTCTGTTTTGTTCTTCTATCGAGATAGGATAAAAAAATCCTTTGCCATTGGAATTTTGCTTTATCTGTCATATGTTGTGTGGATTGGTGGAGATTTTATGACAGGGAGATTCCTCAGTATTCCATTGGTCTGTTCTGTGGTTTTGATAGCCACTCGTTTAATGAACATCAAACATTTGACCTTGAGCCTTCCTTTGGTATTGCTCGTTGGGATAGATTCTCCATTCAATCCCATACACAGCAAATTCAGATATGAAAACAGGATTATCGATAATGGTATCGCAGATGAAAGAGGATTTTATTTTCTGGAAACCGGTTTTCTACTGCATTTTCTGGAGAAACCTTTTTCTGATAATATCTGGGCCATCCAGGGTAAAGAAATGCGAGCCAATTCACACACAGTTAAAGTTGTAGGTGGTGGTGGAATCAACGCGATGTATGCGGGGAAGGATATTCATCTGATAGAATATAATGCTTTAACTGACCCGATGTTGTCGAGACTCCGAGACGAAGACAGTTTTACCGGTCGGTGGAGAATTGGCCACTTTCAAAGGACAATACCAAGGGGGTATTGGGAAACTCTTCAGACCGGGATCAATCTCATCCGGGATCCGGGATACTCAATCTATTATGATAAACTTGCCTTGATAACAAAAGGCAAAATATTTGATCCAAATCGCCTGGCTGAGATTATTAAAATGAACGCAGGAAGATATGATCATCTCATCTCGTACATTATGGTCACCTCCGATTATTTTTTATCGGAACCGGGTCAACTTGTTTTCGATCCCACATCCTATACAAAAGAAGTGTGGAGAATAAAGGACTCATTTTCGGATGTTAAAACCATCATTACTGGACCTTATTTTCAGATACCTCATGGAGTATATAAAGCAACTTATGTTCTTAAGACATCGATTTTAAATCCCGAGGATAAACTGAAGCTATTGGTGACATCAGATCATGGATATGATGTCCTGTCTGAGCGAATAATAACTCTTCCGAATGCTGTTTCGTATCCAAATTGGGGACATTATTCATTAAACTTTGAAATAAACCAACCAGTCGCAAGTAATGTTGAATTCAGAGTTGTTAATGAAAATGTTATGGAGATGGACTTTGACATGGTTATTCTCTATTGGGATTATAAAGATTTTGATTGGTCTGCTTCCCGGATCTTGGATAATTTTTAGTGGGAGAAAACAAAGTATAATTTTCATCAGGCCCGACCCGTTTTCTCCGAAAAAACATAAAATCCTCCAATCTGCCAGTTGGAAGAGTTGTGTCAAGCCTGAAGTCCGCATAATATAGTAACGAGGCAGGGATAAAAAATTGATAAAAATGGTTGACCGAGTGTTTGGGGCTTGTTATTATTAGCTAGACCCTATCCGAAAAGTAAGAATTCCGCGAGCCACCTCACCTGAGATGGCAGAAAAAGCATGAAAAAAGCGCCATAACTGCTTATAATGATTGTATTCAAGGCAACCATTGGAGGCAATCATGGCGCAAAAGAGATTCCGGTTCAACCAGAACGTTCTGAGCACGATATTATCCTTTCCCGAGACAGAAATGAAGGAAATAATGTTGGAGGGGGTTCGTCTTCTGGAATTTACACCGGAATGTTTGGATCGGATTGATTCTGATATCGACCGGATGGCGAAGGGGAAGAAAGCGGATCGGATCGCAGAGCTGGAGTGGTATTTACGTCTGACGCCGGATCTTCCCGGTATGGAAACAGAGCCGGAAATCCCTGAATTGGAAACACTGGTATTACTCGATGGCCGTCCCCGGAAACTGGATGCGAAGGCGACATTTTTTCTGATGTTGATTCGGGCGCATCTGGATTCGGTCACATCCCGTGCGGCGGTGGATCGGATCGTGGATTCGCAGTTGATCAATGGATATTTCGAGTGTCGGGGAATGCGCCTTCCCCTCTGTGCCAATATGAGTGAGACACCTACCCTCGAATAAATTAGAGTAGTAAACTATATGAGGGCGAGGGAGAGGGAACGAGATGGAAACGGGGAGAAGCGACAAGAGAGGGGCATGGCCGATACCGGTGAGCGGAGGGATGTTTAGCAGCCCGGAGGTCACCGGCATCGCAGAAGACTCTGATCAGACCATTTTGAAGGTTACGGGATTGAATTTTCCTGTTCCGGATCCGGAGG
>JAFGDT010000120.1 GCA_016931965.1 bacterium | reverse complement strand
CCAATCCGGATGATAAATTCCTTTTGATAAATATTGATGAAAAGTCGACCATGGCCAATCAATCACTTTTTGAACATACCCATGTTTCACGGGATTGTAATGAATGTAATTAATATGCTTGTTATAGTCAGCCTGACTCCGGATTGTGTGTTCCCAAAATCAACGTTGCCATCTAGTGGAATAGTCAAAATCATTTTCGGGCAGTTTCCACATACAGTGTAAATGGTCGGGTAATAGACACAATGCGATTAATTGAAATGGCCTTTTCTGTTGAACTTTGCACAATGTGTTTCGTAATGTTCTTCTGGCGTCTTTCAATGTTAAAAATGAAAGGCGGTGAAATGTAACAATGGTGAAAAAATAGATACCACCAGGTATGTAAATGCGTCGATAGTTAGGCATAGTTTATATATTTTAATTGGTGGGTCTCCGACCCACCCTACGAGCTTTTATTGATTTCCTGGTCGAGAACTTGTTGTAATTTTTCTTTGATGGGCAGATCTGAATTCCCGGAGCAGTATGTCAGAATGAGCAATAGAATTGTGATTGAAAATATCCTGGATTTCATTATACAATCTATCGTATATGTGATCGGACTAATCCAAGATTTCCAGTACAGCTCTTTTTCCTTTTTTTGCAGAAGCAGCAGTTAAAAGCGTTCGAATCGACCTGGCTGTTTGCCCTTTTTTTCCGATCACTTTTCCAAGTTCTCCTTCTCCAACTCGCAGTTCATATACCGTGGTTCTTTCGCCTTCGACTTCCTTGACTTCAACCGCTTCCGGATGATCCACCAGATGTTTGGCAATCATTTCGATAAATTCTTTCATCGTCAGTCCTCCTCATTTTCAGGTTCGATTCCGTACAAGTTGTTATTTCTATCACATGTTCTTTGAGATGCTTTCGTCCGTTTTCCTTTAGCCAATATCCTTTCTCAAATTTTATTGAATAGATTCTGGATTGCCTTTGCAGGGGCTAAGCCCCCTCATTTGTGCGTTCTGGGGCAGAACCCCAGAACGTTCATGGGATTTTTATCTCTTTATTATCACCATTTTGAAGTTTTTTTACTTGTGTAGTGTTTAAATCATTTCGCCAAACATTAATTCTATTTGTAATTTTATCAATGATTTCATCCATACTAATAAGTTTGAATTCTTCATCCAAACCGATAATTGTTGAGAAAACGGTTAATAATTGTGTAAAAATAAAAATTGTTGTCAGTATTTCTAAAATTATTATTATTTTGCCAACTGGTGATGTATTTGACAAAGTGAAATCTTGAGATATAGTCATAATTGAAAAACTTTGATATACACAATCAAGATATGTTGATGTTCCTGGTAATCCTTCAAATAATTCTTGTTTATTTTGTATTTTTAAAAGTGTTGGATATTCAGCCGTTGCGGTTAAACGTGTGAGGGATAATATCGAACCTGCATAACCAAATAACACAATTAGAATAAAAATAAAAAAAACTGCCGTAGAATAGCTTGTTATTCTTTTTTTAAGAGAAAATTTAAATTGAAAATCAAATTTTTCTTTTAATTTAAATAAACCCTTTTCTATGGAATTTAGGAGATTTAATTCTCTGGTTATTCTTTTTTTATCTTTTGACTCGATAGCAATTTTCACACTATTCTCATGATATTTTTTTGCTGCTGATTTACCAATCTTTAAAACGGTTTCTTGAAAATTCTTAACAGGGCGATATGGATCATGAACCCATCTTGTAATAGACAAAATCAATAATAATAGAACCACAAGATTTAGAATAGCAAAGGGTAATTGAAGATTTATTTCATCAATCTTAATTATAGAAATTTGAAGTATTACAAAAATTGTAAAAAAGCAAATGGCACCTGTAATACATGTGAAGAGGTCAATACCTCTTGTAATATATAGTAATAGCTTATTTATAAATTTATATATTATAATTATTATTTTTATCAAGATGTATATTGCTACAAAAGGGAATGTAAATAAATAAAATACATATAATACAATTTTCAAAGGTTCTTTTGAGAGAATATAAAATAGTGGAACAATAAATAGTAGATATAAGAATTTATTGGGAATATTTAAACATTCATATCCTTGCAATTTATAACTAATAGAATCGAAAAACCATAACCAAATCAATAAACCAGATAAACGCCAGATTGTTTTTAAAAATAATTTTTTGAGTTTTTTATTCTTTTTCTCTGGCTGGTTATTTTTTCTTTTTTTAGATTCTGACATATTATGAACTTTTATATGCCTATAAATATTAAGTTGATAGTGTGTGTAAATGCCTACATTTTGTTAATTCATTTCATGAAAACAAAAAACATATCAACAGTCATTTATGTATAACCGCAGATGTGTTTGATCATTCGCAATTGTTTATCTCTCTTTAATTTAGAAATGGAATTAAACAAGTATAACAAATCATTTGATCAATTTCAAGAAAAAAATGTGTGGTTTCGTATCCGGCAATTTCCGGCAAATGGGATCATTTTGAAGAAAAGTAAAATATCGGGAATGCGGTGAGTAATCGAATTAAAAATAATCCGAAAATAAAATAGATTATTCTTGAATTCAAAACATATTTTCAATATATTCTGAAGTGTTTAGGAATTCCGATAAAAAACAAACCAATAATCAGAAAATTTTGAGAAATGATGGATGATAGTATAAATTTGTCACCCTGAATCTTGTGCTGAACTTGTTTCAATATTGTTTCAGGGTCTCTTACTCCGAGATACTGAAATAAATTCAGCATGACAAATCCTTTTATTTTTTAATTTTGAAAACGATTGATGCTAAAAACCTTATCCATAAAAAATTACGCTCTAATTGATGTGATGGTGGTTGAATTCGGACCGGGATTGAATATTCTGACAGGGGAGACCGGTGCCGGGAAATCGATTATACTGGGGGCGCTCAGCATGCTTTTGGGTGAGCGTGTCAAAACCGACGTGATCCGGCAGGGGAGCAGTATAGCCGTGGTTGAAGGGCTCTTTGAAAAAGAGGTGCTGAGTCATCTAACCGATTTCAAGGATCAAATCGATTTTGGCGAGGACGGGCTTCTCCTTCGTCGTGAAGTCCACCAGTCAGGCAGGACACGTAGTTTCGCTAATGATTCACCCATCTCCAATTCCCTGCTGGCTGAGATAGGGGACAGGCTCATCGACCTCCACGGCCAGCATGCCCATCAGTCCTTGCTCAAAGTCGATCAGCACCTTGAAGTATTGGACAATTTCGGAGTCGATCAGACACTGCGAAATCAGGTCAAAGCATCCTATAAAAAAGTGAAACAGATCCGTGCGGAACTCGAAAAGTTGAATCGGAAAGAGAAAGAGCTCCGAGAAAAACGGGAGTTGCTCGAATTTCAGGTTCAGGATATCGCCAAGGTTGATCCCACACTCGGAGAAGAGGATGAGCTCGAGCAGGAAGAACGGATTCTGCGAAACAGCGAGAAACTCTTCCAGGCATCCATGCTGATCAATGATTTGCTCTACGATGGGGAAGGGTCGGTTTCAGAGAAACTTTCTTTGGCACATGATGTCCTGACCGATATTGCCGATGTCGATGTCGTTTTCAAGAACTGGATCAAAGAATGCGAAACGGCCCGGATATCCGCTGAAGAAATTGCTACCGCTTTTCAGACCTATGTCTCCAAAATCGAATTTAATCCCCAGCGTCTCGAAGAGGTGCGAGAACGTCTCGGTCTCCTCAGTGTGTTGAAAAAGAAATACGGCGGCACAATCGAACAGGTAATCCAGTTTTTGGAGTACGGAAAAAAGGAACTGGAACAGATTGAAACATTGGGGGATGATATTGAGCGACTGAATACCGAATGGATAGCCGAGAATCGGGAATTGACCCGACTCTGCGAAGCGTTGTCCAAAAATCGCAAAACAATCGGATCCGATCTGGAAAAAAGGACCATTGAATCCCTCGGGGAATTGGGATTAAAAAACGGCATATTCAAGATCGTGATGACGCTGAATGAAAATCCCAATGGGTGGATTCGAATCAATAACAAACCTGTATCTGTTTCGGAGCGCGGTGTCGATCGGGTCGAGTTCATCATCTCACTCAATCCCGGTGAAAAGCCGAAACCTTTGAATTCCGTCGCCTCTGGGGGTGAAATCTCGCGAATCATGCTGGCTCTGAAAACCGTGCTGGCTGAAGCCGATGCTATTCCGGTTCTGGTTTTTGATGAAATCGATACCGGCATTTCGGGACGTATTGCACGGGTTGTCGGCAAAAATCTGAAAGATGTGTCCGGCAAACACCAGGTGATCTGCATCACCCATCTGCCCCAGATTGCATCGATCAGTGATATCCATTATCGTGTGGAGAAAAAAGTGAAAGATGAACGGTCACACACGACAATCCGCCGTCTCAACGAAAAAGAACGTGTCATGGAAATCGCCAAACTTATTGGCGGAGAGAAAGTCACCGAATCGGCGCTACAGAGCGCCCGAGAATTACTTGAAGAATAATGGAAATAGATGATCCTGATGGATAAAATCGTTATTGTCGGGGGAAACAGGCTCAAGGGATCGGTTCAGATCAGCGGATCCAAGAATGCTGTGCTGCCCATCATGGCAGGCACACTCCTGGCGGACGGAAGATATCACATCCAGAATGTACCCATGCTGCGGGATGTAAAAACCATGTCCCGCCTCCTTCAGAGCATGGGAACCGATGTCGCCTTGTATGAACATGTTCTTCAGATCGAAACCAAAAACTGTTCGATCTTCGAAGCCCCATATGATCTCGTCAAAACCATGCGTGCCTCGATCTATGTGCTGGGACCACTAATCGGCCGTTTTGGATACGGAAAAGTTTCTCTGCCTGGTGGATGTGCATGGGGGCCTCGCCCAGTAAATTTTCATATTGAAGGATTGCAGAAACTGGGCGCACATATTGAAATTGAAGGGGGATATATTGTCGCCAAGGCCAAACGATTAAAGGGTGCCCGAATCATGCTTCCACAGCCCAGTGTGGGCGCAACCGGAAATCTGCTTCTGGCTGCTGTTCTATCCAAGGGTTCCACATTGATCGAAAATGCGGCTCAGGAGCCCGAAATAGCCTCTCTGAGCGATTTTCTCAACAAAATGGGGGCTCATATAGGGGGTATTGGGACCAGCAGTCTGGAAATTGAAGGTGTAGACACACTCAATCCCACCGATATGTCCGTGATTCCGGATCGCATTGAAGCCGGAACCTTTCTCATTGCAGCCCATTTGACCGGGGGAGATGTCAAGGTAGAAGAAATTAATGCAAGGCATCTTACCGCTTTGCTGAAACATTTGCGAAAAAGCGGCGCATCGATAGAAGTGGTGAATCATGCGGTTCGCATTCAGTCGGATGGACAGATCAAACCCGTCAATGTGACAACCGATGTCTATCCCGGTTTTCCAACGGATATGCAGGCACAGTGGATGGTCCTGATGAGTCTGGCTAAGGGATCCTCTGTGATTACCGAGAAGATATTTTTCGATCGGTTTACGCATGTCTCAGAACTTCAGCGTCTTGGCGCCGATATCACGCTCGATCACAACAAAGCCGTCGTGTGGGGTGTCGATCATCTCTGCGGTGCCCCCGTTATGTCCACCGACCTGAGGGCAAGCGCATCCCTTATACTCGCAGGACTTGTGGCTGCAGGCCGGACCGACATCTCTCGTGTTTATCATATCGACAGAGGATATGAACACATCGAAGAAAAGCTTAAACCGTTGGGTGCTGAAATCTGGAGAGATCAGGAGCCTCTCATCATTTGAAGCCGACGCACGATTAAGGAAATCCGTTTTCGATGAAGTTTTCAAAATACCATGCACTGGGCAATGACTACGTCGTTCTGAATCCGAAAGAAGCAGGTATTCATTTGACCGAATCGCAGATCAAAACCATCTGCCACAGACAGTACGGTATCGGATCGGATGGGATCCTTCTGGGACCGATTGCGTCCACTCTGTGTGATTTTAAACTGCGAATTTTCAATCCGGACGGCAGTGAAGCTGAGAAGAGTGGTAATGGATTACGTATATTTTCCCGATATTTATGGGATCACAAACTTGTAGGAACAGAATCCTTTTCAATCGAGACAATAGGTGGCACAGTACAATCCAGAGTTCATCCGGGAGGTCGCATTATTGAAGTCGAGATGGGCAGGGTCAGTTTCATGAGCGATCAGATCCCCGTCACGGGGGAATCCAGAGAAGTAATTAACGAAAAAATAAAGGCGGCAGGACGGGAATTTACCTTTTGTGCAGCTACCATCGGGAATCCCCACTGTGTGATTATCCTTGAAGAGATATCGGAAAAACTGGCCCGTGAAGCAGGTCCCGTCATTGAAATGGATTCCCGTTTCCCCAATCGTATCAATGTGCAGTTCATGAAAGTAACGAATCGAAATTGCATCCAAATCGAAATTTGGGAGAGAGGAGCAGGATATACACTGGCCTCAGGGAGCAGCAGCAGTGCCGCGGCGGCTGTTGCATACAAACTCGGTCTTTGCGATCGAGAGATTACAGTTGAGATGCCTGGTGGTGAATTAGAGATCTCTCTTTCGCCTGAATTTGATGTTTTGATGTTGGGTCCGGTTACCCGAGTAGCCGAAGGTATCCTATTCAAGGAATTGTTCAGCACATCATCATAAACCGATCAAGGAAATACGAATGGCAACAGTCAACAAACATTATTACAAATTGGCTGCGGGATATCTTTTTCCCGAAATTGCTCAGCGGACAGAGCATTTTTTAAAGCAAAATCCAGGTTTAAAAATCATGCGTCTCGGCATCGGTGATACGACAGAACCGTTGCCGCCATCGGTCATCGAGGGACTGCATCAAGGTGTCGATAAACTGTCCGATGTCAGCACATATACAGGATATGGCGCCTATGAAGGTGAGGTTCCAATAAGAGAGGCCATCATCAGACAGTATGGTCGGAGAGGTGTTTCAGTCGATGTTTCGGAGATATTTGTCAGTGACGGTGCCAAACCCGATTCTGGCAATATACAATCAATTTTCGGAACAGATAACCGGATCGCTGTGCAGGATCCTGTTTATCCGGTTTATATCGATACCAATGTTATCGCAGGAAGAACAGGACCATTCAATAGTGAAAAAGGATATTATGAAGGCATTACCTATATGGTATGCAATGAATCAAATGGATTTTTCCCCTCAGTCCCAGAAAAAAAAGTGGATCTGATCTATCTCTGCAGCCCCAATAATCCTACAGGGTGTGTGGCCACGAAAGATCAACTCTCGACCTTTGTCGATTATGCAAATCAGCACCGTTCGATTATCCTATTTGATGCGGCCTATTCTGCCTTTATCCAGCAAGATGACTTGCCAAGAAGCATCTACGAAGTGGAGGGTGCAAAATCATGTGCCATTGAGATCAACAGCTTTTCCAAATCGGCAGGATTCACCGGTGTTCGACTCGGATGGTCCGTTGTTCCCGAGGATCTGATCGCAGAAGATACCAAAAAAGGGGAGATCAATGCACTCTGGAGAAGACGGCAGTGCACCTTTTTTAATGGTCCATCCAATGTTGTACAAGCAGGTGGTATAGCTGCACTCTCCGATCGGGGTATGCTGGAATGTCAGCAAATGATCGATTATTATATGGAGAATGCCCGGCTGATTAAAAAAGGACTTCAATCCATCGATATCACTGTTTATGGCGGAGACAATGCGCCCTATATATGGATGAAAACGCCCAAATCCATGCGTTCCTGGGATTTTTTTGACAAACTGTTGCACGAAGCCAAGGTCGTCGGCACACCGGGAAGTGGATTTGGACCGAGCGGAGAGGGATTTTTCCGTTTGAGTGCATTTGGTCACCGGGAGAATATTATCCAGGCTATTCAAAGTATAAAAGAAAATTTGAAACTTTAATAAAAAGAACGGTCCTATGTCCTCATTTGTGCATCTCCACAACCATACACACTACAGCCTTTTGGATGGTGCATGTCGTATAGAAGATCTCGTCGATACGGCAGTTAAGTATCAAATGGAAGCGATTGCCATTACCGATCACGGAAATATGTTTGGGGCGATTCATTTTTATAAAGCCGTTATTGAAAAGGGATTGAAACCGATTATTGGTATCGAAACCTATGTTGCGCCTCAATCCCGATTTGAGAAGAAGTCAAAAAAAATGGGAGGCGAAGAGACATCTTTCCATCTGATTCTCCTTTCTCGAAATCTTGAAGGGTATAGAAATTTGATGCAATTGAGTTCAATTGCTTACTTAGAGGGATTTTATTATAAGCCCCGAATAGACAAAGAAATACTTAAAAAACATGCCGATGGATTGATTGCACTCTCTGCTTGTTTGAAGGGTGAAATTCCTTACAATATTATTAAAGGAGATTACAATGAGGCAAAACGGGCTGCTCTCTTTTACAGGAATCTCTTCGGTGATAATTTCTATCTTGAAATACAAAATCATGGCATTCCAGAGGAGATAACAGCCATCGAAGGGATTCGGTCTATTTCAAAAGAACTTGACATACCTATCGTCGCTACGAATGATACGCATTATCTAAAACCAGAACATGCAGAAGCACATGATATTCTTCTTTGCATTCAGACCAATAAAGATCGCGACGATCCCACACGGATGCGCTTTTCCACAGATCAAGTCTATTTCAAATCGCCAAAAGAGATGGAAGCACTTTTTAAAGAGATGCCGGAGGTCTTAAAAACGTCATTGGAAATCATGGACAAATGCCATGTTGCGCTTGATTTTAAAGATCTCCATCTACCGCATTATACAATTCCAGATGATGAGTCAAATGATTCATTGGACGGATATCTCGAAAAGAAAGCAAGAATTGGATTAAAAAAGCGGTATTCAGTTGTTACGGAAGAGATTGAAAATCGACTGGCATATGAACTTTCAGTTATTCACAAGATGGGATATGCCGGTTATTTTCTTATCGTGATGGATTTTATTGAATACGCAAAAAGTCAGAGCATTCCCGTTGGACCTGGAAGAGGATCGGCAGCAGGTAGCCTTGTTTCTTACGCATTGGGTGTAACAGAAGTTGATCCCATCCATTATGGTCTCCTTTTTGAGCGATTTCTCAATCCCGAACGCGTTTCGATGCCCGATATTGATATCGATTTCTGCTATGAAAAAAGAGACGCTATCATCGATTATGTGAAAGAAAAATATGGTAATAAGAATGTGACGCAGATTATCACTTTTGGCAGCATGAATGCAAGAGGCGTTATCCGGGATGTTGGTAGGGTATTGAAAATTCCTTATGGTGAAGTCGATCAGATTGCAAAGATGATACCCATGCAGGTGGGGATGACACTGGATACAGCTCTAAAAAAAGTCACCGAGCTGCGCGATCTCTGTGAAAGAGAGGAACGGTATCAAAAATTGATCGAATATAGCCGTGTTTTGGAAGGATTGGCAAGACATGCTTCAACGCATGCTGCTGGTGTTGTGATTGCTCCGGACGAGTTGACCCATTTTGTTCCTATATTCAAATCGTCTCAGGGGGATGTAACGACACAATACGATATGAAATCACTTGCTGACATCGGCCTACTTAAGATGGATTTTCTGGGTCTGCGAACATTAACCGTGATTGACCATACTGTGAAACTGCTCAAAGAAAAGGGGATCGAAATCGATATGGCGACCCTTCCTTATGATGATCCCGACACCTATAGCATTTTTTCAAACGGAGAGACTGTCGGTGTTTTCCAGTTCGAAAGCAGTGGCATGCGGGAATATCTAAAAAAACTCTGTCCCGATAAAATCGAAGACCTGATCGCCATGAATGCACTTTATCGACCTGGGCCGATGGAGATGATAAACGATTTTATCAACAGAAAAAACGGCCAGACACCTGTTCACTATTTGCATCCACTTTTAAAACCAATCCTCGAAGAAACACACGGTATCATCCTATATCAGGAGCAAGTTACTCAGATCGCCAGTGAATTGGGTGGATTCAGTCTGGGAGAGGCCGATCTGCTCAGGAGGGCCATGGGCAAAAAGCGCCAAGACCTGATGCAGGAACAAAGAGCAGCTTTCATAGGGGGCGCCATTAAAAAGGGTGTCTTAAAGGAGATCGCCAACAGCATTTTCGATCTAATGGATCGATTTGCCGGTTATGGATTCAACAAATCCCATTCTACATGTTATTCAATTGTCGCCTACCAAACAGCCTATTTAAAAGCACATTATCCCAGAGAGTTTATGGCTTCGAATTTAACCAGTGAAATGGGAAACACAGACAGGGTGGTTACTCTGATTGATGAATGTAAACGGATGGGAATCGAGATATTGCCTCCTGATGTTAACGAGAGTTATGTCCAATTTCTGGTTATGGAAAAAGGAATACGGTTCGGTCTTGGAGCTGTCAAAAATGTCGGTAAAGGCGCCATTGAATGCATCATCAAGGGTAGGGAGCGCATAGGTCGATTTAAAACCATTTATGACTTTTGTCAAAATGTAAATTTGCGGCTTGTTAATAAAAAGGTTATCGAGAGCCTCATTCAAGTCGGTGCCATGGATTCATTGGAAGGCAACCGAGCTCAAAAAATGGCTGTCTGTATGAAAGTGGTTGGACTTGCGCAGTCAACACAACAGAATAGAGACATGGGACAAACGTCGATTTTTGGTGAAACGACATCGTCCCCCGAATTGTATCCGGAATTGCCGCAGATCGATCCCTGGTCCCAATCGGAAACACTCCGGAAAGAAAAGGAACTCCTCGGCTTTTATATTTCTGGACATCCACTACTGAAATATGAAGATGAGGTCAATGCATTTGCAAATCCGAAGATAGAAAAAATTGCCATAACACGGAGTGGGCAAACCATACGACTTTGCGGTATCATTACAGGTGTTCGAAACCGTTTGGATCGCCGCGATAAATCCATGGCATTTTTTACACTTGAGGATTTTACAGGTTTGGTTCGTGTGATTGTGTTTTCCGATCCTTACGAAAAATTCCGCCATTTGATTCAGAATGAGCGGATGGTTGTCGTTGTGGGCAATCTGGACCGTCGCGGTGATCAAGAAGAGGCCTCGATACTGGCTACCGATATAATCCCATTGGAAGAGGCAAGAAATCGTTACACAAAACGACTCTCATTAAATATTGAGAGAAGCAAACTGGCCGATGGAGAAATGGATCGTATCCAAACCCTCTTAACAAAGTATCCAGGTTCATGCCAGACCTATCTCAACATTCGAAATATTGACGGGGCCGATCTGCTGCTCCGCTTAAAAAAATTTCTGATCAATCCAGAACCTGAACTCCTAACCGATCTCCGAACCATTCTTGGAAAAGAAAATGTTTGGATCGAAGGATAATACTTCACTCTGATTTTGTTCCAGACTGTTCAACAATTCTGTGAGTAAATTAAAACCATTTTCAAACCAATAGTACGCTGTCCTGAGTGCGCCAAATCCCCAAAAAATCTCGAGATTTTTCTTCTTGCAATGCACATCGAAATTCAGTATAATATTATATTAAATAAATCATAGGTGCTTTTTAAATAGATGGTTGCTCTTTTTTGCTACGCGATGAATAGACAAATGATCGTGTATATTCTGATGGGATGAAGGAGATCAATCGATCAATAAGATAAACAAAACTGAAACACTGTCTCTTGAATTGCCTGAAATGATCCATACGGTTCTCGTTGTTGAGGATGAGACAAACAACCGTTTTCTGCTAAAAACATACCTTTCATCGGATGGGTACAAAGTTCAATTGGCCAAGAATGGTGAAGAAGCCTTGAAAATGGTGGCCGAAAACCCGCCCAGTGCGATTATCTTGGATGTTCTTCTGCCCAATATGAATGGATTTGAAGTTTGTCGAAAATTGAAATCTTCGGAGGTAACCAGTTTTATACCGGTCATTATGGTCACAGCCTTACACGGCAATGAAGAAAGAATAAAGGGAATTGAAGTTGGAGCTGACGATTTTATCCAAAAACCAATCAATCGGGTTGAACTGCTGACCCGTATCAAATCATTGCTTCGTATCAAAAGACTGCATGAAGCACTTGAACTGAAAGTGAATGAACTCGAAAAAGCGAAAACAAAACTTCGAAAATTAGCAGTAACGGACGGATTGACCAGTCTATACAATTACAGGGCTTTTCGTCAACAGCTCCGCCAGGAGATCTCACGATCGAGGCGGTTTAACCTTCCCGTTTCTTTGCTCATCATGGATTTTGATCACTTTAAAGTCTATAACGATCTTTTTGGCCATCCGAATGGAGACAAAGTACTGAAACTGTTTGCCAAACGCGTTTACCAAAACATTCGAGATGTCGATTGTCTCGCACGGTATGGGGGAGAGGAGTTTGTACTAATACTACCCGGTACGGATAAAAAAGCAGCCAAAACGGTTGCTGAAAAAATAAGACGCCTCGTCGAACAAACTTCCTTTCCCCATGAGGAAAAACTGCCTGACAAACGGGTCACAGTGAGTGTGGGTGTTGCTTCCTTCCCGCAAGACACGGATGATGAAGAGACACTGATCAAACTTACAGATAAGGCCTTGTACCGAGCCAAAAAAAGTGGTAGAAATCGTGTGATTACCATCTAATTTTTAAATGGAAATCATGGTAAAAAAAATGAAATACAAATATAACATTCAACTTTTAGTCAAAATATGGATATGCCTATTTGTCCTTATTTTCCTACTGTTGGCACCGGTTTGGTATTTTCGCAAAGATGGCTCTTCCCAAAGTCTTCTATCCCCGTCCGACGATCAATCTCTGAATCGTTCACGACTACTCTCATCCATAATCGAAAATAAGGTGTATTTTCAATGGATTGAACGATTGAACAATCTGATTTCTATTCTTCCATCCGATGAATCTGATATAAACCGCTTATTAGAATCATGGATTTCAGAGAATGAAAAAATCGTATGCATCTCCGTCTGGATTGAAAATAAGAGATGGCCGATCCGTGTTGTCCAGAGTAGTTTTCTGGAGAATGAGATGGTAACTCAAATGTCTGAGGATGATCGTCAAAATTTATATAATTATATTTTTCAAGATGAATCAGCTTTGAATCAAGTGAATCAACCTTCATTTCTTGGTCCCATATTCGATCATCAGATTTTCGGTTTTCCAATCATATCGATCGGTCTCTCTTCATTAAATTTAGATCCGATAGAGATAATTGAAGCAAAAATAAAACTTGATGATATTCCCGATTTACTACAAACGATTCTTCAGGACGGGGAATCTGTAGCACTCTTGGATTCAGATGAAAATATAATGGTTACCTTAAACAAGATCTCGAAATCAAACAATGTTACTGATGAAAACAATGTTGATCTATTGTTCTCTTACTTTGATCATTTGCCTTGGAGACTCCAATTGGAGAGAACCCGCATCATTCAAAGCAAACCAATCCCTTTTCTGAAAACCGATCTGTTTATAGTTCTTGCGCTGGGGATTCCCTTAATTATTTTAGCTGGACTCTTATTGTCGAGGTGGATCGATAAACCCTTTATACAGCTCATTGAAACGGTCACCGAAGTTGCCCGGGGCAAATTTGAAAATCAAATTCCCCCTTCCAACAATCACAACTTGAACCGTCTCGTAAAAATTTTCAACTATATGGCGGAAGAAATGTACAACCTACAAAAAATTGACATCGGCGAAATCGTCAATGAAAAAAATAAGACAGAAACAATATTGCGAAATATTGCAGATGGCGTTGTGGTAACCGATTCTCAAGATCGTATTCTTGTGATCAACTCCGTAGCCGAAAAATGGTTCGGACTCAACGAAAAAGAGGTGCTACAAAAACCAATTCAAAAACATATACAAAATCAACATCTTATTGCATTACTGCAGGAAGTAAAGGATGGTCAAGCGCAAAGTTCGGCAGAATTTTCGTTTTCAATTGTACAAGAACATGAGAAAAAAATATTTCAAGCCAACGCAGCCAGAATCCAAAACCAAGAGGATAAACTGGTTGGTGTGGTGACTGTCATCCGAGATGTGACAAAGGTGAAGGAAGCGGATCAGATCAAGACTGAATTGGTTTCAATGGTGGCTCATGAGTTAAAATCCCCACTAACCTCAATATATGGTTTTAGTGAATTGCTATTGGATGCCAAATTGAAAGATCCAAAGGCGGAGGAGTATGCAAAGGTTATTCTTGCAGAATCGACACGTTTAACCGATTTGATCAATAAATTTTTAGATATCTCCCGGTTGGAAGCTGGACGGACTGAAATCAGACTGAATCCCTTTAATCTGAAACAAGTTGTCAATAAAATTGTTGATATTTATAAAGGTCAGGCAGAAAAAAAACAGATCCGAGTGATTCAAGAAATTCCAGAACGATTATCGCCGGCACTCGGTGATCAAGATATGATTGAACAGGTATTACTGAATCTTTTCAGCAATGCCATTAAATACAGTCCTCCCCGTTCAAAAATTGGAATTGAGGTCAAGGAACAAGATGATACTATTCTGGTGAATGTTGTCGATAATGGGTATGGCATTCCTGAGGAGGCCCTCCCTAAAATATTTAATAAATTTTATCGTGTTACCGATTTAGAAGGTAGTGACGAGGTTGAAGGATCGGGACTGGGATTGTCTCTTTCAAAGGAAATCATTGAGAGACATGGTGGTACAATCAATGTATCGAGTCGCTTTGGTGTGGGATCGGTTTTCAGTTTTACTTTACAAAAAGCCGATGTTATTTAATTGAAATAATAAATACATTTAAAATATGAATTCAGCGAGTAACAAAAAAATCATCTTGCATATTGATCCGGATCCCAGGATTACCAATCTATTAAAAAAGGTATCCATGCATTATCATACACACATCGTTCGTGTTTCATCAGGCCAAGAGGGTTTATATCTCATCAAAGAAATCCAGCCACATCTGATTATTTCAGAGTTTCATACTACAGATCTCGATGGTAGATCTCTTCTCCATAAATTTATGAACGATATAGAATTTGGTGAATATCGGCACATACCCTTTTTATTTCTTTCCGATCAAGAAACACGCACCAAATACAGCAAAATATGTTTTGATTTGGGATTGATGGGTTGGTTTTCAAAACCCTTCAGTGATCGTGAGCTAGGAGAAATTTTGGAAAATTTTATCATGGCCAATGAAATCAATCGGAAAAATCGCAATTTGCGACAAGAAGTGAAACGCTCGGAATACCGATACCGCGATCTGTTGGAGAATGTTAATGATTTTATTTTTCGCTTGGATGATAAGGGAAGATTTTCTGATTTAAACAATCGTTTTCATTCCTTAACAGGCTGGGAAAAAGACAAATGGTTGGGTGAAAAATTCTTATCACTCATTGATCCCGCTGATCGTCCTTCAGCATCCGAACATTACCAAATGGCCTATCAGGGACGGGCTCGCATTTTTGAAGCGAAAATACTCGGTAATTCAAATCGATCTTCAATGTTATCCTTTAATATTTCGCCAATCATTGAGCGAGGTAAAATAGTCGGATCGATTGGTATTGCTCGTGACGTCACTGAGCAGAAAAAAATGGAGCGAGAAATACTCGATCTGAAAAATTTTAACGAGAGTATTATTCAAAGTATGGAAGCGGGTCTTTTGACAACCGATTTAGAAGGGCATATCACTTCGTTAAATGCGGGTGGAGAAAAAATATTGGGTTGGAAAGCACGATCGGTTATTGGGAAACAGATCAAATCGGTTCTCAAACCTGAAGAAGTTGCTTTCTTATTATCAAAATCACCCTTACCAGGAACATTACCTTACAGCCGTGAAACAGAACTTACAATCAAAACGGGAAAGAAAATAGCGATTGGATTTACAACAACCAATCGAATCAACAACCAACGTAAGAAAGTGGGAACCATCATTTCATTCAGGGATATTTCCCAACTGAAACAGATGCAGTCGGAAGTGATCCGAATGGATCGTTTGGCTTCATTAGGCGTTCTGGCTTCAGGAATTGCCCATGAGATTAAAAATCCACTTGCCGGTATTAAAACCATGGCACAAGCCTGTGATGAAGAATTCGATGAAAACGATCCGCGAAGAGAATATTTAACACGAATCGTACGCCAGGTAAACCGACTGGATGATTTATTAAAAACGTTTTTTGCCTATGCACGACCAAAACCCCCCAATCGGAAACAACATCAATTGTCTGAAATCCTCCGTGAAGTGATCACTCTCGTATCAAAAAGATTGACAAATAGTGGTATTACTTACCATGAAAACTTTCACCCCGATATTCCTAAGCTTATGATCGATTCTCAGCAATTTCAACAAGTATTTCTAAATCTTATCCTCAATGCAGTAGAAGCCATGCCATCAGGAGGTACATTAACCATTTCAGCTAACCGTATAGGAAAATCAGAAAAAGGAATCATTCAGCGAAATAACAAAAGTAAAAACAAATTTATGAACGGTTCCCATGTCGAAATCATTGTATCAGATACCGGAACAGGTATCGATTATGATAAATTAGAGACTATTTTTGATCCCTTTTTTACGACTAAATCAAATGGTACGGGTTTGGGATTGTCCATTGTCTATCGTATCGTAGAAGAACATCAAGGTGATATTCGTGTTGAAAGCCGAATTGGAAGTGGTACATCATTCAAGATTACTTTGCCGACAGGAGATTAAGTATGGAAAATGAGAAGATTCTAATTATTGAAGACAATGATGATTTACTTTTCACCATTTCCAAGGTATTAAAAAAAGAAGGTTATGGTATATTCACATCAACAACAGGTGAAGAAGGAATATCACTTTTTCAGAGTGAATTGATCGATCTAGTGCTTTTGGACTTAAAACTGCCCAAGATGGGGGGTATCGATGTGCTGATTCGGATGAAAGAAATGGACCCTGATATTCTGATCTTGATGATGTCTGCACTGACCGATGCAAAACCAGCCATCGAAGCCATGAAAAAAGGTGCGTATGATTATTTAATGAAACCATTCGAACTGGATGAGCTCAAACTGGTGGTTAAAAAAGCCCTTGAAACACACAAACTCAAGAGAGAGGTGGCACGTTTCAAGCGTGAACATGAACACCGCTATCCAAATGATGCGATTTATGGAGAAAGTCCTGCTATTAAAGAAGTGCGTGATTTAATCAAAATCGTTGCCGAAACACCCAAAACATCTGTTCTCATTCAAGGAGAAAGTGGGACTGGGAAGGAATTGGTAGCAAACGCAATCCATTATAACGGACATAGGGCAGACAAACCATTTATTAAACTCAATTGCAGCGCTATTCCCGATAACCTACTGGAAAGTGAATTATTTGGTCATGAAAAGGGCGCCTTTACCGACGCAAAAACGATGAAAAAGGGATTGTTCGAATTGGCCAACGGAGGTACTATTTTTTTAGATGAAATATCGAGCATGAAACTCAACCTTCAACCTAAAATTCTCAGAGTAATTGAATCCCAAACGTTTCGACGTATTGGCGGTGTATCCGATATTAAAATTGATGTGAGGGTTATGGCAGCCACCAATACAGATTTAAATGAATTGGTTCGAAATAAAGAATTCCGTGATGATCTCTTTTATCGATTAAAAGTGATGGAAATTATCATTCCACCTTTACGCGAAAGGCGCGAAGATATTCTTCTCTTAACAAAATTCTTTTTACAGGAATACAATAAAGAATTCAATCGGAATGTTCATAAAATTGATTCTAAAACTGCTGAACTGCTATTATCCTATCCATGGCCTGGGAATATCCGTGAATTGAAAAATGTTATTGAGCGGGCTGTCATTCTGTGTAAAGACTCTGTTTTAACATCAGAGTATCTACCTCTGGAGTTACGCAATGGAGGAGAGCAGATCATAACACCCAAACCTTCGATTGGTAAAGTCTCTCTTCATGAGATGGAAAAACATCACATACTTGAAATCTTAAAACTGGTCAATGGAAACAAATCCCAGGCAGCAAGGATATTGGATATTTCGCGATCAACATTACGTGAGAAATTAAAAAGTTATAAAATCAACTAGTGCGCGTTTTTTGACCACTTTTTAAACTGTTTTTTGACTTATAAGGTCTTTGCGATAAAGAACAAACAAAATATCATTCCTATAATCTATTAATTATTAAAATATTATATTCTATTTTATCCTTTAATCTATTCATCGTTTTGTTACAGATGAAGTGGTATAGTATTTGCCTGATCATTTGCTTACGTTTATTATATTTAAAAAGGATTTAATGCGCAATCACAAAAAAAGAATTTTGATTGTGGATGACGAAGAGGATCTCACATGGAGCATTTCTAAAGGAATTGCCAAAGATAGAAATATCCTTGAAGTCATCTGTGCCAATTCAGGAAACCGCGCGCTAAAAATGTTGTCTGAATTTAAAGTGGATTTAATCATCACAGATCTTCGCATGCCCGGCATTAATGGACTTCAATTGTTGAATGAAATTAAAATTCGATATCCGCATATCC
Source organism: bacterium (assembly GCA_016931965.1). Classification (GTDB taxonomy): domain Bacteria; phylum Zhuqueibacterota; class QNDG01; order QNDG01; family DSAB01; genus JAFGDT01. The sequence goes on along the minus strand of JAFGDT010000120.1, from coordinate 16,870 downwards.
AGATTATTGTCATGACCGCCCATGGTTCCATGGAAGTAAGAGAAGCCTTAGAGCGCTGGGGACAAACTGGCTATATTGAGAAACCTTTTGAAATCAACGATCTTCGAAAATTAATATATTATTTCTTAAAAGTAACCAGAAAAAGTGCTTAGCATACAGGTTCAATTAGAGTTATAGAATAATTGATTGCAAATTTGAGAAATTTCAACTATATTATTCTACTCTATTGCAAAAAGTAGGGGAGAGAAAAAAATGGCAGAAAAGTATCGTCAAAATTTTGAGTTGAAAGATACGGTTTCGCCCACCATTCATCCTTATCGTACAAAGATTAAAGTATTTGGTATTGGTGGTGCAGGGAATAATACAATTCAAAACATTATGAAAAAAGGTGCAAAAGGTATTGAACTTGTTGGAGTCAATACAGATGCACAACATCTTTTTGAAATTCAAGCGGATAAGAAAATTTTGATTGGCAACAATATTACAGGTGGATTGGGAGCGGGCGGAGATCCGATGATTGGTGAACGTGCAGCTGAAGAAAGCAAAGACATTCTAACCTCAGCTATTGATGGAACCGACATGTTGTTTATCACTTGTGGCTTAGGAGGGGGAACGGGTACTGGATCTGCACCTGTAATTGGAGATATTGCCAGAAACCAAGGAATTTTAACCGTCGCCTTTGTATCGATGCCCTTTTCCGAAGAAGGTATTATACGCTGGGAAAATGCACAGATCGGGTTGGAACGGTTACGCAATACCGTTAACACAATGATCGTTTTGAAAAATGACAAATTGGTTGAATTATATCCCGACCGTCCATTCATTGAAGCACTTCATGCTGGAGATGAACTACTCATGAATGCTTTATTCGGACTTACGAATCTTGTTTTGCGAAAAGGTTTTATTAATCTCGATTTTGCTGATATCAGTATGGTAATGCACGATGGACCAAATGCAGTCATCGGTTTGGGCGAAAGCGACTCTGAAAATCGTATCGAGGAAGCAGTTCGGAGAGCCATGACGCATCCGATGCTTGATACCGAAATATCCAGAGCACAGAGTGCATTGATTCATATCGAAGGTGGACCTCGAATGACACTGAAAGAGACACGAGAAATCATCAAAAAGATCTCTGAAAAACTCGATCCAAATGCACGCATTCTTTGGGGGGCAACTGTAGAAAGACATTTGAGACAAAAGATCCGTGTCATTTTGATTCTTAGCGGTTTGGAAAAGAAAGTTTCATCAAATGAACGTTCATCTGAATATAAAGAATTGGAAAAAGAATCAGATACAAAAATATCCACAATGAATGATGGGATCATTCAAGATCGAAAAGCCATTTTTGATATAAAAGAATCCATTTTAACCTCAGGAGCGAAAATTACAAAACCAGCAAAATCTAAAAAGCCGTTGAGGCAAACAACCACGGTTTTTTATAAAATATTTGAAGAAGAAGCCGTAGGCGATTTAACAAAATTGGATAGAGCGATTCATTTTTTAAGGAAGAATCCGGATAACAGAAGGGCTCTCATCGATGCCAAACAAGCTTGTAAATTACTCTTAGCCTCTGCACAAATGTTTGGATTTGATGAAATAGCCCAATTGCTTTCTGCTGTGGAAGATATTTTAACAGGTATTCAATCAAAAGAACTTCAGATAACCTCTAATATCCTAAATTCGATTACCCTTGCCATTGAAATGGTTGTGGATCTTGTGGAAAATCGATGTGATGGGAGAGGAGAAACTGGGTATATTGTTGATCGATTAAATGGACTCAAGAAAGAACAATCAGAATCATTCAATGCAAAACAAAGTGTGAACAATTTTTAATCGTAATCACATTGCTCCGGCATCATAACTTTTATTCGTGTTTCTCAGTTAAACACACAAAAGCTGATGCCTTTTTTACATGTTAATTGAATGGGTATTGATTGTGAGCAATACAATACAGACAATTCATCCTAAAAGTAATACTCAAAATATGCATTCGATCAAAGTGATTCAACCAGCTAAAACGATTAAAGAAAATTATAAATCGTATCTTATGGATGAATCCCGTTTTGCTGGAGGAAAAGCTGACCAACTCATCTTCGCTTATTCTGAGGACCAAATTTCGCGAACGATGCGTCAATCTTTTCAATCCAATACACCTGTTACGATATCAGCGGGTAGAACGGGTATTGTGGGTGGTGCCATTCCTCTCGAGGGAACACTTCTATCTTTAGAGGGAATGGATCAATTAGTGGGAGTTAGATGGAATGACAAGGATAAATGTTGGTATGTACAAGTCCAACCGGGTGTTTCGCTTCAGAGGCTTCAGGAGATACTGGATACAAATGATCAAATCCTTTACAATTATTCTAAAAAATTTGCAGAGGAGTCTGATCATTGGTTTTATCCTCCAGATCCAACAGAAAAATCTGCCCATTTAGGAGGTACTGTAGCAACCAATGCTTCAGGAGCACGTTCATTTAAATATGGTCAAACACGCAATTATATCAGTGGTCTACGTATTATGCTTTCAGATGGATCAGTAATCTCTTTACAGAGAGGAAAAAATAAAATCTCGTCACAAGAATATTGCACCATCCACAGCCGTTATTTAAACGATATCAACATACACATATCGAAATATCGGTGGCCGGCTGTTAAAAATACAGCGGGTTATTATATATCTGATCCAATGGATATGATTGACTTATTTATCGGTTCAGAAGGTACGTTGGGTATTATTACAGAAATCGAAGTTGGTTTAAGAGAAAAACCTGATTTTATTCTGGGTGGTATCAGTTTTTTCTCTTCTGAAGAATCCGCATTCCGCTTTGTCCGATTGATAAGAGAAACCACTCAATATTCAGAACAACATGTCAATCCAACAGCACTTGAATTTTTTGACGATTTCTCACTTCAACTACTTAGGCAGAAAAGTCAAACAGAAGGATCGAATTCTAAAATACCTTCCTTTCCTGATCATGCAAAAGCAGCTGTTTATTTTGAGCAAGAGGGAGTTGAAGTAAAAATCGATGAGATATACAATGCCTACCAGAACATTTTAACCCGATGTAACGCTTCTATGGAAGAAACATGGGGAGGCTTTGAAAAGGGAGAACTCAAGCAGATGGTTGAATTTCGCCATGCGGTTCCTGAAGCAATCAATACCATTATCGGTCAACGGCAAAAAAAGATCCCCAACCTACATAAAATCAGCACAGATATCGTCGTTCCAACTGCATGCCTTGAAAAAATTGTTCAAATATATCACCAACGTTTAGATAAAAATGGGTTTGAATATGCAATTTTTGGTCATATCGGTGAAAATCACCTTCATTTAAATATTTTACCCAGAGATGAAGAAGAACTCGCCAAAGCAAAAAATCTCTCTTTCGAATTTGCTCAAGCAGCTGTAACAATGGGAGGGACAGTGAGTGGTGAACACGGTATTGGAAAAATAAAAAAAGAATATTTTCAGATTATGTATGATCCTGATACCATTCAAGAAATGCGAAATATTAAAAATGGTTTAGATCCGAAAAATATTTTAGGTCGAGGAACACTTTTTACATGAATTTGAATGGCCGATTGTCCAAAATTTTCTTGACATTTAAGGAAAATCATGTTAAATTTTAACAGTAATTTGGGGCGATTAGCTCAGATGGTTAGAGTGCTTGCTTGACATGCAAGAGGTCACTGGTTCAAGTCCAGTATCGCCCACAAATTTTTTTTATTTAATTTTTTTGAAATAGAATAAATGATGCACAAACAAGAAAGTACATCTTTTTGGATAAGATTTCAATTACATTACCCAATGGAAAAAAGAGGAGCGTACATCGAGGAACCCCTGTTAATCAAACAGTAAAAGAAATATTTCCAGATATTTATCCTCTTATTATTGCAGCTGTGCTCGATAATGAAATTGTTGATCTCAGTACATCTATTGAAAAAGACACAACATTAAATGTACTGACTTCAAAAGAAGAAGGTGGGCTGAAGATATTTTGGCACAGCGCTTCCCACATTATGGCCCAGGCTGTAAAGTCCCTCTATCCCGAAACCATTTTGGGTATTGGGCCGGCTATTTCCAATGGTTTTTATTACGATTTTTTTCTAAATGATTCGATTACTGAAACGAATTTACTTCAAATTGAAAAAAGAATGAAGGAAATCATTAAGGAAGATATTCCATTTGTGAAACGAATATTGCCAAAAGATGAAGCTTTCCAATTGTTTGAAGAAAAGGGAGAACGATTCAAGCTCGAACTGATCCAAGACATTCCTGGAGATACGATCACAATTTATGAAAACGGTGATTTTTTTGATCTGTGCCGTGGCCCTCATGTCCCATCAACTGGATATATAAAATATTTTCAATTGCTCAGTGTAGCAGGCGCTTATTGGCGTGGTGATGAACGAAATGCGGTCATGCAAAGGATATATGGGGTTGCTTATACCGAAGAAAAAGCGCTCAAAGAAGATATTCAGGCAAGAGAAGAAGCACAAAAACGTGATCATCGCCGCTTAGGAAAAGAACTTGATCTTTTCAGTTTTCATCCTGAAGGACCGGGTTTTCCCTTTTGGCATCCAAATGGTGTTATCTTGTATAATGAGATCAATCAGTATATGAGAGAAGTCTTACAGAGAAAAAATTATTTTGAAATTAAAACCCCCCTCATCTTAAATGAAGCGCTATGGCACCAGAGCGGACATTGGGATAACTATAAATCAAATATGTATTTTACAGATATTGATGATCAATCATATGCGGTAAAACCAATGAATTGTCCTGGCGGACTACTGATCTATAAAAACAGTGCACATTCATATCGTGAGTTTCCTCTAAAATACTCTGAAATGGGAATGGTCCATCGACATGAAAAATCGGGTGTTCTTCATGGACTTTTTCGTGTGCGACAATTCACACAAGACGATGCACATGTATTTTGTACACCTGATCAAGTTGAGGAAGAAATTATCAAGATCATCGATCTGATAGATGAAATATATCATACTTTTAAATTTGAAAATTTCTTAATCGAACTTTCCACCCGTCCAAATAAATCAATCGGCACCGCAAAAATGTGGAATATGGCCGAAAAAGCGCTTACAAATGCATTAGAATATAAAAAACTTACCTATCAAATCAATAAAGGTGAAGGTGCTTTTTATGGACCCAAAATTGACTATCATATTCAGGATTCTATCGGAAGAATGTGGCAATGCGGTACGATTCAGGTGGATTTTTCGATGCCTGACAGGTTCGATTTGGAATATGTGGGACCGGATGGAGACAAACACCGGCCAGTCATGATTCATCGAGCGATCTTGGGTTCGGTTGAACGTTTCATAGGCATACTCATCGAACATTTTGGGGGTGCCTTTCCTGTTTGGCTGGCACCTGTACAATGTGTTGTTCTACCGATTAGTGAAAAAGTTCACGATTATGCTCACCAGGTTTTGAATCATATACAGAAATCTCAAATAAGAAGCGTTCTGGATATCCGAAATGAAAAAATAGGATATAAGATCAGGGAAGCGGAAATTAAGAAGGTTCCATATATGTGTATTATTGGAGAAAAGGAAAAGAATAACAAAAATATTTCGGTTCGAAAACGGAGTGAAGGAAGTACAGGTCAAACAGCACTATCCAGTTTAATCACTGAAATTCGTGATCAAATAAAAAGGAGGATGCATTATTAAAAAAGAAGAAGTGCAAGTGAATGAAAATATTCGAGCTCGTCAAATGAGAGTGATCGATCCTGATGGGCAACAAATCGGAATTATTGAAAAATCAAAAGCGCTTGAATTAGCTGAAAAATATAATCTTGATCTTGTAGAGATTGCCCCAAATGCTTCACCCCCTGTATGTCGCATTATGGATTATGGCAAATACAAATACCAGTTGAGTAAAAAAGAGAAAGAAAGCAAGAAGAAACAACATACGATTCATATCAAAGAAATAAGGTTGCGTCCAACGATCGATGAACATGATATTGAATTTAAAATGAAACAGGCGCGAAAATTTATTGAAGAAGGTAACCGTCTACGAATAAGGATTTTGTTTCGAGGTCGCCAAATGGCCCATCCCGAATTGGGTGAAGCAATTCTTCATCGTGTACAAAATGAGTTGGACGATGTTGCACAAATGGAGAAAAATCCAATGCAAGAGGGGAGAAGTATTGTAGCTAACTTTATTAAGAAATAGTATATGAGGAGTAATTATTCATGCCGAAAATACGGTCAAATCGAAGTGCAAAAAAACGATTCCATTTAACAGGTAGAAAAAAGGTAAAACGAAACAAAGCCTTTTCAAATCATATTTTAACAAAAAAGTCGTCAAAACGAAAAAGAAATTTTCGAAAATCAGAATTGGTTTCAGCATCTGAATGCAAACGCGTTAAGCGCATGCTTGTTGTCTAATTGATGCCTGATTGATGCGAATTGATAATAAGGAGAAATAATGCCACTAGCCAAAAGTAAAGTTGTATCACGAAAAAGAAGAAAAAAAATTCTTCGCATCGCAAAAGGATACCGAGGAGGGAAAAGCCGTCTCTTAAAAACGGCCAAAGAAAGTGTGGAACGATCGATGCTCTATGCATATAGAGACAGACGTGTGCGTAAACGGGAATTTAGAAAACTATGGATTATCCGTATCAACGCAGCTGTTAGGCCTTATGGTTTGAATTATTCAAAATTTATTCAACAGTTAAATAAACACCATATTCAGTTGAATCGAAAAATTCTAGCCGATTTGGCTATTATGGATCCCGTTACATTTTCAAAGATTGTTAAAAGTGTTCAAAACTGAAACCGTTTATTATGATTAATCAGGATATCGAATCAAAGATTAAGAATCTTGAATCCGAATTCAAGAAATCCATAAAAACTGCGAACGATGAATCAGAAATTGAATCCATTCGTATACAGTATTTAGGAAGAAAAGGATCTATTTCTAATCTTTTTAAGGATTTGGAATTATTCCCGTTGGATGAAAGAAAACAGATCGGGAAAAAACTCAATGATTTAAAAAGTCACATACATACTACTCTTTCTAAATATCAAAAAACATCTCAAAAGAAAGAAACATCACAGCAGTATCTTGATCCCACTCTTCCCGGTGATCGATTACCTATTGGTCGATACCATCCTATTACAACTGTTTTAAGAAAGATTATATCCTGTTTTAAAAGTATGGGATTCTCAATAGCACATGGACCGGAAGTCGAAACAGAATATTATAATTTTGAAGCACTCAATATTCCAAAAGGTCACCCCGCACGTGATATGCAGGATACACTTTTTATTGATGACAATATTGTTCTTCGAACCCACACATCTCCAGTGCAAATACGCGTTATGGAGAATCAGCCTCCTCCAGTTCGCATCATTGCTCCGGGACGGTGTTATCGACGTGATACGCCCGATTCGACACATTCACCTGTTTTTTATCAAGTAGAAGGTCTATGTGTAGATGAAGGTATTACATTTGCAGATATGAAAGGTGTAATCAGCACATTTGCCAAACAGTTGTTTGGTTCTCAAATGAAAATCCGTTTTCGGCCGAGTTTCTTTCCTTTCACAGAACCCAGTGCTGAGTATGATTTTACCTGTATGATATGTGAAGGCAAAGGCTGTCGTGTATGCAAGGGAACCGGATGGGTCGAAATCTCCGGTGCGGGGATGGTCAATCCTGAAGTCTTTAAATATGTAAAATACGGCAGTGAACGTTATACGGGTTATGCTTTTGGAATGGGTGTTGAGCGACTTGCCATGCTGTTGTATGAAGTACATGATATTCGGTTATTCTATGAAAATGATGTTCGTTTTTTAAACCAGTTTTAACATAGAAAATGATGAAAATCAGCGTAAATTGGCTCAAAGATTATATTTCATTTGATACTCCGATAAACGAACTGGCTGATCGTTTAACGATGGTTGGTTTGGAAGTAGAAAATATAGTCAAGACAAAACCACACTTTCATCATGTTGTCATTGGAAAAATCATCCAAATAAATAAACATCCTTCAGCTGAAAAATTAAATATCTGTCGCGTTGATGTTGGTAACGCTGTTCTTCAAATTGTATGTGGTGCACCAAATGTATCCTCGGGAATAAAAGTTCCTGTTGCTAAAATTGGTGCTATTTTGGGAGATCAAGATCCAATCGAGGCAAAATCCATAAGAGGCATTCAATCAGAAGGGATGATATGTTCAGAAAAAGAACTGCAATTGGGTGATGATCATTCCGGAATCTTGATTTTAAATAATAGCCAATTCGAAATAGGAGATCCTTTTCCAAGTGAATCTGGAATAGAAGATTCAATTCTCGAAATTAATGTGACACCAAACCGTCCTGATTGTCTCAGTTATATCGGTATCGCAAGAGAAGTGGGTGTCATTCTTGGGAAAAAAATCTCACTACCTAATGTTTCTGTTCATGAGAACAATACATTGACGGCTGATCATATTTCAATTGAAATTCAGGATATAAAAGCATGTCCCAGATACTGCGGTCGGATCGTGAATCATGTAAGAATAGCTCCCTCACCCACTTGGTTGAAAAATCGTTTAGAATCCATTGGTATCCGTTCTATAAACAATGTAGTGGATATCACCAACTATGTGCTCATGGAAACAGGTCATCCACTCCATGGATTTGATTATGAACGCATTCAAAACAAACAAATTATCATTAAAAAAGCAAAACGCGGTGAAATCTTCACCTCTCTAGACGATGAAAAGCGTGAGCTTGATTCAAATGATCTCTTGATTTGTGATGGAAAGAGGGGAATTGCCTTAGCGGGCATTATGGGTGGTACCAATTCGGAAATATCCAATTCCACGAAAAATGTTTTTCTTGAAAGTGCTTATTTTAATCCTATGATGATCAGACAAACGGCCAAACGGCTGGGAATGTCCACAGAAGCTTCTCAACGATTTGAACGTGGTACCGATCCAAATAATACAGTTTACGCCATCAATCGTGCTGCACAATTGATATCCAAAATTGCTGGTGGAAGAATTACAAAAGGTATTGTAGATGTTTATCCGAAACCGATCAATCCTTCTCAAATCAAATTGCGTTTATCTCGTATTCCTGCCATACTGGGAATCGAAATTCCTCAAAAAAAGATACATTCCATTTTATCGAAACTCGATCTTCAATTAAAAGGAAAAGATCCTGTCCAAGTTACCGTACCTACATTCAGGCCGGATCTGAAGCAAGAAATCGACCTTATTGAAGAAATCATCCGTCACTACGGTTATGATAAAATTAAATCCAAGTGTACTTCAATCCTGACACTCAACGATAGGCAAAATCAGGAATATGAATTTACTGAAAACTTACGTGATATTTTTGTTGGCATGGGTTTCATGGAGACGATAAATATCAGTATGCTATCAAAGAGACAATTTGCATTGCTTGATCAACAATTTACTCCCGTGCAAATTCAAAATCCACTTTCTCCGGATACAATTTTTTTGCGGACCAGCATTATCCCAAATCTCCTCAATACGATTCGGTGGAATTATAACCATTCGGTCAATCATTTGCGAATTTTTGAGATAGGTAATATCTTTTCCGAAAAAACGCATTCGCTTCCCGATGAACATCTTGTCCTGTCCGGAGCCATTTCTGGAGCTCTAAGATCCAAACCATTCTGGGCAGAAAAAAACCAAAAAGTGAATTTTCATCATCTGAAAGGAATCATTGAGAATGTACTGGATAGACTTCATATAAGAGGATCTTTTTTTAAACACGGCGAACATCCGGCACTTAATCCAGAATATACCCAATTGCTATACTGTAAAAATAAAATGATTGGCATCATAGGTGAAATGAATCATTCTACCTTACAGCAATGGGATATAGAAAATGATGTGTTTGTTTTTGAATTTTTTCTGAAAAATATTTTACATTTCTCACCTCAAAAAACAATTAATCGATCAATTACAAAATATCCTCCGGTAAAACGCGATCTAGCTATTGTTGTTGATGAGCATATTTCTGTAGGTTCACTTCAAAAACTGATTTACCAAGTAGGAGGGAAGAAACTCATTTCTGTCGAACTATTCGACTTATATCGAGGCAACCAAATTGCTGCAAGAAAAAAGAGTGTTGCCTTTACATTAACTTTTTTATCACCATCGAGAACACTGAAGGAGGAAGAAATCGAACCCAGTATATTTGCCATACTGGATGCGCTTAAAAAAACATATTCTGCTTCTTTACGTTCATAAAAATTGAAACCCCCTGGAGCTTTCTATGGAAGATCAATCTTTTGATATTCTTGAAAAAAAAATTAATAAAATATTATCATTAATCGAACATTTAAGAAAAGAGAACACAGAATTGAAAGATGAAAACCAAAAATTACAGAATAACTGTGAGGAGAAAGAAGAAAAGATACTATCATTAAAGGAAGAATTGGAACATCATCGTCATATGAAAAATGAAATTGAAGTATGTAAAGAAAAAGAAGATCGTATACGATTGAAGGTGGAAACACTGTTGAGCAAGTTAAAGGAGTTTGAAAACATCACATAATATTTTAATGGAGTTTAACCTGTGAATGATGTTGAAGGGATTTTCACGCAATCACTTATTCATTATAATCCTGTAGGACCTTTCCGTGTGCCCGGATGAAAATGTTCTCAAAGTGAGAATATATGGTGCTGAGTATGCAATACGAGGCCCATCGGACGCAAATTATGTCAAAGCTATTGCTGAATATGTTGATAATAAGATGCGCGAAGTGGATAAAAACGTTCGAGTTGATTCATCTCTTAAAGTTGCCATATTGGCCACTTTAAATATAACCGATGAATTATTTAAAGAACGAAAAGACAAAGAAAATATCCGTATTCAACTTGAGAACAAAATTAAAAAACTCAATAATTATATCGATCAACAGCTTTCAAAAAAAATATCTTGAGTTGTTTGATCGTATTCCGATTTTCACCGGATGATCACCCTAACAGAAAGAGAAAATCCTTTCCATAATTCTATTTTCATACGCATTTTCGGGTTATATCAAGTTCCAGGTTAACTCCATAATATCCCAATGGGATAATTGTAGATGGGAGGATATATGGAAACCGTGGTATATGTTGTAATAGCAGCCGTTTTGGGTCTGGCCATGTTTTTTGCCGGATGGATACTCAGTACCCGAATTGGACAAGGAAAAGTGGCCAATGCAGAAAAATTAGCTGAAAGAATTGTTTCGGAAGCTGAAAAAGAGGCTTCAGCTTTGAAGAATCAGAAAATACTTGAAGCGAAAGATGAATGGTATAAACAAAAAAACATATTTGAAAAGGAGACATCTAAAAAACGGAATGAACTCGATTCCAAAAAGCAAAAGCTTGAACAAAAAGAAGTTGAGATTGATCGTAGACTGAACCATTTAAATCAAAGAGAAAAAGAACTTCAAAAAATAGAGCAGAGTATCAAAGATAAAAGTGATCATCTACAAAAAAAACATGCGGAACTGGACAAAATTATTTCAAATCAAAATGAAAGACTCGAAAAGATATCCGGCATGTCCAATGAAGAAGCATTAAAAGAATTGAAAGAAAATTTGCTATCGAAAGCAAAACAAGAAACCGCTCATATGATTAAAGAGATCAAAGATCAAGCCCGTCTAACTGCCAATCGAGAAGCAAAGGAAATTATTATTTCCGCTATTCAGCGTACTGCAGCTGATCATTCGACAGAAACGACAGTCTCTGTTGTTCACTTACCCAATGAAGAAATGAAAGGTCGCATTATTGGCCGAGAAGGACGAAATATCCGATCATTCGAAAATGCAACGGGTGTTGATCTCATTGTGGATGACACACCCGAGGCGGTTATCTTATCCGGATTTGATCCATATAGGCGAGAAATTGCCAAGAGAGCTCTGGAACATTTGATGTCTGATGGGCGCATTCATCCTGGACGGATAGAGGATATTGTAGAAAAAACACGAAAAGAAATGGAGGAACATCTTACTCAATTGGGGGAGCAAGCCATGTTGGATACTGGTGTTCATGGTCTTCACCCTGAATTGGTCAAATTGCTGGGGAAACTGAATTATCGAACAAGCTATGGACAGAATGTATATCAACACGATATTGAGGTTGCACATTTGGCTGGTCTCATGGCCAGCGAGCTCGGTCTCGATCCTGTCGTAGCCAAAAGAGCAGGACTTCTTCATGATATCGGTAAAGCGATTGATAAAAACACGGAGGGAACGCACTATCAAATTGGTGCAGATCTCGCGAAGAAATATGGTGAGGGACCGATTGTACAAAATTCAATTGCCTCCCATCACGATGACATTGAGATGATTTCTCCCATTTCAGCATTGGTCCAATCAGCAGATGCAATTTCAGGATCCCGTCCTGGAGCCAGAAGGGAAACCCTTGAGGGGTATATCAAACGCCTTGAAAAATTAGAGGAAATTGCAGAATCGTTTCAAGGGGTTTCAAAAACATACGCTATACAAGCAGGACGAGAAGTACGGGTTCTCGTTCAACCCGATAAATTGAATGATGCAATGGCAGAACAACTTGCGAATGATATCGCTGAAAAAATACAAATTGAAATGGAATACCCAGGTCAAATCAAGGTTACTGTCATACGTGAATATAGAGCTGTCGATTATGCAAAGTAATTATTCTGGAACTTAAAATTTTGCATTCACCAACTATTGAAATTCTTTTTATCGCCGATATCGTGGGGAAACCCGGTTATGATATCGTCGCGAAATATATTAAAGACTTTAAAAGGAAACATCATATCAATTTGACAATAGCCAATGGTGAGAATAGTGCCAGCGGTAAAGGTATAACTCCAAAAATCGCCTATTCCTTTTTTGATATCGGAATTGATATAATCACCAGTGGAAATCATATTTGGGATAAAAGACAATCGGTTGATTTATTGGAAGACGACCCTCGTATTTTAAGACCGATGAATTATCCTCCTGAATGCCCAGGTCACGGTTCAACTATATTTGAGACAATGGAAAACGACCGCATCGGTATCATTAACCTTCAAGGCAGAAGTTTTATGTATCCCATTGATTGTCCCTTCCGATCCGCGGATACGGAAGTTCAACGGATGAATGAGCAAGGTATCTCACTTATTCTTATCGACTTTCATGCAGAAGCAACTGCAGAAAAGATGGCATTGGGATGGTATCTCGATGGAAGGATAAACGCTGTGATTGGTACTCATACACATGTCCAAACAGCAGATGAAAGAATATTACCCCATGGAACTGCTTATATTACCGATGTGGGTATGACTGGACCAATCTACTCTGTTATTGGAATGGATATCGAAACAGCCATACATCGATTCCGAACACAATTACCAATATATTACAAAATGGCTGATGGTGAGTCGATGTTTTGTGGAGTTATTGTATCAATCGACAGGGATTCTGGAAAAACAAAATCCATTTCAAGGTTTCAAGTATTAATGTGATCTATTTTTCGTATTTAAAAAATGGTATAAAAGAAATCACGCATTCTATAAGGAGTCAAATTAAGTGCGATTATCTCAGGCATTCTTACCCACACGAAAAGAATTACCTTCTGATACAGTGATGCCCAGTCATCAATTGATGTTAAGGGCTGGAATGATCCAACTTCTCGCCTCGGGTATTTATTCTTATCTTCCAATTGGTTGGAAGGTGATTAAAAAAGTGATTGAAATTGTTCGTGAAGAAATGGATCGAATCGGAGCTCAAGAGCTTATGTTACCCATCCTCAATCCAATTGAAATATGGGATGAGACGGGAAGAAACACCGATTTTGGCGATGAAATGTTTCGTTTGTATGATCGAAAAAAACGTTCACTTATTTTGGCTCCCACACACGAAGAAATCATCTGTGACCTTGCAAGGAAATATATTCAATCATATAAGGATATGCCACAGATATGGTATCAAATCCAAACAAAATTTAGAGATGAACCACGTCCTAGGTCAGGATTGATACGTGCCAGACAATTCATTATGAAAGATTCTTACAGTATGGATGTAGATGATGACCACCTTGAAAAATCTTATCAACTTCATGCACAAGCATACAAAAAAATCTTTCACCGTTGTGGTCTTCAGTTTCATATAGTTACTGCTTCTTCAGGATTAATGGGGGGAAGTGGTTCCCAAGAATTTATGGTAGAATCAGAATACGGAGAAGATACACTTGTTATTTGTTCAGATTGTGACTATGCAGCAAATCAAGAGATAGCAGTATCCCATTCCATAAAAATAAAAAACAAAGAAGCAGTTTCTCTAAAACGACTTCACACACCCGGTAAAAAAACAATAAAAGAGGTAAGTGATTTTTTGGGAATTCAAACCAGTCAATTGATGAAATCACTCATCTATATTTGTAATAGCCAACCCATCATGGTTCTGATAAGGGGAGACCATGAATTGAATGAATCAAAGCTCCTTTCTTTCCTGAGTTGTCCCGTACGCCCTGCTCAACCCGATGAAGTAAAGGATCTATGTAACACAGAAATCGGTTTTATTGGACCGGTGGGACTCAAAAAATCTATGAGAATAATTGCTGACCTTTCCTTAAAGGATCAACATGATCTTATTGCAGGTGCCAATAAAAAAGATTTCCATATTTCAGGAATTGAACTAAAAAGAGATATAAAGCAGAAGATTGAATATTCTGATTTAAAAATTGTTAAATCAGGCGAAAAATGTAAAATATGCAATGGAAAACTAAAAATAGTCAATGCGATCGAACTTGGACATATTTTTAAATTAGGCACAAAATATTCAAAAAGTATGAAAGCCTTTTTTGTTGATAATAAGGGACATGATAAACCTATTGTAATGGGAAGTTATGGTATTGGTATTGAAAGAATAGTTGCTGCTGCCATTTTACAAAATTTTGATGACAAAGGCATTATTTGGAATGAGGTACTGGCCCCATATCTTATCCACATTATTCCAATCAAATTTGATAATACAGATATACTAGAAATGGCCAATCAACTGTATTATCAATTAAAAAGTCAACAACTTGATACAATCATCGACGATCGATACGTTACACCCGGTTATAAATTCAAAGATGCGGATTTATTAGGTATGCCATTTCAGGTGATTGTTGGAGAAAAGTGGTTACACGATGGATTGATTGAAATTAAGAAACGAAAATCAAATGAGAAAATATTTGTTAAACAAAATGAATTCATAAAGACGATAAAGTCTTTGCTAAAATAATGGTGTTCAATAATTAAAGGGTATTGAAATGAATTCTAATAAATCAAAAATCATTTCTGCAACTTTATTATTCAAGGATATAAAAAATGATCCCTATTTTGTAAAAATTCCCGGTGAAATTTCAACCATCAATGATATAAAAGAAACAGTCATAAAAAAATATCAAACGGAAAATGGTATTCTTGAAAATTTTATTGACGAGGATAAGATTATTTTACAATGGTATCCTAATAATATCAATCAAGAAGCGGAATCTTTATATCATGAATCTTCAAAATATATGAAACTGAAACAATCTGAAAAAGCAATAGAATGTTTAAAAAAAGCGATTTCGATGAATAAGGAAGAAGTCCAATATTTGTATAAAGTGGCACTTATTTTTTATGAAATGAAGAAATTTAATGATTCGGTAAAATATTTAAAAAATACAGTACATATTTGTCCCATTTACTATAAAGCACATTTACTATTGGGTATTAATTTAATTAAGCTGAGAAAATTCGATCAAGCAGAATTGCATATATTACAAAGTAAACGACTCAATAGCTCCAGTGCATCGTCCTATTTAAATCTTGGTGTGATATACAGTATTCAAAAAAAATTCAATGAAGCCATTGAAATGTTTAATTACACAATTCAAATTTTACCAAAGGAAACTCGTGCATATCTTGGATTGGCAAAGATCTATAATATTCTAAATGATGTAGAAGCGGCAAATAAGTATTTTGGGAAAGTTATAGAAATAGCACCTGGTACACATATAGCTGAATATGCTAAGCGATCTATTAATGTAAATTACGAAAATGAGGCAAATTTCCTCTTACAAAAAAATAATGGAAAACAACTATCTAGAGGTTTAGAATTATATCTTACTGGAAAATATACAGATGCTTCTAATATATACAAAGAATACCTTAATACGAATCCTTCTGATGATTACACTTGGTATTTATTTGGTGAGACAAAATTACGAACTGGAAATCTTAAAGAATCTCTGGATTGCTTTCGAAGAGCTGTAAAATTAAATCCAAAACGTGGTCTTTATTATAAATCTTTATGTATCCCATTACACTTTTTAGATAAATCAGACGAGACAATAGAAGTTATAAAAAAGGCAATAGAGCTTGGGAAAAAAGATGCTTTAACCTATACGATATTGGGTATACATCTTATGAAACTAAACAAATTAGAAGAATCAAAAAACAGTTTAAATCGTGCATTAAAAAAATATCCTGTAAATCCTTTAGCAATTTATTACCTTACTTTGATTCAGTTAAAACTTAACGAAAAAAATAATGCATTAAAATCAATTAAAAACTTATTGGAAACAGAAGTATATACACCATTGAAAAATCAAGCAAAAAAAATAGAAAAAAATATATAAATAAAGAAAAACAAGCTTCATATAAGATATATTATGTTTACTTGATTCTCTTTTTAATAAGTTCTTTTTCATTTCTTTTTGATAATATAATGATAAATTACTTTGTTTAAATTAATCGTTTCTGCGTATACTATTTCACTTTCATTCTTAAAGTTCGTTATCAATTAGGGCTTCCTGAAAAAGTCCGTATCAACAAGAAAATGCTATTTTGTATCTATAAAACAACCGTTCTTTGAAATTTAGAAGCCATT
>JAFGDT010000119.1 GCA_016931965.1 bacterium | reverse complement strand
CAAAACAGTTAAAATTCGCTCTATGACCATTCTTGCCAAAGTTCAGTTAGAATATTAAAATCTGGCAGGCTTTTTATACATTTGAATTAGTTATTTCCCATGCTTCAGTAGTACGATAAAGACGAACCCCTCTTTTTCGTAAAAAGGGTTTTATTTCATCGAATTCTCTTACAAAATCACGCTTCGCCCTATTTATACGGTCTTGAGCCTTATCTTTTGTTTTACTATTTTTAATATGTGTTTTCACAATTTAACCCTCAACATATTTTGAAGAAAAAGTATCTATTCTACTTTCTATACATTTTCCAATCATATTTCTTGAAACATACTCATTAAGACGAAAATAAAGTTCATATATTAGATTCCATGATTGATCCATTAAATCAATTTCATGAATATTTAAGCCGCATCCAGCAGCATCTTTCATATAAATTGGACGGCCATGTGTTTTAACTTTCTCTGGAGTTAGAAATATTTTTACCTTTCTTTCAATTTGTCTTTCATCAAAATTATCTAACATACCTCCCTTTAATGCTTTTATTGTAATATCTTTTGAAGCAGCTAATTCCATTCTCATTTCATTAATATGTCTTTCATCATAATTATTTAATTGTTGTAAATATGGCTGAATATTATTTCTTTCCCTAACAGCTCTTTGAAATAAATTTTCATACCCCTTAATCAGGTTAAAAACAGAAAAATGTTCTTTCTTACCATTTTCAGTTATTATTAGCATGGGATCTACTGGTCCCAATTCAGATGTTTTACTCATGTGTATCGTATTCGCTCCTAAACAAACCATTGTGGCAGCCGATTTAGCTTTCCCCGGCACTATCACCTCATATTTGTTTGATGCGCTATAGGAACGACAAAGATTAATAATTCGTTCCGCAGCTAATCCATCACCACCAGGAGAACTAATAATCAATAACAAGCCTTTTGTTAAATCTGTTTTTCGTAAGATCCCTTCAAGAATATTTGCATCGGTATCTTCCAACATTACGGGATAATAAAAACTTGTAAAGAAAGATACAATTTCTTTATTATCAAAATGTTTTTTGATCTTTTCATAAAGATTTTTTCTTGTTGCATGCCCCTGTAGCCTTTCTTCTGCAACTTTTGAAAAAATCATTTTCTGTGGTGACATATAATTCTCTTATTCTGTTTTATTACTCCACCTTGTTTTTGCTGCTTTCTTTGCAATTTCAGATCGTTGCTTTGGAGTCAACGCTTTTGCTCTGGCTTTGCCACCTTTTAAACCACCCAATCTTCCCAATGCAACAGCATGAGGATTTTTATTGTCTACCACAACTTCACTAACACCATCGTCTGTTGCAATAGCTACAATTTGTTTTGTACGTTGATTAATATCACGTGGTCGTTTAGGTTTTTTCATTTTAAAAAAACCATTTGCTTACTTTTTTATTAGTAGCAACAAAGATTCCTATTCCCGCAAGGCCAATATAAAATGCTCCCGGAACTAAATGGGCTAAACCATATTGAGGATCGGGAAGTCTTGGTGATATCAAGACCCAAAAAAGAGAATAAACACAACCAAGTATTCCTACAATGATACTAATAATTATTGTAATTCTTTTTCCAACAAGTATCTTATCCATAATTTTAGCCCTCCTTTTTGAAGGCTTTTATCTTATTTATGTACATATTTCATGCCAGCGATAGTATAACGATGTGTAGAATTGATTTGTTTCAAAATACACAATTTGACACTTTTTGTCAAGTCTTTTTCTTAATCGGTCAAGCATGAGAAAATTCAATCTGAGACATTACCCATTTTTATCCATCATCGGGAAAACATTTATACTTGACAGGAAACAACAATTTTATTATATTATCACTAAATTGGTAGGGTTAGTAGTATTTGATAAAATGAAGCTGACGACAAAAGGAAGATATGCAGCCCGCGCCATGTTGGAACTGGCGCTCCATTACAGGAATGGCCCTCTGCAGCTCCGCGAAATTGCCCAAAAGCAGGCGATCTCTGAAAGATATCTCGAACGAATGATGGCGGGCTTGGTCACAGCGGGTCTCGTGAGAAGCACAAGGGGACAGCATGGTGGATTCAGTCTGGCAAAGGATCCCGGTGAAATTCTTCTGTCCCACATCATTCAGGCTGTTGAAGGATCCCTGAGCCTGGTGGACTGTGTGGATGATGAACAATTATGCAATCGGACTGATATTTGTATTACAAGAGATATTTGGGTGAAAGTCAAAAAGGCCGTACTCGATGTGCTCGATGCGATAACCCTTGAACAGATGATCGAAATGCAGAAAAACAAACTGAACAGACCGGAATCCAAAATGTACCATATTTAAAACAATGGAGAAAGCGGGATGCGCATTGCAGACAATGTCATGGACCTGATTGGGAATACACCCCTGGTCAGATTAAAAAAAATCGGAAGTAACGGAAATGCAGAGATTGTCGGCAAACTTGAATTTTTTAATCCCTGCGGAAGCGTTAAAGACCGAATCGGTGTCAGCATGATCGAAACGGCCGAAAAAAATGGGTTTCTGAAAACAAATACGGTGGTGGTTGAACCGACCAGCGGGAATACAGGAATCGGACTGGCTTTTGTTTGTGCGGTGAAAGGATATCAACTGATTCTCACCATGCCGGACACCATGAGCATGGAGAGACGCTCTTTACTCAAAGCGTTTGGAGCTGAGATTGTGTTAACACCCGGAAGTGAAGGGATGACAGGGGCTGTGAAAAAAGCGGAAGAAATTGTAAAAAACAATCCAGACGCCTGGATGCCCCAACAATTCGAGAATCCGGCCAATCCTGAAATCCATCGTCAAACGACTGCGTTGGAGATCTGGAGAGATACTGAGGGTCGAATTGATATTTTCGTTGCGGGAGTAGGGACTGGGGGAACCATTACAGGTGTGTCGGAGGTTCTGAAAAAGAAAAAACCGGCTTTGAGAACCATTGCGGTTGAGCCGGCAGCTTCACCTGTCCTTTCAGGCGGTCGGTCTGGGCCGCACAAAATTCAGGGGATCGGTGCCGGTTTTATACCCGATGTGCTGAACAGATCGATTATCGACGAAGTCATTCCGGTGACCAATCAGGAGGCGATGCATTGCGCCAGACGGCTCGCCAGGGAAGAAGGCATATTGGCCGGGATCTCCTCCGGTGCTGCGGTCTACGCTGCATGTCAGGTAGCCAAACGAGAAGAAAATCAGGAAAAACTGATTGTCGTCATTCTGCCCGATTTGGGTGATCGCTATCTTTCAACTGAACTTTTTCAAACATAAGAGACATTGAGTAGCTCACAACTTTTTTAAAGGAGGTGATGGACAATGTTATGGATCATGCTGAGCCCCACGAGGGGTATTAAAATGCGTTTTTTATTGATGAAATCATATCAATTCTTAATCACATTGTTCATCATTCCGAATAAAAAAATTTGGAGGATCATCAATGTCTAAAACAATACACGAAATCAATACAAAAATAAAAAAGGGGGAAGCGGTTGTTCTGACTGCCGAAGAGATGATTGACGTGGTCGCGTCAAAGGGTTCGAAACAGGCTGCCCGTGAAGTAGATGTGGTGACAACAGGGACTTTTGGACCGATGTGTTCGAGCGGTATATACGTCAATGTAGGCCATACAAAACCGACGATGAAATTAGGCGGAGGGAAAACGACCTTAAATGACGTGCCCGTACATACCGGTTTAGCCGCTGTGGATATCTACCTCGGCTGCACCAGCCTGCCCGACGACGATCCCAGAAACAAAGTTTATCCGGGCAAATTTCCTTATGGAGGCGGCCATGTGATTGAAAAGTTCGTGAGCGGCAAGGACATTAAACTGGTTGGAACATCATACGGTACGGACTGTTATCCGAGACGAAAATTGGAAACATGGATAAACATTCAGGATGTCAATGAGGCAGTGCTTTTTAATCCGAGGAATGCGTACCAGAATTACAATGTCGCTGTTAACCTCTCGGATGAAAACATCTATACCTATATGGGTGTCTTGAAGCCGAATCTGGGAAATGCCAACTATTGCAGTGCGGGACAGCTGTCTCCTCTGTTGAATGATCCGCTATACAAAACGATTGGTATTGGAACAAAAATCTTCCTGGGGGGTGGGATCGGATACATCGTCTGGCAGGGAACCCAGCACAATCCATCAGCAAAACGGAAGGGAAACCAGGTTCCCTGCGTTCCGGCAGGGACACTTGCGGTCATCGGTGACCTGAAACAGATGAAACCCGAATGGCTTGTAGGAACATCCATGCTGGGATACGGCGTCACGCTGACTGTGGGAATCGGCATTCCAATACCCATACTCAATGAGGAAATCGCGCAATTCACGGCGGTTAAAGACGAGGACATCTTTGCGCAGGTAGTTGATTACAGCGAATCTTATCCGCAGGGAATCCCGGCGAGTTTGGCGGAAGTGACCTATGCTCAATTGAAAAGTGGAAAAATAACACTGCAAGGCAAAGAAGTTCCTACTGCTTCACTTTCGAGTTATCCAAAAGCAGTCGAAATTGCCGAGGATCTCAAGAAATGGATTCAGGAAAAACGGTCCTTTTTGACCGAATCCGCTGTACCGCTCCCCGGACCGGAATCAGGGCTGACATGCAAGTCGCTCAAAGAAAAAACGTTAACATGACCCTATTCTAAAAATCAGGGGCTGAGATTGTACGTCGTCCAAGATCTCGGCTCCTGTTTTCTAACAGTTGATGATTTAAAAACAAAGCAGAAAGGAACAGTATGAAATCAAAACTGCCCGATATCGGAAAAATCTCTCCAGAGGTTTTTGAAGAACTCATCTATCCCCGTTTGGGGGCAAAACGATCAACAGTGCTGGTTCCACCCCAAAATGGTGTGGATGTGGGTATTGTTGAAATTGGAAATCAGGCAGTGGCCATGACAGTAGATCCGGTCTTCATCGTGCCTGAATACGGATTCGAAAGAGCGGCCTGGTTTGCCATTCATATCCTGGCTTCAGATGTGGTCACCAGCGGTCTGCCTCCAACATACCTTTCGATTGACCTGAATTTGCCCATGGAGATCGATGAAGATCAGCTGGAAACCATGTGGAAAGTGATGCATCAAGAATGTGAAAAACTGGGGATAGCCGTTGTCTGTGGTCATACGGCACGATATGAAAACTGTTACTATCCGATGGTCGGTGGCGCCACGGTTCTGGCTGTTGGATCAAAAGATCAATATGTCACACCCCGTCTGGCCAATCAGGGGGATCACATTATTATCACAAAAGGCCCGGCTATCGAGGCCTCAGGCATATTTGCGGCCATGTTCCCCGAAAAAATAGCATCGGCTTTTGGTCAATCTTTCTCGGATCAAACCCAGAGACTGTTCTATCAAATGTCTGTGGTTGAAGATGCCATGACTGCAGTCGGTGTCGGTGTCCGCGAAAACGGGGTGACAGCGATGCACGATGCGACCGAATGCGGTATCTGGGGAGGTGTTTATGAACTGGCTCAGGCTTCGGGCATGGGAATCCGTCTCAACAAGGACAAAATTGCGATCGAAGAAGGAGTTCCTGAGATTTGCGACCTGTTTGGCATTGACGATCCCTATGCGGCGATTAGTGAAGGTACGTTGATCATCTCATGTCACTCCAGCCGGTCCAAAGCGATAGTCGACGCACTTCAAACGAAAGGAATCAAATCTTCCGTAGCGGGAGAATTGACCGATCCCAAAGAAGGTATCATCGTAATAGAAGAGGGAAAAGAAAGACCATTCCAGCATCCCCGTGTGGATCCTTTCTGGAATGCATTTTATCGGGCTATAACAAACAACGAAAAACGAGTCTGATCATTCGAATCGTTTTCATTGATGGAGTATCAATAAAATGGCACGCGATCCAGTATGTGGAATGAACATCAAAGAAGAAGAATCCGTCGGCAGCAGCATGCATAAAGGAAATACATACTATTTTTGCAGTCAAGGATGTAAGAATCAGTTTGATTCTGATCCGGATAAATATCTGAAAACGGAAGAGATGTCTATCCAAACGGATATGCCGACATTTTCAGAAAGAGGTTTGGAGCGGATCGATCTTCATGTCGATGGCATGTCATGCGCTTCCTGTGTTGCAAAAGTCGAAAAAGGTTTGTCTAAACTCACTGGCGTCAAAAAGGTCAGTGTCAATCTGGCCACAGAAAGAGCAACAATCGGGTTGAATCCGGATCAAGTATCGAACCGGGATATAATTGATACCATTAATGGGCTCGGATATCACGTCAAAACGGAGCAGATGATCCTGCCCATTAAAGGAATGAGCTGCGCATCCTGTGTCAACAAGGTCGAGAAAGCATTGGAAGCTTTGCCGGGTGTCGTGGATGCCAGTGTTAATATTGGAACGGAAGAGGCAAGGGTAAACTACATCTCTGAAGTGGTCCAATTGGCCGACTTCGAGAAAGCCGTCGGTTCGGCGGGAGATTACCATGTATTGGATATTCAAGAAAAAAATCGAGAAGATGTCGAAAAACAAAATCGTGAAAAAAACTACAACACACTGAAACGGAAGTTTTTCCTCGGCGCTGTTCTTTCCGCACTGATCCTGTTGGGCTCAATGCAGAGGATGGTTCCGATATTACAGGATATACCCAGCCCTATAATGAAAGTGATCCTCTTTATCCTGACAACACCGGTGATCGTCTGGATCGGATCACAGTTTTACAGAGGATTCTGGATCTCTTTAAAACACCGAACAGCGGACATGAACACCCTCGTCGCTGTGGGTACAGGATCAGCCTATCTTTATTCCTCTCTGGCGACATTCTTTCCTGAATTCATTACCCAAGGGGGATCCGATGCCCATGTATACTTTGATACGGCAGCCATTATCATCACATTGATTCTTCTGGGTCGACTTCTGGAGGCCAGAGCCAAAGGACAGACTTCGGAAGCCATTCGACGGCTGATGGGACTGAAACCCAAAACAGCCCGTGTTGTCCGAAACAACAAGGAGATCGACATCCCTATCGTTGATGTAAACGTAGGGGATATCGTTGTGGTGCGTCCAGGAGAAAAAATACCTGTCGACGGCATTGTTACCGAAGGGCAGTCCAGCGTGGACGAATCAATGATCACGGGCGAATCGATACCGGTATTCAAAAAAGCCGGAGATGAAGTCGTAGGTGCCACACTCAATAAAACGGGTAGTTTCCGTTTTGAGGCCAAAAGAGTGGGAAAAGAAACGGTATTGAGTCAAATCATTCGGATGGTGCAAGAGGCGCAGGGATCGAAAGCGCCGATACAGAGACTGGCCGACAAGGTGGCATCCATATTTGTTCCGATAGTTATCAGTATCGCCTGTATCACATTTATCATCTGGGCGCTGTTCGGTCCTCCACCGGTTTTCACGAGGGCGCTTCTCAACTTCATTGCCGTCCTGATCATCGCCTGCCCCTGTGCCCTGGGACTGGCCACACCGACTGCGATCATGGCCGGCACGGGCCTGGGTGCGGAATACGGTGTGCTCATCAAGGGAGGCGAGACTCTGGAAATGATCCATCGCATCCAGAGCGTGGTTTTTGATAAAACAGGAACACTGACCCACGGACAGCCCGTTGTGACAGACATCATCCCATTATCCGATTGGGAGGAAGCATCTATTCTCCGGTTTGCCGCCTCAGCGGAAAAGGGATCAGAGCATCCGTTGGGGGAAGCCATCGTCACAACAGCCGTTAAACGAGGAATCGAGCTGACCGTTCCGGAACAGTTTAAAGCTCTGCCAGGCCAGGGCATCACGGCGACGGTCGAAGGCATACCGATTGTGCTGGGGAATGAAAAACTGATGAAGAATCAGGGCATCGAGTTGGAATCCGTCAAACAACATCTGAAAGAGATGACACAAAGCGGAAAGACCGTGATGGTTCTTGCCGCAGCCAAAAAACCGGCTGGACTCCTGGCTTTGGCCGATACGCTAAAGGCGAATGCGAAAGAAGTAATCAACACGCTTCAAAAGATGGGTTTAGAAGTAATCTTGCTGACAGGGGACAATAGGCTTTCAGGTGAAGCAATCGGAAGAGAAGCGGGTGTCGACCGTGTGATTGCGGAGGTGCTTCCTGAGGACAAGGCAAAAGAGATTAAAAGATTACAGGGTGAGGGAAAATCAGTTGCCATGGTGGGAGATGGCATCAACGATGCGCCGGCACTGGCTCAAGCCGATGTGGGTATTGCCATCGGAACGGGTACCGATGTGGCCATGGAAACAGCGGACATCACACTGATGCGGGACGATCTCGAAGGAATCATCCGGGCAATTTTGCTCTCCAAACGAACATTGCGGACCATCAAGCAGAATCTCTTCTGGGCATTTTTTTATAATGTGATCAGCATTCCCATTGCAGCCGGTCTGCTTTTTCCTTTCTTTGGAATTCTTTTAAAACCGGTCTTTGCCGCGGCAGCCATGTCGTTCAGTTCGGTATCCGTGGTTTCCAATTCATTGCGGTTAAAACGGTTTAAGATGTAATGGGTTTTTATCATCATATCGAAAGGAGAAATAAATAAAGAAGAATTTGAAGAGCGTAAACAGGTTTCAATTCAATAAAGAGTGAAAGGAGTGATCACCATGCATGACTGGGGAATGATGAACTGGGGATGGGGTTGGGGTGGTATGATTTTTCAATTGCTGTTCTGGTTTGTGATTATCGGAGTCATTATCTGGGGGATCAAGTATATGACCGATCATACTCAGAGAAGCAGACACGATTCCGAAGAAGATGCTATCGATATCCTAAAAAAAAGATATGCCAGGGGTGAAATCGATAAGAAAGAATTCGATAGTAAGAAAAAAGATCTTCTAGAATAATGAATCAAAAATGAAATATTATTTCTCAAAAATCGTTGACTTTCCTTTTCAGGATACGATTGACAGAACAAAAGAGGAGCTGAAAAAGGAGGGCTTTGGAATACTGATTGAAATCGACGTCAAGACCACACTGAAGAAAAAATTGGATGTCGATTTCCGGAATTACCGGATACTGGGTGCCTGCAATCCGCCTTTTGCCTATGAAGCGCTCAAGGCAGAACGCATGATCGGGACGATGCTGCCATGTAATGTGATCGTTCAGGAGGCGGGTGAAGTCAAAACAGAAGTGGCTGCCGTCGATCCCATCGCCTCCATGCAGGCAATTGAGAATTCGCAGCTTGAACAGGTTGCTGAAAAAGTACGTGCAAAGCTAAAAAATGTAATTGAAAAGATATGACAAATTGAATTAAAATATATTCCGTTTTATCTTTCCATCTTCAAATTCTTGACAAGGAAGGACGTATTAATTATATTTCAAGCCGTTTAGGATTCGGCATTTACTTTCAATGGACAGATGAGAAGTGAAATGAAACGTATTTATATGGATTATGCGGCGACGACGCCCCTGGACCCCAGGGTGCGGAAAGCCATAGATCCGTATTTTGACAAAGCCTTTGGCAATCCCTCCTCGATTCACAGTTTTGGTCAGGAAACCCTGACGGCTGTCGAAACAGCCAGAAAACAGGTGGCCGGTCTGCTCCATGCGGAGCCGTCCGAAATCGTTTTTAACAGCGGAGGCACGGAATCAGACAATACAGCAATCAAAGGGGTGGGCTATGCATTGAAAGACAAAGGAACCCATATCATCACATCGGCTATCGAACATCATGCCGTTCTCCGATGTTGCGAGTTCATGGCTTCTCAAGGTTTTGATGTAACGTTTCTTCCTGTTGGTCGAGAAGGTATTGTCGATCCTTCAGATGTGAAAAAGGCGATCCACAAAGATACGATTCTGATTTCGATCATGCACGCCAACAATGAGATCGGAACACTGCAGCCCATTTCGGAAATAGGTGCTATCGCCAAAGAGAAATCCATTCTATTTCATACCGATGCGGTTCAAACATTCGGTCACATTGAAATCGATGTGAACAGAATCCACGTAGACTTGCTCTCTCTTTCAGCTCACAAAGTGTACGGTCCGAAGGGCGTGGGCGCTCTGTACATCAAGAAAGGAACACCCCTGATTCCTCTGTTACACGGGGGAGGACAGGAAGAAGGCAGACGAAGTTCGACGCACAATGTTGCCGGGATTGTGGGGTTGGGAAAAGCAGCCGAGATTGCCCGGATGGAGATGGCCGAAGAGGGGGAAAATATCACATTCTTAAGAGATAAACTGCTCAAGCAAATTGAACAGCAAATAGACGATGTTGACTTAAATGGTCATCGAACACAACGTCTTCCCAACAATATCAACATTTCCATCAAGCACGTTGAGGGAGAAGCCATTCTGATGAGCCTCGATCTGGAAGGCATCGCAGCCTCCAGCGGTTCAGCCTGTAGTTCCGGATCAACCGAACCCTCACACGTATTGATGGCTCTGGGATTGTCTCCCGAATTGGCCAGAGGGAGTCTCCGCCTGACTCTGGGAAAATACACCGACGAGAAAGAGGTGGAAACCGTTGCAGATACGCTTCAGAAAATGGTTTCTCACCTTCGATCACTATCCCCGTTCGGAAAAGGAGCATAATGGACAAAGAAACAATTAAGAAGAAAATCCGCCGCCTCAAAAAAGAAAAAAACGCTGTGTTGCTGGTTCACAATTACCAGATCGGCGACATCCAGGATTTGGCCGATTTTTTGGGTGATTCATTGGGCCTGTCAAGGGAAGCCACACGGGTTTCCGAAGACATCATCATATTCTGCGGTGTAAAATTTATGGCGGAAACGGCCAAGATCCTTTCTCCCGAAAAAACCGTTCTCCTTCCTCGCCTCGATGCAGGTTGTCCCATGGCCGATATGGTCGACGTGGAGGGTCTGCTCCGCTTAAAGACGAATCACCCGAATGCGACCGTTGTGACCTATGTCAATTCGACAGCCGAAGTGAAAGCCGAATCCGATGTGTGCTGCACATCGGCCAATGCCGTCAAGGTGGTTCAAAACATTGAGTCGGACGAGATTATTTTCACGCCGGATCGCAATCTGGCGGCCTATGTCCAGCGGTTTACGAACAAGAAGATCATCCCCTGGGAAGGATTCTGTTATGTTCATGAACGGTTCACAAAGGATGAAGTGATTCAAGCAAAAAAGAGCCACCCGGATGCGCTGCTGGTCGTGCATCCGGAATGTCCCCCCGAAGTCATTGACCAGGCGGATGAGGTCCTATCGACCAGTGGTATGATTCAGCTAGCCAAACTGTCTCCGGTAAAGAAGTTCTTGATCGGAACAGAGGAAGGCATTCTTTACCGATTAAAAAAAGAAAATCCTGAAAAAACCTTTTATTCAGCCGGCGTGGCCAAGGTCTGTCAGGGCATGAAGGTTACCCGGCTGGAGGATCTCTATCAGGCCCTTTTAAAGGAACAGCACGCGATCAAGATGTCCGAAACAACGATGAATCGCGCACGCAAATCACTGGAGAGCATGCTACATTATGTCTAAGAATCGGGTCGCCGTGGCCATGAGCGGCGGTGTGGACTCTTCCGTGGCGGCGGCCTTTTTAAAAGAAAAAGGATACGATGTTATCGGCCTGACAATGAACCTGCAAAATGAGGTGGGACACTCCTGTTTTTCTCAGGATGTGGAAGATGCCCAGTGTGTGGCCCGCATACTGGATATCCCCCACCATGTCGTTTCTTTTGAGGAAGCTTTCCAGAAACATGTGATTGACTATTTTGTTACCAGCTATTTGAATGGAAGAACACCCAATCCCTGTGCGGTCTGTAATCAGACAATCAAGTTCGGCGAATTGCTCAAAAAGGCACAGACCTTGGGTGCAACCTATCTGGCGACCGGACACTATGCGAAGGTGACTTATGATGCAAAGCAGGAACGCTATCAACTGCAACGGGGCAAGGAACGGGGAAAAGACCAATCCTATTTTCTCGCCCGCTTATCCCAGGATGTGCTCAAGCATATTCTTTTCCCTGTGGGAAGCTTTACCAAAATGAAAATCAGGAAGCTGGCTGAACGATTTGGATTGCCGGTTGCAGAAAAGAAGGAGAGCCAGGAAGTTTGTTTTATCCCCGGAGGCGATGTGGTGGATTTCATTCGTAAACAAACGGATCGCCCATTCCAATCCGGACCCATTGTTGATGGAAAAAACCAACCATTGGGTACACACCCAGGCATTGTCGGGTACACCATTGGCCAGAGAAAAGGACTGGGGATTGCTCTGGGGGAACCGGTCTATGTCACAAAGATCGCTGCATCCACAAACACGGTATTTGTTGGAAAAGAACAAGACCTCTATCAAAAAGCATTTGAAGGTAGTGACACCCATTGGATTTCCAATCAAAAAATAAATGGATCGATGAGATTCAAGACACGCATCCGCTACCAACACCGGCCCGATTGGGCGGACGTTTTTCCGATAAAGAACGGAAAGGTCAACGTTCAATTTCTGAAACCCCAGCGCGCCATAACACCCGGTCAATTGGCCGTTTTCTACGATCAGGATGTTGTTGTTGGATCTGCATGGATTGATAAAGTAAAAAGGGAATAATCTGATTCAGGTAAAAAGGAGTCAAGATGTCAAAAACCGTTTCCGAAATCAATGAAAAGATCAAGCGGCGTGAAGCTGTGGTACTGACCGCAGAAGAGATCATCGGTCTTGTCGAGGAAAAAGGACCAGAGCGTGCCGCCAAAGAAGTGGATGTGGTCACAACAGGGACTTTCGGACCGATGTGCTCAAGCGGTATGATCATCAACATCGGCCACGCCAAGCCCAGGATGAAATTAAGTGGAACATGTACATTGAATGATGTGGTGGCCTACTGCGGCTTTGCCGCCGTCGACATCGTGCTGGGAGCCACAAGCCTTCCCGATGACGATCCGCGGAATAAAGATCATCCCGGTCTGTTTCGGTATGGAGGCGGACACGTGATCCAGGAATTTGTCGCAGGCAAAGACATCAAGCTAATTGCCAAAGCATATGGTACAGACTGTTATCCGAGGAAGAAACTGGAAACATGGATCAACATCAAAGACATCAATGAAGCGACTCTTTTTAATCCCAGGAATGCCTACCAGAATTACAATGTGGCTGTCAACACATCAGACAACACCATCTATACCTACCTAGGCATTCTCAAACCCAATCTGGGGAATGCCAACTACTGCAGCGCGGGACAGCTTTCCCCTCTTTTTAACGATCCCTTCTTTAAAACAATCGGCATCGGTACAAAAATATTTCTCGGAGGGGGCACAGGCCTTATCGCCTGGTATGGGACACAACATAATCCGACAACACAGATGAAAACAAAAGGTGTTCCTTATGCTTCAGGAGGGACTCTGTCTGTGATTGGAGATCTAAAACAGATGAAACCAGAATGGCTCGTAGGAGCCAGTTTTTTGGGTTATGGTGTGAGCATGACAGTTGGCATTGGTATTCCTATTCCCATTCTGAACGAAGAGATTGTGAAACAGACTGCGATCAAGGACGAAGAGCTTTTCGCACCTGTCGTCGATTACAGCCATGCATACCCTCAGAGGAAATCCGACATTTTGTGTGAAGTATCGTATGCACAACTGAAGAGCGGACAAATCCATGTGAAAGGGAAAACTGTGCCCACAGCATCGATTTCCAGCTATTCCAAAGCTGTCGAAATTGCGGAAACACTCAAGGATTGGATTCAAACGGGTCATTTTCTTCTATCTGAACCTGTCTCACCTCTCCCCGGTCCGGACTCGGGAACACAATTCAAGCCATTAAAAGAGAGGGCTCTGGACTAAATTATTACGAAAGGATTCATTCATGATTTCAAAAAGAATCGTTTTAAGATTTCCGCCCCGTTTGGTGGAGCAGCCTATCATATCCCGACTGGTCAAAGAGTACAATCTTGAATTCAATATTCTCAAAGCTTATGTGACACCAAAAGAAGAAGGTTTGCTTGTATTGGAACTGATGGGAGAGGAAGAGGATTGCGAAAAGGGAATCGATTACCTGTCCAAAATCGGGTTGAACATCCAACCCATCAGCCAGGATGTGGTCCGGAATGAAGAAAAATGTACCCATTGCGGCGTCTGTGTTACTGTTTGTCCGGTTGGTGCTCTTGTCGTGGATCCAAAAACGCGGAAGATCCTTTTTCATAATGACAAATGTATTGTCTGTGAGCTTTGCGTCCCGGCCTGTCCTCCCAGAGCCATGGAGATCCATTTCTAAATCGAAATATGAGAAAACCATATCAAAAGATCAAAGCCATTCTCCTCTTATCCGGAGGGCTTGACAGCATCCTGGCCGCACACTTGATGAAAAATCAACAAGTAGAGGTGTTGGCTCTCAATTTTGTGACGCCATTCTGTTCGTACAATCGGAATGATTGTCAATCCCTGTCAAAAGAGGCAGCTGAAAAATTGGACATATCCATTCGCTTCATCACACTCGACAATGAATACATTCAACTGATCAAGCACCCAAAACACGGATACGGGAAAAACCTCAATCCCTGTATCGACTGCAGGATTTATATGCTCTCCAAAGCCCGGACGATCATGGAAAATGAAGGAGCTCGATTTATCATCACAGGAGAGGTTTTGGGTGAACGGCCCATGTCGCAAAGACACTGGGCTATGAAAATGATCGAAAAAGGAGCGGGACTCGAAGGGCTGATTTTACGTCCTCTATCTGCCAAATGCATGAAGCCAACCCAACCGGAAGTAAAGGGATGGATCGACAGAGACAAATTGCTTGGCATACAGGGAAGGAATCGTAAACCTCAGATCAAACTGGCAAAAGAACATGGCATCAAAGATTATCTCTGTCCATCAGGCGGATGTCTCCTGACAGATGCCCATTTCGCAAAGAGGCTGAAGGACAGTCTGAGATACGGGGAAGAACAATTGAATGATATCCATCTTCTGAAGATTGGACGGCATTACCGACTGGAATCAGGGGCAAAAATCATTGTCGGCCGCAACAAAAATGAAAATCAAGTCATAGAAGATCGCGCTCCCTACAACGGATTGCTGATGAAAATGGCTGATGAGATAAAAAGTCCCACAACGCTGCTCAACCGATATGACAACAGTGACGATATCGATTTGGCCGGTGCATTGACACTGCGTTACAGTAACGACGTATCCGATGAAGGAAAAATTCAAATCTGGAGTAAAAGCCGAAACGGTATTGAATTTCGCAGTGTTAAAAAGAGAAAAGATGGGGAACTGGTCCAATATAGGATTTAAGGTAGACAGTAACCCTGTTCACATATAAAATAAAAAAGGAAAAATTTTCTAATCATCGATGTGCGGACTCCCGCCGAATATAACGACGGCCATATCGAAAATGCAATCGACATAGATTACCGTTCGGACGCTTTTAGAAATGAGGTTGGCCAGTTGGACAGAAACAAGACGATTCTAATCTAATGCCGGAGCGGGAGTCGGAGCGTATCAGCTCTTGAGATGATGAAGGAGCTTGGTTTGAATAAAGTTTACAATATACCCGAGAAAGAATATCCCTATCGCTATACATATCTCCCCTTGAGGGGAGATCCTTGACGATAGTCAAGGTAGAGGGGTGTTCTCCCCTTGAGGGGAGATCCTTGACGATAGTCAAGGTAGAGGGGTGTTCTCCCCTTGAGGGGAGACCCTTGACGATAGTCAAGGTAGAGGGGTGTCATTATCTCCCTTAGAAGGGAGATCTTTGGCGACAGCCAAGGTAGAGGGATGTATCCATTCAAGACGACGGAGAAATCAATCTCACCTTATCCGTCCAGTTCCCAGCCGGGCCGGTATTTGCGGCTCAGAAATGCATTGGCCGCATCGAGATTGGTAACCTTGCCTTCCTTGCCATCATACTCAAGTTTTTCACCGGGGAAACGGTAAGCCACGAGACCCAGATCCATCATCTCCATTTCATTCCCGCCGTACTCAAAATCACAGCTGGTCTTGAGATCACCCTTGCAGGCATTGATCCATTCGCCCTGAAAACTGGGCGTAATCGGAGGCTCAAGCTCCTCCTTCGAGCGCGCATGATAATAGGTCAAATCGGCTTCATCACCAAAAGGAATGAGGATGCGGTTGTCAAAACTCGAGACGACGTATCCTTTGGATCCCTTGAACAGGACACCATGCCCGAAACTTCCTGACAGATGAACGGCATCCAGGGGTGACTGCGGCATGTGGCCGCCCTGATACCATGCACACGGAATGGCGGGACGCCAGTCATTGGCGGGAAGCTCAAACATGGCTGTCAATTCAACAGGAGTCACTTCGGGATTGAACGGCTCACCGAAAGCCTCGGCAGAAACAGGCAGACCGGCCTCAATGACATTCCAGGCAAGATCCATGGTATGACTGCCCATATCGCCAACCTGGCCGTTGCCGAAATCCCAGTACATATTCCACTGCAGACAATTCATGCCCACACTGCCGGAAAAGTAGTCCGGATTGTAGGGGTGATAGGGCGACGGTCCGATCCACTGATCATAGTCGAGTGTCGCCGGCGGGGAACCCTCGGCAGGCAGATAACCGGATTTGCGAAACTGACGGTCACCCCACGCATGGACAGCCTGCAGTTCGCCGATGGCACCGTCGTGGATCAATTCCCGCACGCGGTTGAAATTCGGAAAGGCATGACGCTGTGTGCCGTGCTGTGTGGCGAGTTTGCCCTTGTTCTTGAGATAGTTTTCACGGACGGTGCGGACCTCTTCAATGCTGAGTCCGAGGGGTTTTTCCATATACACGTGCAGTCCCCGATTCAGAGCCCAGTTGCCGACAAAGGCGTGATGATGATCCGGCGTGCAGCAGACAACGGCATCAAGATCGCTCTGTTCAATGCATTTGCGCCAGTCCACATAAGTCTTGGCCCCGGGGAACCGCTTGACGCCTTGGGCCAGGTTTAATTCATTCACATCGCAAAGGGCCACGACATTTTCAGTGGATAGTGCATTATAGTGTGCGGCAGCCCGGCCGTATGCGCCGATCAGGGCGATATTGAGCTTGTTGCTCGGCGCATCCTGTCCGAAAAGCACGCCGCTCGGCAGAATCAGAAGACCCGATCCAGCAACAGCCGTGGATTTTAAAAACCGACGCCTCTCCATGGTTCTGGTTTTCATCAATGGTTTCTCCTTTCTTGATTGTTTATGTTGTCAAACATGATAAATGGGTGGTCTTTTACTGATACATTCAGAGATGATAAAATGAATCAAATCTCGTTAAGGATCAAACCTCTTAACACACATTGATCTCTTCGTTTTGTAACCATTTATTTTCATGCATCTCGACTATACGTCACAAATTCTCACGGCCTCGGTCAGCGAGTTGAGCGGATCGTCGCTCGTCGGTGTGAACTCATGGGCGAGATAGCCCTGAAAACCCGACTCAATAATGGCGCGCACAATGGCGGGATAGTACAGCTCCTGTGTCTCGTCGATTTCATGGCGCCCCGGTACGCCTGCCGTGTGATAGTGGGCAATGTAGTCTTTGTTCTCTCGGATCGTAGCGATGATATCCCCCTCCTGAACCTGCATGTGATAGATGTCATAGAGCAGCTTGAACCACAGAGAGCCGACCTGTTGAACCAGCTCGACACCCCAGTGCGTCCGGTCGCACATATAGCCGGGATGGTTGACCTTGGAATTGAGCAGTTCCATGCAGAGCATGATCTTTTTCTCCTCGGCAAAGGGCACCAGCTGCTTGAGGGCTACGGCACAGTTCTGGAGACCGACATCATCATCGAGATCCTCCCCCCTGTTGCCGGACATGACGATGACATTGGGGAATCCTGCTTCGGCAGTTTGCTCGATAGCACTTTGGATCGTGGCGATGACCTCTTCATGGTTTTCCCTGCGGTTGATCCCGGTGCGGGTCGTATTACCCCAAGCCATGGTACAGATCAGGCCGTATTTCTTGAGAACCGGCCAGTCAGCCTGGTCCACAAGATCAATACCTTTCAGTCCGATCCTTGCTGCATGGGCTGCAAGTTCTTCAATACCGAAGCGTCCGTAGCACCATCGGCAGACACTCTGCTGGATGCGCCCCTTCTGAATGGATTTTTCTTCCTCAACAGTATCCTGTGGATTACCGGCCATGTATCCGGCGGCCGGCAGTATACCCATTGCTGCGACACCCGCAGCACTGCCCATAAAACGACGCCGCGAAATCCCCCCTCTATCATGCTGGTTCTTTTCTCCTTCCTCTTTCATCATAAACAATCCCTTTCTTTTATGATCTGAATTTTGGTAAATTTCCATAAATGAAATGCTTTAAAATGAAAACGGAACGAATCCAAAAATGATTTTATCAAAAGGGGGGTGTTATTCCCGCCGTGTTTTGAGCGGGAATCTATGGGAGTGTCATCCCGCCCCTTGTGTGCCCGATTCAATCAATCTGGCATGACAGCTGACCTTTTTGCATTTTAATGAAATTTATCAAATTATCATTATGAATATAATCATGATGATGCTGTTTGCGCTCTTAACTCAAACTGGAACAGGGGATCACACACATTTTCCGGATGGGCGAGGTCACAACCCGGTTGCCGAATTCCAGACAGAGACCGCAGGCCGCCACAATATCCATTTTGATGACACTGCCGCCCCATGTGCAGCCTGTGATGGGAAGCTTCATGGGTGACAGCCCTTTGCGGTCAAACCAGCCGCCGGAGACCTGATAGAGGTTATCATCCAGAACACAGATGGAATAGACAGAATTCCGGGTGGTGATGACAATCAGGTCCCCAAACTGCAGACCCGATTTCCGAATCTGTTTCAAATGAATGGCGTTCTCGACCATTTTATCGAGACTCTGAATCCATTCGCCCATGACATATTCCGTTTCTAAATTGAGCGAACCCCTATGATGATATGATCATTTTTCACGATTTTATTCCACGAACACACATTGTTTGATTAACCATTTTTATCAATTTTACATGGATTGTCCAAAAAGAAGGTGAAAAACCAACATTGTCATTGCGAGCGTAAGCGAAGCAATCCTCCTGAACTTAGGGAGATTGCTTCGTCACTTCGTTCCTCGCAATGACATTTAATGATTCATACTCACTCCCCCGCTCCGGCCATTTTCTCCTTCAGCACCTCAAACCAGTTCAGGACGATGTTGATTTGATCATATCTAGATCCCGGTTCATCTTCAACGCTTTTTATCATCAGGAACCGGTTGTCATGAGGGTGAATGTCGTAATGAGGAAATTGACTATAAATCGTATGATATGATTCTTCAAACAACAGCTCAGGTATCCCCGGTTTTAGAGAGGGTTGTGTTTCTATAGAAACCGCCATCATTTTATCTCCTTCTCGATAATACAGTTCACTTCCGTCACGTGCCCACACAGGTTGAATTCCACCCTGAGTTGATATGAGGACCCCACCTCCTGGACCGGGATAGGGTCTAATATATATTTCATTCTGTCCTGATCTATTAGAAACATAGGAAATCCATTTCCCATCCGGTGAGATTGCAGGAGAGAATTCATTATACTGTGTAACGAGAAAAGGTCTTGCAGTACTGTCTTTTGTCGTGTATATCCAGATGTCTCGACCGGTTTCTGGATGTACTTCAGAAAAAGCAAACAATGTCCCATCCATTGACCAATTGCCTGTATTCTGTGTATTTTCACTTGGACAGAGAAGCTCTGCATTTCCTGTACCATCAGCGCGTATCCGGTAAATTTGATAAACACCGGATCTGTCTGAAATAAAGGTTATATATTGACCATCTGGTGTCCAAACAGGAAAGCTATTCCAGAAATTATTAGAGTCTATTGGAGTCAAAAGAGTCGGTGTGTTGCGGTTTATATCATGGATCCAAATATTATAGTTACTCTCTTCATCAAGTCGTGTTACTGACACTTTGGTACCGTCGGGTGAAAAGCGTGGATCCCCGTAAATATATCTTCTATCTGTCAATAATGTCTCATCACCATTGCGGTTAACAAGAACCAGCGAACGTTCCACTGTTGCTCCCGCACCAGGGATATATATCAGATTCCCATTTGATGAAACTCTAAATAACGCATCACCTGAACTCGGTACATCAACTCCCTCCAAAACCGGTACTTCACGTCCCGTTATCTTGAGTTTCTTTGCATCGAACGGGACTGCCCAGAACGAGCCACTCCGGCCAAACAAAATATGACCTGTCATTGAATAGAGTGGCCGTGTTCCTTCTCTAATGAGTATTTCTGACTCACCGGTTTCCAAATTAAGTACAGCAATGTTGGCCTCGTCGGGGGTACTACCTTCCCAGACCGTATAGAGAATCGCTTTGCTGTCAGGGAGCATTTCAGGCCAGCGGTAATAACTGATGCTTTTTCCAGAATCGGGAGCTAAAATCACTTCAGGGATTCCACCAGAAGAAGATACACGTGAAAGTCCAAAATCTGTTCTGAATATTATGGTCCCATCATCTCCCCAGGTTCCACCACTATTGGGTACATCATCACACAAAGTTACAGGAGATCCGCCATCGATGAACACTTTTTTCAGTGCGTTATCATAAAAAAATGCCAATTCTTTTCCATCAGGTGAAAAGAATGGTCTTGGAGAACTGCCAGTGCTGGTTATCGGTATAGGATTGAGTTGATCCATCTTACGAAAATAGAGTTGACTAACACCTTCAGTCGTTGCACCGTAAACAAACTTTGTACCGTCGGGTGAAATAGCAAGTGTGTTGGTGTAGAATGTTTCATCCGGTGAAAAGGGATGTGGAAAAATACTTACAATTTTGGATTCCGGTTCTGGCTGAGGTTTTAAAAGCCAGCCCACGATAGTAAATATAAGTGCTGTTATGACTAATATCGGTGCAATAATCCTCCAATCAATTCTCTTCTGTTTCACAGCAATTTTCTGTGTGGTGATGTCTGAAATGGACCTTCTTGAAACCTGAGATGTGGAGGAAAGATCAATTGATTTTAGATCCACAGGCAGTTCATCAATATGCTGATAACGGTTCTCTGGATCCTTGGCAAAAAGCTTGTTGACAATCTCTTCCAGTTTTATAGGTACACCGGTTCTCAATCCTGTCAATGGTTCCGGCTCTTCATTCATGATATTATAAACAACCGCCTGCTCATACTCTCCCGGAAACGGAAACTGTCCACTGATCATCTCATAAAGCACAACACCCAATGACCAGATATCGGAACGGTGATCCACCTTCTCGCCTTTGATCTGTTCAGGAGACATGTAGGAGATGGTGCCCACGGTTGTGCCTGTCTTTGTGACCTTTGTCCTTCCTGTGAGCTTGGCCAGTCCGAAATCCATGATCTTCACACGGTTGTTCTCTGTGATCATGATGTTACCACTCTTGATATCCCGGTGTGTCATCTGCTTCCTGTGGGCTTCGTTTAAACCGTCAGCTGCCTGAATGCCGATCTGGATGACGTCTTTCAGCTTGAGGGGACCTTTTGCGATCTTCTCCTTCAGGCTTTCCCCTTTAACGTATTCCATGGCAATGAAGGTCTGACCATCAACGTCGTCTATTTCATAAACCGTGCAGATATTGGGATGGCTTAAAGCGGCGGCTGCCTGGGCTTCGTGTACAAACCGGGTCTTTTCCTCTTCAGAGCCCAATGCATGGGGAGGCAGGAATTTCAGGGCGACGGTGCGTTTGAGTTTGGTGTCCTCGGCTTTGTAAACGACACCCATTCCCCCCTCACCTAACTTCTCAAGAATCTTATAATGGGAAATGGTCTTACCAATCATGCCTTAACCTCCTTAAAAGCACAACAGGTATAATGGAATAACTAAAGTAGGATTAGTTCATTGAATGCTAATATTTACGAAATCTTCAGATTAATGTCAAGGAATAAAAATGTGTGGTTTGTAGTTTAAAAGTGATTATTTGATGTACGAAGACATCCTTTCCCAAAAAATATTGCGGACAGGATGAATATCCTGGCCGATTTTTTATCTTGGATGATCAAAGAATTTCGTATACAGTTTCGTATACAAAAAAAGCCCCATCAGAGATGGGGCTAATTTTTCTTAATTACAATCGTCGGGGCGGTGGGATTTGAACCCACGAGCTTTCAAGCACACCACATGCGTGTCCGCTTTGGAATATCGGATAATATATCCAGGGCAATATTCACATCCTCTACTACCTGGTAATCGAACATGCCAATGCAGACAAAATCAGCACCATTCTCAAATGCGAACCGGATACCATCCTTTGGATGAATCGCACCACCGGCCAGCACTTTAAAGGCAATGAACGGGATGTTTTTCTGTCTCATAAACTCAATCGTCTCATCCGCAAATAGACAGAACATATTATCATGGAATTCATCATGGTCGAGTGACCGTTCACCATCCACGGAAAATGGGATCCGCCGTTCTTTTGGATGTGCCGACCAGTATTGATCATGATGGAGCGTCTTCATGTAAAAATCCGGTAAAATTCCCGCTTCGTCACAGGCTCTTAACGCTTGAATCGAATGTGCACCCAACCCAATCGGATAGCCTTGCTTGCGAATGTAATCAATACATTTGGCCAGAACATCCATCTCGCCGTCTCTAACACGCCAGTCGCAACAGTTACCCTGAATTTGAATAAGATCCACACCGCTGTCAATCACCTTATCTACATGGCTGTAAATATCTTCTTTGGTTGGGTGGATTTGGGAAACGGTTTGCAGCTTGCTGCCAAAAATGCGCTTATATTTATTAATGAGCGGAAATTGGGTATATAAAATATTGATCGTGTTAACACCCGCTTTCTCAGCAAGCTGCAGGGTCTCAAACACTTTGTATTCGGTATTGTACGCCTTGAAAAGCGATGGCACATAAATCAAATCCCGTGAGTGCGCCCAACCACCGATCAAATTACCGCCGGCAATAATCCGGCTGATTCTTTTGCCCTTGATTTCACCACAAGGCAGATCACCCCTTAAATCAGTCAGTTTGAAATCGCTGATTTTGATAGTTGCACCGGTAATGGCATTCACTTTTTCCCAACGATATTTGCCGATTGTCCCATAAATAAATGCACCCAGAATGGGAATCGTCATTAAATATTTAAGAAGCTCCCGGCGTTTTACATCGGCTGCCGCTGGTTGAACTGGCTCAACCTGTTTCTCGGTATCTTTTGATGCCTTTTGTTTTCGTCTACTCAGCCAGTATGCTAGAAACCGGTCCATACTAAAATATCGTTCTGTTGGAAAGATAACGAGCACAGCGAGTGCAGCCATTTCTACGAGTGTTTTATTGACAAACAGATAGTGTCCTTCAAGTGGAACACCAAAAGAAGTGCTGATGAACGGCGGATTAGATATATAGTAAACAGCAAGTAAACCGATTCCTGCTATGCCAGCTGCACGTGTGAATACACCCAATAACAAACCAATCCCGATCAGCATCAGACCCCAGATGTTCAGAGCATCGACCACCGCCACTGTTACAGCGCTTCTGGCCATTGCTTGAAAAATAGGTGCAAAAATCCACTGGGCACTTTGTAGATAACCTGCTGAAGTCCAACCGGGAATAATCATTTTGGCAATGCCTTCATACAAGAAATGCCAACCAATAATCATACGGAGTATTACCAACAATGTTGATTGCCGGGATGAAAGTGTTGTATTCATGTTTACACCTCTTTTAATTAACATTTGGTGTCTTCGGCTTTGTAGACGACACCCATGCCGCCTTCACCTAACTTCTCAAGAATCTTATAATGGGAAATGGTTTTACCAATCATGCCTTAACCTCCCCAAAAGCACAACAGGTATAATAAAATATCTGAAGTGGGATTAGTTTATTTGACGATAATATTTACGAAATCTTTTCATGAATGTCAAGGAATAAAAATATGTGGTATGGAATCTAAAATCCTATTTTTTTGATATTTGTCGGGGCGGAGAGATTCGAAAGCACGACCTCCTGCTCCCAAAGCAGGTGATCTTTGAATAATAACGAAGCTGCTGTCGTGATAAAACAGTCAATGAGATATTGCTTGACTATGAAAAATGGATCATTTAACTTTTATAATAAAAATCCAGTAACAATTAAATCCCATAAAAACACACCCTGGATTTTGAAATCCAGATCGGTTATGACTGTTAGAAGGTAATACACAAATCAGTGCGAGGAAAATCATGAAAAAACCAGAATTCAAACAAAAAGACAAAGAATTTAAACTCTTTGAGCATCCTATAAAACGGCGTGATTTCATGTCGATATCAGGCTCACTGGCTCTCGGTTTCATGATATCGGGATGCGCTGTTGCGCAACGACCCAAACTCACCAAGGTCTCCATTGCTCAAGCAGACAGCTATGACCGTCGCCTCATACGACAGAAGATTGAAGAGATGTTCAATCAACTGGATGGGATCAGTGATATCATTAAACCAGGTGATCGCGTAGCCATAAAAGTCAATCTCACCGGCGGGATTGTCAGGCAAGGCGAGTTGCCTTATTCCCCCATCGAAAGCTTTCAAACCCATCCTGAAGTGGTACGTGCTGTGGGTGAATTGGTTAAAGATGCAGGGGCAAAAGAAATCGTTATTGTGGAAGGCATTTTTGATGATATTTCCTACAGTGCAACAGGATATAATGAAATTGCTAAACCATTGGCCGCCGAACTCATCGATTTAAATAATCCATATCCGTATAACGACTTCATGGAAAAGGAAGTCGGTGAGGGCTGGCAAATCTATGAACGATTTATCTTTAACCGATTGCTTGATGAGGTGGATGTATTTATATCCATACCGAAAATGAAATGCCATCAAGTCTGTGGCATCACTTTATCGCTCAAAAACAGTATTGGATTAGCGCCCCTACAATACTACGATGATCCCGATACGCCTCGCGGCCATAGAGCAGGAATGCATGGGAAAAGTGGAGAGACACGGACACGTCTGGCAAAGGTCATTACGGATCTCAATATTGCCCGTCCAATCGATCTGGCAATCATCGACGGCATTCATACATCCGAGGGAGGAGAAGGTCCCTGGATTAGAAGCACCTTTAATCTAATAGAAGCCAATCTCTTGATTGCAGGTAAAGATCCCGTGGCCGCCGATGCTGTGGCAACGGCCGCTATGGATTTTGATCCGGATGCACCTGATTTTGAAACCCCTTTTAACAATTGTGAAAATCATCTGGCCATGGCCCATGAATACAAACTCGGCACGAACCAGTTAAACGAAATCGAAATCGTTGGCGCAGAACTTGAAGACGTCGCCTGCCCATTTAAACCCTGTCTATAATGCGGTTGAAGAGAATATCTCGATCGCATGGGATATTCATCCCAAGTACTTAATAAGGATATCTAAGATCAGGATGAATATCCGGATCAATTAACATAAAAAAGAGCTCAAATTAAGCTATTTATTTCAGGGGGATACTGACGCTAATACCATTTATACGATTTGACGTGGCAATTCATTCGACTCAGTCGATTTGATGATCATATTCCGGAATCATCTGCTACATTGAATGAACGACTTGTCCATAAGGATTCAAAAACATTCAACCATCTTTGACTTCGCTTAACTTTTCCACCCGCCGATGTGTACAAACTGTTATAACTTGTAACAATTCATCAGTGGATTCTTCCAGAGAATAGACTGTATCAGACCGAAGTATTTTCCCCTACCATACAATAAGTTATAGTCGGTCCAATAAATAATCCGGAAACGAAACTCCATATAATTTCTTCAACAGGTATATTCAAAATGTATAATCCTGATAGAAATTCATGATTCCACCAATCATTGATTAGATGGGGAAAAAGCCTAAAATAGAATACCCAATAAGCAAAAAACATATAAGCCGCCATAATAAATCCGGTTACAAGAGATGGCAAAAAAGTGATTGGATGTAGAATAAAGATAATAATTGATAATAAAAATAAAATAGTAACAATTGCGTATACAGAATTCATTTTTAGATAGTTTGTCAACATGAACATTAGTACGAAGAAGATAATACCAATTATCATTAACTTGACTGATACAAACCAAGTATATTTCTTTTCTACATATGATCCTATTTGTTTTGTAATGAGTATGTAAATCCCATAACAGATTCCACTAAAAGCAAAAGCGAAAAGATAATCCTCAATACCGAATACCCATTGGCCAATTGCAATTTTAAATAAATATGTAGGACTCCAATAATCCTTTAGATTCCAAAACTCACTTAAAGGCCCTGCCGGTGCACATACCAGACTGGTCAAGAGAATATTTTTTCGATTATTTGAGTTTATGAAAAATAGAAAAATCCAGAAAAATAAAGAGTAAAGAACACCAATAAGATATGTATAATCCATAATATGAATCCCAATAATGAA
The DNA here is from genome assembly GCA_016931965.1 of bacterium. Taxonomy (GTDB): domain Bacteria; phylum Zhuqueibacterota; class QNDG01; order QNDG01; family DSAB01; genus JAFGDT01. The sequence continues at coordinate 6,626 of JAFGDT010000119.1, read as the reverse complement.
TTACAAATATTATATAACCCTGGTATATTTTTGTATTCTTTTTTGAAAATCAAAAAACCAAAAAATCCAAAAAGGAAGTAAAATAAATAAAGCGATAATAAAGGGTATTATAGAATGAATATGAATTTTTGTTTTGATAAGCCCCATCGTAGTCAAAACCGTTGAATACAATATAAAATATACTTCCAATATATACAATATTCTTGAATCAACTGTTTTATATGGTTTTTCAAAAAAAAGATAGATTATATGAGTTATAAAACCGGATAGAAACCAACCAAGAAAATTTGTGAATGGTATACCAAAATAAGCTCCATGAATATGCCAAGACCATGCGTTAACAAAAACTGCAAGAGGTTCAAGAAAAACATCAATACCCAACATAAAAAGAGTACACAAGAAGGCTTTTATAAAAATTCTTTTAATCGACCGTTTTTTATTTACTAAAACCGGTAAGTATTTTAGAAAAACATGAGGTACAAAACTGATTACATACCATGCTAAAGGTATAAAAAGAGGTACATTATTGAATAAGAATGGTTTCAATGCGGGATGATATGTGTATTTTGCTAAAAAAGGAACACCCCATTTTATGCTCATCAATTCAGATATTAAAGAAACGAGAAAAGAAATAACGAAGAAAATAATGGCATTGTTCAATGAGAAATGATGTATGGTATACAGAAATAATCCTAATACGCCACATATTGTGGCAGCATTTAGAAGAATACCCATCGCTTCCCAGTAAAGTTGGTTGTATTTTAGAAATTTTAGTGCAATAAAAAATGTAATAATGCCGAAAATTAATATTAATATGAGATTAATATATTTAAGATAATTCTTCAACACAGGAAGGTTGCATCCACAATGTTAACAAAAATCTTCTTCATCTCCGTTAATTTCAGCACAGAATGGACAGGTATTTATTATCCACTCTATTTTCAATATACTTGGTAGGTCGTTTCATTCTCCTGGGATTAGAAAAATCCTCTGTTACTTATTGTTTGGTCTGATTCACGGCCGGACCGCCGTTCCATCCGACCTGCGCACCGGATTCCAAATCCCCTCGCCGGGGCCGCGTGCTCCTGCCTTGGCAGCTGCTTCTTCATCAATATCAACACCCAATCCCGGCGCCTCGTTCACGTACACAAAACCATCCTTAAACGTCGGACAACCGGGAAAAATCTCCCGGAGCTGATCCGAAAATGTGCCCCCTGCTTCCTGAATGCCGAAATTCCAGCTTGCCAGATCGAGGTGCAGGTTGGCCGCATGTCCGACCGGTGATACATCTCCGGGGCCGTGCCATGCCGTTTTAATCCCGAAGATTTCACCCAAAATGGCGATTTTTCTTGCCACACTGAGGCCGCCGCACTGTGAGATGTGAACCCTTATATAATCAAAAAGCCGCTCCGACATGGGACCGACCCACTCATGGGGACTGTTGAACAATTCACCCATGGCGATCGGTACCGTGCACTGTTCACGGAGAATCCGGAACCATCCGATCTGTTCAGGTGAAAAAGGATCTTCTATAAAGAATGGCCGGTACTGCGCAAGCTCTTTGATTAAATTGATGGCATCAATCGGGTCAATGCGTTCGTGGATGTCGTGCAGCAGTTCAATCTCTTCACCGCAGGTATTTCGGATATGTTCGAACGCTTTCGGCATCTCTCGCATATAAGGACCTGGGTCCATATAGGAATCATTTTCCAGCCCGAACTCTGCTTCCTGAAAATCAGGCTGCGAAGACAATTGCGGTGAGCCATAGGCTCCCAGCTGTATGCGGATATATCTGTACCCTTCCTCCATGTACCTTTTAACACTCTCCTCCAGCTGGACAAGGTCCCTGCCGCTCGCATGCCCGTAGCTGGGAACAGCAAATCGGCATTTTCCCCCAAGAAGCTGGTATACCGGCATATTGGCGCGCTTGCCTTTGATATCCCAGAGAGCTTCGTCCAGTCCGCTCAGCGCATTATTCAGAACCGGCCCATTTCGCCAATAGCTGCTCGTATAACCGTTCTGCCACATATCCTCAATATTATCGGCGCTTCTCCCGACCGCAAAATAGCTCAGATATTCATCGACAGCCGTTGCCACCGTTCTGGGGCGCTGCTGAAATGTGGCACATCCGAGCCCGTAGAGTCCCGGCTCACTGGTTTCGACCTTCACGACGTTGAGATTCCTGACGGCGATATTCTTTACACGTGTGACCGTTAAAGGCGGAAGCGCCCTCGTTGCTTCGGCATACGTCTGGGCAATAGCCTCATTTCTCTGCCCCATGATTTTCAAAATACCTGCAGACGCTCCCAAGCCCATCCATTTCATCATGTTCCGTCGGTTCATTTGGCATCTCCTTTAATTTGGTTTTTATATCAAAGTACACAACCCATTTTCATAAAATATGATCAATTTTTATGTCCATATACAAAGATGATAAAGATGATCCAGTAACTACTTCTTTTTTTATTGTTAAATTCTATCATTATTATTTGTATGCTGGAATCAAAACGTTCCTTATTAATCATTCTCCTGGATGTCCCCTAAAAGTAAAAAATAGTTCATTATTTTTGATTATTTCCAGCTATCCGGTTGGTTCTAATCCAATGTAAGATTCTCTCCACTAAAGATTATTCTGCCGAATCTTTCCGGCACATGCTGACCACCGCCTGTTTGATTCCAGCCGGTCTCCTCGCGGTCCGGATCATTGGTCCTTCCGCGGTCAAAACGGAACAGGTTAAAACACCATGTATCACCTATTGAGGGTGGATGGGAAATCGATTCAGCCGCAAATTGCATTTCCGAAAAAGGCAGGGCCATTTCACATACCCACGCTGTGTCTGCATCCGAAGTATCGACAACAGAACCCTGGATAGAAATCGCTGTAGAGAGACCAGCCATGTTCCACGCCGAATGGCCCTGTCCACCCGATGACCAGGGTCTGGTCAACCACAAATCAAAAATGGCATTAATCGGATTGACTTCAATTTCAATATAATTTTGCCCGTCTCCGTCCTGATCGATATACACCTCGATGACGTCCTCCTGATACAATCGATCGTCCCGTTGATCATACGTTGCCCAGATATTGCGATCCTGGCAGTATATCCCAACATACAAACGGTTTTCGTCCCACAGCATCTTTGCCCAGGTGGTGGTTGCCGGAGTCTTCTCATCATCGCCGAGCAGGACAAAATCATCTGTAGCACCCGCCTTCAACCATTCCTCTTCATTAAGATGTCCATCAATGGTCAATGTCGAAGTGATTCTGTTGACGGTATATTCCCGAATTTCCTGGGCATATAGGGGTGATATGCACAATATAAATAAAAGAAGGACTTGAATCATGAAAGGCTCTTTGATTGTTTGATCCTTCAAATGGTTGAATAAAAAGCTGTTGTCGCTTGCATCTTGCTTGATGACCGTTTACGATTCTCTATGCGTTTTATAGCGAAACAGAAAGCTTAAATCTTGAATAACCTGACAATGATAAGTATGTATTTTATGGATTGACAATGCCTACGACTTCCAAATCATAATTGGTATAGCTATTATATTTGCCTTTTAACCACAGCAGTACTTTGTACTTTCCGTCACTTCGCGGCATGATCGGACGTATGTTATCGAAGGTCGAATTCTGTGTAATGGGTTTCCAGGACCAATCCTGACCGTTATTCGTCGAAAGTCCCTCATAAATTTCATAATGTCTCTGATGATCATGTTGACTGATCAATTCGGTTCCTTTGACAGGATCTTTATCGGTGGAGATGTAAACAACATTGGGATTATCAGGATTAAGAGCCACAAGCCCACTGTAATGTGATTCTGCTTCATAAAGACAGGTACCTCCAAATGCCAGAAAATGATCCTCCCACTTCTCACCATCCCATTTTGCGTATCGATACTCGATGTGAAAAGGATTTCTGTTTTTTTGAACGGAATAGGCTATAAATGGAAATCCTTGCTCATCGAGATGAATATCAATCGGCCAGCCAATATTTAAACTGTCTCCGGCAAAGATTCGGGTGCCATCGGATGGCGACATCGGCCCGTCGGATAATGCTTTGATAAAAGATCCATCGGATTGAAACAGGGTATCGTTTTCAATATAAGCGTGGTAAATACTGTTATTAAAATTACGGGGGTGATGTTCTGTCGTGATAAAGTGAATTTTGTTTTTGCCATCCGAAATGTATTTCACGTAAGGGCGGCCGTCAAAAGCGATTAAATGACCGCCGTAGCGCCATGTTTTCCCATTGTCATCCGAAATCACAAAATTGGGATTCCAATTCTCTCCCCGATAAAAGTCATATATTCTGCCGTTATGATCATTTTCATTTTCAAGAAAATGCAAGTTTGAATAGGTTACCCCGGCATCGCGTGTGACGATGACTTCAGTCTCCCAATCAAGATAATTAAACGGTACCTTTGTCATTCTGTACCGAATATGACTATCTGTGCCATGTTTGCTGTAAACAGCCAGCACCCGGTCATCATTCAACATTAACAAAGCAGGGGTATTATGATCATCGGATTCAAGGTTAGCATGTAAAACAGAGGTTCCGATATGATTTTTTGAGTTTAGATCATAGGCAGTGATTTCAATGTTTCCATCAATCTGATTTCCATTATATCCGCTGGAATCGGCAACAGAACCGATGAGTAAAATTCCATCATGCAAAACCGCCCGTTCGTCTTGAAACCAGCACCACCCCCCATTTTTTTTAAATGTGATGATTTGAGGAGTCCTTGTTCCACCACATCTGTAAATGGATATGAAGAAACAAAACAATATCAAACTTGTATATTTGAGCGTTTTAGCATGCATTTTTTAATTTTAATTTCAATATAAATTTCGGATAACCAGTAGGGGCGAAGCATCATATTCAACATTATTTACTCCTAAAGAGGAAACGCGAATGCCATGCTTCACCCCTACATTTACATCATATTCATGCTTTCCATTCACTCCCCCGCACCGGCCATTTTCTCATTCAGCACCTCAAACCAGTTCAGGACGATGTTGATTTGATTAAATCCAGATTCAGATTCATCTTCAACACTTTTTATCATCAAGAACCGATTACTGTTTGGATGTATATCATATGTTCCTATATACTCCCCCTCGAACAACAGCTCTGGTATCCCTGGTTTAAGCGATGGCTCTGTTTCTATTGAGACCGCCATCATCTTATCGCTTTCACGATAAAAAAGTTCACGTCCATCCGGTGCCCACACAGGTACACCTCCACCCTGAGTTGAAATCTGTTCCCTAGGTCCCGGACCGGGACAGGGAGTTATGTATATTTCTCCCTTTCCAGTCTGATTTGAACGATAAGCAATCCATTTTCCATCCGGTGAAAATATCGGGTAACTTTCGTTATTCGGTGTATTGAGAAAAACCGTTGCAGTATCATCTCTGGTTGAGTATATCCAGATATCCAGACCAGTAGTCGGATGATCTTCATAGAAAGCAAACAATGTTCTATCGTTTGACCATGAGCCGCCGTACTGTGGATTCTCACTTGGCCAGAGGAGTTCCGCTTCACCTGTGCCATCAGCTCGTATTAGGTAAATTTGGTAAGTACCTGATTGGTTTGAATGAAAGGTCACATATTGACCATCAGGTGTCCAACTGGGCATCAAGTTAAAATCATTCTCTGAAGCAGTCAAAGGAGTCTCTATGTCACGGGCTATACCATGTATCCAGATATTTGTATTTGAAAAACCCTCTCCCCGTATTGATACTGCCACCTCTGTACCATCAGGCGAGAAGCGTGGATTTTCATAGGAATGTTTTTTATCCGATATTTGTGTTTCAACACCATTGCGACCGACAAGTACCAGTGCTTGTTTTGGTGCTTCTCCTACCCCAGGCATGTATACCAGTGTCCCATTTGTTGAAATATCAAATTGGGAATAGCCACCAGGCCATATTGTAACCTCCTCACAAACCGGAACCAGATCTCCTGTTATCTCAAGTCGCTTTGCATCGAACGGCACTGCCCAGTATGTACCAGACCGTCCAAATAAAATGTGACCTGTTGGTGAATAAAACGGATTCGTTCCTCCCCTGATGAGTATCTTTGATTCACCCGTCTCCAGAGAAAGAACATTGATATTTCCTTCGTCGTATGTATTCCCATCCCAAGTCATGTACAGCACCGCTTTGTTTCCCGGAAGCATCTCCGGCTTGCGGTAATATGCATAACTCTTTCCAGAATCCGGTCTTAAAATCACTTCAGGGATTCCGCCTGAAGCTGATATGCGTAGAAGACCTGAATCAGGATTTGTAGTAATAATAGTGCCATCATCTCCCCAGGTTGACATATAAGAACCGGTAAAATCAAGATCACATAAAGTCTGAGCTGGCCCTCCATCAATTCTCACTTTTTTCAGTTTACGATCCATACTCGAATAGAATCCTAATTCTTTTCCGTTGGGTGAGAAAAATGGGTGAAGAGCACCCTCCGTATTGTTTATCGGCATTCCCTCAAGTTGGTCGATTCTGCGAATATAGAGTTGATTAACACCTTCTTCATTTTCTGCACCGTATATAATATTTTTACCGTCAGGTGAGATTGTGAAGCTATAACCAATTGATAGCAACCAAAATTCGTGACCTTTTT
>JAFGDT010000118.1 GCA_016931965.1 bacterium | reverse complement strand
GGATCCAGACTGTGTGTTTTCTAAAATCGTTCAAAATACAAAACAGTTAAAATTCGCTCTATGACCATTTTTGCCAAAGTTCAGTTAATAATCTTGACAATTGTCAGTTATACACCTATCTTTTATAAAATTTTCATATCTATTCATTCCATTAAAATTATGATGATCAAATCCATGGATTGATCAAATATGCATCAGAAAGAGGAGGAAAAAGTGAAAGGTAAGTCCCGAATTGCGAGCATCTTTCAAATATCCGACTATGCGTGGCGTCATCATGCAAATCCGTGGAGTGTCTATACACGTTTTGCGGCTATTCCCGCAATGATCTTTGCAGTCTGGAGCCGCGTCTGGATCAGCTGGTTGGCTCTGATCCCGGTCGGTGTAGTCATTTTCTGGTTAGCGGTTAATCCATTCATTTTTCCTGCTGTTTCTGCGAATCATGGCTGGACGGCCAGGGGGATATACGGAGAAAAATTATGGCTGTTTCATCGGTCACGGGTGTCCAGGGGCCATCGCATTATTTTACGGTTGTTAATTATTCTTGGTTTGGCCGGTTTCATTCTGATGGGGTGGGGTCTTGTGAGACTGCGCCTATGGCCGACCGTTTTTGGCGCAACACTCGTTACAGTCGCGCAACTGTGGCGCATTGACCGTATGGGTCTGCTGTATGAAGAGATGGAACGGACCGGTTCCGTGGAAATGGATGGTTGATTGTTCAGAATATGTCGCTGAAATATAAGACACCCCTCTTACCTGAATTAAATCCGAGACAAACTTCAAGGAGAGATAGAAGAAGCTTACTTGAGTTTTTTTTACCAGTTGAATTGTTTTATCAGAGCCTTTCTTTTTGCAGTCATAAGTGTAATTTTTTAATAACTTGCACAAACCCACACTTACCTTAAATCATGTGTTTTCTCTTGATATTGAAGAAATAATTCATTATCATTTATCAATTCTATCATTAGATAATACGATGATTCGATAACCATCTTCCCTTCCGGTGGAGGTTCTTTGGAGTGCAGAACAACAGGTGAGAAGAAAGAATCTTCTTTATGCAAGGAATGAGAAATATATCTGGGTAGATGGATTTGATGCTGTATTTACGGAGGACATATGAATCCCATTAAATATACGCTGTTGGGAATATATTTATTGACTGCGGCTTCAGTCTGTGCAAGAGATCATCTTATTGTATCATTGGGTTTGAATCAGCCCATTGGGGATCGTTATTCTCTTCACAATTATCGATTTGACCAGGAAGCTTCCAATCCTGGAATGGTATTTTCATTTTCGATTCCGATTATAGAGTCACCCATTCGAATTTACTATAAAAGCCACATCGTCTATCACCCGGTTGTGCATCAATTGCCTGACGATAGACGACACCTGATTATCTATTCAAATGAAGTGGCCATAACGGGAAGAACAACATTATCCGATAAAGTTTATCTGGATACCTCCTTTGGAGCCGGATTACAGGCCAGAAATTATTACAGCCCGGGCCGCGGGATTTCCGAAGGCTACTTTTTTGGCGATCTCACAAATTCTTTTATGTTTCAGCTGAATAAAATGGATATTGGATTTTATGCCAGTCTCTTTTTTGTCCCCTTTGATGTCTATTTTTATTCGCAAAAAGATGTCTCTGTTCATGCCGGTCTGGCTCTGTCTTTGTAAAAGATCGGTCTGATCATATAAATCCGCGATGGATTTTTTAGTGTGATATTGGTTTTTCCCCGGGGTCAAGTGGGAAACAAACATCAAGGGGAAGACATCCCTCTACCTCGGATCGGTATCCGATCCGAGGATCTCCTCCCGTATCAAGTACGGGACAAGCTTCAAAGGGAGAAACACCCCTCTTCCCGGGTCAAGCCTGTGCTGAACTTGATTCAGTATCCAGGGCAAGCTCTTGGTTAACGTCAATGGTCTTCCCTGAAGGAGACGCCCCTCCATACAGCTTCACTGTGCTTCTCCCCCTTCGCCTGCTCTTTCACTTCTTTCAAGACTTCGACTCAGGACAGGCCTCAAGGGAAGATAGGTAAAAGTTCATATTGGCAGGAGAGAAACATAAGGTGTTGCTTTTTCACTTCAGAATTCAATCATCATGATGGAGTGAGGCTAATAAAAGCTCATCATAGTGGGAATGCAATGCAATCCAAAAATTAAAAATACTTAAATGGAGATGAAAAAATGAAAAAGGTCATACTCACAGTCGTGTTTATTCTTTTGCTGACCTCTTTGTCAGCAGCCCAGCATTATACCGAAATATTTGAAGGGGGATGGGGGCAGGGCCGGATAGCGGTCAAACCGAGTATCATTGATCTGGACCATGACGGAAGGCTCGATTTGTTTGTCGGACAAGAGGAGGGCACTATCAGCCATTACGAACAGGAAACAGAGGGATCAAGTCAGTTTACATTTGTAACCAGAGAATTTAATGACATTGATGTTGGAACATATTCCTCACCCTGTTTTACAGACCTGACCGGGAATGGATTGTACGATCTGATTATTGGAAAAAATGACGGTCATCTTGTCCATTACGAACAGGATGCAGTGGGTTCAACTACCTTTGTTCTTATCACAGACGATTTTAATGAAATTGATGCCGGTGGTTGGTCAGTACCCACATTTGTGGATCTGGATAACGACGATTTGCTCGACTTGATTATCGGCAATCAGAATGGATATCTCCAACATTACGAACAGAACACAACCGGTTCGACAACCTTTCAGTGGGTATCGGACAGCTTGAGCGGCATCGATGTGGGCGGGCATGCAACTCCCAGTTTTACGGATCTTGATGATGATGATTTGCTGGATCTGGTCATCGGTGAAGATTCTGGAAAGCTCAGCCATTACGAGCAGGATGCAGTGGGATCAACCCATTTTGTGATGGTGACGGAAAACCTGAGCGATATTGATGTATATTATTATTCGGCCCCCCACTTGGTGGATCTTGATGGTGACGGTCTGCTGGATATGATTGTCGGCAATTTTTGGGGTTTAGTCTCTCACTATGAACAGGGTGCGACGGGATCGGAAGATTTCGATCTGATATCAGATCAAATGTTAGATATCATTGGTGTGGGAAGTCATTCAGCGCCCAGCTTAACCGATCTGGATGGCGATGATTTGCTGGATTTGATTGTTGGCAATTTAAATGGTTATCTCAGTCATTATGAACAGGATGCAGAAAATTCAATCTATTTTACATTGATGGCTGACAGTTTGAGTGGCATTGTTTTTGGAAATTATGCGACACCCTGTTTCACCGATCTGGACGGAGATGGATTGGCTGATTTGATCATCGGGCAGGCGAATGGGACGCTCGCCCATTATGAACAGGATGCGGAAGGATCAATATCTTTCGTTTTGGTATCCGAAAGTTTTAACGGCATTGATATCGGTGATGATTCTGCACCCTGCTTTACGGATCTGGACAGCGACGGTCTGCTGGATCTCGTGATCGGTGAAGAGGATGGTAAGCTCAACCATTATGAACAAGATGGGGAGGGATCCTTCAATTTTTCGTTGATATCTGAGAACCTGGGCGGGATTGATGTATGTGAATGGTCCGGACCCTGTTTTACAGATCTGGATGATGATGGTCTACTGGATTTGATTGTTGGTATACATAGTGGGTATCTCAATCATTATGAACAGAATGCACCCGGTTCTTCGGATTTTACTCGAATCGAGTATTATTTTAACGATGTTGATGTCTCTGTTTTGCCAAAACCGGTATTTGGAGACATCAATGGAGATGGACTGGAGGATTTCCTTGTTGGTGACGGTTACGGCGGCATTTATTATTTTCAGAGAGATGAAGATACAGGTATTGAAGAGATGTTGATCAACCCCTTTTCATTCCGGATTTTACAAAATTATCCCAATCCGTTTAATCCTGTGACAACGATACAATATGAATGTCCCAGAAGCATGAATGTCCATATTTCGGTTTATAACATGGTGGGTCAACGTCTCAAAGTCCTTGTAAACGGATTTCAGCGGGCGGGGATGCATTCGGTACAATGGATGGGAGATGATGATCAGGGGAATCTGCTTGCAAGCGGGATTTATATCTGCCGTATGGAAGCGGGTGAATTTCGCCATTCAATTGAGCTGATGTTGTTGAAATAGTGGTGCTGTAATGATAATACTCCTCTTCCTTGGATTAAGTTTAGGGGAGAGTCTGGATTGTTGACGAAGGGTGAAGTGGATATCATTCAATCATAAAGCATTTATCGATGTAAAAAGGTCATAAATTTTGCTTGACTTTAAGAAATATTCGCATATATTCGTTTTTGCTGCCAAAGTTCATAACTTTCATATCGGAAAAAATATTCACATAGACCTCTTGTTATTTCTACTGAGAAGGAGAATTTTATCGGTTAATTTGATAAAACACGATTGAAAGGACAAACCCTGGAAAACCAGGGGGCATCCTTCCGTTTAGAGCGGAAAAGCTGCGGGTCTAAAGTAAGTTTTTGGGGAGCAAAACTTTAGTCCTGATTTTATAATATAGGAGATTGAACCTGTCTTTCTGGTAATCTGGAAAGACTTGCCATGACAGCCGGGCTGACTCAATGTATTTCACTTGAGTGAAGTTCGGCTTTTTTATTGATAATTGAATTTGTGAACACATGCTGAAATTAAAAAAAGAAAGCTTTGATAACAACCTTACAAAGATGTCATTATAATTGTAGTGGAGAATACTATGAAAAAAAATATCAATTGTTATACTTACATTTTAATATGTACACTGATACTTATCATGTACTCTAAAAATGGGTATACACAAGATGAAAGAACTATTCTATCAAAAGGGTTTTATATCACTGTTATGACTTCATCAATCAATCGGCCTATATTCAGGCAACCAGGGGGAAGTGAAGAGATTTCGATTCATCAGAAAAAAGGAACTTGGAGTGCTACTGCCGGTTTAGAATATATTGTAAAATTGGAAAGCTTTGGTTTAGGAGGCGGTATCGCTTTCTCATATTGGAAAACAGATTTTGATAACTTTGGATTCCGAGACGACTTTACCGGAAGTGTTACAAGCTATAGTAACGTAAAGTATCGGGTTTTCTTTTTTGATTTTATTATTCACATATTACCGATATCGAAATTGCCTCTTAGCTTTTATGGATTTCTTGGGATGGGATCCAAAAATGAAAAATATGATCTATCAGGTGCTGTATTTTCTGAATGGGATGGATCAAAGAGTATATCTGAGTTTAGTTACAGCTATGGATTAGGAATTCGGCTATTTGCTATCCGACACTTTTCACTTTTTATCGAATATCGTTTTATTCCGGGAGACGTATCTTCTGATCTTGATTATTTATATACAAAAGATGGTTGGAACTATTATGCTGTCGGACATGGTGAAATAAAAAATTTCGCCAAAATACTATCATTTGGGTTGGCTTTTAGTTTCTGATTCTCTTTATTGTTAATAATAAAGTCCTTAGGCGGAATCAGCATTAAAATTTACACTGAGCAAAGTAAAGAACCTAGTCACCTTTTTCTAAAAAAAGTAACTTCATTCAATTCGATTTTTTTTATTAATTGATGAAAAATAGTTTTCTTAAGTTCTCTTTATAAAAAGTATGATAAGATCACATATGATAGAATATATTTAATTGATTATACGGCCAGTAAGTTCGGGTGAAAATATGTAATAATCATTGGAATCATCGTTACTCAGTGGTTGGTTGTATGGAGGAGGAATATATGCATACCAAACCGAATATTAAGAAATTCTTACATGTTATGTTTGCTCTGATCCTGTTTTCTTCTATGTTGTGTTGTGACAAAAAGAATCCATCAGAAGCAGAAGAACAGGATCAAGATTCATCCCTTTGTTTTACTGTAGATGGTTTTGATATAACAGTACATAATTTATGGAGCTATGGAGGAAGTTATACTGTTAATTGTCAAGGGATTGTTTCCTTTAAAGTAGTGACAAGCGTGGGTAACGAATCCCATACTTTAGAATGGACGAACATCAGTAATAATTATAACACTTTTACAGTAGATAGTTTTAATGTTAAAATTGATGGGAAAGACTATAGTTATCCCAAGGACAAATGTAAATAACGGTGTGTAAATCAAATTGAGGGAGGATAAGATTATGTCGGAAAAATGCCCTGTTTGTATGACTCAAGGAAAGATTAGCTATTTTAAAAAATGTTTTGATTGTGGTGCTGTATTTTGTCCTTTGTGTACAGGTTCTGATTGTGTAAAGTGTCATTCGCTTAATGTTAATGAATATCCAGGTACACATGCTGATTTGCTTGATATCATGTAGTTTTCATGAAAGGAGAAAATAAATGGGAGATTTATGTGCATGCTGTTCTAAAAACCTTAGACGCTTTCCTATTTCTGGTGGACCATGGTCTGAGACAATTGGAGAATTATCTTCAATGCCTAGAATAGAGGCAGATCATGGTTTCGTCTGTGATGAGTGTGGATCAGTGATTTGTCCTGTTTGTGCGGGTAAAAAAGCATCAGAAATGGGTGTCAGACAATTTGTTTGTACTGAGTGTGGATATATGCCATTAAAAACGATTTACCGTTAATCAGTAATATTTTTCAATACGAATTGCTGTTTTCATTATTTAGCATATAGCCTCATTTTAAAATGTTCAGTAAAGCAATCAGTATATTCACTATTTGATATTGCATATAGTTGATGGATGGATGACAGGGTATAACAGAGGTTTTAACAAGGAGGTCGACGTGTACCAGGGATTTAAACGATGAAGGTTTTATGTAGACACTTTATTGTTATATCGTCATTTACTTGGTGCGTGTTAAACCTCTGCCTATAAAAACATAGTAGAGGAGGAATGACAATGGTAAGATGGAACATCGTTTTTATCGTCTTTGCCCTCATGTTAACAATGACACAAGTAGGTTTCTGCCAAAATCTCTACCTCAGCTTGAATGGCGGACTCTCCAAGGATATGCGATTTTCGACTGAAAACGAGTGGAAAATGGGTTTTTCATTTGGGGGCAATGTGTTATTTAATTCCCCGGGAATGGTAGCTTTCGGATTACACTTTTCGTACAATCATTGGTCGATAGATGGAAAGGGTTGGGAACGTTTTCTATTCAGTGGTTATCGGGTTGATAGAGCATCCGGCACACAAAATATCATCGAAATCATTCCTTCCGTACGAGTTCTGTTCTTAGGCAAGAATCCTGCTTTAAAACTCTATTTGCATGGCGGTATAGGTTTTTTTCTGGTTAATATATCCGATGCAAAAATCAGCGGATCCTACAATTCAACTTATGAAACGGGGTGGATGGAAACGACGATTGAGGCCAAAAATTCGGCCAATGTCGGTGCTCAGATTGGTCCGTGTTTGATACTGGGGAATAGGTTAGAGTTGCTGCCTATCTACAGCCTCTATCTTATGGATGGTGATCTTTATAATCACATTTCAGTTCAATTGGGGATTAGCATACTGTAGTTATTTAAATAAGAAAAACAAGCCATTGGATTTCTTAGAAAATGCTCAAAATATGGTTCTTATTAGAAATTTATAGTTTATATAAAACATAGAATGAATAAAAAGTTGTGGTATATAATATTATGCTCAGCAACAAAAAAGGAGAACTCCCATGAAAATTGTAAGTAGAGAGCCAAAGCAATTTGAACTCATCAACTTTTTACCTTTCGTGTTGTGGCTTGGCTTGATTTTTCTTAATGAGAGTGACATGTGGTCATCATCAGCTATAAGGATCATCTATGGTATCGTATTTTTTATTGCGTTTTTTGGTATATCAATCTCCATGATATTAAGGAAGGGTCTTCATAAAGGGCTCATTGTATTGGTTATTATTCCTTTTACTGCGATTATTATGTATGTGATATTGCTTTTTATGAAACCAAGAAATGTAGAGAAAAATATCCATCAAGTGGCCCAATAATAAAGATACTTTATCGAATACATCGCTCAGTCGGATACGAACTGTTTACTGCTTATGTGCTATTTTAGTGTGTGCGATTTGTTTTATAATGAATTTTTGTACTCAGCAATGTGTTCTTTACCTCGCTGGAAAATAGCCAAAAGTGAAGAAAACCTTCGGAAGCATGAAATCTAATTCAAAACGATTTTATTTGTGATAAATCACTGTTAGAAAAACATGACATTATACATGATGGCTATTTTGATTTGTCAATCATAAAATATGATCAGGTTAAAATTGTGGAGTGTGCTCTTGATCACCCTGGGGCTGTACCCTCTGAGTGTAAAAGAAGTTTGGTTTTTTATTGACTGTACGAAATAGGGGTACGTCACTGATTAAAATTTCACTAAAAAGGTGATCGGTTATGCAAAATAATTTTTCTCATATCAGCCAATTCGATTTGCTGACGTTGAGCATTGCCTTTTATTAGCTGATTGCTCCATCCATTCGACTAAAAATCACATTCATATCATTGCGTGATTATTTTTCAATCCAATTGAGAAGGAGGTTACAATGAGAAAGCCATTTGTACTATTGGGTATCGCAATCATTTTAATGATGGGTGCGTGCACACAACAAATGAAGGAAATACCCATTACCACATCATCCGAAGAAGCAAGAAATCTCTTTTTACAGGGTCGGGAGAATTGGGAGAACATTGAAGTAACTAAGGCGGGCCAACTTTTTGGTCAGGCGATTGCCAAAGACAGCAGTTTTGCTCTTGCTTATTGTTTTCGGACATTTACCGGTGATGAATTACAAATACGAGCAGATATGGAGAAAGCGATATTGCTTTCTGATCAAGTATCGGAAGGTGAGAGACTTTTTATCAATTATATACAGTCATCCCTGGATGGCGATCTACCGAAAGTGAAAGAGAATCTGGACAAATTGCTCACCATGTTTCCTGAGGACAAACGGGTGAATATGTTTATGGGTTGGTATTTCAGGGCAATCAATGATTATAAAACTGCCATTGCCTATTTCACGAAAGCCGCGGAGATTGATAAGGAGTTTGCACTTGCATATAATGAGCTCGGTTATACCGACATCCTTACAGAAGATCTTGAAGCAGCTGAAAATGCATTCAAGGAATATATTCGCCTGATTCCCGACAAACCGAATCCTTATGACTCGTATGCGGAGCTTCTGCTGAAAATGGGGCGGTACGATGAGTCCATTGTTCAGTACCAGAAGGCTTACGATACAGACAATACTTTCATTGCGAGTCTGAGGGGATTAGGTAATAACTACATTTTTAAGG
The DNA here is from genome assembly GCA_016931965.1 of bacterium. GTDB lineage: Bacteria > Zhuqueibacterota > QNDG01 > QNDG01 > DSAB01 > JAFGDT01. Next base: position 6,806 of record JAFGDT010000118.1, on the reverse strand, counting down.
ATAATTTTACAAAAGCAAGAGAATATTATCAGCTGTTCTTTGACAAAGCCACTCTGGTTTCTGAAAGATTGAACGCATTATTCCTGAAAGCATTGTCATTCCTTTATGAGAATAAACTTAACGATGCCATTAAAGTGTTTGAGGAGCTCCGATTGCTTGCCGAGAAAGAAAACCAACCAGTAGCCATTGTGAATTCATGTGTCAATGAAGGATTCCTGCTCACGGAGATGGGGAAATCCGCCGAGGGACTAAAAAAGTATGAGGAAGCCATCAGGATGATTGACAAGGTGAATCTCACAGAACGCCAAAAGGAGAATCTGCGAGTGGACTCAAATGGATGGCTAGCACGCGGTTATGCCCTGAACAATATGTTAAATCAAGCCAAAGCAAGCGCTGCTCTCTATAAACAGGATGTCGATCTCCGCAACATTCCCGATGAACAGGATAATCTGGAGTTTATACTCGCATTGATCGATTTTAAAGAGGCTAAGTATGATGCTGTTATTGATCGGCTATCAAAAATGGAACCGAATCCACTGTATATGTTTTATCAGGCACAGGCCTATTTGAAAAAAGGAAACAAAGAGGAGGCTGATCGTCTTTTTAATAAAGTGGCCAATTGGAATCAGAACAACATAGGCTTGGCAGTCGTGTGGGCTCGTACACAGAAAGCGCTTGGGGAATAAGGTTTATTCTTGTTCCTAAACTTCGGTTTTGGAACGAGAATTATTAACAATTCGGATAAATGAAGGAGGGATTACGATGAAATCGAAATATTTGTTTACCACCATAGGAGTTGTTCTTATAGCGGCTTTTTTGACTTTTCAGATAATAAGATGCACGCATCATCAGGAAAAAGCGGAGGTAGATCTTGAAGCGCTCGCTCAGAAACTGGTCGTAGAGTGTTGTGCTATTCATGAGGGGGATTTCGTTCTTGTTTCCGGAGGCGTCCGTGATATGGAGTTGTTGGAGAATATCGCTGTAAATGTCCGAAAGCAGGGTGCTTTTCCTCTGGTGACAATCGGCAGTGACCGGATGACTCGGCGCATGTGGACGGATGTCCCGGAGAAATATGATTCTCAATTGTCAGCGTTTGATTTTGAGCTGTATAATTTGATCACAGCGGATATCAGTGTGGATTTTAGTGAAACCGTCGGCCAGCTCGCGGATATTCCACCGGAACGTCTCGCTGCAAGAAGCAAGGCCAATGAACCTATATCAGATCTGTTTTATGAACGTAATATCCGAGGAGTGAACTTGGGCAATGGACTGTATCCGACTGCTGCACTTGCCGATCTATTCGATGTATCTCAGGATGAATTGGTGGAAATTTTTTGGAGCGGAGTGAATGTAGATTATACGGAACTTCAGACTACCGGCGAGACGGTGAAAGCGGTTCTTGAAACAGGGAAAGAAGTACACATCACAAATCCAAACGGTACTGATTTGAAGGTGCGTATCGAAGGCCGTCCGGTTTTTGTAAGTGATGGTGTTGTTTCTGCCGATGATATACAAAGAGGTGGACCTGCATGCCAAGTTTATCTTCCGGCGGGTGAGGTGTATCTTGCGCCAATTGTCGGTACTGCAGAAGGTCAGGTGGTCGTTGACAGGCAATTTTTCCAGGGCAAAGAGATCCTGGGACTTACGCTTGTTTTCAAGGAAGGGAAACTCACTTCCATGTCGGCACAATCAGGGCTTGAACCGCTTAAGGTTTCATACGATGCTTATGGTTCAGGGAAGGAATTGTTTGGTGTTATTGATGTTGGTATCAATCCAAATGTTAATGTTATACCAGGCAGCAAAATACTTACATGGATGCCGGCCGGCATGGTTACGGTCGTACTTGGCAGCAACACCTGGGCTGGCGGTGATAATAATATTAATTTCGGTTTGACCAGTTTCCTGCCCGGGTGTACACTGGAGGTAGATGAGAAGGTGCTGGTGGAGAATGGGGTTTTGAAGCTTTGAGTTCAGTGCTCACAATACCAGCTTTTGTCACTCTTTTTCCGTAACTCGGGGTGTAAAACAAGAAGGGCTTTGTTCTCAAATATAGACTGTTCTGGGGTGAATCATAGGAGAATGAGGGATACTTTGTTCTGCCAATCGCCATATTGAAACTTAAGGTTTTCGATTAATTTTATAGGAGTAAATTAAGATGAAAAAAATAATTTACTTATTCTTAATGTGCATCATGTTCTTATACAACTGTATTGGACTTTCACGAAATCATATACCAACCTTAACTGACTATTTTGATTATTCAGGCCGGGATGATATACTATTTGGAGGTGTCAAATCAATTCCTATTACAACACCAAAAGGGACTTTTAGGGTATGGACAAAAAGGATTGGAAATAATCCCAGGATTAAGGTTTTATTATTACATGGTGGTCCGGGAGGTACTCACGAATATTTTCAATGTTTTGATAGCTATTTCCCAAAAGCGGGTTTTGAATATTACTATTATGACCAGTTAGGCTCTTATTATAGTGACCAACCAAGGGATAGTACTCTTTGGGAATTAGAACGATTTGTTGAAGAAGTTGAACAGGTCCGAAAAGCTTTAAATCTTGATAAAGAGAATTTTTACTTATATGGACATTCTTGGGGTGGTTTGCTTGCCATTGAATATGCACTAAAATATCAGGACAACTTAAAGGGACTTATTATTTCAAATATGATGACAAGTGCTCCTGAATATGAGAAATATGCTAACGAAGTATTGGCAAAACAGATGGATCCTAATGTACTGGCTGAAATAAGAACAATCGAAGCGAATAACGATTTTGATAATCCAAAATATATGGAATTATTGCAAAAACACTATTATTCGGAACATTTTAATCGATTACCCTCTGAAAAAAAGTCTGAATATGAGACGAGACCTCTAAACCACTTGAATTTTGATGTGTATACTCTTATGCAGGGCCCTAGTGAATTTGGAATAGGTGGGAAATTAGCAGACTGGGATAGAACAGCAGATTTACATAAGATTAAAGTTCCAACCTTAACAATTGGCGCAAGGTACGATACAATGGATCCTGAGCATATGGAATGGATGTCAAAGCAAATCCCGCAGGGTAAGTTTTTGTATTGTCCAACTGGAAGTCACTTAACCTTTTTGGATGATCAAGAGACATATTTCGAAGGATTGATTAAATTTATTAGGGAAGTAGATAACCAGTTTAAATAAATATACCGTCTTGTTCCCAAACTCCAGTTTGGAAACAAGAAATGGCAATTTGGTGAGGATGATCCATTTATCCCAAAGAGAGGGAGGATTTATGCCATGTCATCAAATCAATACCCATTTTGACCGGCGGGATTTTTTAGACAAAATCATGCGAATCGGTGCTGTTACTTGTTTTGCCAGTAAAAGCTGCTTTGCAATTGGGCAGGAACCAACACAATCTGCAATTCAAAAACATAAATTTCTGGAGGATTCAGGATTCAGTTATAAGGATGTTTTTCGATTTGGGATTCAGGCAATTTATGTTCCTCTGATGAAGTATTTTATGGCAATGAATGGTAAGGATGTATATCTTGGTATTTTGCAAAAAGCGTATGCGGATATCTGGTCTGAGCTTATGGCAAACGCAAGCCGCGATGTTTCAAAAAAGAATATGGTAACATTTATGGAGTCATTTGATAGGGTGAATAAGGAAATGACAAAACATATGGATCCTGTTCTTTTACCTAAAATTGCAGAACATATGAATACCATTCAGCTGGTCGAAAGTACAGATCGTGTTTTAGAATATACGGTGACAGAATGTCTGTTTGCAGAAATATATCATGAGGCAGATGCAGCCGAAATTGGGTATGTGACACATTGCTATTCGGATATTGTAGTGGCCAGTGCATTTGATCCGAATATGAAATTGTATCGAACGAAAACCTTAATGCAAGGGGATGATTGCTGCAATCCGAGGTATGTCTACGAAGGGTAATTTAATCTCATTTCCAGACTCCAGTTTAGGAACGAATAACACCCTTCTGCATAGTTTTACTGTGCTTCTTTTAGATCAAGTACGGAATAAACCTCAAAGAGAAGACATCCCTTTACCTCGGATCGGTGGGTGATCCGAGGATCTCCCTTCAAAGGGAGATCAATGTCGGCTTGTTCTCAAACTCCAGTTTGGGAACAAGAAAAATCATAATTCAGAAACAGAGGAGGATTTATGAAAAAGTTCTTTCAATATGCTTTGGTTTTCCGGTTCATTCCATTTTTTATTTGTATGTATTTCCTGATAGGAGTGGTGGATGCACAGGAAGAAGAACCTAACTGGGACAAATGGACACCGGAGCTGCAAATGCGATTCAAAAATATAACTGATACCGACATGTCTCCAGACGACAAATATGTCGCCTATGTCGTTCGTGAAGCAGTCATGGAGGAAGAAAAATCAGAATTTGTCAGTCAGATCTGGGTCGTAGCTACCGACGGCTCTTTTAATGTACAGTACACCCGCGGTGAAAAGTCGGCAACCAGACCCTCTTTTTCCCCGGATAATCAGTACCTGGCGTTTACGAGTTCGCGGGACGGTGAAAAAGATCAAATATGGATCATGCGTGTTCATGGGGGAGAAGCAGAGAAAATCACCGATGCAAAAAGTGGGATAACCGCATTTGAATGGTCGCCGGATGGGAAATACATCGCTTATTTAATGACAGATCCTGAAACGGAAGAGGAAGAGAAAGCGAAAAAGGAAAAGCGCGATGTTATTTTGGTTGATCAAAACTTTAAATATAGTCATTTGTACAAAATCTCAGTTATAAAAAATGATCGGAATGAACGGGAGACAAAGAGATTAACGGCAGGTGAATTTCACATTACTTCTTTTGATTGGTCTCCCGACGGAAAAAATATTGTGTTTGCACATAAGTCAACACCGTCTGCTAATATGGAATGGCTGGAACAGGATATTTCGGTTGTTCCCGCTGATAGCGGCGAAGTCACACCACTTGTCGTCCGTACAGGATACGATTCAAATCCGCTTTATTCCCCCGATGGTAAATGGGTGGCATTCGTTTCAAGCGGAGGGTCATTGGAATGGATGTTTCTGGGTGATGTTTATATCATTTCATCTGATGGCAGTGAGTCTAAAAAACTTGCTGATACCCATGACCGTGCTGCATCGCTCATCGAATGGGCAGCCGACAGCAAGCATCTTTTCTTTACGGAAGATAAAGGAACGTCCTTGAACATCTTTTCACTGTCCATAGACGGCAAACCTGCTAAAATGATAACATCTGGTAGCGGAAATTTCAGTTCCGCTGCACTTAATAAAAAAACCGACTTGATGTCATTCGTATATGAGACTACAGATGATCCAATGGAGGTTTATGCCTCGGCTGTCAGTAACTTTAATATGAAACGGCTCTCTGCAGCAAATATGGATGTTCCCAAACCTCTCATGGGGAAGACAGAGCTTATTACCTGGAACTCGATAGATGGGAAACAGATTGAAGGTCTTCTCACTTATCCGGTCGGTTACAAGGAAGGTCGCCAATACCCACTTATTCTGAATGTACATGGTGGCCCACCAATGGTTTATAGTCAATCTTTCACTGGTATGGCATACGATTACATGATTCAGACTTTTGCACAAAACGGCTATGCCATTATCCGGCCGAATCCACGGGGTAGTACCGGTTATGGTAAGGATTTCCGTTATGCCAATTTCAGAGACTGGGGTTACGGTGATTATGAAGATTTGATGGCCGGTGTGGATAAAGTCATTGAAATGGGAATCGGGCATGTTGACAGCTTATGCATCATGGGGCGGAGCTATGGTGGTTATATGACCGCATTTGCGGTTACTCGTACAAACAGGTTCAAAGCAGCGAGTGTGGGAGCCGGTATCTCTAATCTAATCAGTTTTCAAACGACGACTGATATTCCTGACTTTATGGTTGCATATATGGGTGGAGAATTCTGGGATGATTATGAAACCTTTGAAAAACATTCAGTGATGTATCGTATTGAAAACATTACGACACCTACACAGATCTATCATGGTGCAGAAGATGTGAAGGTGCCTTTAACACAGGGTCAGGAATTATATGTAGCCCTGAAACGGCTTGGTGTGCCCACTGAAATGGTGGTCTACCCGAGAACTCCTCACAGTCCCACTGGACAACCAAAGTTTTTGATGGATATTACTCCACGTATTCTTGCCTGGTTTGATTATCATTTGGGTAGAGTGAAGGAGAGTGCCGAGTTCGCTGTAGAATAAGTATATACAAGATTTTCGATTCTGTTCGCAGATTCTTGTTAGAGAACGATAGAAACACCCCTCTACCTCAGCTAACGCTGAGGATCTCCCCTCAAGGGGAGATAATAAACAAATCGCAAGAAGTCATTTGTATCCAGTATTGATTACAGGATAAAGTCAATCGGATCGTGATTGATGCATTTAAAGAACATTCTATGTCCTTTTTGAAAGAGTCGTAATCAAAAAAATGAAAAAATGCTCTGCGACTTTCTTGGAAGAAAATCGCCAAAGAACCTGCCTTTTTGCAAGCTTCGTAAGGGTTTTTTGATCTGTTTGAATCTGGCTGATGATTTCCCGGCACCTTTTCCCCTTTGCACGATTTCAGCGAAAAACAGACGCTGAAATCGAACGCCCACCCCTTGATCATTTTTTTCGGCCAGCCGCGGCAAAAAGGCAAAAACAGCCCATCCTCAGGACAGGCCTCAAGGGGAGATAAATGTTGTTTATTAATGATCTGTTGAGTACTCTTGGTAAAATCGATTGATATCGTCTGGAGTGATTGTGTTTCGGTGAATGATGATTCGGTAT
>JAFGDT010000117.1 GCA_016931965.1 bacterium | reverse complement strand
GAAAAAAGGATTGTTGATAATTTCGGGCGGGAGTCTATGATATGTGTTGGAAGCGGCCCGTGGAGAGGCCGTGGGAGTTAATAAACGGGAGATAACCATGAGAAAGTTTTGTTATAGTGTTTGTGTGATTATGTTTTTTAATCATTGTTTTGACAAAAAATGCCTTGCGGTTCAAGAACCAAACGGCATTGATTTTAAGGATCAGTTTTATGCAGAAGTCTTAAAGTCATCAATCGACGAAGTTTATTTAACTGAATCCGGTGAAATACCGGATTATGCCAAAATTTCTTTTCAAGAAAGCATAATCGAAGAAAGTCATCGCGTAAAACAGAAATACACAAGTATGATAGTTCAATGGTACAAATCCAATTTGTCGCCGTTGGATTATCAAGAAGCCGCTTTAATTATTCTTAGCCATCTTGAGTTGAATGAAAAAAGATTATTGACATTCGGTACTATCGTAACAATCTTTGGTATACCCGATGAGATTTACTTCTGTGGTTACTGTTCAGATGAATTTGGAACCATTGCATCTGAACAGCGATTTGTGGCTCGATATGAAAAAAGAGATATTGCATTCAAGTTTTCAGTGACAGGATTTTGCAGTGATGTACATATTTATTCTTCAATTGAAAACAGGGGCATAAAGCGGTGGCCGCAAAATTATGCCTACTCAAAAGAAAATCCAATACTCTGTAACTTTAAACAAGGGGATGAGCTATACAAGAAGTTATGTGAAGAAATAGAAATTATGAAACGTGAAAAACCCGGCTATTATGACTGGGTTTCTTATATGGAGCGCTGGCCAAAGGACCATAAAGTGCCTTATGCAAAACGGCAAGTAGACATTATGATGGTCGACCGAATACTGGATAATGTTGTGATTGTATACTTGAAGGTTACCGGTAATAAAGAGACTCTTTATTGCGATACATGGTGGAAGTCTGACGCAGACAAGTGGGTATTGCTGAATGATGAACAAGTTTCATTGTATTTTGAGATATCACCGTCAGACAATAAGAAATCCGAAAACCCGGCGACAGTCACCGTAAAAAAATGAAAATTCAAAAAGACAATGGATATAATCTTGACCGCAGCGTTCATACATGACGCCTTAAGCCCAAAAGGCTTGAAGAAGCCACACCCCTTTGAGATTGGTTATTGTTTATTGACGATTGACTATTTGTCAATTTGGCAGAGGCCACCCGTCGCGTGGGAGGGCCGCAGCAGGGCAGTTAAAGTGTTATTGGAAAATGGTGCAAATGTAAATGCGATATCAAACTATAATAAAACGCCTCTGGATTGTGCGTTGAAACCGATGGAATGGAAATATGCCTCACCGTTGGGGAAGCGGAAATCTGTTTCATTGATAAAAAAATATGGCGGTAAAAAGGCAGTTGAATTGAAAAAGCCATAATTAATTACATACCATATTTGTTCTTCGGCAGGCTTTTGGAACTTGACAGAGGCCACCCGTCGGCAGTAATGATTACTATTGATATGAGTTAAAGGTGGAATAGATGAAAAAAACAGTTGTAATTTCTACATTATTCGTGGGTATGTGCCTCATTATTTTTATTTATTTAAGGTATGGAAATTTGATATTTGCTGGGCATCGAATCCAGACCATTAGAAAAGGAATCGAAGCGGAAACCGGTGCCAACCAAGAGCCTGATTGTTGGGCAGGTTCTTATTATATGGGTGACGGTCTTGGATCAGATGCATATTTAGACATCGCATTAAAATCTGGATTTGCCTTTGAAGAACACGGTTGCTTAGGACTTTATGATCGAAATTACGGAAAAGTTAAATTCGAAAATGATGGTCGTCTAAAGCTGATTTTTGCGTTGCCCAACGAAAATGTGATGATTTCAAATGAACTGATTATTGTGAAATGGGGTAAACGAACCTATCTTATACCGCCGGACAGGATACCCAAATTCTGTGAGGCTATCAAGAACAAAATGGAGCCTAGGTACGGGATGCGCGGTCTTTTCTTCCTTCGAGAGGGTGACAATGGAATCGAGGTTGATGGAAGACCAGATTTACCCATAGAATATCTTGACTTACTGGTGGAGGAAAAATAGAGCAAGGATGCAAAAAATGATTTTACCGGGACAGAACCGAACAAATATAAAACGAGGGGTCAGTCGCTACATCTACAGAGGATATCGATGTTGTCAGGAGAACAATATGTTTCGTAAAAGTTTAAATGGGAAACCTCAGTTTATTCAGCCTTTTTTCTATCCGACCTTATTCCTCGTGATGCTCAGCACGTTTGCAGGCTTCGGAATACCCGCGGTGCACGGGTATGAATGGACAGATGATTTCTCATCGTATGCAGAGGGTTCACTGGGCAACCCTCGCTGGTCAGCCGGATCGGTCGATTGGACAATGGCACACGGGGCGTACCAATTAGGCGGATTAACCGATTCCTTCAGCGTGGCCGATGGACATCTAAACTGCCGAGATATGGAGATCGAAGCGACCGTTACCGTCCTTGATCCTACCCAACGGGACACCTGGCGGGTTGCAGGAGTGGCTATTTATAATAATCCCCGGGATTTTTGGCATTTTGCACTGGTGGAATCCCCCTCTGACCAAAATAAGCGGCATTTTTTGGAATTGTCGGAAAAACGGGAGAATGTGTGGCTGGCGCAGGAAAATCTTACCGTCACCGCATCGGAACACATGGATTTCGACTGGCAGTAT
>JAFGDT010000116.1 GCA_016931965.1 bacterium | reverse complement strand
TATGGGAAGAGGTGATCTCTGGCGGATCGTTGACAGACTGCACAATGACAATCACAAGAAGAGAATCATCAAAGAGTCCGTCTGTGGCGATGACCAAAAAAGAGGTGTCCTCTGTTCCCTCAACAGGCGTGCCCGTAATTTGGTTACCAGAAGGGGATAGCCAGGACGGATAATCTTCAAAAGAGAATACGATAACATCATCATCAGGATCAATAGCGGTCGCAGTAAAAGAAAAAGGGATATCTTCCGTAGCCGTTGCAGCACTCGGAGAAGTGATCTGGGGCGGATTGCAGTCAATCGTCAAATCAAAATAATCCGAAATGCGAATATTCCCTGCATGATCCCATGCCCAAACTTTCCAGTAATAGTCTCCGTTTTCGAGAGGAGCGTCGATCGTTACGGATGTATCCTGAGCGGAAAGATTGTTAAATCGAAGTTGATCATTCAAATAAAATTGAAATTTTTCGAATCCGGAAGAGGTGTCGGTTGTCGATTGCCACGTGAATGTGGGTTGGTTGATGTGTAACGTGTCATTGTTCGCCGGAGAGATCAAACCAAAAAATGGCGGTGGTGTTGTATCCTGGACAAAACTGAAGGAGGACGCCGTAATCCTATTTCCGGCACTGTCAATGGCCTCCACGGTCCACGTATGGGATCCTTCTGTCAGGGCAAACGCAGGAGGAGAAGTTGTTGCCGAAAGGTGGTCCTGGTTCAGCGATTCATCAATCCAGAGTTCATATTCCGCAAGGCCCGAAACATTGTCTGAAGTCGATTGCCATGAGAAACTGGGGAACGCCGAAGACACGTAACTCCCCTCCTCAGGAGAGATAAGGGAGAAATCACTCGGAGGAGTAACATCCACGCCGAAAGACAATGTATCCTGCGATGCTCGGTCATTTCCAAGTGAATCTTTTGCCACAACCGTCCACACATGCGTTCCTTCCGTAAGAGATTGATCAACAGAAAGGGTGATACTGGTTGTACTGCTTGGAATGTGGTCCATTTTGAGAATATGGTCGATCCAAAGCTGATACTCTGACATCCCGACTCCAGTGTCTGAACTGGCCTGCCAGCTGAAGGTGGGCGTTGTATCCTGCATCCATTGATGATCGACCGGCTGACTTAAATGAAAGTCTTCCGGAGAGACATCATCCGCTTTGACAATCCAGGTCTCATCAGACTGGGTTGTATTGGTTGCCGAGTCAACGGCAACAACAAACCAGGTATGCACTCCTTGACTCAAAGTCACGCTGCTGATCGAAGTTGTGGAAGGATTGATAAAATCGATTTCCAGTTGGCCGTCTATAAAAAATTGATATTTTTGCAAACCAGATCCTGTATCGGAGGAGGCTTCCCACACAAAAGTGGGTGTTGTGTCTGCCGTCCATGTATTGTTGGCAGGGGAAAGAAGATGAAAAGAAGCGGGGGAAACAAGATCTTCACCTGCGTTCAAAGTCCACGTTTGAGTGGCTTGACGGACAAGACCTGCAACATCGACTGCATAGACTGTCCATGTATGCTGGCCCGAACCGAGCGATTGAACCTCAGTGAGTGTATGGCTCGTGGTCTGTAGATCGTCCTGAACCAGTCCGCCGTCGATCCAGAGTTCAAAATGGTCGAATCCAGAAAGATTATCCGTTGTGGATTCCCATTCGAATGTGGGCATGAGATTGACAATGGCTTCGTCGGACGGAGAGAGCAAATTGAATGCATTGGGTGGATCGGAATCGATTGTAAACGGTTCGGATACATATTCACATAACACAGAATCCTCGATGTTGTGCGCCTCAATTTTAATTTGGACGTGCATGCTGTTTATACCATCGGGTGTCCATGTCTGGCCAGTTTGAGCTGGATCGATGTACTGGGCAATGAGATGAGGATATCCATCGCCAGGAGAAGAAGATGCAGTTAATGAGAGATAATCAAAACGGGTTTGAGAAGTGGTGAGCGTCCACTGAACCGTTTGTTCCAAACCGCCTGCCCACAGCGTATCAGAAGCCGGAGCCGAAAAAGAAAGGATATCATTGGCCAATTGCGTATAAATGTCGCTTTTACCATCCCGACTGTCTTGCCACAGGGTGATCAATCCTCCGGATTCATCAGGAACGGCCAGGTGGCTTTGGCTGACGGCTGCATCTTCCAATACAATAGGCACTCCCTCCTCCTGCCAGAGTAAAGACCCGTCCGAATCGATCCACTGCACATACAGCCCGTAATCGGATCCTGAACGGTAATCTTTCCACGCAATCAATGCCCCGCCTGTATTGTCGGAGACCAGTTCGGGAGACACCTGATATTCAGCCGATTCATTGACCACCAATCCATTCGCAGTCCATAATACCGCCCCGCTGCTGGTGACACGCTGGGCGTAAATATCGTAGAGGTTTCGATTGTCCGACCATGTTACAATGCCACCCCCCTCTCCGTCGCGAACGACTTTACAGCTTGCTTGTGTCCCACTGACTGCTGATATGGGAACGCCGTTTGAAGACCACAATGGAACGCCGTTCTGATCAACCATTTGAGCATATATGTCGCTGTTCCCGGACCTGGAATCTTCCCAGCAAATGACCAAATGGGTTCCGGTTGTGTCCATATCGGGTGACATTTGATTTAAAGAGGCTGAACAGACAGACAAACCGTCCAACGTCCACAGTTGAATCCCCGATGAGGAAAGGCGCTGCGCATAGATATCAATGTTGCTGTACCCGTTCCGATAATCCTGCCAAACGACAAATACCCCCCCCACACCATCTCCGATCACGATGTGGGAGGATTGATTTCCTGTTGCCGTTGTGATAGGAACGCCGTTTAGTGTCCACAGGGATGAACCTGAAATGTCGACACGCTGCGCATAGAGGTCACTCGTTGATCCGTTCCGTTTGTCCACCCAAACCAGGATCGCTCCCCCCCCACCATCGGAGACAATCTTAACCTGGGATTGATCACCTGTAGCGGAACAAATAACAATGCCATTTGCGGCCCATGTTGCAGAGCCGTTGTTATCCAGATGTTGAGCGTAAATATCACCCGAAACCTGATCCTGCCAGGCAATGAAAACACCTCCAGATCCATCCGATGCTATGGACGGAAATTTCTGATCACCTCCCGCTACAGAAATAACGGTACCCAAAGAACCCCACCGAGAATTTCCGGAGCCATCAATCCACCGGGCGTAAATATCGGTATCACCCGAAGGATTGGCTTCATAAACAGTGAAAAATCCACCCCGGCCATCTGGAACAGCACCGGCATTCACCTGGGCAATGGTGGTCGAAGCCACCTTAATTCCATTGGCATCCCATTGAAACTGCCCATGAGAACCTGTTGAAATGAAAATAACCATGACCAGTATGACCCATGGTGCTGTTTTATTAAATCGACTGAACATGTTTCCCCTATGGCTATAATACAGTTGACGGCAGTTGTTGAATACAAAAGATTTATTTGAAGTTATGCAAATACTATACCATGTAAATATTTTAAAAAAGGAAAGTTAACCATAAACTTAACGAGACGAGATAACTCATAGAAATCCAAAGTAATAGAGGATGATGTATCAATGAAAAGATCTATGATAGTCAGTAGAATAGAAACATGGTAAAGGGCAATTTTTTCCTTCAAATCAAAGTAGTCATGCAGAAAAAATTACATAATGAAATCTATAAATTTTTCTCTCCATGGTTTTGAAAAACATATTGACTCTCTGATTAAAAATTGTTAAGTTTCAATTTGATTTGAAGTTGTGGTCAATTGATGAAAACTGCAAAATGTAAAATTTTGTGGGCGGATGACGAAATCGATCATCTGAAATCCCACATTCTCTTTTTAGAGGAAAGAGATTATGAGGTCACCTCGGTCACCAATGCCGAAGATGCGATTTCACTGATAAAAAGTGGCCGATTCGATCTGGTCTTGTTGGATGAAATGATGACAGGCATGGATGGACTGAAAGCATTATCCATTATGAAAGAGATCAACCCATCGCTTCCCGTTATCATGATTACAAAAAGTGAAGAAGAAGATCTGATGGAAGAAGCGATTGGCGGCAAAATTGAGGAATATCTGACCAAACCGGTCAATCCAAGCCAGATCCTTTCTTCGTGTAAACGCATTCTCGAGAAAAAAAGAATCACTCGGGAAAAACTCACACGGGACTATACTGTTGAATTTGGTGAAATCTCTTCCATGATCGGTGGGCATTTGAAGCCGGAAGACTGGATAGATATCCATATAAAGCTTTCAGAACGAGAGTGTGATCTGGATCAACATCCTGACCTCGGATTTTCTCAGACCATCCGGGATCAACGGCGGGAATGCAACGAGGCTTTTGGGAAATACATTGAAACTAACTACAGCAAGTGGATTCAGGGAATAGACCCACCCCTTCTTTCTTCTGATCTTTTCAAGAAGATTGTCGTTCCCATTCTCAAACAGGGAGATCATGTTCTTTTTATTATCATTGACAACTTCCGTCTCGATCAGTGGATAACCATTGAACCCCTTGTTTACGATCTGTTTTCTATAAATCGGATTCATTATTATTCCATCCTGCCCACAGCGACACCTTACAGCCGAAATGCCATTTTTGCAGGATTGTTGCCCAGCGCAATTCAAAAAAAATATCCAGAACTTTGGAAAAAAGGGGAAGATGATGAGTTCAGTCGAAACCGGTACGAGATACAACTGCTCTCAGATCAACTGCGTCGTCATCATTTTCAGCTGGAACCAGAACCAAAATACTTGAAAATATTAGATCAAGAAAGCGCGAAATCAGCCGTTCAAAATATCAAATCGTATCTCTCTTCTCCATTAACAGCCATGGTCTTCAACTTCGTTGATATTTTGGCCCATCGGAGAAGTGATTCGGAGATTCTCCGTGAAATTGTACCGGACGAATCGGCCTATCGGGCACTCACCTACACCTGGTTTGAGCATTCGGCGCTTCTCCAAATTCTCAAATCCGCGTCCGAATCAAAAACAAAGGTGGTCCTCACCACGGACCACGGTGCGATAAGGGCCATGCATGGATCAACTGTCTTTGCGGATAAGGAAACATCGACAAACCTTCGGTACAAATATGGTCGAAGCATACGGGGTGAGAACAAACAGGTAATCGAGATCAAAGAACCGAAACAGTTTGGTCTGCCCAGTCGGGGAATCAACACGAATTATTTGATTGCAAAAGAAGATTATTTTTTTGTCTACCCGACCAATTATCATCGATACCTTTCACTCTATCGTGACAGTTTCCAGCACGGGGGTGTTTCATTAGAGGAAATGATTCTTCCCATTGTTATACTTGAAGAAAAAAAGTAGAATCAATCATGAAAAACGGATTTTTTCAAGTGGTATCAAATCGTGATGCGGAAACCTTCAATTGGGGGAAGCGGTTGGCTGATTTTTTAAAATCGGGTGATGTTATTGCTCTGTACGGTGAACTGGGAAGCGGTAAAACGGTGTTTGCACAAGGTGTCTGTGCAGGATTGGAGGTTCATGATGATGTCACGAGTCCCACCTTTACATTGATTCAGGAATATCGAGGCCGAATGCCTGTTTTCCATTTTGATTTTTACCGTTTGACCTCGGAGCGTGAGGTAGAAGATCTGGATGTTTTCGAGTATTGGACTTCTGAAGGAATTTCCCTTGTCGAATGGGCGGATCGTGGAGAATCGTTGTTGCCTGAAAAAAGAATATCCGTCATTCTTGATCGATTCAGGGAGAATGAGAAGATTTCTATCGAAAAACGGTTGATCTCCATTGGAGGATGCGTAAGAAAAAAATTGATGGCTTGTTACCGTGATTGTTCTGGGCATTGAAACAGCGACGTCTCTCTGCGGTATCGGATTATCGGGTGATGAGGGACCTATAGCCGATTACAAATTGCTCAGAGGGACCATTCATGGTGAATACTTACCCATTGCGATTGAACATATAATTGAAGGAGCCGGAATCACCATTAGCGCAATAGAGGGTATTGCTGTCTCAATCGGACCGGGTTCTTTCACAGGTTTGAGAATTGGCTTGGGAATGGCCAAAGGTTTGGCGTTTGGACTATCTAAACCCCTGATCGCTGTCCCCACGATGGATGGATTGATATCACCCATTCCGGGGATGTGCGAATGGGCATGTGTATTGCTTATTGCAAGAAAAGGTGAGGTGTATCAGGGAATTTATCAATGGACGAACGGATGCTGGGAACGGAAAGACGAATATAAGATCATTCTTGATAAAAAAATTGGTGATGATCTGCCAAAAGCAGATGTCCTATTTTTGGGAGAAGGATCCCTGCAGCATCAACATGATATCCAAAAACGCGTCAAGGGGGCAATGTTTTTAGCTCCGGTTCATTCACTGCCAAGTGGTTACAATATAGCAGAAAAAGGACGGCAATGGCTTATCAACGGAGAGACGGCCGATATCGATACACTGGTGCCGATCTACGTCAAACGCTTTCAGGGAATCGCCTAACCATTCAAATGGATCGGTTGGATTTCCGAAAAATGCAGGAGAATGACCTCGATCAAATTATGATAATCGAGAAAATCTCTTTCACATCACCGTGGCGGCGCGAAACCTTTCAGAATGAATTAAAAAACAATCAGAGTATCTCCATCGTCGCTGAATGGAATCAACAAATCAAAGGCTATGTAATTGGATGGCTTATCGTGGATGAGATACATATAACCAATATTGCTGTGCATCCTGAATGGAGAAGAAGAGGTATTGCGGAAACAATGATACAGCGACTTCTTGCAGAACACACTTCATGTAGATTGGTTCTTTTAGAAGTGCGACGTTCCAATTACATGGCCCGATCTTTTTACAATAAATTGGGATTTCACGAAACAGGTATCCGGGAAAATTATTACACAACCGAAAGGGAAGATGCCATTCTCATGGAAAAACGTTTAACAACACCGTCATATTAACAGACTGGGGATATCATGGTATGGTTTAAACGCGAAAAACCCGGTTTAACCTCACAAAAAAAGAAAGAAATGCCCAACGGCCTCTGGTTAAAATGTGAAGGATGTGGAGAGGTCATCTATAAAAAACAACTTGCACAGAATTCTTATGTTTGCTCAAAGTGCAGTTTTCACTTTCGTATCCGCGGTCAGGATTACATTGATCTATTACTCGATCCCGGGAGTTTTCAAGAAATAGAACAAAATTTACAATCCAAGGATTTTTTGAACTTTAAAGACACAAAACGGTATACAGAACGGCTGAAAAATGCAATGAACAAAACAGGATTAAAGGAAGCCATCCAGATTGGATATGGAAAGATAGGACAGATACCGATCGTTTTTGGTGTCATGGATTTTTCATTTATCGGGGGGAGTATGGGATGTGTCGTCGGGGAGAAAGTTGCCCGTGCCGTGGACCACGCTCTCGGGAAAGGAATCCCACTGATTATTGTCTCGGCTTCAGGAGGCGCCAGAATGATGGAATCGATTCTGTCATTGATGCAAATGGCCAAAACAGCATCCCGTCTGGCCCATTTTTCAGACAGAGGGGGTCTATACATCTCTATTTTGACCAATCCGACGACAGCCGGTGTCGTTGCAAGCTATGCCATGTTGGGTGATATCAACATTGCCGAACCCGGCGCTCTGATTGGATTTGCAGGACCCCGCGTGATCAAGCAGACAATCGGTCAGGATCTCCCTGAAGGATTTCAAAGAGCCCAATTCCAATTGGAACACGGTTTTGTGGATATGGTCATCAAACGCAATGAGATGAAAGAAACCTTGGTCAAAATACTCACTTTCTTTGTGGATCGATGAGAAAGTCGCAAGTTACGATGAAACCGAACCTGCTTTTAACCAACGATGACGGCATTGGAGCCCCCGGTCTCCACGCTCTTTTTTGCGAACTCCGGGAAATCGCAAACACCACTATCGTTGCCCCTCTGGTGGAACAGAGTGCGGTGGGGCATGCAATCACGATGTCCGATCCTCTGCGCGTTTCAAATTATGAGCGTGAAGGTGGTTTTTATGGATATGCAGTAAAAGGAACACCAGCCGATTGTGTCAAGATTGCCTACTGCGCCATCATGGATCAAAAACCAGACATGCTGGTTTCCGGAATCAATTTGGGCGAAAATACGGGAATCAACACGATTTATTCGGGAACGGTATCAGCGGCAACAGAAGGCGCCATGCTGGGAATTCCCGCTTTTGCGATATCATTAGACATCTATGATAATCCCGATTTTCAGTATGCTGCAAAATTTGCCTCCGCCCTGACCCGCTCCATATTACAGAATGGATTACCACGAGGTGTTTGTTTGAATGTGAATGTACCCGCCTGTCATGAATCAGAGATCGAGGGTATCACTGTGACGAAACAGGGACTCAGTGTGTTTCAGGATCAATTTGACCGTAGGGTCGATCCACATGGCCGTGTCTATTACTGGTTAACCGGTCAGAAAGTGGATATCGAAAACGATAAATATACAGACGAAGGAGCGGTTCGGGCAAACAAGGTCTCCATAACACCGATTCATTATGATCTGACGCATTACGCTTTTATTGACACACTCCGAAAATGGGATATCAAACCATAGGGGATGAAGATACGGTGAATTTATTTACAGTGAAACATCCACAAATACCCATTTTTCTATTTGACCCCATTCGATGATTGAAGCATGAAACAGATGGTTCTTCAAAAAAATGAAGAAATTCTTATTCTTGATTTTGGATCCCAATATACACAACTCATCGCCAGGAGGGTGCGAGAGCAGCAGGTCTATTCTGAAATCGTCCCCTATCAAATAGAAGCGGAACAGATTCGTGCAATAGGCCCGAAAGGCATCATCCTTTCGGGTGGGCCCGCCAGTATTTATAACGATCTGGCTCCCCTGCCAGACCAAGGAATATTTGATTTGAATATTCCAATTTTGGGCATTTGCTATGGACTTCAAATCATTGGACATCTTTTTGGGGGGGAAGTGGACCAATCTGTTCGACGTGAATTCGGGCATGCAAAACTCTCTATTGATGACCACAGGGATCTTTTTCAGGGTATCGGACAATCGCTCGATGTCTGGATGAGTCACGGGGATCATCTCACGGTGATTCCACCGGACTTTGATCGACTGGGCCACACGGAAAATGCACCCTATGCCGTCATCGGAAACAGAAAAAGAAACATATTCGGCGTACAATTCCATCCGGAGGTGGTGCATACCTCACAGGGGCATACGATTATCCGAAATTTCTTATTTCGCATCTGCGGTTGTGAAGGGATATGGACACCGGAACATTTTATTGAATCTTCGATAAAAAAAATAAAAGAGCAGGTAAAGGACAAAAAGATTATATGCGGTCTTTCCGGTGGCGTCGATTCGGCGGTAACAGCCCTTCTGATCCATCGGTCTGTGGGGGATCAACTGACCTCTATTTTTGTGGATAACGGTCTTTTGCGAAAAGGAGAAGCGGAATCGGTTATCAATCATTTTAAGGATATCCACCTTAAGTTTATCGATGCTTCAGATGATTTCTTGTCCGATTTAAAGGGCATTACCGATCCCGAAGAAAAAAGGAAAATAATCGGGAAACGATTTATCCAGATCTTTGAAGAGGAAGCCGAAAGAATGGGAGAGATCGAATTTTTGGCTCAGGGCACACTCTACCCGGATGTCATTGAAAGCCAATCGACCCTCGGTCCTTCGGTAACGATTAAATCTCACCACAATGTCGGTGGACTGCCCGAAAATATGCGTCTTCAGCTAATAGAACCTTTAAGAGAACTATTCAAAGATGAAGTGCGGGAAGTAGGCAAGATCTTGGGCGTGCCTGATCCTGTGCTGCAACGGCACCCATTCCCGGGGCCAGGACTCGCAGTTCGTATCATCGGTGAGATCGACAGAGAGAGACTGGATCTTTTACGGGAGACGGATGTGATATTCCTCGAGGAACTCAAAGCTTCGGGGTGGTACAGTCGCGTCTGGCAGGCCTTTACGGTCCTTCTCCCTGTCCGGAGTGTCGGTGTGATGGGAGACGAAAGAACGTACGAATTTGCTGTTGTGTTGAGAGCCGTAACCAGCCTCGATGGAATGACTGCAGATTGGGCAAAATTACCTCCCGAACTGCTGAACCGAATTGCCAATCGAATCATCAATGAGGTGAGAGGTATCAATCGTGTGGTTTACGACATCAGTTCAAAACCACCGAGCACGATTGAATGGGAATGATGCGAACCTCTAAAATCCATTGAATGAATTTTTTTAGATAAAAAGAATATCGAAAAGGAATAGGATATGTGCGGAATCGTCGGGTATGTGGGAAAACAAAAGGTACTACCCATTTTGATCAACGGATTGAAACGGATGGAGTACAGAGGATACGACTCGGCAGGCGTGGCCGTCATCGCGAAAAACAAGCTCTGGGTGAAAAAACGAAAAGGGAAAATACGCGATCTGGAAATGGATCTGAATGAGGAAGGGATCTCTTCGACAATCGGTTTGGGTCACACCCGATGGGCTACGCATGGCGCTCCGTCACAATTAAATGCACATCCACACGTTGATTGTCAAAAGAAAATAGCCGTTGTGCATAATGGCATCATTGAAAATTATGTCCAACTCAAATCTAGATTGCAGTCAGAAGGACATCATTTCAATTCCGAAACCGATTCTGAAATCCTGGCCCATCTCATTGAGATGTTCTATAAAGGGGATATGGGTTTTGCCATCAGAGAAGCGCTCCAACTCATCGAGGGCACGTTCGGTGTTCTCGTGATTTCAACACACGAACCTGAAAAAATCTTTGGGGCAAGGCGAGGCAGTCCCATGGTTGTGGGTATTGGTGAGGGAGAAACCCTGATAGCATCGGATGGCGCCGCTCTGGTAGAACACACGCGCAATGTGATTCATCTCGAGGATGATGAAATGGCGATAGCCGATGCCCAGGGTATTCAGGTTAAAACACTCCAGGATAAAAAAGTCATCAAAGCTGTCGAAAAAATATCTTACGACCTGAGCCGTATCCAGAAGGGTGGATACGATCATTTCATGCTTAAGGAAATTTTCGAACAGCCCGAGACAATACATGATTCAATGCGGGGAAGATTGTTGCTTGAAGCAGGCAATGCCAAACTGGGTGGTTTGGAAGGATGTCTGGATCGATTGAGACACAGTTACCGCCTGATCATCACCGCCTGTGGCACATCGTGGCATGCGGGACTGATCGGAGAATACTTAATCGAAAAGCTGGCACAAATTCCGGTAGAGGTTGAATATGCCTCAGAATTTCGCTACAGGAATCCCGTGATTACCAGAGTGGACACCGTCCTCGCCATTACGCAATCCGGTGAAACGGCCGACACACTGGCAGCAGTCAGAGAAGCGAGACAAAAGGGTGCTTTGGCTTTGGGAATGTGTAATGTTGTCGGCAGTACGATAGCCAGAGAAACAGACGCCGGCGTCTATCTGCATGCCGGACCTGAAATTGGAGTGGCATCCACAAAAGCTTTTACTTCACAGGTGATTACGCTCGCTCTGATCGCACTTGTCTTGGGGAGAATGGGGACCCTCTCCTCGGAAGATGGCCAGACGCTGTCACAGGAACTTTCGTTATTACCGGAAAAGATCCGATCCATTTTAAAGCAAAAAGACCTCATCAAATCCATTGCAGAAAAAATCATTCCCCATCAAAATGCGCTCTACCTGGGCAGGGGTTTCAACTACCCGGTCGCCCTGGAGGGTGCATTGAAAATGAAAGAGATCTCATACATCCATGCAGAGGGATATCCCGCGGCTGAAATGAAACATGGCCCTATTGCACTGATTGACGAGAACATGCCGGTCATTTTTATTGCCGTGAAAGACCCTGTTTATGATAAGGTGGTGAACAATATTGAAGAAGTGAAGGCAAGAGGGGGATGGGTTATCGCCATTGTTTCTGAGGGTGATGAGGAAATATCCCGTTTGTGTGATCACACAATCCCGATTCCGCATACGCTGCAACCGCTATCACCCATATTGACCGTCATTCCTCTTCAGCTTCTGGCCTATTATACAGCCGTGATGAAAGGATGTAATGTAGACCAGCCCAGAAATCTGGCGAAAAGTGTAACAGTGGAGTAAACTGAAGGAGACAGGTATGGAACGAAATGTAAAAGGATTCTGTATCATTTTTTTGGTTGTTTTTTTCAACTCGGCTTTCCTGTTGGGTCAGGATGCGCAACCCGTAGACAGCCTTTTCTTTCGAAGTATTGATTTTTATCAACGGGGCAATTACACGGAAGCGCTTCAAGTATTAGACCTTCTGAATGACATTTATCCCGATCATAAACGCACAACAGCAGCCCTGTTGATGGAAGGCAAAACACTCTATAAGCTCCAGAGATACCAACAGGCAGAGGATATGTTTCATCGATTCATCAATCAATTCCCCGGCAGCCATTACCTGGATGATGCTTATTACGGGCTGGGTAGTGTATATTATCGCAGGAAACTGTATCGGGACGCTGTGATACAGTTTTTAAATGTTATAGATACAGAAGGAGATACGCAGCTCCAGGTTAAAGCGGCAAAACTCTCCCGTGAAATTATGGATTATTATATGCATGAGGAAGACCTTCGATCCTTATTGAGCAGTGTTTCAGGTGAAAAAGCAAAAGCAGCGGTCATAGTCCGCCTCGCCAATCGTGAAATGGAACAGCAACAATATCAGGCAGCAATAAATAATCTGGAAAATTTTCTGAATACTTACCCCAAGAGCCCCTATGTGGACCAGGTGAAAAAATTACTGGATGAAGCCATTGTTTTAGGAGAAGGCACTTCAAAAGTGGGTGTCATTCTTCCCTTAACCGGCGCTTTCTCAGAGCAGGGAAAAGCACTCCTTGAAGGCATTCGATATGCAATCGATTTGCACAATGCAGAAGGTGAGGGAACGCAAGTCGAGCTGGTTATACGCGATTCTGAAGGAAGCATAATCAGGTCGATTAAAATGGCCCAAGAGCTTTGTAAGGATGAAGAAATTCTGACCATCATAGGAGAACTACAGAGTGACATAACGGCAACGATTGCTGCTGTGGCTCAGGAAAATGGTGTTGTTCTATTGGCACCAACAGCCACTGCCAATGGCATTGCTTCCATTGGTCCGTACATCTTTCAGGTGAACAATGATCTGCATTCCCGCGGTAAAACATTGGCTGAATATGCGATGACCGTTTTGAACTTACAACAATTTGCCATTTTAACCACTCCCGACGAATACGGAAAATCCATGAGAGATGCTTTTGTCGAAACGGTCAATCGTTTGGGAGGAGAAATTATTTCTGATACCTATTACTATGAAGGGGCTGAAGATAAAAATACCTATTTTGATGCACAATTCAGAACCATTCGCGAGGCGGGTATTCAAAAAATGATAGACGATTCTCTTCTGATCATTGTAAGCGAAAAGGAATATGAGGAGATATTGGAACCTCAGCATGGGGATACACTCTATGTAAAACAAAGTTTTTTCGAATTGGTTGACTCAACAGAACTCGCGGTAACATCAATAGGTGGTTTGTTCCTGCCGGTTTATCGTGAAGACTTGCCTTTTGTGATTCCAAAAATCGCCAGTCAAAATATCATCACACACATCCTGGGCGGAGCTACCTGGCATGATCCTGATCTCCTGGAGGAACAGAAAAAATATGTCGATGAAGCCTATATTGATGGTGTCATCTTCTTAAGCGACTATTTTATCAATCCTTCTGACTATACATTTTATCGTTTTCGTGATGCCTATCGAAGTAAAACGGGAAAAACCCCAGAAAAAATGGAAGTCTACGGAGTGGATACGGCCAATCTCTTTTTGTCCATTGTGGGAGAAAAATCGTTACCCCGTCAGGAAATTCGAGAACAGCTTGCACAATCAAAACCGTTTACCGGTATGCGGGGTACGATCTCGTTGAATGAAGAGAGGGTCAACACATCCATCTGTATTCTGCAATACAGGGGGAATGATATCCTGCAGATCAAGTGAACCCGATGTTCTTTGAGAAAAAAGAAAATCTGTTTGTCGGCCGGTTTGGACCTCTTTTCCGAAATCGTATTCTTGATCACGGATTCAGCACGAGAAAAGGGGGAATCAGTGGTTCACCTTATGATTCACTGAATTTGGGGTACCAGACAGGTGATGTTCAGCAACATATTGAAGAAAACCGAAAACGATTTTTTCATGCCATAAAAATACCCTCTGAACAGTTGGCCATTCCGGAACAGATACACGACGGCAAAATCCTGAACGTGAACAATCCCGGGAATTTTCCTGAAACAGATGGTCTCATTACAAATACTACGGAAGTTGTGCTTTCTGTTCAAACAGCGGATTGTCTTCCCGTTTTTTTGTTTGACCCTGTTCACCGGGCTATCGGACTGATCCATGCTGGGTGGAGAGGAACCAGCAAGAAAATTGCTCAAAAAGCGGTATTGGCCATGACAGACTATTTTCATACAAAACCTGAAAACCTTCAAATATTTTTTGGGCCCTCCATCGGCCCCTGCTGCTATACGGTTGGTCCTGATGTATCAAGATACTTTTCAGAAACAGCCCTTGCCGGGAACAAACTCGATCTCTGGGCATGCAACAGGGACCAACTCATTGAAATGGGTGTGTCTGCTAACCGGATCATCATAAGCCGTTTATGCACAGTCTGTCATCCCGAATGGTTTTTTTCACACAGGCAAAGCGGTGGGAAAACAGGACGCATGATGGCTGTTTTCACAATAAAAAATACAACTTGACTTTATGAAATAATTTTTTCATATTGAACGAAATTAAAACCAGTGTGTGTCATATGGGAAAGGAGGTTTTTGAAAAAGGATAAAGAAACAATAAAGAAAATGTTTATCTTTTAATTACTATAGGAGGAAGTTATGAAAAAGCAAATGGTATTCGTGGGTGTAATAATGATTGTCCTGATTGTTGGATCATCCGCTTTTGGACAAATAGGTCTTAATGGGGTATTTGGAGGAATCGCATATTATAGTCCTGAGGATGTTGATGCGACACTTGCTTTCGGAGGAGGTGTCAATCTGGGTGAAGTTGCACCCAAAGTTGGATTGGAAGCAGATCTGACATACTGGAAAAAAGGTTGGGATGAGAGTGGATATGGTTATAAGGTTGATTTGAGTCTTTCTCAAATAGTAATTTCCGCCTTAGCCAGGTACAAACTGAACCAATCAGATGCTAAATTCCAATTTGAGGCTGGCGGCGGACTTGGAATCGCCAGTACAAAGGCAAAATCTGAAGTCTCATCAGATTATGATGATATGTTCATCAAAGCTTCCAGTCCCTTGGTAGCGATGGCTCATTCCGATTCAGAAACGGAAACTGGTCTGGTGATACATCTATCCGCGTTGGCACGCACAAAGGTTAGTGATAAAATGGAAGGTGTTGGAGAATTTCGATATTCATTAGGCGGTGACAATCACGGCGACAACTTAGCTATATGGGTCAAAGTGAATTACCTTCTTAATCGATAATGATTTGATTATAATTATATGAAATAATTATCATTAAAAATATGGTTATTTAATGGAATTAAATGAAAAGACCCCGTCTCATTAAGATGGGGTCTTTGACCTTATGAATATTCTCTGCAGGAGGTAAAAATGAGAATCAATCGATTGTTAATTGCTTTGTGCATGGTACTCTTGATATCAGTGGGAGTCTATGCGCAAAATAGTAAAATCGGCGTTATTGGCGGAGTCAACATAGCCAATGTCAGTATTGATGCTGACAGTGTAACAACCAGCAGCATAACAGGTTTGGGGATTGGAGGCGTACTGGATCTGGCGTTGAGTGAAAATGTCTCAATCTGCCTTGAACCCATGTATCTGCAAAAAGGCACTAAACAGGACATGCAAGAGGAGATCACAACAATCAATGTGCAAATGAAAGTAAACTACATTGAAATACCTATTTTATTAAAGATTCTTCTGGGTTCCGGTAACGCAAAACCCTATATCATGGCAGGTCCAACGATTGGTTTCGTGATGAGTGCAAATATGGAAGTAAGTTTTTTGGGTATGACTGCCGAAGGTGATATAAAAGATCTTATGGAAAGTCTGGATTATGGGGTCAGTTTTGGAGGCGGCATCGGTTTTGCGATGGGCAACAATACTTTTTTTGTAGAGGCTCGTTACACAATGGGTCTTGCTGATGTGTTTAAAGGAGGAGAATTTCAAGGTGATATAATACCTGATGAAGAAGTTAAAACCAAAGGCATTCAGATTATGGGTGGTTTTTGTGTACCTCTTGGGGGTTAACAAATTTCTCCAACACAATACCTGAAATAAGTAGCTTTCAAATTTTAAATTACCAATTATAAAATAAGAAAAAAAGCCCTGGCTTTTAAGTCAGGGCTTTGAATTTTTAAAACGATGCTGACAAAGTTTGATAATAATTGTCTTGTTACAGATGAAATAATTTGTATAAATTGACTTGACAATTTAAACAGAATTGGATAGCTTAAGGGAAATAAATGGATTTGTATTCTTATTTTAAGGAGAGAAAATGAAAATTATCCGATGGGTTGTTGTTTCATCATTCATGTTTTTTATTATGGCGGGAGTCTATGCACAAAATAATCAAATTGGCGTCATAGGAGGAATCAACATAGCCAGTGTAAAAATGGAGAAAGCAAACATCGACATTCAAAATTTAATCGGTATGGGTATTGGAGGTGTGCTGGATTTTAGATTTAGTGAAAGTATCTCTTGGCGTTTCGAGCCCATGTACCTGTTAAAAGGAGTAAGGGCAACTGCAACTGAAGATACTATCTCTATGGAACAAAAACTAAAATTTCAATATATTGAAATCCCTCTATTTTTAAAGATTGCTTTTGGATCTACCTATATTAAACCCTATGTTATGGCCGGTGCAAGTATTGGAGTTTTATTGAGTGCCAATGCGGAAGTCCATGAAACGGGGAGCGATACACAAATTGATATAAAGGATGTGATAAATGGTATTGAATATAGTGCGGGTTTCGGAGGTGGAATCAGTCTATCACTTGGGAATTATGCTCTTTTTGTGGAAGGACGTTATACAATAGGTGTTTTAAACTTATTTCAAGACACCAGTACTATCCAGATACACGGAAAAGAAGGTAAAATAACTTATATACAACCCAAAAACAAAGGGATTCAGATATTCACGGGGATTTCTATGTATTTGGGTAATTGACAATTGGCAAAAATATAAAAAATAAATTTCCCTTGATAATATAAAAATTAATAAATAACTTGTATCATTAATCACACCTTTATCATCATTCACAGGAGGTAAAAAAATGAAGAAAAGTCGAGTAGGGATTGTCGTGTGCATTGTTTTATTTTTATTCACCACACTCAGTGCACAAAGTAATAACATAGGAATTATCGGGGGCATCAATATGAGCAATATTGATATTAGTTTTGATGGTGAAGAGACAGATGAAATCAACGACCTTATAGATATGGAAGGTTCGACTGGTTTTGGAATTGGTGGTCTTTTGGAACTGGGACTGAATGAAAGCATGTCACTCTGTTTTGAGCCGATGTATCTGATGAAAGGTGCCCACCAGAGTGAAGATATAGGGGAAATGTTAGGAAGTATAACGGGAACACCATTACAGAACGAAGCGATGATTGATATTAGTCTGAATGCTTCCTATATAGAAATACCCATTTTATTAAAAATGACACTGGGATCCGGCGACATGCAGCCCTATATCATGGCAGGTCCGACAATAGGTATTTTAATGGGTGCCAATCTGGGTATTAATGCTTTGGGTATAGGTTTCGATTTAAACGTGAAAGATCTGGCAAAAAGTACCGATTATGGTATCGCTCTCGGTGGTGGTCTTCGTTTTCCCATCGGTGAGAATACATTTTTTGTCGAAGGCCGCTACTCGATGGGGATGGCAAATGTGATCGATGAAGATAAAATTATCGAAGCGTTAACATCAGCCGGTGAATTAGCCGGTGTATTAATGAACCTATATGGGGGTGGAGGGTTGGTTAAAGCCTCCCAGGAAGATGAAATTGATTTGGGTATAGAAGGAAAGACCAAGGGCATTCAAATCATGGCCGGTTTTTGCATGCCCCTTGGGAGTTAGAAAATCCGTACAAAATAGATGAATTTTGAGACTGTTTGAAAGTCTCTATGTCTGATTTGATAAAAATAAAAGACCCTGACTGAACAGTCAGGGTCTTCTGCTATTCCAAGAATATCAGAACACGATTGATTGAATGGATAAATGAGGTTGGGTAAAAGAGAAATACACATTTTTTTCTTGCTGACATTCCTTGTCTCATTTTCATCGGTGTGCGGGCAAAATGGTTTGAAACGCTTTTCCGTCGGTGGATTTGGAGGGGTCGGTATGCCTGTTGGACCGTCACTATTTCAGGATTACTATCAATGGAACTTCAATGCAGGTGTGGATTTCATTTACCATTTCTCACAAATGACAGGTCTGCATTTTCATATGACTTATCAACCTTACCATTTTGATGACCATCAAGTGAAAGAGGAACTTGAAGACGCATTTGGAGAGTCGGGCTCGGTGGATGAAATCAGGGGGGGATCCATCTGGATGAGTCTATTTTCAATGCATCTTATGCAGTATCTTCAATCACCCAATCGTTCACCCAGATTTTATGTTTTCATCGGAGGTGGATTGGCAATCCGGAAAACCGCTGATATTGAAATAAATGGATCAATATTCAACTATCAATATAACAGAACCGACACTTTACGCTCTGAAACAACATTCGGACTGAGCGGTGGTGCAGGTTTCACAATCACATGCACTGAAAACATAAGCCTGTTTGCCCAAGGACAATATCACCATATTTTCTCTGAACGCATTGATTTTTGGAATCCGGGAACCTTCACAGTTGAAAATAACAAAAGAGCCTTATCCTTTACTTTATTCATCATGGGCCTGCGACTTAAGATATAAAAATGCTTTAAGGCGATATGGAAAAAACGGCCTTCAAACAGAACCGATCATATTCATGTTGCATTTTACAAAGTAATTTATATTTTAGAATATCTGATCATTACATCAATTCAATATGGAGGCAACCTTGTATAACCTAACACCAAAACGGATGTTTTTCACAAAGGGGGTGGGTTATCACCGTAATAAACTGCAGAGTTTTGAATTGGCTTTAAGAGATGCCGGTATCGAAAAATGCAACCTGGTTTCTGTATCCAGTATATACCCACCGGACTGTAAAATCATTTCCAAGGAAAAAGGGATCAACATGTTAACTCCAGGCCAAATCACATTCGTTGTCATTGCCAAGGAGTGTACAAACGAACCCAACAGATTGATTTCTGCAGCCATAGGACTTGCCCAACCCAAAGACAAAAAACAATACGGCTACATCAGCGAACACCATGCATTCGGAGAGACCGTGCGAAAATCTTCCGATTTTGCGGAAGATCTGGCCGCAACCATGTTGGCATCCACATTGGGTATTGAATTGGATCCCAATACAGCCTGGGATGAGAGGAAAAAGATATACATCACAGAAAAAAATCGCCAATTTATTAGCAGGAGTACAGCGCAATCTGCCCAGGGACATAAGGACGGTCTCTGGACAACCGTGTTGGCCGTTGCCGTCATGTTGTTGCAATAAGCAGCACCAGGAGAAACGATGAAAGAAGGATCGATCTTTCAAAATGTTGATGATTTGATCCCCCAATTTATTCGACCAAAAATGTCAATCCCACAGCTCGTCCGGTCAATCGGGAAGACTTCCTTTGAAGCCCGAAATCTGCTGCGAGGAGCTGAATTGTTTCAAAAAATGATTGCCAGTGGGGATACCAACTGGCTGGGGATTGCAGGGGCCGGAATTGCAGGAGGAATGGGTGGCATTGTTATATCACTTTTAAAGGCTGGATTTATTGACATCATCTGTTCAACGGGTGCACAGGTTTATCACGACCTACATTTTGCATTTGGATTGCCAGTCAAAGCCATTTATGGGCAATACGACGACAATACACTGAGGGCACACGGAGACGTCCGTATCTATGATATCGGTATTCGAGAAAAAGAGACCCTAAAGGCACAGGATGAAAAGATTTGCCAATTCATCAAGGACAAATATGCCACCCTATCCCAAAAAAACATTTCAAGTTGGGAACTGAATTATCATCTGGGACTCTGGGTGAAAAACAACGCACCTCATCCCGAAAGAAGTTTTGTTGTACAGGCTGCCCATTTGGGGATACCGATATTCTGGGATTCATTAACCAACCACTCGATCGCCATGAATCTGACCCGATTGGAACATGAAGGCTATCCAATCCGAATGTCAGCACAAAAAGATATCTTTGATTCTGCGGCTATTGTTTATGCGTCAAAAAAAACGGGATTTCTCATCCTCGGGGGTGGTGGCCCGAAAAATTTCATACAACAGACAGGACCCACGCTGAATCAGATATTTCATATCCATTACGAAGGTGCGGATCGCGGTATTCAAATTGGCACAGCCATAGAACGTGAGGGCAGTCTTTCCGGCTGCACTTTCGGAGAAGCCGTTACCTGGGGCAAATACCGATCTACCGATGATCAAAAACTGGTCCACATATGGGCCGAATACAGTCTTGTTTTTCCATTGTTAACCGCCTATGTCCTTGATCGATGCAATAAACGAAAACAGAAAAACTGGATCTCTAAATTACCCGAATCGATTCAAAATCTCAAAAAACAATTATGAAACTTTATTCAAAACAGTTTTTAGGTCTGGATTCAAATGACAATGCATACGAAGATGCGGCTGTCCTGATACTTCCCATTCCCTATGAAGGGGGCATTTCATATCGAATCGGAACGGCACGTGCCCCAGATGCTGTACTGGAAGCATCCAATTACCTGGAGTTGTATGATGAAGTCCTGAAGGAAGAGCCATACCGCATGGGTATCGCCACACTCCAGCCCCCTCAAATACTCGACCATTCTGAAAAGATGATTAAAACAGTATACCAAACAGTTCGTTTGCTTCTCAAGATCAACAAGACAATTGTCCTTTTAGGTGGCGATCACTCGATAACCACCGGTTGTTTAAAAGCCCATTTTGAAAAATACCCCGCATTAACGGTGATTCAACTCGATGCCCATGCCGATTTGAGAGACTCTTATAATGGCAGCCGTTACAGCCACGCCTGTATTATGTCCAGAATTCGGGAGATCACAACAAACACACTCCAGCTGGGGATTCGCAGCCTTTCTAAAGAAGAAGCGGAACGGATCCAATCTGAGAAAATCGCCCTTTATACAATGGATGATTATCGAACCGGTCAACTCGATATACATAAAGCAATCCGGGATATACCTGAACCTGTTTATATTACACTGGATGTGGATGTATTCGATTGGAGCGTCATTGCCAGCACTGGAACACCGGAACCAGGAGGATGGACATGGAATGAAGGATTGACGCTCATCCGTCAAATTTTCACATTGAAAAATGTGATCGGATTCGATATCGTCGAACTCTCTTTCAGCCCCAATGACCACAACTCCCCATTCGCTGTTGCCAAACTCATTTATAAAATGCTTGGATTCAAACTCCAAAAATATATTTTAGATCATCATATCCCATGGCCATCTCAACCCAGCGGTCCGATTTTCAAATGAACAGATTTTAAACCGAACCCTGTTCGTAAGAATCCCAATTTATTTTGTGAAAACAAAATTTTTCTTTGCATATTATTTTGAAATTTACTATTATCTATAGGTCATATATTCATAAAAGAATAACAAAATTCATCTATCCGATATTGATTTAAGGTTCATTGAATAAAAAACATCAAAGAAACAGATCCCATCAATATTCAGTCAAATAGTGGTACTGTCATCACATGAAAGATAGACTGCCATTCACCAAATGATTATTAATAAATGAATCAAAAAACAGCGATTATTATTGGTGCAGGACCGGCAGGACTTACTGCTGCCTATGAGTTGACTTTTAAAACAGACATCACACCCATTGTATTGGAAATGACAGGTGATTTGGGTGGCATTGCAAAGACCGTTCATTATAAGGGCAATCGCATAGACATTGGAGGGCATAGATATTTCTCAAAATCGGAAAAGATCAACCAATGGTGGGAAAATATTATGCCTCTTCAGGGAGCACCTGCAATCGACGATATCCTGTTAGCTCGCAATGTTCCGTTTTCTACAAAACAGAACGCCCCCGATCCAGAAAAAACGGATCGGGTAATGTTATTCCGTAATCGGATTTCCCACATTTACTTTCAAAATAAATTTTTTAACTACCCCATTTCATTGAATTTTAAAACATTATTCAATCTGGGCTTCTGGAAAACAACCAAAATAGGATATGATTATGTCCGAACGCGCTTAAGTCGGAAAACCCATATCAAAAC
Organism: bacterium; assembly: GCA_016931965.1. Classification (GTDB taxonomy): domain Bacteria; phylum Zhuqueibacterota; class QNDG01; order QNDG01; family DSAB01; genus JAFGDT01. Next base: position 2,411 of record JAFGDT010000116.1, on the reverse strand, counting down.
ACTTGAAGATTTATTTATACATCGTTTTGGAAAAGAGTTATATCGCATTTTTTTTAAAGGATATACAGAAAAAATTTGGGGGGTTCCATGCCGTTCAATCCAACCAGAATGGGGATTACAAAGAATCAAAAACTTGTCTGTTTCAAAAACAATTCTCCATGCATTAAAAAACAATTTCTTGGCCCTCTTTTCTATTACCCCGAAATCAATCGAAACCTCATTGATCAAGAGGTTCTTATATCCCAAATTAGGTTCAGGCCAGATGTGGGAGGAAGCCGCCAAATGCATCCTCGAAAGGGGCGGTTACATCCATCTGAATCAAAAAGTAACCAACCTCTACAGTGTGGACAAAAAAATTACACACGTCGAAGTGGTCAATCCAATTTCATCAAAAAAAAGAATATATAAAGGCACCTATTTTTTTTCAACAATGCCCATAAGGGAATTGATTTCTTCTCTTGATGCAGATGTTCCCAAGACTGTTTTAACAGCTGCAAAGGGATTGCTCTATCGCGATTTTATCATTGTCGGTCTTTTATTAAAAAAATTAAAATTAAAAAACACAACAAACATCAAGACTCTGAATCATATTCCCCCAGACCACTGGATTTATATTCAGGATGAAAGCATGAAAATGGGCCGTCTTCAAATTATAAACAACTGGAGCCCGTATCTCATTCAAAACAGGGACACTGTTTGGATCGGAGCCGAATATTTTTGTTCTGAAGACGAAGCCGTATGGAATATGACACCCGATCAAATGAAGTACCATGCCATTCAGGAACTGTCAAGAATGAATATGATTGATGCTCAGGACATTCTTGATGGAATTGTCATTAAAATGCCGAAAGCTTATCCATCTTATTTTGGAACATATCATCAGTTGAATAAAATCATTGACTATGTGGACACATTTGAAAATCTGTTTCTCATTGGCAGGAATGGCATGCATAAATATAACAACATGGATCACTCCATGCTCACTGCCATCACAGCTGTTGAAAACATCAGAAAAGGTATCAAAACCAAAGACAACATCTGGGCGGTGAATATAGAAAAAGAACTACACGAGAAATAATATCGTACAATCAATCTGCCGAGAACCAATACAGCAGTGCCATTTAATTGTCTTTTTTTAATTACAAATAATTTATAGAATGATCTGATATGCAATGATGATTTAGAAGGATGTCTTCTTGTCTGAAAAGAACCTCTCCATCGCGATTATCGGTACGAAAGGGTATCCCTTCGTTTACAGTGGCTATGAAACCTTTGTTGCCGAACTGGCGAACCAGTTGAAAGATAAATTCAAGATTCATATCTATTGTCAACGCGCTCTGTTTAAAACCAGAGAGCGTAAAATCAATGGGATTTATCTACATTATATCCCGTCTGTTCAAAACAAATATTTGGCCCACATCACGCATGGTCTGCTTTGTACAATCCATGCCCTGTTTAAAAAATTTGATATTGTTTTCTATTTGAACGTATGTTATGGTCCATTTGGTTATATTTGTAAATGGTTTCGCATATCCGCCCTCATCAATACAGATGGATTGGAATGGCTGCGCCCCGAAGTCAAAAAATTGGGGTCTACATATTATCGCTGGGCAGCATCCCAAGCAACAAAGGCATTCAATATCATAGTATCCGATTCAAAAGCAATAGCCAATATTTATAAAAAAGAATTCAATATTGATACGACGGTTATTGCATATGGCGCCCATATTTGTTACAGCAGCAACACACAAAGACTGAAAAAATACAAACTGGAAAGGGATGCGTACTATCTGGTTGTTGGAAGACTGTTCCCGAGTAACAATATCCATCATATAGTCAAAGCATTCGACAGATCGCATTTATCAAAAAAGCTTGTAATTGTAGGCAGACAATTTTTCCCTGATCGATATGAAAAAGAAATGAAAGCGTATCAGTCAGATCGAATTATCTTTACAGATTTTATTGAAGACCAATCCCTGCTGAGTGAGTTATACGCGAACACATACTGTTATATCCACGGCCATGAATTCGGAGGTACAAATCCGAGTTTGTTAAACGCACTGGCACACGGATGTTGCGTGATAGCACTCGACACGCCCTTCAACCGTGAAGTTCTTCTCGATAAGAACTATGGATTGTATTTTAACAAAGAACCGGATTCTCTTATTCGCATGATCAGGTGGATTGACCGGAATCCGGAAACGGTTCATCAATACCGGCAAAAATCCAGAGAACGGATCTTAAATCAGTATACATGGGAAAAAATTGCAGCACAATATAATCAACTTTTTAAGAGTATGTTCTTAAATTCAGCTGTCCCGTAATAATGGGGTTGTTTTGTCAGGATTTAATCAGGATATATTTTTGGCTCCTCATGCGAATTTGTGCACCCAATTTGGCATATCTAAACC
>JAFGDT010000115.1 GCA_016931965.1 bacterium | reverse complement strand
GGTGATTATTTTATCATCAACGTACCGCCGGGAACCTATACACTTCAGGCCAGGATGATCGGTTATACCACTCAGAGTCAGACGGGCATAAGTGTCAGTGTCGATCGGACGACGACGGTGAACGTCAGGCTTCAGCAGACCGTTCTGGAAGGCCAGGAAGTCACCGTGGTAGCAGAGAGGGAGATTGTTCCGATGGACGTTTCGGCGAGCCAGGTGGTTGCTACGGCTGAAGAGATCGTGGAGATACCGCTTGTGGAAGATATCGGCGAGTTTTTGAATCTGCAGGTGGGTATCGAAGACGACATGATCCGGGGTGGTGGTCTGGATGCTGCCGGTTTTATGATGGACGGACTCCTGGTTGTGGACAACCGGACCAATTCCCCCATCATGGCGGTAAACCTCAGCGCCATTCAGGAGCTGAACGTGATCAAAGGCGGGTTCAATGCGGAGTACGGGAATGTGCGTACCGGATTGATCAACGTGGTTACCAAGGAAGGGGAGGAACGGTACCATGGTTCACTTGATTTCCGGTTCACGCCCGCCTATCAGAAGCATTCCGGGCCCAACTGGTTTGATCCTACGCATTATAACTGGCGGTCCTACATGGATCCGGCGGTTTGTTATGTGGGCACGGTCAACGGCACGTGGGATGCCTATAAACAAGAGCAGAACGTGACTTTTATCGGCTGGAATGCGGTCTCCGCTGCGGCGCTGGCCGACACCGATCCGACGAACGACCAGACGCCGGAACAGGCCAGGGATCAGATGATCTGGCTGGCCCGACTGCATGAAGGACCGGCGGGGTGGGATATTCCCGGAGCCAATGCGCTTCTGCAGAAGTATGGTTCGTCTCTGGCAGATTACAAGACGGCCTACGGCAGGGACAGTCATGAGATTGAGTACGCTGACAAGCCGGACATGAATATGGATGTCAGTTTTAGCGGACCGGTACCGTTGATCGGCAAGTATCTGGGTGGTCTCAACTTTTTCACCTCCTACCGGGCGAACTGGGACGCATGGGCTTTGCCGATCGGATGGGACGATCCGAGCTACTTTTTCGAGCAGAACCTTCAGCAGAAGCTGACAACGCGTCTGTCCGGTTCGATGAAGTTGACGCTGGAAGGCTTGTACGGCGAAATCCGTTCATACGGCCGGAGCCGCAACTCGCTTTCCGAGAGCAACTATTACGGAAGCGGAAGCGCCAATGCATTTATGAGCGATGCCCAGTATCCGGGCCATTACCCGCCGTTCAATGTTTACCGGACGATGTGGGGTCTTGCATTTGATCATGTGCTGAGCCCCAGCACGTTTTACAATGTCCGCATCTCCCAGCTGACCGTTCAGAACTTGGAATATGCCGCGTTTAATCCCGATCCTGCGGATATGGTGGTGAAGCTGCAGGACAAGTGGCTGACCGGAGACATACCGGTACGCAGTGATGAAAAAATCATGAATATGGGTCAAGTAGCCATTGGCGAGGAGCCGTACGGAATCTACTATCTGGGCGTCAAGCAGTTTCAGAACGGTATGTATTACGGTTCCCATTGTGCCGGAGCCCGTGACCTGGGAAGAGGGATCACATTCAACCTGAAATTTGATCTGACCAGCCAGGTGGATAAATTCAACCAGGTCCAAACCGGTTTTGATTTCAACTATGATGATCAGTACACCTATTATCATCATATCCGGATCGAATCGGAATGGGAAAACCGTTATGTAGAGTATCGGCATTATCCGTACCGTCTGGGTGCCTATGTTCAGGACAAGCTGGAGTTCGAGGGGATGATTGCCAATATCGGTTTGAGACTGGATTACAATGAGCCCAATTGCGACTGGCCGACTGTGGACCGGTTTTCACCCTACTTTAATGTGGACAACAAGCACCTTCTGTTTTCAACGGATGAACTCCTGGAGAAGGCCAAAGGGCATGTAAAGATCAGCCCCCGTGTGGGTGTTTCCCATCCCATTTCGGCGAATGCGAAGCTCTACTTCAACTACGGCCATTTTTATTCGATGCCTTCGTCTTCAGCCATGTACCAGGTTCACTGGGGAAGACAGAGCGACGGTATTTCCTCTATCGGCAATCCCAATCTCGATCTGCCCAAGACCGTGGCTTACGAGCTCGGTCTGGATTATGATATCAGCAACATGTATCTGCTTCATGCAGCCGGTTACTACCGGGATATCACGGATCAGACGGGGAATGTCAGTTATGTCAATTACGATAACACAGTCAACTACTCCACACGCGAGAACCGGAATTATGCGGATACGAGAGGGTTTGAGATCCGGTTAGATAAGCGGTACGGAACCTGGTGGACGGCGTGGGCGCAGTTCAACTACATGGTCACGACCTCCGGGTATATAGGACGGACCGCCTACTATGAAGATCCCAACCGTCAGAGAACCGAAGGGTTTGAGAATCCACAGCTGAACCGGCCTGTGTCGCGGCCGTCGGCGCGTGCCAATCTCCGTCTTTTTACACCCGATAATTTTGGGCCTGAATTTGCCGGCATTCATCCGATCGGCAGTTTTTCAGTGAACTTCCTGTTGTCGTGGCAGTCGGGCCGGGTCCAGACGTGGGATCCTCTGGAGACGGGCGAGCTGGAGAACAATCTGAGATGGAAGGCGACACATATGCTGGATATCCGGATCAGCAAGCGGTTCCGGATCGGCGGATTCAACTTCCAGCTTTTTGCCGATATCCAGAATGCGCTGGACAGCGAGCTGTGGAGCACGAGCGCACACACTGGCGATGATTCGGACCGATATCTCAAATCGTTGAAGCTTGAGATGTACGGTGATCCGGAGTATGCGGATGACTATGCATCCGAGGGTATGGTCGCCGGAAACGACAAGCCGGGAGAGTTGAGAAGCGATGACAAACCCTACATCAATGATCCAAGTATGGAGCACCGCATGTACAATGATATCCGGCACGTCATTCTTGGGATCACGTTTGATTTTTAAACATAAAGGAGCAGAGTTATGAAAAAGACTTATTTCATAGTTGCGGTAGGACTTCTGGTTCTCCTTTTTGCGTTGAGTGCCCAGGCTGTGACTACCCGGTATATCCGGATCGGTCGGATGTGGACCAAGAATCATGATCATGGCCAGTTTGCGGAGACCAGCGGGACGAGTGTCCAATGGTATTATAGCCGGAGAGGGTTTTCCTCTTCTGTGGTCCGCTGTTCGGGCACCCGTTTTGGCGTGAAAGACTGGACGGATGCGGATAACAATTTTTACTCCGTCAAGTGTGCGGGTGCGCCTTACGGTTCTGCAGACAACTTCGACAACTGGTTTGAGATACCGCATCCAAATTATCCGGAATATACCATCATCCGGGCTTACAGGTATCAGCCTCCGACCATCACGGTGGACGGGTTTACCTATCACGACCGTTTTCCGCTGGAAGGCGATTTTGTCGATGCGAGCATGATACCGGGCACGGCCGAGTGTATGACAGAGTCCTACGTCAGAAACTGGCTGGGGATCGATATCCGGGCCAGATGTCTTGCCTGGAGCACGAAGAACCACGATGATTATGTTATCTACGACTGGATCTTCACCAATTCGGGGAATGTGGACCGTGATGACGATGTGGAACTGAGCGCTCCGCTGAATGCCATGTACATCATGCGCCAGCAGGAGATTTTCCAGAACGGGAGTGTCGAATGGACCGAGTATTACGGCGAGTGCATCTCCGATACCTCGAGGATCTTCTATTCGACACCGATCCGCCGGAGAAACGATACAGAAGACCGGTTCGGCATTGCGAGAGACCGGATGATTTCCGGACAGGACAATACCTATCAGCTTCACAGCCGGTATGTGGGCGAAGGGGCGCTTTTTGTGCAGAAGGCGTGGAACGATAACGTTGATGATCCTTCCCAGCCTCAGATGCACTGCGTATCCGGCCCCGACGACCTGGCTTTCAAGTTGGAGTCGGGACGGAGGCCCGAGTCCGACTGGCTTCTCTTCTACAGTGTCTGTGAGAACGGGTACAATGAGATCAATCCGACCCTCTATCAGCATGAAACCTTTCCGGAACTGGATGTTTATCCCGGTACACACCACGATACGGAATTCCCCAAAAGAGGGGCTCCCTATGTGGAGGAATATGCCTGGTGGTTCTGGCATCATGTGGCCTCCTGTGCCAGCGGACCTTTTGACCTGCCGCACGGGGAATCCCTCCGCTATGTGTTTGCCATTGTCGGCGCCGATCTGAAACCCGAGATTGCCTGGGATGTGTATGAAGACTGGAGAGCGGGCACCTGCACATGGCCTGCCTGGGAAGCCGGCGGAGCAAACGACCTGGCCGAATATTATCCCACATTTGCCGATTTCCCGGAAGTGGCCCCCACGGCCAACGACCAGGCAAAAGACCGCTGGGTTACATCGATCAGAGATTCGCTGCTGATGAACAACTATGCCGCACAGTGGGCCGTTCAGAACAATTACAATGTGCCCATTGCGCCGCCGCCTCCCTCAATTGAAGTAACATCATTGCCCGATCGAATCAACATCACATGGGGCAATGAATCGGAATCGGCAGGCGATTTTGCCGGTTACCGGCTTTACCGGGCGAGCGGTTATCCCTATTATCACAGATACCAGGGAGTCGAGTTAGGCAAATGGGAACTGCTCGCGACATTCAATGGAACAGGCACCCATTCTTACGATGATGCCACAGCCGAGCGCGGCACGGCCTATTATTACTATGTGACGGCTTTTGACAACGGGACACAGAACGGGCAGGACGTGTACGGCAACAACCAGGTTCTGGAGAGCGGACAATACCTCAACATGACCACAGCGCCGGCCTATCTGACACGTCCGCCTGGATTGACACTGGACGACATTCGTGTTGTTCCCAATCCGTTTAATGTTTACGCCGCAGAAATGAATTATCCCGGTGAGCCCAACAAGGTCATGTTTCTCGATCTGCCTCTGGAATGTACGATCAAGATCTATACGGAAACGCTGGAACTGGTCAGGACGATCGAGCATTACGGTTCGGGCGACGAAGCATGGGGCGTGCAGCTCAACGACCATATGACAACGGATACCGGTCAGCTTGTCGTCAGCGGACTCTACATTGCCCTTATCGAGACGCCTGACGGACAGAGCACGATAGAAAAATTCGTCATCGTCAGATAATTCATCAATGCATGAAAGGAGATAACATGAAAAAGTTGACTTTAATTATCACAGTGGTCTTTCTCTGTATCGCGCTGATCATGCCTGCTCATGCGGTGATGAAGAAGCTGGCCCAGACCGGTATGAAGTTTTTGGACATGGACGTGGTGCCGCGGGCCATGGGAATGGGTGGATCCTACATGATGGTCGGTGACGATGCCACGGCCCTTTTCTATAATCCTGCAGGGATTGCCTATACAGGGAACAGCGTCGATGTGTTTGCTTCGCAGACACAGTGGGTGGCCAATATCAGCTACATGGCCGGCGGTGTGCTGAAGAACATGGGCAATCTGGGTACTTTTGGTGTCAGCATTGTCTATGCCGATTATGGCAATGATATTCAGGGCACACGCATCACAAGTACAGAGAAAGGGTATGAAGACACGGAGATGCTCGATGTGGGTGCTTATGCAGTCGGTGTTGCCTATGGCAGGCAGCTGACCAATAAGTTCTCAATCGGTGGGCAGGTTCATTATGCAGCCCAGAAATTGGGAAACAGCGTGGTCTCATCAGGAGAAGCTGCGAAGGAAAACAAGGTAAGCGGTTTGACTTTTGATTTTGGCACGATATTCTATCCGGGTTTCAAGAGTCTCCGGGTCGGTATGTCCATTCGGAATTACTCGGCCAATTTTGAATATGAGGAAGAGGAATTCCAGGCGCCGCTGACCTTCGCGATTGGTGCTGCGATGGATGTGCTGGATTTGATGGGTGAACATGAGAATGCCCTGCTTTTGTCCGTCGATGCCATCCATCCCCGTGATTACACGGAACAACTGAACATTGGAGCCGAATTTCTGTTGATGGATATGTTTGCGATTCGGGCCGGTTACAAATACAACTATGATGAGGAAGGTCTGACATTAGGTGCCGGTCTGAATTATACACTTTCCGGATTGAGCGTCAGAATCGATTATGCGTACACGCCGATCGTGAGTTTTGATACGGTCAACCGGTTCTCGATCGGTATTGGCCTGTAAGATCGGCAAACATATCGGATTTGTAGCCTCGTAAGCTCTTGTTGTTCATCTGATGTACCCCGGTTGTCCTCCCTATGGACAATCGGGGTATTTTTTTTGCGCCACTTTCCAACTTGATTCCCAGATTCAAATTGATTATCTTTTCTGTAAAGGTGTTGTGATGCTCACCCTCATGTTTCATTGTGCCTGGATTGCGGATTGAAAAGAAAGAAATCGGTTCACCACATGATCAGAAAAGGATCCTTCTTTTTTCTGTTTTTATATGGATTCTGCATTATTCCGAATGGGTATTCAGATAAACCGGTCCGATTTGATCGACGGGTTTTCCTCCTTGAGGGAGATGTGGCTGATGTGATTCTGGAAGATCTGAATCATGATTCGGCTCCGGACATGCTCGTGGTCCAGAATCGATCCCGGTTTCCCGATCCGCATACCGATCGCATCCTGTCCATTTTTTTTCAAAAGGAGGGCCGGCTCCCCGATCAGGCTGACCAGACCATCCTCCTTGACAATGATGAAATCGTCTTTGATATCGGGGATCTGGATGGCGATGGGTTTCCCGATCTTGCCTTTTTAAAAAGAGACGGTGTTTATATCCGCGAGAATAATGGCACCGGATTTTCAGAGAAACTGACGCTTTTCAAATCCATTCAATCGGCCTTTATCCTGCACGATCCCTCCCGGGTCAATCGGTATCGCTTCATCAGGGACATGGATGGAGATGATGTGCCCGAAATGTTCATTCCCGAAGCCAATCGACTGTCCATCTTCTCAAAAGGTCCGTTCAGTGGGTATCATGAAAAAGTTCAATTGTGGATGACACCTGAACTGACGCTTTCGAACGATCCAGATCCATTGACATTCTCTGTGCAATTCCCCGTTTTGCATATCCAAGATTTCAACGGAGACGGTATCAAGGATTTGCTGATCCAGTCGGGTGACCGGCTCGATGTCTATATCCAACATCCAGGAGAAAAAACCGATTTAAGGGCCGGTCTTATTCCTCCCGATCTGCGATACCGAATGGCAGCCCGAAATGTCAATCCTCCTGTCCTCGATCAAATGGCCGATCCTTCTGTCACAATCGAATTGGAAGATTTAAACAAGGACGGATATGTCGATATTTTGCTGACGCGTCCCTCCCGTACCAATTTCACAACACACATCAGTCAGATACAGGTTTACGTCAATCGATACGGCCGTTTTGATCTCATTCCCGATCAGATACTGCCTCTGGAAAATTTTGGGGGGGAACACGTGATCGGCGATTTCAATCATGACGGTCTCCTCGATCTCGGCATGCTCGATTTTCGGATTGGATTTTCTCAAGCCATTCAATTCCTGCTGACCAAAAAAGCGAGCAATGGATATCTGTTCTATTTGATGGGATCCGACGGCAGGTATCCGGATACGCCCGACAAGAAGATATCCTTTTCAAGGAAAGTCAATATCAACGACATTTTGGGATCACAGATCTGTCAGAGTTTCCAAGGTGATTTTAATGGGGACGGGTTGAATGATTTTCTCATCGGTACGGACACGGACGAACTCTCCATCTGTATCGGTTTAGAAAATGATCTCTTCTCTGAAAAAGCGGTTTATCAAATGGAGACGATGGTTTCGTCCGATTTGTGGGTAGGCGATGTGAATCAAGATCATTTTTCCGATATCCTTTTGTGGTATCCGGATGATCCCGCTCTATCCAATCAGGTTGTACTGATTCAATGTCGAGCAGTGGATTCACAATGAAAAGATTCATCGTCATCATATTTATCTTTGTGCCCATTTTTACGCTCGAAAGCCAGCTGGCGCAGCTTGAAAAGATCGTGCTTTACGGAAACACAAAAACGGACGATAACGTCATCCTGAGAGAACTTCAACTGAAAGAACGGGATCTTTTTTCCGACACACATCTCTTGTACGATCGGGCATGGCTCATTCGACAGGGGTATTTTAAACGCGTCGAATATCAATTGAAACCGGGTTCCACCGATCAGCAACGTATTCTCATGATCATTGTACAGGAGAAAGGATCCTGGTCTGTCAGTCCCGTATTGAGCAACAATGATCTGTTTGGATGGTACGTCGGCGGCAGAATCGTCCGTAACCATTTGGCCGGAAAAAGAAACCAGATGGGCATTTCGTTTCAAATCGGCGGTGTGAACCAATTCGTTCTTTCATGGGGCAATCCCTGGATCGGCGACCGGTTGCGGCTTTTCGCTGAAATGGAATTGTCCTATACGGCGTTTCGGTATCTTTACGGGGATTATGACATGACGCCTTTTCATCTTCAGAAAACAGAGATGAAAATGACGCTAGGAAGGCAGTTTAACAGAGAATTGAAAATCGGTATCGGAACCGGAATCGAACGGTTCGGCGTGACCGATCCGAATGTCACATTTTCCGGCGGCCGTGTGGATTGGCTGTCCCATGCGGAGCCGTTCATTCAATTCGATTCCAGAGATTGGCCGCTTTATCCCCAAAAAGGATTGTTCATACAAGTCTGGTCAACATGGTACGGGATATTTCAACATCGGAGGTTCCAATATCACGGCATGGATTTTCGGTTCTATTCGCCGCTCTATCATGACAATGTACTGGCCATGCAAACCACTTTTGAATTCTCCCGAGGTGAGATCCCGGTTTATAAGCGGATTCATCTGGGAGGGGGAAGAACCATCCGCGGTTACAGCACAGGTTCTCTACCGGGTGAAAATTCTTTTCTCATGAGTCTCGAATACCGTGTACCGATCCTCTATGAACGCAATCCACTGGCGGGCGTGCATGTGGGCTATGCCGGCGTCCTGTTTGTCGATACGGCCACGACCTGGTATCAGAATCAAACCATGCGAAACGATATGATCCGCCTCTCTGTCGGCCTGGGTGTTCATGTCATTTGGGACCACTGGATTTTCAGGGCGGAATATGGCAACCACGGAAGTGGCTGGGGGTTTGTCAACCTGGGGTCGGGGATTAAATTTTAAGGGCTTTGATCCGTAACAGTCTGCACGATGATATGATGATTCATCAATTCAAAAAGGCCGTCCATTATTCTGTACTGCTGGGCATGATGGTTTTTTCTCATGTTTCGGTGTCACAAACGTTCATCGATTCCTCTTTTGTGGGTAAAAGAATCGTTTCCATCCAGATTATCGGAAACGATAGAACGCAATCCCATATCATTTTTCGTGAAATGAAACAAAAAGAAGGAGACCGCCTCGATTTCAATATGATAGAATCGGACCGGAAGCGCATACAAAACCTCGATCTCTTCAATCGTGTGGTGATACAGGCACAGCCTGATGGTGATCAAGTTCAGCTTAACATCATTGTGACAGAACAGTGGTATGTATTTCCCTACCCGATTTTATTCATTCATGACCGGGACTGGAGTAAATTTTCATACGGAGCTGGTATCGTGCATTTGAATTTCAGAGGCCGCCGCGAAACACTGAATTTGGGTTTCTGGCTGGGATACAATCCGTCTGTCCAATTTTCGTATGCCAATCCCTGGATCGGAGGGAAACATCATTTGATAACACAAATCCGTTTTTACCACAACCGGATTCGCAGCAAGCATTTTAAAGAAGCGATCGATGAAAAACATCTTGGTATGGAATGGACATTGGGCAAACGGTTTGGATATCACACTGTTTTGGGCGTGACATTCGGGTACAGGGAGGTGGTCTTTTCTCCTCCGGAAATGGTTCAGACGCTTTCTCCATCCGGAAAAGATCGGTTGCCGAGTTTGGATCTCTTTTATACGTGGGACCGCCGGGATCTTCAGGAATACCCGCACGAAGGGTGGCTGGTCAGTCTTTTTGCCAGACAGACAGGTTTTTCACGTTTGACCGCCCATTATTTAAGGACCGGTTTTGAACTCCGTCAATATTTCCCACTCACTTCAACTTGGACACTGGCCATGCGGCTGAAAGCCAATCTCTCGGGTGGAGAGATTCCTCTTTACGATCACGTTTATTTAGGATACTCTGAAAGGATAAGAGGTTATTTTTTTGATGTATTTGAGGGGGAAAATCGGGCTCTGGTCAGCATGGCCTTTCGCCTGCCTTTGGTTCCCATTCGCTATTTCGATCTATCGGATCATGTTTATTTTCAGAATCTAAAATTTGGTGCCGGTTTGGGTTTTTTCATTGACAGCGGATTAACGTGGTCTCAGGGAGAAATGATCAACCATTCCATGTTCAAATCGGGTTATGGTGTGGGCCTTCATCTGCATCTTCCCTATATTCACCTGCTCCGCCTGGAATGGGCGATCAATGATCAGGGTCGATCCCAATTTATTTTTGATTTATATGTTGATATTTAGAGGTCGGCGTGCACAGAGAACATTTTTATGTCAATCCCAGAGACGTTCGCGGAAGCGAACTGATCTTATCCGAAGAAGAGACGCATCATCTATTACGGGTACTGAGAAAGAAAAAGGGAGATATTGTCTGGGTGGTTGATGGAGAAGGAACCGGTTATGAAGTCAAGATATTGCATATTGAGACAAATGGTGCACGGGGGAAAATTCTTACAACACGAAGACGTATCGGTGAACCGGTAGCTGAGATCCATCTGGCTCAAGGTGTTCTCAAGGGGGAACGCTTTGATTGGCTGGTTGAAAAAGCGACTGAGATTGGGATTCGTAAAATCATTCCTTTTACAAGCGAAAATGCGGTGACCGTTGCCGGTCCACAAAAGGTGGCACGCTGGAAACGTATAGCCATGGCTGCCATGAAACAGTCGGGGCGTTCCGTATTGCCTGAAATTGCATCAACCATGACGTTTCATCAAGTGGTGAGTTTGGGATCGAACTGCAGTTGCCGCCTCATCGCGCACATCGGACCTGAAAGTGTGTCTGTCAAATCAATCGAGAGCAAACATCACATTTCGACGCAGAGAGCCCTTTTGGTTGTAGGACCGGAAGGAGGATTTTCGAAAGAAGAAATGACACGGGCGGTTGAGCATGGATTTCGTCCAGTTACACTGGGGCCGAGACGCCTCCGAGCGGAAACGGCGGGTATTGTATTTTCAACCCTTGTTCTTTCCAAATTGGGAGAGCTCGAGTAAACCGATGATGCGGATATACTGTATTCAAATAATCGTTTGAACGATTGTGCCTCGAGTTGAATCCGTTTTACGAATTTTTTCAAATAAAAAAGCCTTTACCATTGGGTAAAGGCTTTATCACATCAAATCCGATTTTAATACATGTCACCGCCGTAGCCACCTCCCGGAGGCATTGGGGGTCCTGATTTTTCCTTTTCCGGTTTATCAGCGATAATGGCTTCTGTCGTAAGAAGAAGACTGGATACACTGGCAGCATTTTCCAGTGCAATACGAACCACTTTTGTGGGATCGATCACACCCGCTTCCATCAATGCTTCGTACTTTTCTGTTTGTGCATTGAATCCGTAATCTCCTGCCTTTGATTTTAACTCTTGCACAACGACAGAACCCTCAAGACCTGTATTGTTGACGATTTGTCGGACCGGTTCCTCCAGAGCCCGTTTCACAATTTCGACACCCACTTTTTGATCGCCTTTGGCTTTGATACCACCCAATTTGGGGATGCATCGGAGCAGTGCAACACCGCCGCCTGGTACAATCCCTTCTTCAACAGCAGCGCGTGTCGCGTGCAGGGCATCTTCCACTCTGGCTTTTTTCTCTTTTAATTCCACTTCGGTGGCAGCGCCTACATTTAATACCGCTACACCGCCGGCCAATTTGGCCAACCGTTCCTGAAGTTTCTCACGATCATAATCTGAAGTGGTCGTCTCGATCTGTTTTTTGATTTGATTAATTCGACCCTGTATGTCTTTCGATTCACCACCGCCTTCGACAATCGTCGTGTTGTCTTTGTCTATTCGGATGCGTTTGGCTTTACCCAAATCGGCTGTTGTGGCATTTTCGAGCTTAAAACCAGCCTCTTCCGCAAGCACACGCCCACCGGTGAGGATGGCGATGTCTTCCAGCATGGCTTTGCGCCTGTCACCAAAACCGGGCGCTTTTACAGCAGCAACCTTCAAGGTTCCTTTGAGTTTGTTGACAACGAGTGTAGCAAGTGCTTCACCTTCAATATCTTCTGCGATGACCAGCATGGGTTTGCCCATTTGAGCAATTTTTTCCAGAATAGGAAGAAGGTCTTTCATGGCACTGATTTTTTTATCATAAATCAGAATCAGCGGATCCTCCAGAATGGCTTCCATATTTTCGGGATCGGTTACAAAATAGGGTGAAATATACCCTCTATCAAACTGCATGCCCTCAACCACTTCCATATTGGTTTCGGTGGTTTTGGCTTCCTCTACCGTAATGACACCGTCTTTGCCCACTTTTTCCATCGAGTCGGCAATCAACTCTCCTATGGTCATGTCGTTATTTGCTGAAATTGAAGCGACTTGAGCAATTTCTTTGCGATCGGTTACTGTTTTGCTCATCGTTTTGAGTTCTTCAATGGTTATTCTTACGGCCTCGTCAATCCCTCTTTTCAAGTCCATGGGATTGGCGCCGGCTGTGACATTTCTCATGCCTTCATTAAAGATCATCTGGGCCAAAACGGTTGCCGTGGTGGTTCCATCCCCGGCCACATCGCTGGTTTTGGAAGCTACCTCTTTAACCATCTGGGCACCCATGTTTTCAAACGGATCTTCCAGTTCAATTTCCTTGGCTACAGTTACACCATCTTTGGTTACGGTTTGAGCACCAAATTTCTTTTCAATGACAACATTCCGCCCTTTGGGTCCAAGTGTTACTTTTACAGCTTCTGCAAGCTGATCCACGCCACGTTTTAAAGCTTGACGGGCATCAGCACTGTATTGAATTATTTTTGCCATTTTATAATAACCTCCCTTTTATTTTGATCGTATTCAAATCATTTGGATTTCATTCAAATAACAGCTAAGATATCGCTCTCTCTTACGATGAGATATTCTTCACCATCGATTGTCACTTCTGTTCCTGAATATTTACCATAGAGGATGGTATCCCCAACCTTTACAGTCATGGGTATTTTTTCTCCAGCGTCGGACACTTTTCCGGGACCTGTTGCAACAATTTCTCCCTTTTGAGGTTTTTCTTTGGCTGTATCTGGAATGATAATCCCTCCCTGAACCTTTTCATCAGGCGGGGCAGGTTTAACGACTACGCGGTCCTCTAAAGGTTTGATTTTCATGGATATTCCTCCTTATGTTTTACATCTTAATGGTTATAAAACAACACAAATATTAGCACTCCTAATTGGAGAGTGCTAATTCTGAAGCTTTAATATAATGAATTTTTTAAAAATGTCAAGAGGAAAAATAGTGGATTTGTTGTATTCGTGAAGATCAGCCCATGAAGTCAATCATTTGATTGATGGATCTAAAATATCATTTGAAAAAGGTATTTGCACCAGTAAGAAATCTTTGTCCTATTATGAACTCATCGATTCGAGAAATTCCTTGTTATTTTTTGTTCCGCGCGATTTTTCCAAGAGAAACTCCATGGCCTCTGTCATTGTCATTTCATTTAACAGCTTTCTCAGTATCCATACCCGATTTAACTCTTTCGGTTTTTGGAGCAATTCTTCTTTTCTTGTGCCTGATTTGTTAATATCGATAGACGGGAAAATGCGTCGATCAGTAAGTTGACGGTTCAATTGGATTTCCATGTTGCCGGTTCCTTTAAATTCTTCGAAAATGACCTCGTCCATTCGGCTGCCTGTATCAATGAGCGCAGTGGCAATGATGGTCAAACTCCCCCCTTCTTCCACATTTCTGGCTGCACCGAAAAATCTTTTGGGCCGATGCAGGGCATTCGAATCCACACCTCCAGATAGTATCTTTCCGGAATGGGGGACCACGACATTGTGGGCTCTGGCCAGTCTGGTGATCGAATCGAGGAGAATCACCACATGGTGACCGTATTCAACCAGCCGCTTGGCTTTTTCCAAAACCATGTTGGCCACCTGAACATGTCTTTCAGCAGGCTCATCGAAAGTAGAACTGATTACCTCCGCTTTGACGGATCGTTCCATATCCGTTACTTCTTCTGGTCTTTCATCGATGAGTAGTACGATCAGCGTAATCTCTGGATGGTTGCGGGTAATGGAGTTGGCGATTTTTTGAAGAATGACGGTCTTACCTGTTCGAGGTTGGGCCACGATCAGGCCCCTCTGCCCTTTCCCGATGGGTGTTAGCATATCCATAATACGCGTGGTATAATCCTTGGCATTCACTTCTAAAACAATGCGTTCATTAGGATAAAGCGGTGTCAAGTTGTCGAAAAGGATTTTACTTTTGGCCAATTCAGGATTTTCAAAGTTTACGGCTTCCACTTTGATGAGTGCGAAAAACCGTTCACTCTCTTTGGGTGGCCGTATTTGTCCGGATATGGTGTCACCGGTCCGAAGACTGAATCGCTTGATTTGTGAAGGTGAGACATAAATATCGTCTGGACCCGGTAGATAGTTTGTATCTGAAGAACGGAGGAAACCATATCCATCCGGTAGTATTTCCAACACGCCTTCTGAAAAAATATTTCCATCTTTCTGTGTTTGAGCTTCTAAAATACTGAAAATGAGCTCCTGCTTTCTTAATCCTGAATATCCCGGGATATTCATTTCTTGGGCCATTGAGGTCAGTTCCGAGATTTTTAATTTCTTCAGTTCGGCAATTTCCATAATACATTTTCTCCTTAACCGATTGATCAATTGTTGATATGAGAAATCTTATTGTCGCTCAAAATGAGTTTTTAATTTATGCGAGTTCTTTCAAATAGAATGGATTCAATAAATGGGATTGACTATTTCATACCGCTCATGCAGAAAAAAACATGGATAGAATGATCCGTGTGTATATCCTAAATAGTTCTACCAGAACCCCCTTTGATTCACATTGTGGATTCGATTTACAGAAAAGAGTAAAAACGCTTTGTTGCGAAGGCTTTTTTTTACTCAACGTATAAATATAATATTTTTTATATTTTTGTCAAGTCTTTTATTCATGCGTGTGTTCTGAGTTGCTTTTCATACAATTGTAACCGATTCTCTACTTCCCTGGAAGAAGTCATTGTAAAAATATCCGATTTGACCTGATGACTTCCCGGCATGCCTTTCAGATACCATCCGACAAGTTTTCGCATTTCTTTCACACCACGTTCTTCACCACATGATTGCATAGCAAGTCGATAATGCTTCAGACAGACTTTGATTCTTTTTTGGTAGGAAGGGCTGTCAATTGATATCCCATTTTCTAAATAACGATTGACTTGATTAAAAATCCATGGCTTTCCCAGGGCCCCCCGTCCAATCATAATCAAATCACAGTTGGTTTCATTGAGCATTTTTTTTGCATTCTCGGGTGTGTTCACGTCTCCATTTCCGATGACGGGAATAGTAACAGCATTTTTAACATGCCCGATAATGTCCCAGTCTGCATGACCTTCAAATCCCATACTCTTTGTTCTTGCATGGACCGTTATCGCACATGCCCCTTCCTCTTCCAGTAGTTGAGCAGCATCAACCGCAACCAAATGGGATTCACTCCATCCACTCCTGATTTTACCACTGATCGGAATGGAGGTATGCGAAACGACTGCCCTCACAATTTTTCGCATTTTATCAAGATTTTTTAGCAAAGCCGCTCCACCACCTCTTCGAACCACTTTTTTGGATGGACAGCCGAAATTAATATCAATCATATCCGGTTTATATTTTTCGACAATGCTGGCGGCTTCGCCAAAAATATCGGGGTCACTTCCGAAGAGCTGAATCCCGATGGGGCGCTCTTTTTTAGAAAATTGGAGCAAACGGAGCGTTTTGAAATTGTTTCTTACGATACCATCCACACTGATCAGTTCAGTATAGACAACGGCTGCTCCGAATGATTTTGCGATCAGTCGGAAAGGGCTGTCGGTAATACCAGACATGGGTGCCAGGACCGATTTGCCTGATAACTTAATATTACCAATAGTTGTGATTGAACACCCCCATAGAATGAAACATGAAAAGTGAAAAAATATTTTAAATTCTATCAAATATAGAATTCTTTACTGTTTTACGCAACTCCTTTTATGGTTGTCAATCAATCTACAAAAACCGATTAAGTCATGATAAGTTTATGTGAAACGATCTCGATGAAATCGAGCAGATTGCTGCCCTTTGACCCATCTTTGACAAGCCAACAACATGGCTCGGAGCAAATAAAAAAAATAGGTTCCTTTTTGGTTAAATATTTTTATTATTGCATTCTATTCATTTTTTTTGTAGATTAATTTGTTATAAATGAATATTCATAGAATTCATAAAAATTTTGATATAACAAACATGGTGTTATGGGGTTTCAAAAGGAGGAGCCAATATGGGTTATGTTGATGAATTGATGGAAGTTGTAAAGGCCAAGAATCCCAGTGAAATAGAATTCCATCAAGCTGTTGAAGAGGTCGCTGAATCGGTCGCCTTGGTGTATGATCGACATCCTGAGTACCGAAATGCAAAAGTATTTGAAAGAATCATTGAGCCGGAGCGGGTTCTCATGTTCCGGGTGCCCTGGATGGATGATCAGGGGGAAATACATGTTAATCGCGGTTTTCGTATCGAAATGAACAGCGCCATAGGACCCTATAAAGGAGGGTTGAGATTTCACCCCTCGGTTAATCTCGGCATACTTAAATTTTTAGCCTTTGAACAGGTTTTTAAAAACAGTCTGACTTCCCTTCCCATGGGTGGGGGAAAAGGCGGGTCTGATTTTGATCCCAAGGGGAAGAGCGACAATGAAGTGATGCGATTCTGTCAGAGTTTTATGAATGAGCTGTTCAGGCATATCGGGCCCAATACCGATGTACCTGCCGGTGATATTGGTGTGGGTGGCCGAGAAATTGGGTTTTTATTCGGGCAGTATAAGAAGTTACGGAATGAGTTTACAGGCGTACTCACGGGGAAAGGATTGAACTGGGGGGGATCTCTTATCCGACCTGAAGCAACAGGATATGGCGCCGTTTATCTGGCAGCGGAGATGTTAACCACGAGAAATGAGACATTGGAGGGAAAAATTTGTCTGGTGTCTGGATCGGGCAATGTGGCTCAATACACGGTTGAAAAAATTCTTGAACTCGGCGGTAAGCCAGTTACCCTGTCGGATTCGAGCGGATATGTTTATGATGAAGAAGGCATTGATCGCGACAAGTTGAAATTTGTAATGGATCTGAAAAATGTACGCAGGGGACGGATTAAGGAATATGTCGATCAGTACAAAAATGCCGTTTATACACCTGTTGATGCTTCATTGGATTATAGTCCGCTCTGGAATAACAAAGCGCAATGCGCTTTTCCAAGCGCAACGCAAAATGAAATCAATGAAAAGGATGCCAAAAACCTTTTGAATAACGGAGTCTATGTCGTCAGTGAAGGGGCAAATATGCCCACGACGATTGAAGGTGTAAAACAATTTCTCGAAGCAGGGATTCTTTATGGTCCGGGGAAAGCGGCCAATGCAGGTGGTGTGGCAGTCTCGGGATTGGAAATGTCTCAAAACAGCATGCGATTGCCCTGGACGCGGGAAGAAGTTGATGAACGGTTGCACATCATTATGAAAAATATTCATAAAACGTGTGTTGAAGTCGCTGAGCGATTCGGAACACCAGGTAATTATGTGAATGGTGCAAATATTGGAGGGTTTCTCAAAGTCGCTGATTCGATGCTGGATCAAGGTCTCGTGTGATACCTTTTTGTTATTTTTTAAAATCAAAGATAAAAAAATCGGAATGCATTTTTATTGTATTTCGATTTTTTTTGCCCTTGATATTGTAAGTTTGTTGTATTACATTTTAAAACACTATAAATAGAAAGTTAGCTTATTTATAAGGTCGATTTCGAGCATCGTGTATGAAATATAATTTCAATAAAGCTTTGCCCCATGCCGATCCCCTATGGGTGGAACATGGGTATGGTACCCGATTTCAGGGTTTCCAAAATCTTATGAGATTAAGAATTCGCGATATCCTTCTCGTTTCGAGTTTGTATGATTTATACGTTTTTGAGGAAGATGGGCGATTGTACGAGCTCATTCGAGATCAATATCAGAAATTAAATCTAACACATGCACCTGAACTTACCCGGGTATCAAGTGGAAGAGAAGGTATCGCTTTGGCGAAAGAAGAGAGACGATTTGATCTGATCATAACGACCCTTCATATTGAAGATATGAAGCCGACTTCTTTTGCAAAAAAAATACGGGAAGAAAATATTGATATTCCTATTGTGTTACTGGCTTTTGATAACCGTGAATTGTCGGATTTGCTTAGACAGGAAGAAGCTTCTGTATTTGATCAGATTTTTATATGGCAAGGTGATTTCCGCCTGCTTATTGCCATTATCAAACATCTTGAAGATCGTTTGAATGTCGAGCATGATACAAAAATAGTCGGCGTCCAGTCGATTATTCTTATAGAAGATAATATTTGGTATTACTCCTATTTTTTACCCATTATTTACCTCGAAATTATGAGACAATCTCAGCGTCTCATTTCTGAAGGTATCAATCTATCACACAAGCAATTGCGCCAGAGAGCAAGGACGAAAATACTTCTTTGTAATAACTATGAGGAAGCCTGGAATTATTATACCCGATATAAAGATACCATATTAGGCATTATTTCGGACATCGATTTCCCCCACAATGGTAAAATGGATCCGCAGGCAGGTTTTGATTTTGCAGAGAATGTACAAAAACAACAGGCAGACATACCGATACTGCTTCATTCAACCTTACCTGAGAATGAAAAAAATGCCAAAGCGATCGGGGCTTCGTTTATTGTGAAAGATTCGCCCACTTTATTGGAAGATTTAAGAACATTCATGACAGAGTATTTAAGTTTTGGTGATTTTGTTTTTCGAACACCGGACGGTCACGAAGTTGCCCGGGCTCATGATCTACTTTCATTGGAGAAAGAGCTGCATACCATACCCGATGAGAGTATGGAATATCATGCTGAACGGAATCACTATTCAAACTGGTTAAAAGCCCGAACGGAGTTTTGGTTGGCCCACCAATTAAGACCCCGAAAAGTATCTGATTTCCCTTCGATTACTGAAATGCGGAAAGATTTAATTGCCTCTCTAAAAGGGTATCGTAAACTCAGACAGAGAGGGATTATCACGGAGTTTGATAAAGAATCTTTTGATCCCTACAGCAGCATTTCAAAAATTGGTGGAGGATTTTTAGGAGGAAAAGCGCGAGGGCTGAGTTTTATCAATATTATTATTAATAATTATAATGTTCAAAACCGATTTAAGGGTGTGAGAATATATATTCCACCAGCCATCATCATCGGGACAGATATTTTCGATCAATTTCTTGAGGAAAATAATTTACGTAATTTTGCTCTCAATACAGATGAAGATGGTTTGATATTAAAAAAATTCATTGAAGCGAAAAAATTTCCTGAAGAAATTTTAGGTGAACTGTCCGCTTTTCTAGATATCATTGATAGACCATTGGCGGTTCGTTCCTCGAGTCTTCTTGAAGATTCGCACAATCACCCTTTTGCAGGTGTATATAAAACCTATATGTTACCCAACAGCCATTCAGATCTATTGGTACGCTTGGGAGAACTGGTAAAAGCGATAAAGAGAGTCTATGCTTCCACATTTTTCCAATCTGCAAAAAATTATATCAGGGCAACATCCTATCGACTTGAAGATGAGAAAATGGCCGTTATCGTACAAAAAATGATCGGAACATCTCATCACAATCGGTTTTATCCAGATTTTTCGGGTGTGGCAAGGTCATATAACTTTTATCCTGTACCTCCGCAGAAATCCTCGGACGGGATCGCTTCACTGGCTCTGGGGCTTGGGAAAATGGTGATGGAAGGGGGATCGTCTGTTCGGTTTTGTCCGAAGTATCCGGCTCATATGGATCAATTTGGCTCGAAGGATTCCCTTATCCAGAATAGCCAGAAGGACTTTTTTGCTTTGGATCTTGATGGAATTAATGAAAATAAGTACGAAACAAAAGATCGTTTTGTCAAAAAATATGCATTAAAACTTGCAGAAGAAAATGGGGTTTTATTTCATATTGGATCGACTTATTCACCGGAAAATGATATGATTTATGACGGAACATCCAAGGAGGGCATCCGTCTGGTTACTTTTGCACCCATCCTTAAAAATAAAATATTTCCACTGGCTGAAATACTGGATCTAATTCTGGATATGGGGATGTGGGGTATGGGAACACCTGTTGAGATTGAATTTGCTGTCGATTTATCTGAGAAAAAAGAGGAAAGACAGGAATTTGGTCTCTTACAGATGCGACCCATGGCGGTGAATCCTGAGTTGGAAGTATTAAAAATTGAAGATTATGATTATAAAGATCTCATTTGTCAGAGTGACCAAGTATTGGGAAACGGTCTTATCGACACCATTTATGATATTGTCATGGTCGATCGTAATCTATTTGATCGATCAAAAAGCAATCAGGTTGCCCAGGAAATCAAATATCTCAATACAAAACTGGTTGGTGATAAACGACGGTATCTTTTGATTGGTGTCGGAAGATGGGGAACATTGGATCCCTGGTTGGGCATACCCGTAACGTGGGATCAGATTGCCAATGCGAAAGTGATCATTGAAACCGGATTCCGGGATTTTGTTGTTGAACCCTCTCAAGGTTCCCATTTTTTCCAGAATCTGAACACGTTTATGGTGGGTTATTTTACAGTAAAATCCGAAAGCAATCATGGATTTGTCGATTGGGATTGGTTGCTGAAACAACCTGTCAAGGAGAAATTGGATTACACGCGACATATCGAGTTTCAAAAACCGCTCGTTGTTAAAATGAGTGGTCATCATAATAAAGGGGTTGTGATTAAACCGGAGGGTTAGAATTGGCTGGAAACGAAAATGTACCTGAAATCTGTCCTCACTGCAAACGGGAATTGAGTCCGTGGGAGAAAGTCCTTTTAAGTATCGATCGTGCTTTGATGTGTAAAGGGTGTTGGTATCGGATTATTCTCGATGCTTTTGATGAGACCACTTTAGAATCCAATAATCAAATGAACGATTCATTGAAACATTAATTGAATTGAATTCATAAATAACATTTTGTCGGATTTGTCAATTGTATGTAGATGGAATGGTAGGAGATCCACATGAATGAAAAATGGTTGGAGATATTAAGAAATAAATTACAGGATAATCACTATACCAAACTTTTAGATATAGACAATCACCATCTGGTTCAATTTGTTGCTGAATATATTGAGCTGTGCAAACCTGCTGATGTGTATATTTGTACGGATTCACAGGAAGATCTTCAGTATATACGCGAATCTGCAATTCGAAATGGAGAAGAAGAAAAATTGGCTATAGAGGGACACACAATCCATTTTGATGGGTATCATGATCAGGCTCGTGATAAAGCCCATACACAGTTTCTTCTCCCAAAGGGTGTTGATCTCGGTCCCTATATCAACGGCATTGACAAAGAAGAAGGATTGAAAGAAATTAAAAAGATCATGAAAAATATCATGGTGGGCAAAACGCTTTATGTGCGATTTTTCTGTCTCGGACCTACTCGATCTGAATTCTCAATGCTCACTGTGCAATTGACCGATTCAGCCTATGTGGCCCATAGCTTGGATTTACTCTATCGGCAGGGGTATGAAGAATTTAAACGTCAAGGGGAAAAAGCAAAATTTTTCCGTATTGTGCATAGTGCCGGAGAACTGGAGAATGGTGTCAGTAAAAATGTAGCTGATCGAAGGATCTATATTGATACGGAAGAGGGTGTCGTTTTCAGTGCGAACACACAGTATGGCGGAAATACGCTCGGATTAAAAAAACTCTCCATGCGGTTAGCCATTAAACGTGCATCTGAAGAGGGGTGGTTGTGTGAACATATGTTTGTGATGGGAGTGCATGGAAATCATGAAAGAATAACCTATTTCACAGGAGCCTTCCCTTCTCTCTGCGGAAAGACATCCACTTCTACTTTGGTTGGGGAAACAATCGTTGGCGACGATATTGCTTATTTACGGAAGAGGGATGGTAAAGTATATGCCGTGAATGTCGAAAAAGGCATGTTTGGGATTATTATGGGTGTTAACTCAAAAGATGATCCCATCATTTGGGAAGCGCTAAACAAACCGAATGAGATCATCTTTTCAAATGTTCTTAAGCTTGAGGATGGCTCTGTTTATTGGATTGGTAAAGATTCTGAGATTCCAGAAAAAGGTGTGAATTACTCAGGAGAATGGACACTCGGTAAAAGAGATGAAAAAGGCAATGAAATTACATCATCACATAAAAATGCACGATTTACGCTTGATTTAAAATGCCTGGAAAATGTGAGCGCAGAGATCGATAATCCATTTGGGGTTCATGTCAGCGGATTTATATATGGCGGACGCGATTCAAATACGTGGGTCCCTGTCAGAGAAGCTTTTGATTGGAAGCACGGCATTATTTCTGTAGCATCGGCTCTTGAGTCTGAAACAACGGCAGCCACTTTGGGAAGAGAAGGTGTCCCGAAATTGAATCCCATGTCGAATCTTGATTTTATTCCCATACCTCTGGGTCAATATATTCAGATCAATTTAGACTTTGGTTGTGATATTGAAAATCCGCCCCATATTTTTGGTGTAAATTATTTCTTACAAGATAAAAAAGGCAATTTCGTTAATGATCGGATGGATAAAAGAATCTGGTTGAAATGGATGGAACAACGTGTTCATGGAGAAGTCGAAGCCATTGACACGCCTGTGGGGCGAATTCCCGTTTATCAGGATCTTAAAAGGTTGTTTCATGATCTGTTGGGGAAGGAATATACTGAAGAGGATTATGTTCAGCAATTTACGATACGAGTCAATGAGTTTTTAAACAAAATTCATCGCGTTGTTGAAACTTATAAGACAAAAGCGCCGACCACACCCGACATTCTTTTCGAAATCGCTGCTGAGGAAACTCAACGATTGAATGAGGCGAGAGCTCAATTTGGAGATTATATTGCTCCTCAAAAATTCATTTATTGAAATGGTTGATTTATAGATGATGATATACAAATAGAGATCATTTTTTCGTTTCCTTATCAATAAAATCGGAAGTATGATTAAATGAGAGGTTTGTTTTGGCTAAAATTCTCATCGCGGATGACCAGGATGTTATACGGTCGACCATTGTAAAAATTATCCAGAAAATGAATCATGTCCCCGTAGAAGCCAAGAATGGCAGAGAAGCGTGGGAAATATTTCAAGACGGTTCGATTGCACTTTCAATCGTGGACATCAAGATGCCAGAAATGAGTGGCATTGATTTTCTAAAAAAAGCAAAAGCTCTGGATCCCAATGCCATTATTATCATGTTGACAGGATACCCCTCAGCGGAGACCATTGTTGAAACAATTGAGGAGGATGGATACACTTATATTACAAAGCCCATAGAAATGGAACAGATGATGGATCTTGTCAATCGCGGTTTGTCGTGCCGTGAACAGCGAATAGGAGAGAGAAAAGCATCCGAGATAGATTGATCATATTAAATTTTTTGGATATGATAAGGTGAAATTGATCAAAATTGAAAAAACCGGATATTTTAATAATCTCTGTATCGACCATAGGATTGGGCTATTAGATTCTCTGATTGGGATAGATAATTTAACGTTTCGAGCAATTGGTAATCTCTCATCACTTCGACTTTATAACTTGCTTCATCACCCCATATTTTGGAAGCGATGTGCTGTTTGAGTACAAATTCAATATCCTTTTTATTATTAACGAATTCCTCATTTGTAATTTGAAAACCCAATTCCCGAATATGCTTAAGAAACAATTGAAGCGTATTTCCATTCGGTGTATAATTTTTTAAGAATTGATTATAGTCTTTTCCTACCAGCTCAGAATGATCCTTCATGTAATCTTCAATAAATGTAAAAAAGTACTTTTCTGGAGATGACAGTATCCTTCGAACAACAGTACTTATGGTGTCAGGTTTTGATCTTAGAAAAATATCTGGTGTGATACCTCCTCCCCCGTATACATTTCTTTTTAAAATTTGTGTTTTGACAATAGGACGTGAAGGATCATTTTCCCACTCTTCTCTCGCAACGTCGTCTGTGACTTCACGATAATAGTCCTCCAAAGATATATTATCATAGGGTCGCTGAATGAGTCGATTGCTTGGTGTGTAATATCTGGCCGTCGTCATGAGCAGTGAAGAGCCGTCTTTTAACAGATATTGCGTTTGCACCAATCCCTTACCAAAACTGGTCTCGCCGACGATGAGTGCCCGATCCCAGTCTTGTAATGCACCTGCAACAATTTCTGATGCAGAAGCCGAAATCCGATCGATCATGACAGTTAATGGATATAGGGGATGGGTATTTTGGTTTGTGGAGAAAAATTCATGTGAGGATCCCTCTGTCCGTCCTTTGGTGTAGACAATTCTTCGACCTCCTGGCAGGAATTTATCAACAACTTGAACAGCTGCTTCGAGGTATCCTCCCCCATTCCCTCGAAGATCGAGGATGAGTTGTCTCATTCCTTGAGCTTCAAGTCTGTTGAGACCTTGCTCCAATTCCTCTTCAGTGGTTTCAGTAAAACGGTTTATACGAATATATCCTACACCAGGCTGAATAATGAAAATATAGGGGATACTGTCTAAATGGACCTCATCGCAAATAACGACAATATTTTTTGTCTCGGCCAATCCTTTTCGTTCAATGGTGAGATCGACTTTCGTTCCTTTGGGTCCCATCAGTAACAATGGCGCCTCTTCACGGCTGATACCAATAGCTGATTTTCCATTGATAGAGATGATTCGATCTCCTACCAGAATACCGGCTTTGTCGGAAGGACCACCAGAGAAAACGGACATCACTGTAATCCGCTCGCGTATCACATCGTATGTGATTCCAATACCGGTGTACCCTTCATATTGCTTACTCCATTGATTGAATTGTTCAGAAGTGAGATAAGTTGTATGGGGATCAAGCGCTGAAATCATTCCCCGAATGGCACTCTGCATCAGTTCCTGCGGGTTTTTTTCATCCACATAACTCAATTGAATTTTTTGAAGAATCTCACTGAAAATTTCAATTTGTAAAAGAAGGTTGCTGCCAACATCGTACGCCAGGATGGAAACGCCTGTCAGAAGAATAATGGATATGAAGCATACAATCGTTAACTTGATCTGTTTTTTATGGATGTGCATCATTTCTAAAAATTTTTACCTTTATTGTTCCTGCCATGAATAGTAGAAGAAAAACCGACTTCAATATAAAGAATCCTTTTTTGAATGTCAAGATGAATGAAAATGAACGCACTATATTGAACAAAAATCACTTGATTTGGTATAATTATTTTGTAAATTTAAAGTCCGACTGGAGGTTCGTTATGATAAAATCCAAAATCGCATTTCTTCAATTTATGGGATTTGTTTTCATGTTTTACGTGTCAGCACTGAATGCTCAATATTATTTTGGCCGGAATAAAGTTCAATATAATCAGTTTCAATGGCAGGTATTGAAAACAGAGCATTTTGATATCTATTTCTATCCAGAGATGGAGTCTTTAGCCGAAATCGGGGCTTATTATGCAGAGGAAAGTTATCACTTTCTGCAGGATAAATTCAATCATAATGTGCTTCAGAAAATTCCTCTCATCTTTTATAGCTCACATTTTCATTTTGAAGAAACCAATACTTTACCCTATTTGATTTCTCCGGGATTGGGGGGATTTTTCGAATTCATGAAAGGCAGGGTTGTCGTGCCGAGTGATGGTTCGATATCCAGGTTTCGTCAGACCATTCAGCACGAACTTGTTCATGTATTTCAACATCATTATTTGGAACGCATCTATGAGGACCGCAATATATTTCAATATCGAACCATACCCCTATGGTTTATTGAAGGGCTGGCTGAATACTGGTCTGATGGGTGGAGTTCAGAAGCAGAAATGATTATTCGAGACGGTATTTTGAATAATACAATTGTTCCGATACCCGAAATGTATCGCATTACTGGAACCTATCAGATGTATAAAGAGGGACAATCCATTGTCAAGTTTGTCGCCGAACAGTATGGTGAAGCAAAGATCCTTCAGCTTATGCAAAACATGTGGAAGGAAGAAAAATTTTCCGATATCATGAAGATTACCATCGGGAAAGATTATGATGAATTGAGCGAAGAGTGGCTATACTATCTGAAAAAGTCAATCTATCCACTTATGGGCGAGAAGGATTTTCCGGGCATGGTATCCACCCGACTCACCGAAGAGGGTATCAATACCGTTTCATCCTTTTATCGCGATAATGGAAACCCTGTCGTTATCTTTGTGGCCAATCGAAACGGATACACCAGTATTTATCAGAAACCGATCACCGATTTCCGTGAAGGGGATCCGGAACTGCTCATCAAGGGGGAAAGCACTCCCGAGCTGGAATCCTTACAGCTTCAGAAGAGTCGTATTGATGTTGATCAGAATGGAAGGCTGGCGTTTATTGCTAAAAGTGGACCTCAGGATATTCTTTTTATCTATCATATTCAGCAAAGGGAAGTGATCCAGCAATACAAATTTCAGGGGCTCGTTTCACTCTTTTCTCCGTCCTGGTCACCCGATGGGACCCAGATTGTATTAACAGGATTGGATTATTCGGGGAAAAATGACCTTTATCTTGTACAAGTTGATGATGGGTCGATCACACGTCTTACGAATGATTTTTTTAATGATCAAAATCCGGATTGGAGCCCCGATGGCAAGTGGATTGTTTTCGATTCGGATAGATCGAACATCAAAGAAAATGGTTGTTCAAACCTGTTTCTTTATCATTTGGATGAAGAAGTCATACGGCAACTGACATACGGACCTTACAGTGAACGATGGCCATCCTGGTCACCGGATGGCCGTTTGATTGCTTTTTCTTCTGATCGAGATGGTGTCTATAACATTTGGGTCGTCAAGATAAATGGAGAAGAAGAAAATTGCCAAGAAATGAGTCCTGTGGATATGGGGTATTGCACTCTTTTCAATCCGAAAAAAATCCATACTTTAAAAAAGCTCACACACTTCACAACTGGTGGTTATTTTCCTTGTTGGACCGATAGTTCGACTCTGCTCTTTTCAGCGTTTGAAAAATCCAGTTTTCAGATTCGGGCTATTCCGGATGCAGCGAAGTGGATGAATGACAATTCAGTCCTTTTGACCAGCATTACGGAAATCGATACCGAGATGGCCAATTTCCCAAGGATCGGTGGTATTGTGGACACAGAAAAAGTAAAGTACAAGAGAAAGTTCAGTTTGGATTTCGCTCAGAGTCAAGTTATCCAGGATCCCATTTATGGAACCAGCGGGGGAGCGGAATTGCTTATCACGGATATGTTAGGAGATGAGCAGCATTATTTTTTGGTCTATAACAGTGCCAGGGTGAAATCCGAATTCTGGGATGGATGGAATTTGGCTATGACAAAAGTGGATCTCACCAGACGGTTAAATTATGCATTGGGCATCTACCGTTTGGCCGGATACTATTATAATAGATACGAGGGGTATTTTTATAATAGACGGATTGGCGGCTCGGTCGCTTTGAGTTATCCCTTGAACAAGTTTGAACGCATTGAAACAAACCTGAATATAAGAGATTCTGTAAAAGATTGGCTCGATCAGTTTGATTCAAGAAGGGACATACTGGTTTCAAATTTTGTGTCCTATACTAAAGATAATTCTCTTTGGGGACCGACTGGTCCAATCGATGGCGAGCGGTATAATATTACTTTGGGAAACACAGTGGATGTGAGACGGTCCAATGTTAATTTCACAACGATCATGATCGATCTTCGCAAGTATTTTCGTCTCAGTTATCGGGTTACACACGCTGTCCGCATTTGGGGGCAATTCAACCAAGGAAAGGAACCACTGCCCTTTGTTATGGGAGGTTCGTGGGATCTCAGAGGGTACAAGCTTTGGTCTCTTTGGGGAACAAAATTGGCGCTGATTTCGAATGAATTGCGTTTCCCATTTATTGATCAATTTTATCTTGGATTCCCCTTTGGAGGTGTTGGATTTACTTCAATACGGGGTGCATTGTTTCTTGATGTCGGTAATGTTTGGGACAGAGATTTTGGTGATGTGAAAGGCAGTTTTGGCTTGGGGATTCGCCTTCAATTTCTGGGGTATATTGTATTCAGATTGGATATTGGCAAACGAACGAACTTTAAAGAAATTTATCCGAGAACCTTTACGCAATTTTTCTTCGGGTGGGATTTTTAAAGTGTTTGACAGCATGTTCTCGAATGAGGTTAATTTATTTATTATCCGTTAACCTGTTTTGTTTAGCTACTTAAGTAATGAGTAGAAGAGGATTTTATGAAAAAAACTTGAAATTAATAAATAAATTGATTATTTTCAAAATGAAATGAATTTTATTGACAGACTCTATATCATATGAATATACCAAAACAACTGTTTTTGTGAAATGAGTAAAAAGTATGAAGGAGGCAAATAAAAAATGGTAAAAATGAAATGGATTGTTGTAATCGTTTTATTTTTCATTTCAAATATGTTCGCTCAAACAGAAAAGCTCTATGTGAAGGTAGAACAAGAAAATATAAGATCAGAACCGAATGGTACCAAAATAGGAGAAATACTTACAGGAACTGAAGTGGAAGTTGTTGAGAGACAATCCAACTGGGTTAAAGTACAAATAGACGCGTGGATATGGGAACCCTCTTTAACTTCGGATTACACAATGGTTGAAGGCTATAAAATAAGAGCAAGTCATATACTCGTTGAATCTGAAGCAGAAGCGGGCACTATTCTTGATCAACTCAAACAGGGGCACACTTTTGAAGAACTTGCTCGAGAGTATTCTATTGATACTGCAAGTGGTTTAAAAGGGGGAGATTTGGGTAAATTTGGAAGGGGAGATTTGCGAGCTGATTTTGAAAATGCCATTTTTAATTTAAAACCTGGCGAAATAAGTGGTATCGTCAAAACCGAATTGGGATATCATATCATCAAGCGAACGGAATAGGATGTTGCCTATTTCATTTCAAGAAGGAGGTCATCGATGCAGAATATTGTTGAACAAATGAAAAAGATCATTGAGCGGGTAAAACAGATTGTCCTTAAGCCAAGAGAGACATGGGAGACAATCAATCAGGAGCAAACCACAATTCCGGTTCTTTTCAAAGCGTATCTACTCATTTTAGCTGCTGTTCCTGCATTGGCTTCATTTTTGGGAAGATGGATTGTCGGAATCCGAATTCCGTTTGCAGGTGTTTATCGATTCGGATTCGGAGCTTCATTGGTCAATTCGGTCGTTGATTATGTTCTGATTGTGGTCAGTGTATGGATCACAGGCAGAATTATCAGCCTTTTGGCTTCCAATTTTGGGTCGACCAGAGATGATGTGAAAGGATTCCAGGTAGCTCTCTATAGCTATTCACCCATGCTGGTGGCAGGTGTTTTGAATCTGATTCCATCCTTAAGCGTTCTGATATTTTTTGCAGGACTTTATGGTCTCTATATTCTCTACATTGGACTTCCAATCGTGATGGGTATTCCAAAGCAAAAATCCCTGCCGTATACCTTTGTCATTATTATCGCTGTTATCCTGATTTCTCTTGTCAGGAGCTGGATTACAGGTGCCATTCTGGGAGCGTATGGACCTTCATTACCTGAAATTTAATACATTGAATATGTTGACACATTCAATGTCAAAAAGATTTATACGAAACTTGGCGGTCAACAATTAATGAGTTATGGATGAAGGAAGGGAAATAGAGATTATTATCATAGAGTGAATACTCATATTGCCGCGCTTTGCAGAATTTATATTGTAAAAAAGTTGAAATTTTCATTCTTATTCATTGTATCATTTTTTGATTAATATAAACCTTAATGAATTGTGGGTTTCCTTGATAATAGAATGACAGACTTTTACCAAAGCGTTATTATCAAGTCTGAATGAGTGTAAAAAATGCAATGATGTGTAAACAAATGACGGGCAAAATCGTACCCATTAAAATAATGAGTAAAACGATTGCTGTCAGAAAATCTTCGGGTACAGTGATTGAGATTTCACAGGACATTTCGGAATCTTTGGTTAAGATATGGGGTTTTGATCGATCCTGGATTGGCATGATCAATGAAGAGGCAAATACGATTGAGGGTGTGGCAGGTTTTGGGTTCAAGGCAAGTGAAATGAAAACGTGTTATTCTATCACCGCCGATTCTCAAAATCCAGCCTGTCTGGCCTATATGCAAAAAAAGGGGGTGATCAATCAACCCATTGCAGATAGACCGAAAACATTCGATCTTTGGTTAAAAAAATTGGGAATTCAAAGTTACGGATACTTTCCAATTTTGAAGGGGAGAAAAGTATTTGGTGTTGTCGGTGCGTTTTATCATACAAATCGGGTTTTGAAGAAGGGTGATGCAGAAATATTGTTCAGTGCATTGGAGCAGACGGCAGTAGCCTTAGAAAATGCCCAACTTCACGAAAAAATAAAATTGAGCGAAAAACGGTATCACGCCCTTTTTGAGTCCATGAATATTGGTTTGGCTGTGATTGATCACGAACAACGGATATGTTCAGTGAATCAAACATTCGAAAACCTGAGCGGCTATAGCAGGGAAGCTCTTATTGATAAAATGACGTTGAATCAATTTTTAAGTGGCGAAAGTCAAAAAAGGAATGAAATGATCAGGGGAATGAACCAGTCCCCACAGTTTTGGGAATGCCATTTTGTAAATAAAAAGGGTTTGGTGAAGCATGTTCATATGACTGTGACCCGAATGGCCAATTCATCAAATCGACTTGTCTCTTTGATTGATATTTCGAAACAGAAGGAGTTGGAAAGAAGAGTCAATCGCAGTGAAGAATTGGCATCTATTGGGGAGCTTTCAGCCGGCATCGCCCATGAAATCCGCAATCCATTGGTGGCTATTACCACATCAGTGAATTTGCTCAAAGATGAACCTCAACTTTCTGATGAAGGTCAACAATTATTAGACATCGTTAAAGAAGAATCAGACCATTTGGCAGTTATTGTTGATGATTTCTTAAAATACACCAGACCGAAAAAACCCTCGTTTCAAAAGGAAAATATTAACAGTCTTCTCAGGGATGTTGTCCAAAAATTGAAAGATTGTAATAGCCGTAAGGCGAACTGGATGGAACATTATGATGATGACCTTCCAGAACTTCTTATCGATCGTTATCAGATTCGGCAGGTCATCACAAATTTATTACTCAATGGACTGGATGCAATTCAAGATGGTGGTGTTCTGGCAATTCATTCTCAGAAAGTAAAACATGGAGGAATGTATCAGGTTTTGATACTCATTTCAGATTCGGGTATCGGCATTCCCAAAGAGGAGTTGCCAAAAATATTTCAACCATTTTATTCGACCAAAGAAAAGGGTACCGGTATGGGGCTGGCAATTTGTAAGCGCATTATTAGTGAACACGATGGCGAAATACATGTTGAGAGTAAACCGGGTAAACGGACTACTTTCTCTGTCATTTTACCAATACAAAAAAGTAATAGAAAAGAATAAAGGAATTGTACAATATGGCAGATGTACTTCTGATCGATGACGAAAAATCTGTTCGTTCAACGCTTTCTGTTTTTCTGCAGAAAAGTGGATACAAAGTAGATGAAGCAGCAAATGGTGAGGATGCGGCTGAGAAATTGAAACAAACTGCTTATGATTTGGTTATTACCGATCTGAAGATGAAACCGATGGGTGGGTTGGAAGTTCTTCAAATGGTCAAAAAGATCAATCCCTTAACAGAGGTTGTTGTGATGACGGCCTATGGAACTGTTGAGAGTGGTGTGGAGGCCATGAAACTGGGAGCTTATGATTATATTCAAAAGCCATTCGACAAGGATGAGTTTCTTATCGTTGTCGGCAAAGCTTTGGAACGAAAAGAATTGTTGGTTGAGGTTGAGCAACTTCAGGATGAATTGGAGGAAAAATATAAATTTGAAAATATCATTGGGAATTCCAATGAAATGCGCAATGTTTTTTCCATGGTTGCCAAAGTAGCCCCGACAGATAGCACCATACTTATTTCAGGGGAAAGCGGAACGGGTAAAGAACTCATAGCCAAAGCCATCCATCTCCACAGTCGAAGAAAAAACCGGTCTTTTGTGACCATTAATTGTGGAGCTTTACCTGAAAACTTGCAGGAGAGTGAACTCTTCGGGCATGTCAGGGGCGCCTTTACCGGGGCTATTCGAGAAAAGAGAGGGTTATTTCAGGAGGCCAATGGCGGGACTCTATTTTTAGATGAAATTGGAGAAACAGCTCCCTCAACACAGGTCAAACTGCTCCGCTTTCTTCAGGATGGGGAAATCCGACGGGTAGGTGAGAATGAACCTGTTTATGTGGATGTTCGCCTTTTGGCTGCAACGAATCAAGACCTGGAAAAAGCCATTGAAGAAGGCACTTTTCGAGAAGATCTGTACTATCGATTAAACGTGATTCCGATTCATGTGCCTCCATTAAGAAATAGAAGGGATGATATTCCTCTGTTGATTAATCATTTTCTTGAAAGATATTTAACGAAGTCGAAAAAGAAAATAGAATCGGTTTCAATGGATGCAATAAAAATACTTACCGGATATGATTGGCCTGGAAATGTCAGGGAATTAGAAAACGTGATAGAAAGGGCGGTTATTTTAACAAATCGTAATGTGATCACCCGGGATGACCTTCCATCCTACATCCATGATACTCAGAAGAAAACGACGATCCAGGAAGAGAGTATTGAAGAGACGACACTGGATAAGTTGGAAAAACATTATATCTTAAAAACATTGGAAAAATATACTTGGAATCAGAAAAAAGCTTCAGAGGTCCTTGGTATTTCAACAACGACGCTTTGGAGAAAACTGAAAGCCTATGGAATTGAACCAAAAAGAAAAGAGTAAACGCTTTTCAAGATGGCTTATGCATGACAAAAAGATCTATATTCTGAATTCAAATATTTGATTTTCAATACATTCTGAAATTTTAACTATTCAATTATGAAACTTTTTTCCATTGCCACAATGGTGAAGGGGAAAAGTTAACTTTTTTTATTCCCATAACTTTTTGTTAATAATGACAATAATATTATCCTATAAATTGATGGAATCTGGCATGATATTTGTCATTTTATTTCCAACTGCATAATTCTGGTTAAGGAGAAAACGGAATGTCACAGGTTCTTATCGTTGACGATGAGAAAAACGTTTTAAAAACACTTTCAATCGGTCTTAAGCGTTCTGATTTTACCGTTAGGGAAGCTCGGAATGGCAAAGAGGCTTTTAAGATTATGGAAGAAGATATGTGTGAAATTGTTGTATCCGATATTCGTATGGCTCCTATGGATGGGTACACAATGGTTTCACAACTCCGTGAAAAATATCCGCAGGTTCGAATTATTCTCATGTCTGCATATGGATTTGATGAAGAGGATCCAGAGAAAAAGATGCTTTATCAATATCCTCGATTGACAAAGCCTTTCACTGTCGCTGAATTGGTTCGTTTCATTTCCAATGAACAATGTCTCTATTATCAAAATAGAATCAACCAATTTGAGCAAGAACCATAAATGAAGGATGTTTTTATCGATGAGATGAATAATGGATAAACTTGTATTTAAGAAAAAGGGGTCGAACTGTTCAATTCGACCCCTTCGATTTAGGAAAGATTTAATAAAATTTTATTGGTTATTTTGCAGCTCCAAGACCTTATCAAAAGCTGCCTGCCCTTTTTCCCCTTGTCCTGTACGGATATAGGCAATACCCATCTGATTCCATGCATTGGCATCGTTGGGATCCAGTTCAACAGCCTTCTCTAAATAAGGAATTGCTTCTTCGAATTTATTCAACAGATTGTAGCACGATCCAATAGTTCTATTGGCTTCGAGATCGTCGGGATTCTGTTCAAGAACCCTTTTAAGATATACTATCGCGTTTTCGTAATCCTGCTGTACTATATACAAACGACCCATATTAAATAGAAGATTTTGTTCATCGGGATTTACTTCCAGAGCATTCTTATAGGTTTCAAGGGCTTTGTCTGATTGCTCCGTCATATCATAAGCCAGGGCCAGATTAAAGACAGCCTGGGAATAAGCAGAAGATGTGGGGTCCGCATTATTGACAACCTGTTCAAGATGAGCGATTGCATTGTTATAGTCCCGATTACGATAATAGAGTGCACCGAGGATTCCCTTTGATTCAAGATCTTCGGGGTCAATTTCCAGTATTTTTTCATAAGTTTGTGTAGCCAATGAATCATTTCTGTTCTGGATATAAGCTAAGGCCAGATTTTTATAAGGAACCGTTTCCTCAGGAACGAGCTCAATGGCCATTGAAAATTCTTCAATGGCATCACTGATTCTGTTTTGTTTTAATGAAGTCACACCGGCATTTTGTAAATCCGTCCAGTGTTTTTGACGGTCTTCTCTGATATCAGAAGCATATTTATTGGAAAGTTCGAGCGATTTGATAAATGCGTCATTCATTTCGCGATACATTTTTTTAAAACCGTATGCTCGACCCATGATAAAATAAGCTTCAGGATTGTCCGGTTTTTGCTCAATGGCGAGTTCACATTGTTCAATGGCTTGATCGTATTCGAATTGGTTCATATAAATTTTTGCGGAAGAGACTGTTGTTTGAGAACAACTGGTTAGCAAGAGAATTGTTGCGAGTGAAGCCATCATCGTTAGCAATAGTACTTTTTTCATCGGCTAATACCTCCCTTTCATAAAAACGAATACAAATAAAAAACAAGTCTTCAAATATACAATAAATTTATCATAAAGTCAATGTTTTTAACATTACAAAATATTAAGAAAGCAAAATTTCCTGCTTACTTAATATGTCTCCGAATTACAATAGAAAGAAACAATGGCTTTTCATTGTTGATTTATGATCTCTTTCTTTTTGTTTGAATGTTGTTTATAAATGTCCTTGTCCATTGAAATATAAACTTATTTTTTCTAAAAAAATAGAAGAATAGATGATGTCTCTTTTCGCTTGAAATTGTATATTTAATTTGTTATACTTTTTTTATTGTTTCTACAACAAGGATCATATTCAAGGTGTTTCAAAAAGAAACACAGGTGAAATGTCGGGTGAAATAGCTTGGTAATATTTTCTTCTGTCTTTATGAACCTCTTTCTAGGTGATCATTTTACCTTATTTATTAGATCATTTAAGATTGTTCAGTAAATGTCAGCATGCTGTAAAGTTTGTCTTTTCTCAAATGGGGTGATGTTTTTATTCCTTGATGTAAAAATGAAATCAAATGAATAGGAGAAAAATGGTGATGCAAGAAAAATTTTATATGTATTGCTGGAAACCATCATTTCTGTCCCTCTTTTTTTCTCTGGTGTTTTTTATCAAGCTCTTCGGTCAGCACAGTACAGAATCCATACTTTGTCAGGGTTATTACCAGAGTGAAGAAGAAGCCAAAGCCCAGCTTGTACGATTCAAAGGAACGTACTCTAATCTGGAAGAGTGGCAATTGCGGGCCAATCGAATTCGTGAAGGGATTTTGGAAGGAGCCGGTCTTGTCCCGCTTCCGCAGAAGTGTCCGCTGAATAGCATCATGTATGACAAACGGTATTACAGAGGATACACGGTGGAGAATGTGGCTTTTGAGAGTCTTCCCGGTGTCTTTGTAACGGGCAGTCTTTATCGGCCGGGTATAGGAGAAGGACCTCTTGCCGGAATCCTCTGTCCACATGGACAC
Organism: bacterium; assembly: GCA_016931965.1. Lineage (GTDB taxonomy): Bacteria > Zhuqueibacterota > QNDG01 > QNDG01 > DSAB01 > JAFGDT01. The sequence goes on along the minus strand of JAFGDT010000115.1, from coordinate 106,687 downwards.
TGGAATGAGCCGGATAATTACGGTCGCTACAGGCCAGATATGCAGAAACGGTGCGCCATCCTGGCTCAAATAGGGGCTGTTGTGTTTTCCTATGATATGGTCGGATACGGAGAGCTCTCTGAAGTCGGCTGGAAACATGACCATCCAGAGGCATTAAAATTGCAGTTGTGGAACAGCATGCGTGCTGTCGATTTTCTATTGTCTCTTGGTGTTGATCCAGATCGTATTGCGATAACAGGCGCCTCTGGTGGAGGCACACAAACGTTTTTACTCACAGCGGTTGACGACCGGATTGATGTGTCGGTTCCGGTTGTTCAGGTCTCAGCGCATTTCTTTGGTGGCTGTGTTTGTGAGAGTGGGATGCCGATCCATAAAAGCGAAAATCATGAAACCAACAATGTTGAGATAGCTGCGTTGGCAGCACCCCGTCCTCAACTCATTATCTCAGACGGGGAAGACTGGACAAAGAATACGCCGGTTGTCGAGTTTCCATACATTCAGAATGTATACCATTTGTTTGATGCTGAAGATAAAGTTGAGAATATTCATTTACCAGATGAAGGACACGATTATGGTTATTCAAAACGCATCGGCTCCTATTTTTTCCTGGCCAAACATTTGGATCTTGCACTGGATCGTGTTCAAAGAGCGGACGGCTCAATCGATGAGAGTGACATCATTATTGAAGAACCAAACCGTCTCAAAGTCTTTAATGAAGATCATCCTCTGCCGGAACATGCCGTCAGATCGAATGATGGCATACAATGGTAAAATAGGGGCAGGAGTCCATCACCCCCATTCATGACTGTACGTAAATGAAACGTTGGTTCATAAATTTACCTGTGTCAGGGTCACAGCCATTTTTGGATGATAAGCTCAGCGCATCATTGTTTTCAATCTTGATTGGCAGATGATTTGTGAAAATATCATTCAAAAACCATTCTGTAAAAGCGGGTGAAATGGAATGAAGCATAAACCGATAAAAAAAGTGTGGGCATTGTTATTATTGATTTTCATTTTTTTCATCAGTGTTTGTATCAATCAGACTGGAGAGAATCACGAAGCGCAAGATTTAAAAAAGGTTATTGCGTGTTTTAAAAAATTGAACAGATCAACAGAATGGAGACTTACAGATACCGTCAGGTTGAATTTTCGTACCTATCATCCCCAGGGTATGGTTAGAATTGGGAATGATTATTATATGTCTTCGGTTGAACAAGTTGAGCGACCCGAAAGGTTTAATACCCTTCAGGATGGTTATGACAGAACTCCCGGCAAAGGAGTTGGTCACTTGTTTCATTTTAACCAAGAAGGGGATCTGATTTCCCAGATTCTATTGGGCGAAGGGGATATTTATCATCCGGGGGGCATAGATTATGATGGGGAATTTATCTGGGTGCCTGTTGCGGAATACCGTCCAAACAGCAGGTCCATCATATACCGTGTCAATCCAGTTACTTTAGAAAGTCTTGAAATCTTTCGTTTTCAGGATCATATAGGTGGAATCATACACAATACATCCAACCATACTTTGTGCGGTGTCAGCTGGGGTTCGAGACGATTTTATGTGTGGGAGCTGGATTCAGGAAACGGATCAGCTAACCCATCCGCATTGCCCCGATATGACATGAAATTGAACGGCAATCATTATATTGATTACCAGGATTGTCACTACCTGACGGATCAGTTGATGATCTGCAGTGGATTAAATAAATATGCTATTCCCAATATGGGTGACATTGCTTTGGGGGGATTGGATCTGGTTAATCTTGATCTGCTTGTTGCCGTACATCAGGTTCCTTTTGTTGTCTGGATTAAACCCGATCTGGTAATGAATAACAATCCTTTCTTTTTTGAATTGGTTGATGAGCATCTCAGGTTTTATTTTGTGCCTGAAGATGATGAATCGAACCTTTATATTTATGATGCAATCAATGTGGAATGAGATCAAAGCAAACGAATCGACAGCACTCAACAGTCAAATAGGCGCCTCTCATTTGAGTTTATATCCAACCCATGCTCTTTTTCACTTTTCGTTATTTGATTTCAGGATTTCTTTATGATCGATAAAATTATGCTACAAATGTTTCATATCCGACAAGTCTTTCCAGGCGTTATCGCATTAGATGATGTTGACTTTGATCTCCAGCGGGGAGAAGTCCATATTCTGTTAGGAGAAAACGGTGCTGGTAAATCGACATTAATCAAAATATTGAGCGGAGCCTATCAAAAAACATCCGGTTTGATTAAACTTGAAGGTGTTGAAATCGACATAAAAAATCCCCGGCATGCCCAGACACTGGGTATCTCCACGATCTATCAGGAATTCAATTTGGTGCCTCATTTGAATGTGTATGAAAACATTTTTCTCGGGCGTGAACCTGTATCTATACCGGGAGTCACCAATCGTGGAGAGATGATTCGAAAGGCGGAGGAAATTCTGGATGATCTGGGTGTGGCCATTGATGTGCATGCTCCGGTTCGTACACTTGGCGTTGCTCAGAAGCAGATGGTTGAAGTGGCCAAGGCTTTATCTATGGATGCCAAAATACTCATTATGGATGAGCCCACCTCAACGCTGACAGACCGCGAGATTCAGGATCTTTTTTCGATGATTCGTCGATTGAAAAAAAAGGGTGTTTCGATCATATTTATCTCTCATCGTCTTGAAGAGGCGTATGATATTGGTGACAGAGTGACCGTACTTCGTGATGGCAGACATATCGGGACTTGTGATATGGATCAAATTCAGAAGACGGATTTGATTAAAATGATGGTGAATCGGGAATTGAAAGAACAATATCCGCGGATAAGGATGCAGGCGGGAGAGGAGATTCTCAGAGTTGAAAATGTGAACAAAAAAGGTATATTGAAAGACATCACTTTTTCTTTACATCGGGGTGAGATTTTAGGTATTACCGGGCTTATGGGTGCCGGAAGGACTGAATTGGCTCGAATCCTATTTGGAGTGGATCAGTTTGACAATGGCCAATTTGTTTTTAAAGGGAAAATGATCACAATTCAATCGCCTCGAAAGGCAATCAATCTGGGTATTGGTTTCCTGACAGAAGACCGAAAGTCCCAGGGATTGATACTCAAGCAATCTCTTCAAGAAAATATCTGTCTCCCCAGTATTGAACGTTTTTCACGCTGGGGAATGATGGATGTACAAAAAGAAAATCTTATCACAGAACGATACATTAAAGAGCTCAAGATAAAAACAACAGGATCCAGACAGAAGGTTAAGTATTTAAGTGGCGGGAATCAACAAAAAGTGGTGATGGGTAAATGGTTGGCCACTCAGGCCGATATTTTTATTTTTGATGAACCCACCCGGGGTATTGATGTGGGATCGAAAGTTGAAATTTATCAATGGATGAACAGGCTCACAAAGAATGGGTCAGGACTTATTATGATGTCATCCGAAATGCCAGAGATCCTGGGAATGAGCGACCGCATTCTGGTTATGCGTCACGGTCACATAGCGGGAGAGTTTTTACCTGATGAATCCGCACAGGAAACCATATTGCAATGTGCGTTGGGAGTGAAAAATGAATAAACAGATAAAAAATTTTCTTATTCATCATGGACGCCAGTTTGGGACACTGATCGGTCTTTTTGTGTTGATTGTCGTGTTATGGATATTCTCTCCCTTTTTCCTGACATTTTCCAATCTATTGAATGTGGCTCAGCAGACTTCCATTAATGCCATTATTGCCGTGGGCATGACTTTTGTCATTATCTCTGCGGGGATCGATCTCTCTGTAGGATCGATCGTTGCTCTTGCCGGGGTCGTTCTGGCGAGCACGCTTCATCGGGGTGTTCCGCTTCCCTTTGCGATTATGATGGGTTTGGGGGTCGGTTTTCTATGCGGATTGGTGAACGGTATCCTGATTACTCAAGGACGGCTTCCACCTTTTATTTCAACCCTGGGTATGATGAGCGTGGCAAGAGGGACGGCTCTGCTGTTTACGCAAGGAAGGCCCATATCGGGTTTTTCAGCAGATTTTCGTTTTTTGGCTACCGGAGAGATCCTTCGTATCCCGATGCCTGTTGTTATGATGATTATGATTTACATTGTGGCACATTTTGTTCTCAAAAGTACGAAACTGGGGAGGTATACCTATGCGATAGGGGGTAATGAGGAGGCGGCAATTTTATCCGGAGTAAATGTGAAATTTTATAAAACGATTGTATATGGAATCTGTGGATTGTTCAGTGGCACAGCTGCGGTACTTTTGTCGGCTCGTTTGAATTCAGCTCAACCAATTGCAGGTATGATGTATGAACTGGATGCGATTGCTGCCGTAGTGATAGGGGGGTCGAGCTTAATGGGAGGGGAGGGAACTGTTATCGGAACGCTGATAGGCGCTTTTATTATGGGGGTGCTCCGGAACGGGCTCAATCTGTTGGGAATTTCCTCTTTTATACAGCAAATTATCATTGGATCGGTCATTATTGTCGCCGTACTGGTTGATATGGCTTTAAAAAAACACCAAACATCTTAGATCCGTGGAGGAGATTATGAGAACATTCGGTCATTTATGTGCTTTTTTATTTTTGATATTTATCTTCATGTGTGGCTGTCAGCGAGGAGAACAGACCGCTGGTAAGCCCACGATTGCACTGGTCGTCAAGACGGTGAATCATCCATTCTTTGTTGATATGCAAAATGGTGCGGAGGAAGCAGCAAAAAGGTTGGGGGTGGATGTAATTGTTCAAGGGGCTGAACGAGAAGTGGACGTCGAAAAGCAGATGCAGATCATCGAGAATCTTATTCAGCGGAAAGTCGATGCGATTTGTATTGATCCCAGTGGTTCCAAAGAGATCATTCCGGCCATCTTGAAAGCCGATAAGGCTGAAATCCCTGTACTCATTGTAGATACACGCATCGATACATCTCTGTTGAACGAGTCGGGTGGATTTGTTGAAACGTTTATCGGATCGGATAATGAGGAAGGGGGAAGAATTGCAGGAAATTATATTTTGAATCAGCTAGGGGGTCGTGGCAAAGTGGCTGTACTGGAAGGGATTCCCGGACATGAGACGAGTGATGCACGGCTTCGAGGTTTTCACTCTGCATTGGATCAGGCTCCCGGGATGGAAATTGTTGTATCCCTGACAGCCAACTGGGAAAGGGACCAGGGATTTACTGTTTTCCAGAATATTCTGCAATCCCATCCTGAGGTTCAGGCGCTTTTTGCCTGTAATGATTTGATGGCACTGGGAGCCATTGAAGCGGTTGAGGCAGCCGGCAAAACAGGAGAAATCATCATTGTAGGATTTGATGCCCTTGATGATGCGAAGAAAGCGATCCTGAAAGGAACCATGCATGGATCGGTGGCTCAGCATCCATCTGAGATGGGTAGAATTGCCATTGAAAGTGCTTACCGTTTAATAAACGGGGAAAGGATAGAAAAAAATATTCCTGTTCGGATCGAACTGATGACAAGGGACAACTTGGATGTGGCAGGAATCGAATCACCATAAATACAACTTGATATTATCACGATAATTTACTAAAATGTTTTGATTTCTCTCATTGACCGTTTCAACGCATATCGTTAATTGATTGATTTTCTCTATCGGTTTTGACTTCAATCTATTCCAGAGTACATTATCGCAATGGTGAAAAGAACCGTCATTGTGATCCATGTTGGGAAGTTCGTTCTTAAAATTCAATAAAGAAACGTATTGAACAAAATCTGATGCGAGGAAAGGAGAAAAAAATGACAAAAAAAATACTCCAGCGGCGTGATTTTCTTAAGACAGCCGCCGCGGTTGGGACTGGATTGATTATTCTGCCTGGAGGTGTTCTTTCCGGCAGGAATGCGCAAAGCAACAAGCTCAATATCGGTCTGATCGGTGCAGGGGGCAGAGGCCAGCAGCACTGGAGGGCGCTCTCCGATGAAAATATTGTGGCACTTTGTGATGTGGATGAAAATGCTCTTGCACTCGCTGCAAAGGAATTCCCCAACGCCAAACAATACATCGACTGGCGTAAGTGTCTCGATCAGAGTGATCTGGATGCCGTGGTTTGCTGCACCACCGATTTTACGCATGCTTTTGTCGCCAACTGGGCCATCAATCGGGGTCTTCATGTTTACTGTGAAAAACCGCTGGGAATTACCGTGGAGGAGGTGCGGACGGTTCGAGAAAATTATCTCAGGAATAGAAACAAACTGGCGACCCAGCACGGCACCCAGAGGCATGCTTTCCCCAATTTCAACCGCGTTCGCGAATTGATCATCGACGGGGCGATAGGCACACTGGAAGCTGCCCATGCCTTCGGTAATCGCCAGATACCCAAACCCGGTTATCTGCCTGCCCTGGGGAATCCGCCCGATACATTTCATTTTGATCTGTGGCTCGGTCCGACACCCGATCATCCCTATAATCCTGAATATTTTGGCAACCACGAAGCCAACCCTGGAACGAACTGTCTGAACTGGAACATGTACTGGGACTTTGGTGTGGGACAGATTGGTGATATGGGGGCTCATACAATGGATCTGGCCTGGAATGCCATTGATGCGGATTTTCCGACCTCGATAGAAGCAACCGGGGATCCCTTTAATCCTGAAGTCACTCCTGTTGAAATGACCGCCGTACTGGAGCATCCCGCCAATGACTGGCGGCCTGCGATTCAGGTGACCTGGTATCAGGGTGGTGCGATGCCGGAAAACTCCATGCGGTACATTGATCTGGATGCCATCGGCCACGGTGTTCTGTTCAAAGGCAGCCGGGGTTTTCTCGCCGCCGGTTTCCAGTCTCGTGCGTTGATCCCCTTCGGCGATGAGGCGGATATGACCTATTATCGGCCCCGTTCAGAAGATGAATTGATTCCTGATATGGGCAACTTTCAGAAGGAGTGGATCGATGCCTGCAAGGGCGATCTTAAGACCTCGTGCGATTTCGAATACGGCAGTGAAATCATCGAGAATATGCTGCTGGGTCTTGTTGCTTACCGGGTGGGTCAAAAAATTGATTATGATGGCACTACCGGTCGTATTACAAACATCGCAGAAGCAAACGACGACCGCTTGATGCGCAGAACCTACCGCGAAGGCTGGACGCTTGACGGGTAAGTAAAAAAGAATCAGAATCCAGAATGTGAATGGTCGGTCCAGAGGATCATTCCGACATGAATATTTTTATACTGGATATGGGGATGGGAACATCTGCATCGTTCCTTAACCCTCTTCTGTCATCCCGAATCCGTTTTTGGATCTCGTCTCAATAAGGGCCGAAGTCACGTTGAGATGATGATGAGACAATCCAGAAACAAGTTCACTGCAAGATCCGGTACAAAATGGAGCACAAGATCAATTTTCATATGCAATTAAATTTTTCGGAAGTGACCAATTGATTATGCATTGTTTATAAGATTCCTTCATAATCATTTTGCAAATAAAAAAGGGGACAATATGAAAAACAAAAACACTCTTTCGCGCCGGGAATTTATCACCGGTGGTATGGCGGCGACCGCCGCACTTTCCATGGGAATAACCAGCCTGGCGGGTCAGGAACAACACCGGTTTAAACTGAAATATGCTCCCAATTTCGGGATGTTCCGGGAACACGCAGGGGAAGATCTCATTGATCAAATCAAGTTTATCCATGATGTCGGTTTTCGGGCTATTTTTGATAACAATATCATGAGCAAGTCGGTGGATCTTCAGGAAAAAATCGCCAGCGCACTGGCCAATTTCAACATGGATCTGGGACCGTTTGTGTTGTATGCGGATTTTAATGCGAAATCCTTTGTTACTCGTGATCCCGAAATAAGGCAAATGCTAACCGACCTGATGAAACAGGGCGTGGAGACTGCGAAGCGCCTCAATGCCAAATGGGCCCTCGTTGTCCCCGGCCGATTTGATGAGGGGCTGGAGTGGGATTATCAGACAGCCAATGTCATCGACAACCTGAAGCACTGCTGTGAGATTCTGGAACCAGCCGGTCTGGTGATGGTTCTTGAATCTTTGAATGCCTGGACGAACCATCCCGGTCTCTTTCTCACCAAAATTCCACAGGCTTATATGATCTGTAAGGCGGTAAACAGCCCGAGCTGCAAGATCGTGGATGATCTTTACCATCAGCAGATTCAGGAAGGCAATCTGATTCCCAATATCGACATGGCGTATGAAGAAATCGCAGCCTTTCATTTAGGGGATAATCCGGGACGGAATGAACCGACAACGGGTGAGATCAATTACAAGAACATTTTCAAGCATATCTATGACAAAGGGTATGATGGCGTGTTGTGCATGGAGCATGGCAAAAGCAAAAGAGGACTAGAGGGAGAAAAAGCCGTGATCGATGCCTATGTTGCATGTGATGATTTTGAAGTATAATTATAATGGAGAGCTTTAAAATGAAAAGGCGCGAATTCCTTAAACAGGGTCTGGTCATTCCGGCAGGATTGTATACGGGTGCGCTTTCACTCAACGGGTGCCAATCTCTTTCGAAACGGCCCAATATCCTCTTTGCCATAGCCGACGACTGGGGATGGCCCCATGCAGGCGTCTATGGTGATCCTGTGGTTAAAACCCCCCATTTTGATCGGGTAGCCAATGAAGGTGTGTTATTCAACCATGCATACGTTACGGCTCCTTCCTGCACACCTTCGCGAAATTCAATCTTAACAGGCCAGTACCATTGGCGGCTGGGACCCGGTGCCAGTCTCTGGAGCACGCTTGATCCGACGATGCCTGTCTATCCACTGCTGTTGCAACAAGCAGGTTATCATGTGGGATCCTGGCGGAAGAGCTGGGGGCCGGGAGGCGAGTTAACGGGATGGGAAGATTATCCGGCAGGCAAACCCTATTCAGAAGGCTTCTCAGAGTTCCTTTCTGCAAGACCGAAAGATGCACCTTTTTGCTTCTGGCTCGGATCCAGCGATCCTCATCGTCCTTATGTCCTCAATTCAGGTGCTGATAGTGGTATAGATCTTGATCAGATCAGACTCTCTGGGTACTTTCCTGATAACGGGATTGTCCGAAGAGATGTGGCAGATTATTATTTTGAGGTACAGGGCTTTGATCATGATCTGGGTAATGCTATTGAAAAACTGGAAGAGATCGGTGAACTCGAAAATACGATTATTGTGGTGACCGGTGATAACGGAATGCCTTTTCCCAGGTGCAAGAGCAATCTCTACGATTCAGGTGTGCGTGCTCCCCTGGCCATCCGCTGGGGATCGAGAATAAAAAAGAGAGGCAGGGTTATCGAGGATTTTGTGAGCCTCTCCGATCTGGCACCAACCTTTCTTCAGATAGCCGGTGTAAACATCCCGTCGGTGATGACGGGGCAAAGTCTCTTTGATTTACTCATCAGTGATGAGGAAGGCTTCGTCACATCAGATAAACGGGGATTTGTTCTCTGCGGAAAAGAACGGCATGTGCCAGCTCAGGAAGGCCATATGGGCGGTTATCCTTGCCGGTCGATCCGTACGCACGATTTTCTCTACATCCGAAATTTCAAACCGGAGCGATGGCCGTCCGGAACGCCCAACTATCAGAAGGCTGCCATTCCGGGAGCCTGGCTGGCCGATTGCGATAACAGCCCGACCAAGACATATATAACCGAAAATAGGAATCGGGATGCATATCACAGCCATCTCTGGGAGTTGGCTTTCGGCATGAGACCGGCAGAAGAGCTCTATGATTGCCGGAAAGATCCTGATCAGTTAAATAACATCGCTGATGATCCGGCTTTTGCAGAAATCAAGAATCAGCTTGCTGAGCATTTGATTGATCTTCTTACGGAGAGCCGAGATCCGCGTGTTTTGGGCGAAGGCGACCGGTTCGACCAATATCCCTATTATGGAGGAGCACCGAAGCATCCTTCATTTGAATCATCGTAAAAAAGGTAATACGATTATGAATGTACCCACAAATCCTTCAAGAGAATCCAGAAGAGCATTTTTAAAAATGATGGCTTCCAGTACACTGGGTCTGATGTTGTACCGGTGTACTGGAACAGAAAATCATCCACCACCCAATATCCTCCTCATATTGGTTGATGATCTGGGATACGGAGACCTCTCCAGTTTCGGGGGAGGAGATTTACGTACGCCTCATATTGACAGCCTGGTTAATGAAGGAATGAAATTTATCAATTTTTATGCAAATTGTCCCGTCTGTTCTCCGACACGGGCGTCGATACTGACCGGACGATATCCTGAATTGGTGGGTGTTCCCGGTGTGATTCGAACCCATCCCAACAACTCATGGGGGAATCTTATCGATGATGCGTTTCTGTTGCCTGAAATATTGAAACAGGCCGATTATCATTCAGCCCTCATCGGTAAGTGGCATCTCGGATTGGAATCTCCCGATCTCCCCAATGAAAGAGGTTTTCATTTTTTCAAGGGATTCCTCGGTGATATGATGGACGATTATTACACACACATGCGACACGGCATCAACTATATGAGAGAGAATATAGATGAGATCCATCCAATGGGTCATGCTACTGAACTGTTTACGGAATGGGCATGCGATTATCTGGAAGGACGTCAGGAAATGGCAAATCCCTTTTTCCTCTATATAGCCTACAACGCCCCGCATGCTCCTGTTCAACCTCCCGAAGAATGGGTTCAACAATATAGAGAATGGGAATGGCTGAGCAATAACACGAGGGCAAACCTTTGCGCGTTTATCGAGCATCTTGACTATCATATCGGTATTGTTCTCAAGAAACTGGCTGAGACAGGTCTGGATCGAAATACAGTTGTTATTTTTACAAGTGATAACGGCGGATTGTTGGCCGATTGTGCACACAACGGACCTTATCGGTCCGGGAAACAGCTTTTGTATGAAGGAGGGCTCAGAGTGCCGATGGCTGTGAAATGGCCGGGCAAAATCAGGCCGGGATCGGTCAGTGACCATGTTTTATTGACGATGGATCTATTCCCCACAATCACCGAAATCGCCGGTATCCCGATCACGCATGAGATCGATGGACTTGGGTTTTTAGATACACTGCTCGGTAAAAGACAGGCTCATCTTATGCGGGACATTTTCTTCGGAAGAAAAGAAGGCAGTTATCACGGCATTCGATACGAAGGTGGGGGAACCATTTATGCGATCCGGCGTGGGGAGTGGAAACTGCTGGAACCTTATCCCGGCGGGCCGATGGAGCTGTACAACCTGGAAACGGATCCGATGGAAAGGGATAACTTGGCAGATCGTGAAAAAGACATTTATCATGTTTTATCTGAAGCGCTAACAAATCAAATAAAAAAATATAATGAGATACCCTGGCAATAAGTCACATACAGACGATGTATGAATGGTTAATGGTCTGTTTAAACAGACCAAGGCATTCCTGTTCCCGTGCGAGGATCGATGATCTAAAAAAATTGTGAAAGGACTACATTTATTTTTAGGAAATTCTCCTCCCGTTTATTGGATTGAACCGATGTGAAATAATGTTGTTCGAACGGATTATCCGGTTTATTTGATTTGCAAGAACAGGGGAAAGGGATGCTGTCCGTTTAAGGATTTCAATACTATTAAAAAATGAATAAGAGGATATGAGTTATTTTTTTAACTCGATATTGAAAATGTCAGTTGTGTTTATCGGTCAAATTCGCATCATGTTTTGATTCTGCTTCTCAAGATCTAAAAGTTTTATCTTCAGCGGAATACCTTCTTTGCCTCCATAACCGGTCATGGAACCGTCTGCACCGATGATTCTGTGACAGGGAATGACAATCGGTAGGTGATTCGATTTGTTGGCGCCTCCAACCGCACGGGAAGCTTTAGGATTGCCGATCTGACGGGCGATCTCGCCGTAGCTGGATGTATGCCCATAGGGAATCCTGGATATGGCTTCCCAAACCGATTTTTGGAAAGCCGTTCCCTGAAAACGGTAAGGGATAGAAAATCGGTGCCGGGTTCCTGAAAAGTATTCGGAGAGCTGGTTGAGAATCGGTTGATTTTTATTTTTGTTTTCTACAAAAACCGTTTCAGGCTGCTCTTTTTTAAGCTGGGAGAGCAAATCCGATTTTCTTCCGCTGTTAAAATGAATTCGGATAAGGTGGTCATCCTGAGATGCTACCAGAATACGGCCGATTGGGGAGTTCATATAAGCATAGAATATGGGATGGTCTTTTTGAGAAACCGAATCGGCAGATTCGGGATTCGAATTTTTTAATCGTGTGATCTTCATCAAAAGCTCCTTACAAAAACCGATTCATGATTGCGGATCAAAAGGGCCACTACTTCAATATGACCTGTGTGGGGAAACATATCGATCGGCTGAACAGCTTTCAGTGTGTAGAGATGCTCACAGAGGATCTTCAGATCACGGGCCAAAATTGTTGGATTGCAAGAGACGTAGACAATTTTGGGCGGTGAAAGACGAAGCAGTCCCTGAATTGTCCTCGGATGTGTGCCCCCGCGTGGAGGATCAAGAATAACCGTGTCAGGTGCACCATATGCTTTGATCAAATCACCCGCCTTTTTTAGTGCATTTTTCATATCAGCCAGAACAAACTGTACATTGTCCAGGTTGTTCAGCTCCGCATTGTGCTTTGCATCCACGACAGCCGATTCGATCACTTCGATTCCAAGAACCTGTTCCACTTTGTCGGCGATGCTGATTCCGATTGCACCGGTACCCGAGTAGAGATCGTATACTATGTCTGATCTCCTGCAGTCGGCCAGATCGGCAATCGCGTCAAAGAGTTTTTGCGCCTGCATTGTATTTGTCTGGAAAAAGGCGCTGGGTGAAATTTCAAAGACTTTATCATGGATGCGCTCTTTGATTTTTCCTGTGCCGAGAAGCAGCCGTTCCGATTCACATACGGCCGCCTGTCCGCGGCGATCCGTTTTACTGTGGAGGATGGTCATCGGTTCAAGATCATTGTCAAGCAGTTGATGGACAATCTGATCGAGAGCCTTTTCTCCTTTTGTCGCGTCCTGGTTTGTCGTAAAGAAATTGATCATAAGATCTTTTGTCTGTTTTCCCTCTCTTATCACGAGAAACCGCCAGAATCCTTCGTGTGTTTTTTCATTATAAGGTTTTAGACTTGTTTCCAGAACCATTTTTTTTGTTGTGAGGAAAATGGTGTTGCATCTTTCCGACTGGAGCAGGCAACCGTCAATGTCCAGTACTTTGTCGAAACGTCCCGGCATGTGAAGACCCAGTGCAAAATCTTTTAATTTTTCTGGAGGATCGGCCTGTGTTTTCCATCGCCGTTCTGAAAACGTAAATTCCATTTTATTCCGATAACCATATATTTCATCAGCAGGAAGCGTGGGATGAATCACTGTCTGTTGAAATCCGCCGATTCGAGAAAGGATATCATGAATCTGTTTTGTTTTGAATTCAACCTGAATTTCGTATTGTAAATGTTGGAGTTGACAACCTCCGCAGGTTCCGAAATAGGGGCAGGGTGGTTTAATCTGGTGGGGAGACGGTTTGATAATCTGTTCAACAACACCCTCGCCATAATTTTTCCTCAATCGTCTGATCCGTGCTGCGACTCTCTGACCGGGTATGCCGCGCTCAACAAACCAGACAAAATTATCCAACCGTGCGACACCACGGCCTCCAAAAGCCAAGTCCTCAATGTCAATTTCGATTAACGCGCCCTTTTTGAGCTCTGTATTCATGTTTCTTTCTTGCTTAGAGGGAAGATTGTGCAATCTAACTACAGAGAGAAATAAAAGCAAGGATAAATTTTGTGGCTTGACAATGTGGATTTGAATGATTATACTATACCAAATAAAAACAACGTTTAATGGATATGAACAATAAGAGGTATAGAGATGAATCAGCCAACGGGAACCCATCAGATCAATGTGGAACTGGGAGAAAAGGAAGCAGAAGGGATTTATTCCAACCTGGTATTGATCAGTCACTCGCCCGCGGAGTTTGTACTGGATTTTACACGGATGCTTCCAGGAGTACCCAAAACCAAAGTGTATGCCCGTGTCATCATGACACCGCAACATGCCAAGTCGCTGTCTAAGGCTCTTAATGAGAATATTGAAAAATTTGAAAAGGAATATGGTGAGATCAAGATTATTGGCGGCGAACACGGAAAACAATTTGGTTTCAAACCATCAATTGAAGTTGATAAAAAGAAATGATCGATTTACTGTTTTCAAAAAACAAATCTATGCAAACAAATCGGTTTTACAAATATAGATATCCTATTCAACATCATCCGGCTTTTTGGGGACTGATGCTGTTTTTGTTCATTTTTACTCATCGTGTCTATTCACAGGACCCGGACAGATATAAACGAATCTCCCTTGCTTTTGAAATCGGAAACTGGCAACCACACAGTTTAAATGACGAACCCCGTTTCGATACATTTGGAGCCGCTGGTGCCACACCCTTTTACGGTTTTGCATTATCAACGCCACTCGCCGGGGAGTTGGGTGTACGGTTTTCCCTGGGTTACTGGTCATTGCGTGATCTTGAAGAAACAGAAACCGTCCATTCTTTAACGCTTCATCCCCTCTGTGTGGATCTGAAATACTGGCTTGTTCCGGATTACAAGCTATCAGCCTATGTGATGTACGGGGGGGGTGTTTATTGGGGTATTGAAAATGAGACCACGCCCTTTGGAGCAAGACTGCGAAAAGCAAGAGCTGGCTGGGGTGCGAGTCTCGGAGCAGGATTTGATCTGGTCATTACGGGGAAATTGGGATTAGGTATGTCTTTCCAGTACCATTTGGTACACTTCAAAGAAGCTCTGGGAGGCGTTGAAGATTTCAGCGGGCCTAAGATTACAATCACAGCTTTTTATTTCTTGTGATTGTTTTTCATTTATTGAAAAATAGTTTTTAAAATAAGATTAAACCGCCTAGCAATCTATCATGCAGGATCTCACTGTTATTTTTTTTCTAAGCACAGAAAGCACTACAGTTGTTGCATTAACCATATTTTTAAATTATCTTAATGGCATTGTAACGGCACTGGGATGGAAGAAGAGAGTACGAATAAGATGATCTGGTGAACAGTCATTTTAATATATAAATGGAAATTCGATGAGTGAACTGACGTGGGTAGAGATATCCAAAAAAGCACTGAACCATAATATCCAACAATTTCGGCGACTGATCGGACCGAATGTGTTACTCTGCACATGTGTGAAAGCCAATGCATATGGGCATGGTATGATCGAAAGTTCTCAATTGATGTTAAAAGCAGGTGTGGATTGGCTGTCTGTAAACAGTTTGTACGAAGCCAGAGCCCTTCGACAGTCCGGAATCCCGTCGCCCATTCTGATTGTCGGTTATGTCTCTCTTGAAGGTATAAGAGAGGCTTTGAAACTCAATTGCAGGATTGTTGTTTACAATCATGAAACGGTTGAGCGAATTGGAAAGGTCTCCGAACGCTTGAAAAAGAAAACACCTGTCCACATCAAGGTCGAAACAGGTACAAACAGACAGGGTGTATTGCTCAATGATCTGGTCGATTTTGCGAAAGCCATTCAGAAATATCGGTACATTGAAATGGAAGGATTGTCCACCCATTTTGCCAATATCGAAGATACAACAGATCATTCGTATGCCATGCTACAGATACAGCGCTTTAAAAAATCGATATCCAAGCTGGCAAACGCAAACATTCACATTCCCATTCAACATTGTGCCAATTCGGCTGCTACTTTACTTTTCCCAAAAATTTATTTTCAAATGGTTCGGATCGGTATCTCGAGTTACGGTATGTGGCCGTCGAACGAAACATATGTTTCGTATCAACAGGAACGTCATCAAGGATATAAACTGGTTCCTGTATTAACTTGGAAAACAAAAATTGCTCAGGTCAAAACTGTACCGGTTGGAGAATACATCGGCTATGGATGTACTTACCAAACCAGCCACAAGACAAAACTGGCTATTCTCCCTGTTGGCTACTATGATGGATATGACAGAGGAATCTCTACAGGTTATGTCCTGATTCGTGGGAAGAGAGCACCCATTCGGGGAAGAATCTGTATGAATATGATCATGGTTGAAGTGACAGATATTCCCAATGTCAGCATCGAAGATGAAGTGATTTTAATCGGCCAAAGTGGGAACGAAACGATATCTGCAGAGGTATTTGCACAATGGGCAGGTACAATCAATTATGAAGTGACCACACGTATCAATGATCGTATTCCCCGTGTTGTGGTTCAGTAGGTATAGGTATCAGTGAACAATTGTATCATTTTCATAACATAGGAGAAATAAAATGATAAAAGAACAGGTTGATAAAATACTTGAAAAAATTAGACCTTCACTTCAGGCAGACGGGGGTGATGTTGAGCTAATTGATGTTGAAGATGGTGTGGTTAAGGTACGACTCCAGGGAGCATGCAGGGGATGTCCCATGTCCCAGATGACGCTAAAAATAGGGATAGAGAAAATTCTGAAAGAGGAAATCCCTGAAATCAAATCCGTGGAGTCTGTCAATTAATTGGATAAGTGCATTTTGATTACATTCCGACAATCTTTTCACTGTATGATCCATATTGTTTAAAAAGCGTTTCCAATGTTATCAATGTCTGTCGCGGAATATTATTTTGATATTCCTCGACAGATTCTGTAAACATTAGGCATGATATGCAAAAAGGTGAGTTTAAACACACAATCCGCCAGGATTTAAAAGATATTTATCAGTTTTACCTCAACCAGGAAGCACGGGATCGATTAACCCATATGAGTCGTTTGAGGAGGTGGCTATCCCTTCTCATCTGGCTTTTTAAAAGTCTCTTATATAAGCTTGCTCCAGTCCGACGAATCTTGCTGATTATTAGTCTGGTCCTATTTTTCAGTTTTAATATCACCTTTACCGTTGGTCATTTCCGAATAGATCCAGGATTAAAAGGATTCGGCTTTATTATCCTTTTGTTAGTACTCATGCTTGAACTTAAAGATAAACTTCTTGCGCACAATGAACTTGAAGCAGGTCGTGCTGTGCAGTTTGCACTTATGCCCAAAAAAAATCCTGAATTGAAAGGTTGGGATATCTGGCTATTCACACGCCCTGCCAGAGAAGTTGGGGGTGATCTGGTTGATTATTTGAAGTTTCCTGATAACAGATTGGGTATCGCTTTGGGAGATGTGGCAGGTAAAGGATTGGGTGCGGCTCTTTTTATGGCAAAATTACAAGCCACAATAAGAGCCATAGCGCCCCAATTTCGTTCACTTACGAAATTGGGAAAACATTTGAATGCAATATTCTGTCGGGACGGTCTTCCCGAACGTTTTATTTCGCTGGTTTATTTTGAACTGAAACCGGATAATGGAACGATACACATTCTGAACGCTGGCCATTTACCCCCTTTGATTGTACAAAATAAGACGGTAAAAGAAATTGATCATGGAACGGCAGCTCTGGGCTTGAAAAAGAATATAACCTTTCAAGATCAATGCATAGAACTGAAACCGGAAGATGTATTTGTAGTTTATTCGGATGGAATTACAGAAGCGCGCAATGCGGAAGACGAATTTTTTGGTGAAAGGCGGTTATGGGAATTTCTGAAAGTTACAGAGTATCTTTCTGTGAAAGAGATGGGACAACACATTATTCAGGAAGTCGATCGATTTATCGGTGATGCTAAAATTAGCGACGATCTTTCCCTTATCATTCTGAAGCGACTGAAATCCTGAATAGTCAATCATAACGTTGCACTTTTTATCTTTCTGAATAAAGCAACCAAATGAAGTTTTATGGTATAACAGAATGTGCAAAAATAGGTCCCCTGTTATCGTTTTTATGCCGAATAGAGAAATGGATATCAGAAACTCCATTACAGTATTAAAACCGAATCACAGTCAAGAAGTCTCGGTCCTTCATGCCGATTTGATTCCTGGATTGCTTCAAGAACTGGGTTATCCAATGATCCATCTTTTTTACGAAACGGCTTTAAAATCAGAACATAATTTCGGTTTTGTTGATTTCAGAGAAAATAAAATAGCCGGATTTGTATTCGGGACAACTGCCATATCGACACTTTATAAAGATGTGGCTCTCAGGCGAGCCTTTCCCATTGTGTATCAAATGTTTCGGCTGATTTTCAAAAAACCCCAAAAAATTGGATTATTATTGAAAGTTATTTTTTACAGAACTTATCGACATCAAACGGGTTGTGAATCAGAACTTGTTTTTTTGGCGGTCAATCCACCCTACCAAAAACTCGGGATCGGGAAAAAACTGATGACCCATTTTCATGATTATCTTATCCAGAAGGGGATTTCAAGATATGAAGCAAGTGTGGAAATTGAAAATGAATCAACCCAAAAATTCAATGAAAAATTGGGTATGCAATTGGAATATGTCTATACGGAATTTGGCATCAAACGTCTTCGGTATTCGTTCGATTTATCAACCTGTCAGAATCATAGTCGATAAACGATTTCTTTCATTTGTATCGTCATAAACAATCAGTCCGAAATAGGGTAAGTCGGAAATGGATAAGATTCAACAACAGGATTCTGTTCAAATTAAATTGTATCAACCCTCATTTCAAGATGAGTGGAATCGCTATATTCTCAAATCACCTGATTCTGTTTTTGGCCATCATTTGGGTTGGAAAGATGTCGTTGCAGAAACATACGGGCATAAGCCATTTTATTTAATGGGATTCAAAGACAACGCCGTTGTCGGAATTTTACCCCTATTCTTAATAAAAAGTTTTATATTCGGGAAATGTCTGGTTACCAGTCCCTATCTGACATTTGGCGGGCTTGTCAGTGATGATGAAGATGTAGCAGCTGCTCTTATTGACCAGGCGATACAAATTGCACATATTGAAAAGGTTCGTTATATTGAGATCCGGAATGAAAAACCGATAGTGTATTCTTTACAAAATAAATCTGTCTACTGCACTTTGGTCCTCAATCTTTCACTGGGGATAAAGAAGATCTGGCATTCATCTTTGCATCCTAGTACACGGCGGAACATACAGAAAGCATGCCGATCCGGACTTGCCGTTGTAGAGGGACATGATTATCTCAAATATTTTGTGGATATCAATGCGCGAAATATGCATCGTTTGGGAACACCTGCTCATGATTATAGATTCTTTTCAAATATTATCCGATACTTTCCAGAATCGACACTCCTCATGGTTCGATTCAAACGCACATTTATCGGAGGCATGTTTCTGGTCTATTTTAAAAATACGGTTCTCATGCCCTGGATTGCTTCACTCCAGTCTTATTTTCATTTAAGACCCAATAATCTTCTCTACTGGGAAGCCATACAAAGAGCGGACGAAAAAGGATACCGTTTTTTCGATTTTGGCAGAAGCAAACAAAATTCAGGAACATATCGATTTAAGATGCAATATGGTGCAAAACCGGTTCAATTATACTATCAATATTATCTGAATAGCGTTCATAAGATACCCAATTTTGATCCTGAAAATCCGGTTTTTAGTTTCCCTGTTTCCGTATGGAAAAAGATGCCCGTATTCATTACAAAACGCATAGGTCACCGCATTATTCGTAATATACCATAGATAGGATCTATCCAGATGGGGAAATTGATCATTCATGCCGATGACTTTGGATTGACAAAGCAAGTTAACGAAGGTATCATTCAGGCACACACGAAGGGTATTGTCACTTCGGCATCGATTATGGCGAATGGATCTTCTTTTGAACATGCAGTCGAACTCTATCGGTTGAGTCCGACACTTGATATCGGTATCCATTTAAACCTTATTGAAGAATTACCCATTCTTGAAAAGGACCGAATTAAGAGTCTTGTCGATGAAGACGGGAAACTCCACCGTGATCAAAGGATATTTGTCAAGAAATATTTGAGAAGAAAGATTTGTTTAAAGGAAGTTGAAGACGAACTGGAAATGCAGATTCAAAAAGTAATGGATTCTGGCATCAAACCAAGCCATATTGATAGTCATCAACATCTTCATATGTTGCCCGGCATCCTTTCGGTAACGCTTAAACTTATGAAGAGGTATGATATCTTGGCAGTTCGTCTTCCTTGCGAAACCATCCGTTTTAAAACAATCATGTCAAGCGTTTCAATATCTCGAGTCATACAGCTCATGATTTTGAATTTTCTTAGCTTGAAGGTAAAAAGGCTATCTCTCTTGGGTGCGGATCACTTTTCCGGCTTTTTATACAGTGGCAAAATTAATCATAGAAATTTAGAAGCCCTGCTTGACAATTTACCTCAAGATGGAGTATGCGAATTGATGTGTCACCCAGGGCTGGAGAATGAACAGTCGGATTATCATCACTGGGGATATCGCTGGTCGGATGAATTAAATGCCCTCACAGATCCTTCTCTTGCCTATCTTATTTGGCAAAAGGGATTTGAACTCGTTTCGTACCAAGATCTACTAGATCACAAGTCAGATCTTACTCAAATAAGCAGTATTACATAAATTGAATTGAAATTGGGAATATGATTTTGGTATTTTATGACTCAATTTTCTATTTGATTTTCATGTGAACATCACTATTCTATTACTGGATTGGCTACTCAAGATTTTATTGAACATCCGATTCATCCTGATAAATGACTTTGACTCCCCAGTATAACTCCCAATCATAATCGACCCAGTGATCAGGATTGCCTCTAAATTCAAAATTAGGGGAGAATAATGAAACAGGACGGTTTTTGAGTGGGTGTATGATGACATATCCCCGATTTTCTGATACACTTTTTTGAGTGGATTCGATCCGTTGTTTTACTTCCTGGTGGTAGGGATGGGCGTGAAAGAGAAGGTCTTTGATGGCAGTCGACAAATTGGGGAAACAGAAAAGAGAGAGCAAGAAAATAATCATTGCAGCATTGCGAATATGTTGAGGTAAAATTGTATCCGGTTTTTGCCGGGGCAGTAAAAGTATTGTCAGGATACACACCGAGGGATACCAGCCCAGCAAAAAGAATAGAAAGATTGAATTGAGTGTGCGATCTGGAGGGGCATTCCCCAAAGCCCAAAATGCAGGGAAAAACGAAAAGGTAAAAATAAATAACCAGGCAACAGGCAGAAACGGGAGTATTTTTTTGCCTTTTTTTGAGATCTTAATCTGATTGGTAAATTGTGATGCCGAAGGTAAAAAAAGTAAAGTGGATGATAATACAATAGGATCAAAAGCCCATTGTCTAAAGAATCGAAATGCATAAATAAAAGAAGAACTCAATGAGAATCCGATTTGGTGGCGATTGGGAAAATTTAAACTTCTGATATGGGTTCCGGGAGCCGTAATGACGAAATAGGCACTGATACAAGATAAGAGGAAAATGGAGAGTACATAGAAAAAACTTGGATTCTTATTGATCACGAGAGAGAGCATACACAAAATAAGACCTGCAAATACAGGAACCAAAAATATTTCGTTGGTAGCAACAGTAAATGATCCAAGTAAGCCCCCGATTGTTGTGTATATCAGACGCTTGTAGGGTGAAGATGCACGAAACAAGAGATAGAGCATTGCAATGAAAAGAATAAATAAAATATTGCCCAGTTGATATGTCATTGCACCTGCAAGCCAATAAAATGCTTCACTTAGTAGGATTACTCTGCCGACATAGATCAGAAGAAACGTCAGGCTGCTCCAGATCAATGTTCGCCTGTGTAAAAGTCCAGATCCTGATGTAGAAATGAGTAAGCAGATGGAGAGGAAAAGAGAGCCGTAGATCAGCCAGGTAAAGATCCAGTAATTTGAGAGACCAAAAATCATAGTATAAATACTGAACGCGAACATGTAAAAGAATCGACCATTTATATGATTATATAGAACAGCCTGTGCATTCCAGAAACTGGTCGATTGTATTCTCTGAATTTGTCCATAATCATCAGCTGCAGGTTGAGAGAAAAAAGCGAGCAAGAGAAAAACAAGGATGGCAATAACCAGTAAGATTTTTGTTATGAGGAATGAATTATTCAATAATAACCGTTTCACTATTTTTTTCTTCTCCAATAGACTTTTTCCTGAGATCATAGAAGAAATATCCGGTGTCCCCGAGTCTTTGCCATTCAGATAACAAAGCGTATTGGGGCACCTCTGAAGTTAAAACGGCCTTTGCATGAATATCCGAAAATATTTGAAAGGCCTTTTTCTTTACAGCAGAATCTGCTGCCCAAAAGGAGTCAATATTGTTATAGGGAATCTCTGCGATAATTTGAATGGAGGCTAATCGAGCCCAATAAGCGTCGATTGCATGTCCGATAAAACCAACTTTATCACCGTCGTGAATATTCAATTGCTTGATTCCTTGTGCAACCTGAAAGTGTTTGTGAACCCATACACTTTTGCCTCCTATTAGATCGGCAAACAGATGATAGGTTCTCATGCCAAATGGGATCACGGTGATGGTCATTAAAGTAATCACCACAGCCAGGATGATATTTTTTGCCCACTTGATTGACTTGGATGATTGAAACAGATGAATACCAGAAAATAATCCAAGCCATAAAAGTACAATATAGGCACCGAGAAACCTTGTTTCCACATGAACCAAGGCAAACATACTCATAGCGATAATTGCTGGAATGAGTAGAGGCCATTGTTTTAAAAGAATCTTGTGATTGTCGGGTCGGTTCCATCCTGTAAGAAAAAATATTAAAAAGCCAACGACAAGAGGTGCCTGAAGTTGGAAGAATAGGTTTACATAGAAATTCTCAATTATGTATTGTAATACGGCTATTTGTTGTTTGATGTTGAAATATATAGTAAGTCCTTCATGCCAATATGCCGGATCATACCACGGTGGATAGGTGCATTGTATGGGTATTTCAAATTCATAAATAACGGGTTTATCAGAGATCTTTCTTGTAGGATGCATTGGTGTGCCACTTTTTAGCTCATCTCCCTGCCAGTGCACCCACATGGATACACCATTGACGTACCATGCGTAGTTTAATTTTCCGCTATCTCCAAAAGTGAAACGACCTTGTTCTTTGGAGAGCATGATTGCAAATGATCCACACACAATGGCAAAAGACAGACTTGATATCAAGACACGTGTCCAATTATTACGAAAATGGCCAATCATAAATATGCTCGACCCCAGAAAGAAGAAAGCAATGGGCAAAGATGGTACTTTAACGAGGTACCCAAATCCCAACACAATACCAAATAAGATGCAGATAAAAACACTTGAGAAACCCATACGCATTCTTATTAAAAGGCCACAGGACAGGTATACGAAACCTGTCAAACATATGTCTGGCGTCACTTTAGTTAATGTAATCAGATCCAAAGAAGTCCAAATAAAAAGTGAATATCCCAAAATAATCCATGCCCATTCTGGGAAAGATTGGTACTTTGTCTTTTTATTCCTCTCGATTTGAAATTGATTGTACTTGATCAATTGGTTGAGGAAAAAATGAAAACAGGCCATCGAACCTAAAAAGATCAAAAAGTTTAATAAATGGATTACAGAAGCTTCCCAATATGGGGAAGGTTTGATAATAGATAAGGTAAGTCCAGTTAACCACGAATAAAACGGACTCCAGTAGGCGTTGATGGCCATATCCCAATCCCCACGTAAATATGCATCTCCCATATCGAGATAAGATAGACCATCCGGATTCACGTAATGTCGTGTATCCCATGCCTGAAAAGCACCCAGAATAATGGCCACAATCCAACAAATGAGAATTAAGCGTTTTCGTGTAATGGTTTTCCCGAATAATACGAGTTCATTTCCTTCCTTGAAATTTTTCATATCTTTGTTGTTTTCCATATTGAGGTCAAAAGATTATTCTATCGTCTCCTGAATGATATAATTCTGCCTTTTCTTATTTTCAATATAGAGTTTACCAACATACTCTCCAATAATGCCTATTGTGATCAGTTGAATACCTCCGAGTAAAAGTACTGAGATGAGAATAGAGGTCCAACCCGGTACAGTCCTTTGATAAACAAAATGGGCGAACAGTGCATAGATGATGTTGAAAAAGGCAAAAAGGGATACAATGCAACCCAATACAATGGCGATTCGTAAGGGTTTTGTGCTAAAAGACATGATCCCATCCAAAGCAAAACTCATCATTTTTGAGAAGGAATATTTGGTCGAGCCTGAAAATCGTTTGTCTGCTATATATAAAAGAGAATAGTGCTTAAAACCCACCCACTGGATGAGACCCCTGTAGAATAATTGTCTTTCGTTTAACCTTTTTAATTCATCCACCACTTGACGATCAAGCAGTCGAAAATCAGATGATCCCGGTTCAATCTGAATGTCTGATAAGAAATTCAAGAGATGATAAAAACATGTTGAGGTCATTTTTTTCAGTTTGCTTTCGCCTTTTGTGTCCTTTCGAAGGGCCTGCACGATTTGATACCCTTCTTTCCATTTTTTATAGAGATCATGGATGACTTCGGGAGGATGCTGCAGATCAGCATCCATGGATACCAAGACTTTACCTTTTGCATAATCCAATCCTGCTTTTAATGCATATTGATGTCCGAATCGTCTCGAAAATTGAATGCCTTTGACGCGACTATTTTCTGTGTGCAGGGATTCAATAATATTCCAGGAAGTGTCATGCCCTCCATCGTCTATAAAAATAATTTCGTAGGAGATTTTCATTTCCTTTTCAAGAATAGAAATTAATCTTTTATACAATTCCCGAAGGGTTTCCTCTTCATTGAGAACAGGTATGACAATAGAAATTTCACAATGCTTCATTGTTCAAAAATCCTTACATTTCCTATGTGGGTACAAATACCAAATATTGGTTTGTAATGACTTCAAGATGGTGTCATGATAATCATGCACGAGGATCCTCGTTTACCCATTTATTCTAATAGGATACTCCATCTATTCCAATTTCCATTTTATCTCATTTTGTTTCTCACTCGAAGCTATTTTATCCTTTCAATTGATAAACAACCATGATATCTGCCCCGTCAATGTTAACCGAATAAAACTTCTCTTTAAAAGGATATTCCTCTCGGTGCCACCGATAATTGCCGAGAAAATATTTTGCATCCTCAATATGGTTAACATATCGGAGTCTGTTTCTTTGATTGCGGGGCAATATCATAAAGAATGTGGATTTCCCGCAGTAATCTTCAAAATGAAGATTAATGATTTCATCGTTATCGTGCAATGCGATGTATTCAAGTGCACTTTTGAATGATAAACCCCAGTAATCTAACTCAAATTTCTGTTTATTGGATGCCATGTTTTTACCGGCGAAACGGTTAAAGTAGATATTCTGATAGGGATGATGTTTCACCATAAAATATAAAATAGGACTCAGTCCTCCAAGGAAAAAAGCAATAAAAAGGATTGTTCCTACTCTCCTTGAATATCCCTTTAGCTTCAGTCGAATCCATGTATGACAATTCGTGATACCATTTACCGATATAAGCAAAAAAGCAGGATAGATAAAAAACATGTGACGCCATGAATCATACACAACAGAATGAAACGCTATCACTGTAAACAGGGGAAGAAAAAACCATAATAAAAAAATAAGATTTCTTTGAATCTGATTGTATTTTAGAATGGTTCGGAATTCAATAAAAAATGAACGCATCATGAAAAACAAACCGATAATAAAAAATAGAATATACAAAATAGGTGTTGTGATCAAAAGCCATACAGGAATGTAGTGCCAAGGCACGTCTGCAGCCGATAGGTACTCTCCCAAATACAATACATCCAGATACCACACATGATGATACAAATCTTTAAATGCTTCAATGAAATGGTAAACAGGGTTTTTCCATAGAATCGGCCAGAATAGTATCGTAAAAAGAATCAAGATGAGTCCGTAAAAAGCAGTAATGGGTATCATTTTTTTACATTTTTGTATTATGGATTTTGGGTCACAGAAAATGTCTAACCCGATAAAAAGAAACGTTAAGCAAGGAACCAAAATGCCCATTATACGTATGTCAATCAATACCGCACATGTTAGACCATGTAAAAATGCTCTAAATATGGTTTTTTTATCCAGGAATTTGATCAGCGTATAAATACTGATAATAAATAGTGATAAAAAGGGGAGGTCTTTCGAATTGTAAAATGAATGTGAGAAAATCCGGGGGCTTAAAATAAGTAACAGACTTCCTAATAATGCAACCTTCCAATTACCAAAATGATGTTTGCATAATAAATAAAAGAAAAAAACACCCACAAAAAATGTGAGAAATGTTATCAAATGTCTTAGCAAATATACATCACTTATATCCAGGTAACCGTTATTAGATTTGAGATGGTTCCATATAATTTCTGCACCTATTAAGAAAATTTCAAAAAAGGGTCCATGATAGCGATCAATATCGGTAATTAATTCATTGTCCTTGTGGGTGATGTAATTATAATTTGTGGTTCCTATTTGACGCTGTATATCTTCATCACAGGATATGCCATAATCATCATAAATGAAGAATCCTGTGGTTAGGAATATTAAGAAAAATAAGGAAGTTGTGAATTTGTCAATCTTGTTGATTTTCAAGATCTGTAAACTACCTTTTACGTGCTACAATAAACAATGAGGTTCCAAACGGGATATTGATTTTGTCTATTATTTTATTTTCGATTCTGAACATTTGAAGCAAAGACCAATTAATAAAGAATGGAAGAGGAGAAAAATCGGATCTGATTTCTTTCCTCTTGTTTATTGTTTCAAAGTATTTTTTTAGCAATATGGGAATAAAAAGAACAGGTAACCGGTAACTCTGGATTTCGATATGAAATCCAATATCAATTAATTTTGGAATAAATCTATTTCTTCGATATCTTCGATAACTGCCAACGGCGATGTCATGCCTTCTTCTGAGACAGTGAAATGCTGGTAAATTGAGTATGAGAATACCGTCCGGTTTAAGAGCATTGTGAAATTCTTTGATGATTCTTATTTCATTTTCTTTTTTCACACAACACAAAATATCGATGTGGGTAATGATGTCATATAAAGACGGATTGGATTGGTAATGGCACAAATCTCCAATTTTTATATTTTTTAATCCCCTTTTCTTACAGTACATAATTGCATCTTCGGAATAATCGATTCCATGGGTGTTCCCGTATTTTTTAAGTATGGTCAGCAATTTGCCCGTTCCACAACCCGCATCAAGAATATTTAAAAATCTCTTTCCCCTTTTTTGTTCTTTTTGAACGAAAAATTCAATCAATTCATGAAGTGCTCTATACCACCAATAATGGTCTTCATACTCAAACATAGTTTTATATTCATCAACGTACATAATTATTTTTTTCTTGGTTTTATCTTCTTGGGATATTGTCTTTTTATGGTATACTGTGGTTTTTTATTTTGGGAGATGAATATTCGGCCTACATATTCTCCTATCATACCAATGGCAATGAGTTGTACCCCTGCCAAAATAGAGACGGTTACAATGAGTGAGGCTAATCCCGGAGCCATGTCGGGATTCAATATTCTTTCGATAATGATAATAATCCCATAAATTAAACCATAGATTGAGAAGATAAAACCCAAAACGATGGAAACCCTTAAGGGAATAATTGAAAAGTTGGTAAACATGTTAATCCATAAAGAGATCAACTTTTTTATTGTATAATTGGATCGGCCTGCTTCGCGCTTATGATGTTCGACTTTTATTTTGCCAATGTTGTCTGTGATTTGCAGGATGAGTCCATCGATATAGGGGAAAGGCGATTTATATTTGATGATTTCACTTGCCAGGAATTTGTTCAGCAATTTAAAACTTGAAAGATAGAGATCCTTTGGTTTTTTTAACATGATGTTGGCGATCTTGTCATTGAACCAGCTTCCCAGATTTCTAAAATTCGTGTGTTTTTTCTTATCATAATAAGTATAAATCACGTCATAGTCACTATGCATCGCTGTGGAGATCAATTTAATCACTTCGGATGGCGGATTTTGGAAATCATCATCCATAATCACAATATAATCTCCTGTCGCATGGTTCAATCCCGCCAAGACAGCGTTGTGTTCACCCACATTCTTTGCCAATGAGTAAAAACTGACCCTATAGGGATATTTATTTTGTATAGCGATGCAAACATCCTCGGAGTTGTCTCGGGAGTGATCGTTGACCAGTACAATTTCAAGTTCAAAATGGTTCAGTTTTTCAATCAGGTTATCGACAAGCCTCCCAATAGTCGCAGCCCCGTTATACACCGGGATCACTATGGATACATTGATTTTCTGTCTCAAGTCATTCACCTCTTTCCAAGTCAGCTTGATAATGGGTGGTCATGGCTTCCATACATTTCTCTAATTCTTCAGTTCTTGTATAGATATCTCCCATTTTTTTTGGTCGATATAAATCTTTCTTTTTCGGAAGTTGTTCAGAATTTCTTTCTTTTCCGAAAAAATCATACATGTAATGTCTGAACGTCCGGATAAAAAGATCAATATATTCTTTAAATGTATGTTTAAAATAAAATATCTTTTTACCATAGGTGTGTATTGCAAAAAGATAATGAATAAAGAAAAAGATCTTATTGGGTTTCCAATAAATCAAATGATTTACAATGACATTTCGCAGGAAAGGCAATTTGACGGCTACAATAGCCAATTCACAGATATTGTACTGTGCTTCTATTTCTTTTCTTGAAAAACAGGTAAGCGGACTCATATTCCGCATACCATAGTTTATGGGATCTTTTTGTGGATCGTAAATGCCTTTTCGTTGACAATAATCGCCCAGATCTGTGCCTGGATATGGCATAAAAATTGAGAAGTTAGGCATATCCGGTTTGGACTTAATAGCAAAATCGACAGAAGCAATATCATGCTCTAGAGAGGTAAACGGCAGAGCGAGCATGGTATTGGCATAAATGTGAATATTGTGTTTTTTTAAAATATGGAATGCTTCCTCCAACTCTTCCTGACTGGAAGGGCGTCTCAACATGCGATTTCGAATTGCATCATCGGCGGTTTCGATAGACATGCATATTGAAAAGCAGCCGGCTTTCTTCAAATAATAGGCCATTTCATCCGTTACGCATTCAGAGCGCAGCAGACAATAAAATGGAATTCCGATTTCAGATGGCCATCTTTCGGCAAACTCCTTGATCCAATCGTCTACCTTTAGAATGAAGGCATCATCCTGAATGCGAATAAAATCGACGCGGTAATGATCAATCAGCTCTTTGGTCTCTCGGATCATGGAATCAACGCTGCGCCGTCTGACAATTTTCCCCTTTCCTTTGTACAACTGATTGTACCGATTGTTGAAACAGTATGGACATCGGAACATACATCCTCTCGTTGCCCACACGCCTTTTATTCCAAAACGTCCCATAAAAGGATAATCATAAACAAGTGCACGATCCATAAAAGGCAGATTATCGAGATCTTCAAGAAAGGGACGTAGATCCATGGGTGAAGACTCAGAAGTCATGATGTTGGGAATTTCCTCGATGTGATTTTCTCTTCCATTCTCAAGATACTCTATAACATCGATAATCGCTCCATCCCCTTCTCCGACACAGATCGCATCGATATCCGGATCATTGATGCAAGTCCTGTCCAGAGTAGCATGGGGGCCACCTAATAATGTAAATATCTTTGTTTTTTCCCGAAGAGATCGGTTAAACTGTCTCATATCTTCCATGTCAACACTCATCATACTGTAGGCCAGCATATCGGGTTTCCATGAAGCTATTTTTTTCATCACGTCTTCTTTTTGTATAACGCCAAGAAGGGTTTCGTGTCCTTTTTCTTTAACAATTGCTGATAGAATCATCGGGCCAAATGGTTCGTTGATACCCAAGTCATTTATAACAAACATCACTTTCATAATACAATTTCAACTTTATCGTTTTAGGTGAACGTATTGATGAACATCACAATAATAATCTGGATGTTTAACTTTATTTATTTAAAAGGCAAACGAAGCGTTTTGCTCAATCCCAAAAATCCTGAAAAATATACAACTTCCAATTGGTTTTGTCAAGTTGCTTTTCGGATTCAAAACTCCTTATATTTTAAATTTTACTCTATTAAGAGAGAATTGCTCTAATGGATTCGATCACATGATCGACTTCCGGATCAGTCAACTCAGGGTAAAGTGGCAAACTGACCAATTCGCTTGCCTGTGCATCTGTGACGGGTAAAAATGGACCCTGATCCAGGTACTCCTTGTAAGCGGGTTGTCGGTGGACCGGTACGGGATAGTGAATTTCGGTCTGGACACCCTGTTGCGTCAAGCGCTCTCGAAAACGATCGCGATTCTTAATTCTAATCACAAAGAGATGATAACTGTGTTTATTGGTTTTGGGTGTGTGTGGCAAATGAATTTCTAGATCTTGTAGAGCTGTGATATATCGGGTGGCTATTTGGTGTCTTCTTTCAATCCATTGATCGAGCAGAGGTAACTTGGCATTGAGGATAGCGGCCTGAATTTCGTCCATACGGCTGTTTATTCCTTTAATCGAATGATAGTATTTTTCTTTTTGCCCATAATTTCTGAGCATGCGAGCACGTTCTGCAATCGTTTGGTCATCGGT
The DNA here is from genome assembly GCA_016931965.1 of bacterium. Classification (GTDB taxonomy): domain Bacteria; phylum Zhuqueibacterota; class QNDG01; order QNDG01; family DSAB01; genus JAFGDT01. The sequence goes on along the minus strand of JAFGDT010000115.1, from coordinate 76,270 downwards.
TACCACGATACCCGCATCGCCCAGTGCACCCAAATTTTTTGTTGGATAAAAACTGAACGCGCCTACATCTCCAAAACTTCCCGCATGTTTTCCATTGAAGGAAGACCCATGAGCCTGTGCACAATCTTCGATTATTTTTAAATTATTTTTTTGAGCGATGTGTTGAATTTCCTTCATGTCAGCACACTGTCCGTAAAGATGAACCACGACAATGGCTTTTGTGTTGGACATCATCCGGTTTTCAATCTGATGGGGGTCGATGATGTATGTATCCGGATCGATATCGACAAAGATACATTTGGCACCCGACAGTTCAATCCCTGTTATGGTCGGAACGCATGTGTTGCTCGTGGTCAATACTTCATCTCCAGCTCCGATACCACATGCTTCAAGTGCGATTTGTATGGCCTCAGTACCAGAGGCAACACCAATGCCATGTTGCACGCCGCAATATTCCGAGAAGTGCTTTTCGAATTGTTCGAGTTCTTGACCAAATAGGTACCAGCCGCTTGAGAGTACTCGTGAAACGGCCGCATTAATGATATCTCTGTTTTGTAGATAATTTCTTCTCAATTCCAAAAAGCGTACAATCATTGAGCTCATAAATAATAATCCTTATATGTCTCATAATACTGGATGGTACGTTTCAATCCCTCTTGCAATGTGACTTTTGGAATCCAACCAGTCGCTTTTTTAAATTTTGAATAATCACTGTAAAAGTCGCCAATATCGATTTTCTTCCTCTCCTCTGGGAAGGGGACCAGTTTATAAGAACCCTTGCTTGCAATGGATATCAATTGCTTTGCCAGATCGATGAGGGATGTTTTCTCCCCGCCGAGATTGTATATTTCACCATAGCATTTTGGCAAATCCACGCAAGCTATCAAAGCATCAACCACATCGTTCACATATGTTAAATCCCGAATCTGCAAACCATCCCCAAAAATTTCAATGGTCTCATCACACACAATATGCTTGACAAACCATCCAATGAATCCCTGTCTTGGGTTTTTAATGAGTTGCCTTGGCCCATATGTATTTGTGAGTCTCAATGCGATTGTTTTAAGCCCATACACCTGGTGATACAGGATATGGTATTGTTCGCCAGCCAGTTTGTTGATTCCGTTTGTATCCACTGAGCAGAGAGGATGGTTCTCATCGACAGGTAAATATCGCGGTCTGCCATAAAATTGTCTTGTCGAAGTGTAAATAATGGTTGCGTTGGGGTTGTATTTGCGACATGCTTCAAGGAGGAATATCTGAGCCCGAACATTAATATCGAGATCGGTCAATGGATCTTTCATACTGTCCATATGACTCACCTGCCCAGCCAGATTAAAAATAATGTCACTGTTCTTTACCAGATAGGGAAGTGTATGCGTATCTCTCATATCTGAAAAATTGATTTTCACATCATTTTTCACAGGTTCAATATTGAATAAATTGCCTCCATATTCGGGTATCATAGAATCAACAATTGTGATATCAGCGCCCAATTCGACCAGTTTTATGGCCAAATTACTGCCGATAAATCCAAGTCCGCCTGTAATGAGACATTTAATCTGCTTGAATGACATTCTCTCCCTCTCTCTTTACAAGATTAGACGATTACGCACTAATAGCAATAAAGTAAACAATTTATTTGTTGATGTCAATCGTTTACTTGCATCACATTTGTATCACAATCCCTTTCATCATCTGCTAAATAATGAACGGGGGATCATCCTTTTCCCCTTGCATTTTGATATCATGGTCATTATATTTTTTGACAGTCATTGAATAATCATCGGAAAATGTGATTGATAGGATTGGCAATCATTGAAAAAAATCAGCCTTTTTGTTGGATTGATCATTTTTTTGTCTCTTGTACGATGCGCCGTTAAGCAACCGGAAAAATTACACTCACTGGAGCCTATGATCCAGGTGGGACTATTGTGGGGGCAAGAAGCTGTCGAATTTTCTGTGCAGAAATCATTTCAAATTACCAGTCATGATGGAACATTTATAGCGACAGGGGTTAAGGGTAACAGATGGAGAGCTGAAATCAGAGAAAGCAGTCCCAATAAAGTTCTCTATATACTCGTTGCCGCCTCGGTAAAGAGTGAAGAAAAGGCTGATACAGTGATCAAAGAAATAGTCGAGAAGGGTTTTCATGCATTTATTCAACCAACGGGAGAAAAACGTCTCATAGGCAATCAGGTGATTCATGACAATCGGTCTTTTCGTGTCTGTCTCCAAGAAGCTTTCGCCAGTCAAGAAACAGCAGAGGCTTATCGGGATTCTATTTGGGGAAAGCTGGAAACAACCGTTGTTGAAAAAGAAGTACAGAAGGCGCAAGGGATAATTATTCTGCGCAATCTTGAAAATAATCAAACATTTGAATCCTCAAATCCTATCGTTATACAGGGAACCGAAGTGACACTTTGCGAAGTACCGGTGGGTACTGGATTTCATTTCGAACGAAATGAAACCCGGACCTATCCCGAGCAAATCAGGTTTGAGCTGGATAGTGATGGGAAGTTGGCTGTTATCAATACGATTCCTTTGGAAGTCTATCTTCAGGGGGTTCTTCCTGCAGAAATGCCGAACGGTTTTCCTTTTGAAGCTTTGAAAGCTCAGGCAGTGGCGGCAAGAAGTGAAGCATTGGCCAAGTTGGGATCTGTCCATCTGTCAGACCCGTTTGATCTCTGTGCAACGGTACACTGTCAGTCTTACAGCGGCTTATCGGGATATCATCCCACCACCAATCAAGCTGTTCAGGAAACAGAGGGGCTCGTTCTTTGGTATGATGATACCGTTTGTGATGCCGTATATTCCGCCGTGTGTGGGGGACATGGTGAGGATAATAACAAAACCTGGGGAGGAGAACCCAAAGCTTATCTTCAAGGGAGTTTTGATGGATCGCAACTATTGGATAGGTACGGATTGCTATCGGATGAACAAAATATTCAAAATTGGATTGATGACAAACCCATTGCATACTGTAATACAATACCCGATCTGTTTCCGGAAGCTTTGGATTATACAAAAAAATATTTTCGTTGGGAGGTTCAATACACGCAACAGGAGCTGAAAGAAATCCTTCAGACCAAAATTGAATGGCAGGGCGGAGACGTTCTGGATCTGATTCCCCTTCAAAGAGGCGTTTCAGGTCGTATTATCAAGCTGCTCATTGTGGGGACAGATGGTGAATGCACGGTTGATAGAGAATTGGCCATCCGCCAAAAACTTTCACTGAACACACTCTGGAGTTCTTGCTTTTATGTGATTAGGAAAGACATACAAAATGGAATTCCAAGTGGATTTATCCTTAAGGGTGCCGGGTTTGGACATGGCGTCGGGATGTGTCAGACTGGCGCTGCAGTGATGGCTTTGCTCGGATATCGTTTCGATCAAATACTAAAACATTATTATCAAGACGTCCAAATTAAACAACTCTATTAAGATTAAATCGATGCATTTAAAAATATCGCCCTTTCGTGCGGGCTATGTGGCTATTGTTGGTAGACCAAATGTGGGGAAATCCACATTACTGAACCATTTGATTCAACAAAAATTGGCCATTGTAACTCCAAAACCGCAGACCACACGCCACCGCATCTTGGGTATTTTAAATGGTGACAATTATCAGGTTGTATTTCTGGATACACCTGGAATCATGCAACCCAAATATTTTCTTCAGAAGAGAATGTTGAACACGACCCAAGCCACCATGAAGGAGGCCGATCTCATTTTGATGATGATCGAAGTCACAGGCGATCAGCTGCAGAATGAAAAGATTTCCCAATCATTAAAATCATTTCCTGCAACAAAATTTTTAATTATCAACAAAATTGACCTGGTTGATAAAAACAAAATCCTTCCAATCATCGACCGGTTCCAAGTGATGAATCTATTTCAGGAGATTTTACCCATATCGGCTTTGAAAAAGGACGGACTGAATCTTCTTCTTTCGCTTATTGTGGAGAAACTTCCTGAGGGTTTGCCTTTTTATTCGCAGGATGTTATCAGTGATGAGCCAGAACGCTTTTTTGTCGCTGAAATCATTCGGGAGAAAATATTTTTCCATTTTGGTGAAGAAATACCTTATGCTACATCCGTTCATGTGGAAACGTTTGAGGAAAAAAGGGGACATAAAGATTTTATTCGGGCGGTGATCTATGTCGAACGCAATTCGCAGAAAGGCATTCTCATCGGGAAAGGGGGGCAGGCGCTGAAGAAAGTGGGCAGCCTTGCCAGAGAAGATATTGAACATTTTTTAAAACGTCCTGTCTTTTTGGAATTGCAGGTTCAGATCAAGAAGAAGTGGCGTAAAGATGCCAAACTTGTAACCCGGTTGGGATATTGATCAAAATCCTATTGATTTTTGTTGATGGTCTTGGTTTGGGATCTGATGATCCGTTACGGAATCCCTGTGTTCAGGATCATTTAAACATCTTCGATTGTTATGAAAATGGTGATGGTATCCACTCAGCAGGGAGAGGGGGATTCCTTTTGCCTACAGATGCCACATTAGGTGTTGATGGTTTACCTCAAAGCGGAACAGGTCAATCGACCCTTTTGACCGGCATTAATTGTTCAAAACTGTTGGGGAGACATCTCCAGGGATATCCCAACAGCCGTCTGCGTGATATTCTCAGGCAGTATTCCCTTCTCAAACAGGTAAAAGAGATGGGATGCCGTCCGGCCTTTATCAATGCATACCGGCCGCTTTTTTTCGCCCTCAATAAAAAAATCCAATGGTGCCTTTCAACGACCACGGTAGCCACTTTGTCTGCCGATATTCCATTCTTTCAGATTGATGATATCCGTAAAAAACGGTCGATCTATCATGATTTCACCAATGAGAGTTTGATCAAACGGGGATTTAATGTAGATCTCTTCTCTCCTGAGGAAGCAGCCCATATCTTGGTGCAAGCATCAAAACAATATGATTTTGTTCTCTATGAATATTTTATGACGGATCGCGCCGGCCATAGTCAGGAAATGGAACGATGCCAGAAAGAAATAAAAAAATTGGATCGTTTTATGACTTCGCTTTTAAGTGAGCTGGATTTAAATGCGAATCTGGTTATTCTGACGAGTGATCACGGTAATATTGAAGATCTTTCAGTGAAAACACATACACGGAATAAGGTTATGACGTTGTTATGGGGAAGGGGGAGTGAAAGTGTCGTCAGTCATATTCGCACACTTGAAGATATCACGCCGGCTGTGCTTCGTTTGTTTGCCGTGTATATTTAAGGTGGATGAACAGGGATGACACAACTCCACAAAAAATTACGAAAAAAAGTGGTCAAGGCCCTGTATGATTATCGTATGATTGAAAAGGGCGATCGCGTTCTGGTGGGAATATCAGGAGGGGCAGACAGTCTCTCTCTCTTAAACTTGTTGTCCGATGCATTCATTCAGTCAATCAATCCTTTCTCTCTTATTGCAGTTCATATTGATTTGGGATTTCAAGAAAAAAGACCAAAAAAGGCAAGTCTATTGGAATCCTATTTTAGGCAATTGGGTGTAGAATATCGTATCGTGCATACAGAGATTTATAAACGCGCCTTTGATCCGGATGCCGTTAAAAATCCCTGTTTTATTTGCTCCATGTATCGGAGAAGGAAAATCTATGAAACGGCTCACCGTGAAGGGTGCAATAAGATTGCATACGGTCATCACCGGGATGATATCATTGAAACACTTCTCATCAATATTTTTTATGGCCGAAAAATAGAAGCGATGAATCCAGTTCAAGAGGTCTTCAAAGGAAAAATGCAGATCATCCGCCCTCTTGTTTATATTGAAGAGACTTTGTTGAAGCAATTTGCTGGTGAGTTGGAACTTCCTGTACTTCCGAAATTGTGTCCCGAAGATGGATCGTCCAGAAGACAAAAGATCAAGGGAATCATCGACCATCTTCAGTCAGAGGAAAGGTATGCCAACATCCGGAAAAATATCTTTCGATCACTCTATCATTCGAATGGGTTTATTAAATCGATTCAATATAAAAAATGATCATTATATTATTACAAAAATTTCTCTTGATTTTGTCATTTTTTATCAATAAGCTTAGATACTTTAGGCTATTGGTGAGGTGATGAGAATGATTGTTGCTGTGCGGGTTGAAAGGGTCACTTTAGATACGTCGAGTAATCGGTTTGTCGTCATCCTGAGAGATGATACATACCGTCGCTGGCTTCCGATCGTTGTTGGGCCTGCAGAAGCGCAGGCCATTGCACTGCAAATTGAGAAGGTAACACCTCCCCGGCCCATGACCCATGATTTAATGAAAAGTCTGCTCGATTCTATAGAAGTCAATATCGCTCGCGTTGTTGTGAGTGACTTGCAGGAAAACACCTATTATGCAACTATTGATATTAAATTAAACGGCTCTCAGCATAAAGTTGATGCAAGACCCAGTGATGCCATTGCTCTGGCACTGCGAACCCATTCTCCTATTTTTGTCGATGAAGAAGTGATGCAAAAAGCAGCGATCAGTGATGATATTGAAAAGCCGAAACCAGATAAAGAAGATAAAATTCAGAATCTGAGTTTTGAACTTCAAAAAGCAGTCGAGGATGAGCGATACGAAGATGCGGCGAGATTAAGAGATCAGATAAACGAAATGAAGGAAAAAATAAAACCTAAGGGGAAAAATAAGAACAAAAAGGAATCGTAATTCAAGCCCGTCATTGACGGGCTTTTTCATTGGTATACAATATGATTTTTCTTTCTCTTCCAGAGACGCAAAAGTTCGCCTGTCAGGAACATGGAGCCTGTTCCGCAAACCAAATCATTCTTTCCGGCCAGGTTGACAGCCGTCTCCCATGCTTGACTGATATCTGGAATGACTTGAACGGATTTCTTCCGCCCTATCGATAATCCGTAAAGGTTTTCTGGGTCAAGTGCTCTATCGCTTTGTGGTTTGGTCAAAATCAATTCCTGAGCCAGGGGAATGATGTGTTCAATCATCTTCCGATAATCTTTATCTTGCAAAACGCCAAACAAGAATATCAATCGATCATAATCGAATAATGTTTTCAGTGCTTTGACAAGGCTTTTGATGCCCAAAGGATTGTGCGCAGAATCCAGCAGGAGTTTAGGCTGCTCAGAGAGGAGTTCAAGCCGGGTTGGCCATTGCACTTTTTTCAAACCCTCTCGAACAGACCTTTCCGATATCATCCACCCCCGCTTCATCAATTCATTCACAGCCAACAAAACCAGTTGGCAATTTTGAACCTGGTGATGACCGAGTAGCCGTAGATAAAGATTTTGATAAGAAAAATATTCTGCTTCCGCATCGAACCAACTTCCCTGATCGGTGAGTCGGGTGTTATAAATATGGACTTGTTTCTGACAATAGATTAAAGGCGTTCTTTCACGAGCAAGTTCTTGAAAATATGTTTTCACTTTGTTGCTGTTGACACCAATTAAACAGGGGATATTGAACTTGAAGATGGATCCTTTTTCGTAAGTGATGGATTTCAGCGTTTTGCCCAAAATCCGTGTGTGATCGAGTCCTATCTTTGTAATCATTGAAAATAGGGGCAGAACCACATTGGTTGCATCCAACCGTCCTCCCAGACCTGTTTCAAGAATGGCAATGTCTGTCTTGTTTTCGAGAAAATAGAGGAAAGACATGGCTGTGAGTATTTCAAAGAAAGAAAGGTTTGTCGCTTCGATGTCTGGTTTGAAATATTGGATATAGTGAATCACTTTTTCAGGGGGGATCCATTGGCCGCTGATTTGAATTCTTTCTCTCATATCCATCAGATGGGGTGAGGTGTAGAGTCCGGTTTTATATCCTGCCTCGCGTAAAATGGATTCAAGAATGGCAGCTGTGGATCCTTTACCGTTTGTTCCTGCGATGTGGATGGAGGGGAAGCCCTGTTCAGGATGGTTAATCCCATCTAAAAAAGACTGGATATTGTCCAGTCCCAGTTTCATGCCTTTGGCATGTTTGGAAAAAAGATAGGATGTGGTTTCGTTGTAGTCCATAAAAAGGGAACGTATCACTCCATTTCAATTGCTCCATCCCTTAGAAAAATGTCCGAAGGCCCATAATAGACATTTCGGACAAAACAATCCATATCGATAGAGAGCAGCGACATAAACCAAAATACCAGAAAATAGAAAGAACGGTTAATCGATAAATTCAATCATTTCCTGTCTCGACATGAAAATCTCCTTTCCTGTAACAATAGAAGGTGGAAAACATATTTAAATCCATTGCTTGGAAACCGGAACCCATTTATTCTCTGGCGAGTTCTCCGGCCAGTTCATCAATTCCTGAAGAGATTTCATTAATATCGGTCACTTTGATGTCGGAAGATTTGATGATTTTGGCTGTTTCTACATCAATCACTTTTGCTGTTACGGATATAATATCTCCAAACTTGATCACACTTCCAGTAACGATGGCATCAACGCCTCGAATTCGACCGATCTCGGCGATGGTTTCATCATCAAGTAGCCCGGTCATGCCCAATTTATGCTCTTCCATCAGTGTCGATAGAGATAATCTTTCGTAAACTTCAAAAGCTCCTGTCTTGTTGAGCGAGGTCGTCAACCATTCAGCGACAATGGCGCCCGCGTCCTGAATACCCAGATCTCCCCTTTCTGTAAATTCAACTACCGATGTTTTTAAGACGATTCCCCGAACAGGTCGCTCCGAATCGGTTGCCACAGTTCCCGGAATTTTACCACAAACGATTACACCGCCATCATTGGTGCCGGTTATTTGGTATACAGGATAAGGTGTGTCTGCAATTAACTTCCAAATATTTTCTTTGTAGTTGTCCATATACGCCATTTTGCGATTTTGACCAATAATCACTGGTCCCGTTGCATTATTCCCCGCAATATCAATGACGGGAAAAGGAGCATCAGCAATGATATACCATTTGTTTTCTGAATAATCTTTCATATAAGCAACCTGTCTGTTTTCTCTCCCCCCTACGATGATAACACCCCTCTGATTTGATCCCGCTATTTTTGTAATACTGAATGGAGCATTGGCCACCGGAATCCATTCATTTGAAGCGTAGCTTTTTATGTAAGCGACTTCTTTGCTGTCTATACCACCGGCAATGATGAGGCCAAATTCGTTGGTTCCAGTTATATCTTTGATGGCAAAGGGAGCCGACTGGACTGCAATCCAGGTATTGTCGGTGTATCTTCGCATGTAGGATACTTGTCGGTTGTTATTTCCGCCAAATACGACGGGACCAAATGCATTATCACCGCAAACACCCATCACATCAAAAGGGGCGTCAGCAATGGTCGCCCACTGATTGCTTTCTAAATCTGTTAAAAAAGCCCCTTGTCGGCTTCCCGTGCCTCCAAAGATAATCAATCCTCTTTCAATATTACCTGTAAACAACTTAACAGGAAAAGGCACACTTTCAATTGTCTGCCATACATTCGCAATGGTATCCTCCATATAGGCGAATCCATTGCTCAAAAGCGTTTCCTGAGCAAAAAGAAAAATCAGACTTTGATTCGGAATCAAAAATAACCATGCTGCAACAATGAATACGCAGATTGAATGACTTATTTTATCTTTCATGATCTCCTCCCAATAATGCATGAAAATCTTAGCACGAAGGTTTTTTGTATATATTTTGTTATTGATGCGATTTTACATTTATTGCTCTAGTACGTAGACAAAATAGAGTTGCCAATGTAAATAAAATGGTTAATCCCAACAGAATCGTATATCCCATCTTTTTCATTTTATTGCTTTTTATTTTTTGATTGTTTCTATTTCAATAATAACTGATCTTTCTGATATGGCTCTGATGTGAATTTGCTTTCTTCTTTGTAAGTTAAACAAATTATACTAACTTCGTGCGGAAATTGCAAGGTATTTTTTTATTACTCAACATAAACACAAATTCTGTCTGATTCCTCTATTATACTCGGCTATGAAAGGAGCAATTCCTTCAGCTCAGATGTTACATGATTGGCTTCAAGAAATTGGATACCAACAAACAAAAATCCCTTTTGATCAAATGATTATCCCTTTCTTTTTCGAAGAGATCCATCAATTTTGTACTTCTTTTCTATTTGTTCTATCATATGTTCATTATTTTGTGAGAATGCGTAATTACTCCGTTTACAAATCGAAAAAAATTATTAACTTGACTTTTTGGTATCTATTTATTAATATATAGCGCTTTAGGGGTGGAAAATCAACAGTTTTAATACTGTGGACATAGTTATATACCAGGGACAAAAGAATGCGAGAGGGGTCCATGGGAACTGTTGATTTGCATGGTCTCTGGATATCTATTCTCCTGTAAAAGTGGTAAAGTAACGTCTGAAGTGAGGTTGCTTTATTCAATTTTTAGGAGAGCGCTTCTATCGATGGAGGTAGATATGTTTCAGAGGCTTTCTGCTCCGGTGATTGGATTTGCCCATTATTTTCTCCGATTCCGTTTCATTCCTCTTCTTTCTATCATTTTTGTGCAGGCGTCTTTTTCAACGGTAACATCTCTTAATGTTACATTTAATCATGTTTCAATTGCCGATACGACTGTTTTTCGTGGGATTCCTGCACAGTTTCCCTACCCGGTTTTGTCTCTGATCACAGTTAAAGATCAACAAAATCGCTACGTTCATGATTTGGCCGATACAACACGTTGGTTATATCCTACAGATATAGCTCAATGCGGTGGACTGGTTGATTATATCTGGGGTACAGTTTTAGAATACCATGATGAGAATCACAGTATACCTCCGAATCCAGATGTTAAACAGACCGATTCATCTTATATGGTAACCGAAGTTTATGATGTAAAAGAAGCAGGTGCGTCTGTGGTTTTGGTTATGGATTACAGTGGCAGTATGGGTGATACTGTTTACAAAGCAGAAAATGCAGCAAAGATGTTGGTGAGGCAGATGAATCCACTGGATCGCGTCGCTCTTGTCAAATTTGATCAAGATGTGGTTGTCTGTCAAGATTTTACAAGCGATACGACAGTTCTGATTGAAGCGATTGAAGAGGAATATCCTGATCGACATGGTACATTATTATGGGATGCAATTGAAGCCGCTGTTGCCCTGTTCAGATATGAACCCAATGAAGAACGCAGACATATTGTTGTATATACTGATGGGAAAGATGAAGGAAGTGAGTCAGACTATTTGCTATGTGGTGCGCATGCAATAAGATATAATGTCTCTATTTATACAATTGGCTTGGGAAATAATATAGAATCTTGGCGTCTCCAGATGTTGGCAGATAATACTGGAGGTCGATATTATCATGCACCCAAATTAGATGATATGCCAGGGATTTATCTTGAGATTATGAAGGAACTTCAAGCATATTATGCATTGGCCCACATGAGTACCGATCCGTTTACCAATGGGACGCGGCGTGTTGTTGATGTCACGTTAAATATCGAATATGGGGTCACTGGAAGGGGGGTTGGATATTACTATGTTCCTTATTGGGCACCCAATGTCACCTTATTCAAAAAGGTTGAGTCTGATTTATATACCATAGAGATGGGTGACACACTCTATCATGCCGTGGCAGATGATACGGTATCGTACGATCTTCAAATCATCAATACTGGACATGGAACAGCAGCCAATGTGCAGGTTGTTGATTTTCTTGCCGATTCGCTTAATGTGATTGATTTTGAAGTAGAACCCCAACTGGTTACTGTAGATTCTATTCAATGGATCATTCCCAGAATTGATCCAGGCAAATCCGTTCATCTGAACTATCAGGCACGGGTGAGTTCCAAAATGCCAAGCGAAGGGACCATTTTAACCAACACAGCCTATGTCGATTGTGTTTCGGATTCGATTTCTACAGATAATGAAGCTCATGCTGATCTCTATGCTTATGGCGTTCCGGATTTGACGATCAGGTGTGTTCCATCAGGCCATATTTCTCCAAAACATCCCTTCAAGGTGAATGCAGTTGTAAAGAATCTGGGGAATGCGGACGTTATTATTCCTTTTCAAGTAGCATTTTTTGCCCAAGAATTGGGTGCTCAGCCGGTTGATGTAGATTCTCTATCATTTTTTGCTGTCAATGATTCAATTGTCGTCCAAGGTTTGTTTCCAGGACTTGACCCAGGTGAATATGTGATTGATTTGTTTGCCGACTATGGGGAAGACGTCGTTGAAATGAACGAAGTAAATAACTGGGATTCATGTCATATTGTTGTCGCTATTGATTCCATCGCAGTCAGGATCAGTGATATTTCATACACCGATCAAATCCGGGGGGTCCAAGGAGATTTTCCCGCACCTGTACTTACCAAAGTCCATGTGGTCGATCAAAATGGTAAGCATATTCTTGGATTGGCGGATACCACAAAGTGGTTGACGATTTCAGACGTAAACCAACTGGGTGATCCAGTAAGTGATGTATGGCAGAAAATGTTGGAGTATCACAAAGAAGACCCGTTTTTTCCAGCAAACCCAAATGTCAAACCGGGGTTAAGAGTAACCGAGATCACGAAATCCGATTTTTCATTGGTTTTTGTGGTTGATTTTACAAGTCAAGTTTCTGGATGGAGTGACAATTTGCGAGATGGGCTATCCGGTTTTGTCGATCAGTTTACAGAAGACGATTGGGGTGCCGTTATCGGTGTTGGAAATGGTGTTGAGATGATGCAATCTTTTACTCAAGAAACCACCCTCATCAAAGATGCATTCGACCGTTTATTTACGGAAAACCAGAGACATTTGTATGATGGGCTCTATGATGCTGTATCCTTGGCGAATTCTCGTTCGGGAAGACAGGGTGTTTTGGCTATCGTCGGAGGAGAGGATGTGGGAAGTACCATCACTTCTGCTGAGGTTACTGATGCAGCCTTAGAAAGGGGAATTCCCATCCATTTTGTTGGATTAGGTAAAGGAAGTCTTACCGATAGTTTGAGGATGTTGTGTACTGAGAGTGGGGGGTGGTATGTTGAACTCAACGAAGGAACAGATACGGAAGAAGGTTTCGAGGCCATTGAGCATTTCCTCCGGTATTATTTTGTTCTTTCTCACGCTTCTCCCGATACGATTCAAGCTCAGAATTGGAGAACAATTGATCTTTCGGTATTATACGATGGTTTCACTTCAGCAGACAAAGGATACTATCTGGTTCCATCTGGGCCTGCTGACTGTGCTGTGACAAAATCGGTTATCACAGAATCCTTTTCTGTTTCGGATGAAGATACCGCTTGGTTTGTAATACCTGGAGACACCATCCAGTATACTGTTCATGTACAGAATGTCGGCCACAAAGATGTTGAAGATGTGTCGATCGAGGACGTATTGCCCTCTAATTTAATACCAGTTGAATTTGAAAGAATGCCCGACTCGGTTCAAGGCAGTATGATAAACTGGATGGTCGATTCTATTCCATTGCATGAATCCATTCGATTCAGTTACCGCTGTTTTGTTGATACCTTGTTGGTGTCAGAGACATTTACACTGATGAACAAGGTGACTATCGATTGCATTCAGGATACTCTACTTCACAACAATATGGACAGTACACTTGTCTATAACATTCCTCTAAAAGGGCCTGATGCAGCCATTGAAAAAGTGGGTGTTGGAGATTCCCTTGTCGTTGTTCAGGGAGATTCCGTCTGGTATACTTTCCCCGGAAAAATAGTCGAATATCACGTATCTGTTGTGAACCAAGGAGAGATGATCTGTCGTGATATGACTGTACAGGATATTTTACCCGATGATGTTGAATTTATTGATTTCGCTGAGCCGTCCCATTGGGTCAGCGGAGATACGCTCAGATGGACGATCAATAAATTGGATGCCCGGGGTGGAAGAAAAGAGTTTGTCTATTGTTGTCAAGTGGATACGTTTATGCCTCCCTGGGTGGAGCCTCTGATTAATGAAGCAACTGTTTTTTGTGATGAGGATACTATTCTCTGGAATAACTCAACACGTGACACTGTATGGGTACAGGGCATTGTACCGCCTGATCCGCAGGTGAGGGTGAATCCCTGGATTGTTATTCCGGGAGACAGCGTTCAAATCGAAGTCATGACACCCGTCGATATCCAATCGTGGGATTTAAAATTACGATTTGAGGATAACAGCGAAGTGACGGATTATGCTGATGGTTTTATTCAATACAATCCCAATTTAGAACCAAACAGCTGGATTGTGATCGTTCCAGAATTTGGTAATACCTGGATGCGTACCAGTGGCGAAGAGGAAATGGTGGATGTCATTTTTGAGACGACAGATTTATGGGGTGTGGTTTGCACAGGGAGCGCACGTTTTACCCTTCGAAGTGCAGATGAATTTTTATTGGATGAGAATGTATTTCGGTCAAACAAGGGAATGCCCTTAGGCATGCGTTTCAGACTGAGTTCGAATCGAATAGCGGAGATTGTGGTTTATGATATCTCAGGTGCGTATGTGAGTCAAGTGACTGAGGGACCTTACAGAGCAGGATGGAATAGCACAACATGGGATGGAAAAGATCAGAATGGTTTGGTCGTTGGAAGTGGTGTGTATGTTGCCGTTCTGCAGTCTGGAGATTTTAAAAAAGCGCGTAAGTTTATTCTTGTTCGATAAGGGAAGGGAACGGATATGAGGAAAAAGCTGAGGTATTACTGTCTAATCGGAATAATCATTTTTCTATTTCCAGTGATTTGTTGTGGGCAGGGAAGTGTGGGGTTGCCATTTTTAAAAATGATCACTGGAGCCAGACAATCCGGGATGGGAAATGTTTTTACAGGCGTCGGTGACGATCTTTATACTTTATACACAAATCCAGGCGGATTGGGCCATATCCGGAGGTGGCAGTGGTCTGCTGCGTATAATAAATATTTTACCGATATTTATCAAGCCAATCTGACCTATATCAAACAAGTCCGCATTCTCGGAAGTCGAAAAACGACTTTGGGATTGGGCAGCACTTATCTGGGCATGCCTTCCTGGGATTCTACAGGCGGGAAAGAATCCCCTGTCTCAGCAGGCCATTTATTGGTCAGTGTGGCTCTGGGACAGAGATTAGACTGGATTTATCACGCTCTGGCTTTTGGGATTAATGTAAAAGGGATTTCAAGCCGATTTGATACCTATTCTGCGCAGGGTGTGGCTGCTGATATGGGATTCCTTTTAAAACCCGATCGATTTGGATTGGGTGCTTTTGGAATGGGGATTTTTGATTATGGCATTATCACATGTGGTGTTTCCCTTTTGCATTTGGGCACAGAAATGAAGTTTGATGGTGAATCCACCTTGCTTCCTAAAACATGGCGTGCCGGTTTGTCTCTTCATCTGGGAGCATATCGTAACTGGAGTGTTCTGCTGGCAACTGATTTTGTGGGTGTTCGAGACAGAGATTGGACGGTTGGCGTTGGTACGGAAATTTGGTGGCGAGAAATGGTTGGTATGCGTTTCGGGTATGGTTTCAACAAGGAAGATTTGGGTGATTTTACTTTTGGGCTGGGACTCCGTTGGAATAATGTGATGAATACGATGATGGATCTTCCCTCCCATTATGGTGATGCTCTCGAATTGGATATGGCTGATGTGGGTTATGGAGATGTGCTTCAAGAAACCTATAGGGGAACCTTGTCCCATTACAGTATTGCTCCAGAACCTTTCCGTTTGGAAGAACCAGAAGTGGTTACATCTCAGGAGATTGGGGAAGCCTCCAGAGTCGAATTGATTTGGGAGGATGCTTTTGATCCAGATCCTTTTGATGAGGTTCAATATATTGTACTCATCGATAAGAATCGATCGAAAATTGAAAGAGCCATTGATAGAATCGAGAGAGGCATTAATCCGTTTTTAAGCTCTTCTTTAAGGGATTCTCTTCTGGTCTGTGCATTCACACCGGCAACGTCATATGTAAGTTCGGTGGATGAGGGAGGTATCTATCATTGGGCTATTGTCGCCTATGATTTGGATCACCATGCTCAATTGGCCAAGAAAGGAAGAGAGAAAATCGGACAATTTATTGTGGCTACACCCGATCTGGTTGTAAAAGATTTTATGTTCACACCTTCTACATGGATTACAAAAACCCCTGAACAGGGTATGCTTTCGTTTGTCGTGGCAAATGAAGGGGACATGCCATCGATTGGGTTTCGCTTTATCGTGAAAGATCTATCCCCTGGCAGCCATGCTCTTCAAGATACAACCGAAGATGTGCTTTTAGACACTTTTGTTTCGGAACTCTATATTGGTGAAGATACCACATTCCAGGTTGCCTGGTCCACATCAAAACAAGGGTTGCATATTATTCAGACTTTTGTAGATGCGGATACAAGCGTTTTGGAGATCAATAAAGAGAACAATATCAGAAGAGATCTTGTCGTTTCAATTCCGAAAGGTGAGTTCACTGTTCCGGACACGGTCGAAGTTGTCGCCACGGGTTATGATTATACTGAAATACCGGTTGTTCCTGAAATTTATTTTGCACCGTTTTCAAGTCAAGTCGATCCCTTTTACATAAACGGAAGAGAAATTCTGCCACCCATTTTAAAAACTTTGGCCCAACGGTTGAAGAAGTTCCCTGATGTGACACTGAAAGCGATGGGTGCCATTGATCTGTTAAGCGGCGAGGAGGATACCGATTTGGCTGATGAACGGGCGGAAAGTGTTCGAAATGTCCTTATTGAAATGGGTGTTCCTGCCTTTCAAGTTGTTGTGGAAAGAGATCATCCAGATAAGATTTTGGGGGATCGACCGATGCCGGTTGATCCACAAGATGCAAAATGGGTTATGGAGCAGAATCGGGTTGTTACATTTAGCTGTTCCCAAATAAACGAACTTGATATCTTTGGTCCTCATAATGTGGCGGTTGATACCACCATAAGGGACACCGTTTTGTTCCGTGTTGATATTATTTCTCCCGCTCATATTTCGGAATGGCAACTGGAAGGCCAACCCCGTTCAATTCTTGTTACTCAGGAGGATGTCATCCTGAATGAGAGGTTGTGGGGAACTGTATTGTGGAATGGAACCGATCAAACCCGGACACTTGTTCCACGAAACAGTCCTTATCAATTTGCATTGACATTGACGGATACATTGGGCCGTTCATTCAATACACGTCCGCACATGGTATATCTTAAACAAAGGCGGACCATCAGAAGACGGGAAGTTTTTGGAGCTGCAAAATTTGCCCAAACAGAACCTGTATTTCAGTTTTATTGGGACCGTCTCATGGATATTGCGACAGAAATGGTTGAAAATCCCAAAATGAATCTGGTATTTGAAGGACATGCCTGCACCATCGGCCCTGATTATGTCAATGACCGGTTGTCCTACCAGCGAGCGCTCCGTTTTTCTGAAGCTTTTGTTGAACGTGTCAAGGAAATGTTTCCCGACACGTATCAGCAAATTACACAACGGATCGAAGCTCCGGAAGGATATGGTGAAAAGGAACCTTTGCGGTTGCAGTTGAAAGGAGGAGAAGAGGTCCTCCTGGGAGACAACAACACACCGGTTGGGCGATATCTGAATAGAAGAATCATGGTATTGCTTTTTCAAGAGTATTGATTTTTAAAGATTAAGGATAAGCACAATTTTTGGCATAGTTTATGCAAATTTACTGGATGATTTTGGAAAAAAAGAGGAAATATATGCCTTTTGTATAAAATCCAGTTATGAAGGATTCGTTCATGAAAAAGTTGACTTGTATTCTTCTTTCTTTTGTTTGCCTGTCAAACGTTTTGGGTACGGATACAATCATTACCAGGCAAAACAATAAGCATGTCGGAACTGTGGTTAGCCGAACGGAGAATGGTTTCGGATTGAGAAAGCCAGATGGGAGTTTGGTCGTTGTACCCACAGAAGATATTTCCAAGATTATTCGTGACAATATCGAATACGATTTGATTGGAGGGATGAAATATCAGCTGGAAGTCGGGCGTCCCTTCCTTCCATTTGCTGTTTTGGGCATTGTCACCGGCGCTTATGCCGTGAAGAGCTTTGGAGATTATCAAAATGAGCGTGATCGAGTCGAGCTCGAAAGAATACAGCAGCAGCTGGATCCTGATTATCAAGTCACCAGTGATAAATCGAAGACTTTTCTGGCGTATAGTGTCGTATCAGCCCTTTTTTGTGCAGGATCTTTTTATATTGCATTTAAACCCATGGAAGTCCGGATCCCGATAGAACGTATTGAACGTATCAGTCTCAGAACAACAGCGTCTGGGATCTCCGTTGCTCTGCATTTCTAAACACTGTTTCAATTCCATCCTTTTGATATATTACAGAATCTCATCTATATTGGAACTTTTTAAAAAAAGTGAGCGTACTATTCGTTGTAAAGTGATTGTTTTGTAGTGCGTGTGAATTTATAGAGTCGATATAGCGGAGAATTTTCCATGCCTTTCTTTTTTTATGATCAAACCATGTTGCTGCTGATACCGGCTATCATCTTAGCTCTATGGGCGCAGCAGCGTGTCAAATCCACATTCAATAAATACAGTAAGATTCCTGCCGTAACGGGCATGACCGGCGGCGCTATCGCAGAAAGACTGCTTCAGGAAAGCGGTCTGAATGATATCGAAATTGAAGAGGTACCCGGTCAACTGACGGACCATTATGATCCCAGAAAGCGGAAGCTCAGATTGTCCAGTGCGATTTTTAGAAGCCGTTCGGTAGCTGCAATCGGCGTGGCCGCCCACGAAGTGGGTCATGCCATCCAGCACAAACAGGCTTATGTGGCATTTCAGCTCCGTCAGAATATTTTTCCAGTAGCGAATTTAGGATCAACACTGGCGTTTCCTCTTTTCATTGCCGGATTTTTATTTGCTTCGCCCAAGTTGATGGATATCGGTATTGTTTTGTTCAGTGCGGCTGTTCTTTTTCAAGTGGTTACGCTTCCTGTGGAATTGAATGCCAGTTCGAGAGCCCTCGCTCTACTCAGATCGAGAGGATATCTGGCTGAAGAAGAAGTCGGACATGCCCGGAAGGTATTGCATGCCGCAGCCCTGACCTATGTGGCTGCCACCGCTGTAGCCGTGCTTCATCTTTTACGACTGGTTCTTCTGCGGGGTACACGGGATTAAGTTTATCACTATTTTCAATAATCAGGAGGTTTAATATGTTATCATCGAAAACAAAATTATGGTCAACTGCAGGATTGGTGTTTATCGGTATTGTAATCGGTGTTTTGCTTACTTCTAATTTGAATTGGGCACCCGAGGGACTGGCTTCCCGGGATGTAAAACCCGTTGTCTTGGGAGCAGTGGGAGAACCCTCTGAAGCTCTTCTGCAGCTCCAGGAAACGACGCCCTCATTTGCAGCTGTCTCGAAAGAGATTCTCCCTACTGTGGTCAGCATTTCCACATCCAGAATGATAAATCGCTCGCAACAATCAGATAACTATTTCGACCCTCTTCTGCGGGATTGGTTTGGACAGGAATGGCCTTTTCAGATACCAGACCAGCAGGAGCTCCGAGGACTGGGATCTGGTGTGATTGTCAGCAGTGACGGGTATATTTTAACAAACAACCATGTGATTCAAAATGCGGACGACATTAAAGTGACACTTTATGACAACCGTTCATTTGAAGCGGAATTGGTCGGTACGGATCCCTTAACAGAAATTGCGGTCATTAAAATTGATGGAGATAACCTGCCTGTTGCCCGTCTGGGAGACTCGGATGTCCTTGAAATAGGCGATTGGGTGCTGGCTGTAGGCAATCCCTTTGAACTCAGCTCAACTGTGACGGCCGGTATTATAAGTGCAAAAGGTCGATCAATCGGCATTATAGAAGATACAGAATCTGGCAGCAGTGGATCCTATGCCATTGAGAATTTCATACAGACGGACGCAGTCATCAATCCCGGAAACAGCGGCGGTGCTCTGGTGAATTTAAAAGCCGAAGTGATCGGCATCAACACAGCCATTCAGACGACGACGGGCTATTATCAGGGATACGGATTTGCCGTCCCGATTAATTTAGCTAAGAAAATCATGAATGATCTGGTCAACCAGGGATACGTGACACGCGCCTATCTGGGTATCGGTATGCAACCGGTTACTGAAGAGGTTGCCGAACGGTTTGGTTTGGATCGACCAAAGGGCGTGCGAATTGAGCAAGTTATGGAAGACAGCCCTGCTGAAAAGGCGGGATTAAAACCATTGGATATTTTTCTGAAATTGGACGGCCAGGAAGTCAATCAAAGCAATGAAATTCAAAATGCGATTGCTCTTAAAAATCCAGGGGATGTCATCACCATCACCGTATGGCGTAATGGAGAAGAGAAACAAATACGGGCTACGTTGGGGGAAAGAGACACAGGGAGGGAAACTGTATCCGATCAGAGGGGTTCGGATGAAACGCTTCCTCAACTGGGTCTTGAAGTTCAGAACTTGACCAATGATATACGGTCACGGATAGATGAATATCGAAATAGTGAAGGTGTGATTGTGACCCTTGTACAGACTTACAGCAATGCTTATGATGCAGGAATTCAGGTGAATGATTTGATTGTAAAAATTGAAGATTGGGAAATTCAGTCCGTTTCTGATTTCCAATCAGCCCTTCGACAATTTGAGAAAGGCAGAGTGGTTATTTTTTATATGAAGCGCGGTGATGTCGATTTACACGCGTTTGTAAGAATTCCTGAATAGAAATCGCTCGTTTTTATGTCACCTTATCAGGAAGGGCAGGTTTTAACCTGCCCTTTTTTACTGTGTCTATCTGGCAATTCTGTTTAATATAATGCCGATATGACGCTATTGCTGTCAATGTGGCAATCCATTTCATTTTACTTCGTATTCCCTATTTTACATAATATCAGTATATTAAACTATATTCTCAATTTTGGCACGTCTCTTGCTTTATTCATGTTGACTTTTTTATCATCATAAGTGATATCGTGTTGATGGATGACTTTTGTTTGAAAGGATATTGAATGATAATGGATGAAAAGTTAAATAACCAAAATCAGGAAATAACGATTCCGGTTAAGGGACCTGAAGAAGAGGCTGTTGCTGATACTGAAGGATTATATCCTGCTGCACATAGAAATGGGGACTCTCAGGAAAATATCGATGTGACCATTGATCAGCTTCAACGATTGCAGGCGGAATTTAGCAATTACAAGAAAAGAATTGAAAAGGAAAGAAAATCCCTGTTTTCAACAGCAAAGGGTGAATTGGTTTCAAAATTATTGCCTGTTTTGGATGATTTTGACCGTTTGCTCAATAGTGTGAAGTCGAATGGAAAATGTGATGCGCAGGATGTTCAATATATTTGTCAAAATCTGAAAGAATGTCTCGTGGAAGAAGGGATGGAGGAAATTGAATCGGTCGGGAAACCATTCGATCCCCATATTCATGAGGCTGTGGATATCGAGATAACGGATCCGGATCGTGAAGGAGTGGTTCTGGAAGAGTGGAAAAAGGGTTATACATTTGGAGAAAAACTTTTGCGTCCAAGTCAAGTTAAAGTCGGCAAAGCCGTTGATGATGGAAGAAGTGATTCAGAATGAGTGGAAAAAATTACTATGACATTTTAGGTGTTGGTGAAGGGGCAAGTCAGGATGAAATTAAAAAGGCCTATCGGAAGTTGGCCAAGCAGTATCATCCCGATATCAATCCCGGGAACAAGCAGGCAGAGGAAAAATTTAAAGATGTCTCTGAAGCGCATGAAATTCTAAGCGATCCCAAAAAACGCCAGCAGTACGATCAAATGCGGAAATATGGTTTTGGCAGTCAGGGATTCCGTCCCGGGAATGTCCATTTTGATGGCTTTGATTTTGATCTGTTCCGGAACAGGGGTCAAAGAACGGATCGAGGAGGATTTTCATTTGAAGGGTTTGATCACTTTGGCGGGCTTGGAGATATATTTGCCCAATTCTTTGATCTGGGAGAGAGAACGAGACAGGAACGGTATGGACCTCGAAAGGGAGATAATCTTATTGTCACGCTCTCCATACCTTTCGAACTTGCTATATCCGGTGGTCATACATCTTTTACTGTAGAGAAAGAGAAAACGTGTCCCTCCTGTAATGGTGGAGGGGCCAAACCCGGCTCGAAAGTACGAACTTGTCCGGATTGTCAAGGCAGAGGAATAGTGGTGATCGGTCAGGGGGGATTCGGTGTCAGCCGTCCCTGTCCACGATGTTATGGTAAAGGGCAGATCATCGAAAATCCGTGCGACCGATGCTGGGGGTCGGGTCAGGTTAAGGGAAGAAGGTGCTATAAAGTGAAAATTCCAGCGGGTATTGATGAGGGCGGACAGATCCGGTTGAGGGGGGAAGGCCAGTTGGGTGTGGCAGGAGGGCCGCCCGGAGATATGCTGGTGACGGTTCATATCCAACCCCATCGATTTTTCAAGAAGAAGGGGAATGATATCACCTGTGAGGTTCCTTTGAGTTTATCTCAAGCGGTTTTGGGATCGACTTTGCGCATCAAAACCGTCAACGGCAAAAAAGTGCAGCTTAAAATTCCCCCCAAAACAAGAGATGGATCCCAATTTCGATTAAAAGGAATGGGCATCAGTAAGAATGGGCATCGGGGAGATCAGTATGTTACCGTACGGGTTAAAATTCCGAAAAATCTCAATCAGGAAGAAAAAGCACTTTTCCAAGAGTATGAGAAAGAGAGCCATGTTAAAAACTGATCCTATCGATTTTTTAAATATTAAGAATTTGGGAAGGAGTATTTATGCCGACGTATGAGTATCAATGTAAAAGGTGCAGACATTTGTTTGAGATATTTCAGGTGATTTCTGAAAAGCCTGTACGGAAGTGCCCGTCCTGTGGAGGTGAAGTCAAAAGGCTGATTGGTCCGGGATCCGGATTGATTTTTAAGGGTTCAGGTTTCTATATCACCGATTATAAGAAAAAAGAGGCCGGTACAAGGAAAGAAATCGGGAGTGGGAGTAAAAAGGAAGGTGCTGAATCCAAGAAGAATGGTGAAACAAAGAAAGGACAAACAGAAAAAAAATCAACAAATGAATAGAATCGTATGATTCATCAAAATACAAATCGAAATGGAGGTTATGCATTATGGGTAAAATAATAGGTATTGATCTGGGAACGACAAACTCGTGCGTTGCCGTATTGGAAGGCGGCGAACCGGTTGTCATCCCCAATGCAGAAGGATCCCGAACCACGCCATCCATCGTTGCGTTTAATAAAAGTGGTGAGCGATTGGTCGGGGCCCCTGCGAAGAGACAGGCTGTCACGAATCCGGAGAATACAATCTATTCGATTAAACGGTTTATGGGGCGTATGTATAATGAAGTGGGCCGGGAGATAGAAGAGGTTCCCTACAAAGTCGTCAAAGGCAAGAACAATGTCGCCCGCGTCAAAATCCAGGACAAAGAGTATTCGCCTCCCGAGATCTCTGCGATGATCCTTCAAAAAATGAAGCAGACAGCTGAAGATTATCTGGGTCAGAAAGTAACCGAGGCAGTTGTCACGGTTCCGGCCTATTTTAATGACAGCCAAAGGCAGGCCACCAAAGAAGCCGGGGTGATTGCCGGACTCGATGTGAAGAGAATTATCAACGAACCGACCGCCGCTTCTTTGGCTTACGGACTGGATAAAAAGAAAAATGAAAAGATTGCTGTCTACGATTTGGGTGGTGGTACGTTTGATATTTCCATTCTGGAATTGGGCGAAGGCGTGTTTGAAGTGAAGTCCACAAACGGCGACACCCACCTCGGTGGAGATGATTTCGATCAGAAAATTATCCTCTGGATGGTCGATGAGTTCAAGAAGAAGGAAGGCGTCGATCTTTCCAAGGATCCGATGGCTCTGCAGCGTTTGAAAGAAGCAGCCGAGAAAGCCAAAATGGAGTTGTCGACGACCACGCAAACCGAGATCAATCTTCCGTTTGTTACTGCGACGGATTCGGGTCCGAAGCATCTCAATATGACACTGACCCGAGCCAAGTTCGAGCAACTCTGTGATGATCTCTTCGCTCGAAGCATCGAACCCTGTCATGTTGCTCTGAAAGATGCGGGCTTAAAAGCCAGTGATATCGATGAGGTGATCTTGGTCGGCGGGATGACACGTGTGCCTAAAGTTCAGGAGATCGTCAAAGATCTGTTTGGCAAGGAGCCCCATAAAGGCGTTAATCCGGATGAAGTCGTTGCTGTGGGAGCCGCCATTCAGGGCGGTGTCCTGGGTGGAGATGTGAAAGATGTTCTGCTTCTCGATGTAACACCTTTGTCGCTGGGTATTGAAACCCTCGGTCATGTTTTTACGAAACTGATCGAGAAAAATACAACGATCCCCACCAAGAAAAGTGAGATATTTTCCACTGCAGCAGACAGTCAAACCACCGTGGAGATTCATGTCTTGCAGGGAGAGCGGGAAATGGCCCTGGATAACAAGACCATCGGTCGTTTTCATTTAGACGGCATTCCCCCTGCACCCAGAGGCATCCCCCAGATCGAAGTGACGTTTGACATCGATGCCAATGGTATTCTCAATGTGTCAGCCAAGGACAAAGCGACCGGAAAGGAACAATCGATTCGAATCGAGGCTTCCAGTGGTCTCACCAAAGAAGAAATCGAGAAAATGGTCAACGATGCCAAGTCCCATGCATCGGAGGACAAGAAGCGACGTGAAGAGGTCGATTTGAGAAACTCTGCCGATCAGCTGGTCTATCAAACAGAAAAAAATATCAAGGAATATGGTGCAAAACTGGACGGTGAAACCAAAGGCAAAATCGAGGCAGCCGTCGGCCGCGTGAAAGAGGCTCTTAAAGGATCCAGTCTCGATGAGCTGAAATCATCCACAGAAGCATTGAATCAAATCTGGCAGGAAGCGGCTTCCAAGATGTATGCCCAGACCACCCAGCAGGAAGGAGGTCAGGCTCAGGCGGGACAGGAAGCACAGGCTGAGCCGGGAAAGGAGAAAGGCAAAAAAGTCGAGGATGCCGATTTCGAAGTTGTGGATGATGACAAATAATTGGCAACTTCATGATTATTTAAATTGAATGTATCACCTTAAGTATCACAATGATCTCATGGTGATGGATAATGATAAGGGCAGAGATTTTTATCTCTCGCCCTTTTTCCGTTTAATTTTATGTTTTAAAATAGTATATTAAGGATCAAGATTATCCAACACGTGTAGACAAACTTGAAAGGTGTCCGATTGAATCCACCTCTTTTTATGAATGACGCCGTTGTTCTCGGTATTTTATTGATTATTTTGGCTTTTGTTTTCAGAACTTCCCACAGTGCCAAACCCTTCTGGAAAAAATTCTACACCTGTGTTCCGGCTCTGCTCCTCTGTTATTTTATCCCTTCTGTTCTGAATTCTTTGGGTGTGATATCCGGTGAAGAATCCAATCTCTATTTTGTTTCTTCCCGATATTTGTTGCCTACGAGTTTGGTGCTTCTCACACTGAGTATTGATCTGAAAGGGATTTTAAGCCTTGGACCTAAGGCATTGATTATGTTTCTAACAGGTACTGTCGGTATTATTTTCGGAGGACCCATCACAATCCTTATTTTTTCAGCTATTGCCCCAGGTGCTGTGGGTGGTAGCGGTCCGGATGCGGTATGGCGGGGGCTCACAACAGTAGCGGGGAGCTGGATTGGAGGTGGAGCCAATCAGGCGGCGATGAAAGAGGTTTTTAATGTGAGTGATAATCTCTTTGCTTCGATGATCACTGTTGATGTTATCGTGGGCAGTTTATGGATGGCCTTTCTTTTGTACGGTGCCGGTATTACGGAACGACTTGACGGTTGGCTGAAATCAGACACATCGGCCATTGAGAGTTTGCGTCGAAAAATCGATGATTACAGGATGAGTCTCTCACGCATCCCGAGTCTTACCGATGTCATGACTGTGATGGCAGTGGGTTTCGGGATGACGGCCATTGCTCATTTCGGTTCAGATTTGATCGCACCGTGGATTACAGAGCATGCGCCGTCTCTGGGAAAGTACAGCCTCACTTCACCGTTTTTCTGGATTATCATTATTGCCACGACAGGCGGTGTGTTGCTTTCATTTACAGGAGCAAGGGAGCTTGAGGGTGTTGGTGCCTCGCGGTACGGCAGTCTGCTGCTCTATATTCTGGTTGCGAGTATCGGGATGAGAATGGACATTATGGCGATTTTTAAAAATCCTCAGCTTTTTCTTGTGGGCCTTGTTTGGATGCTCTTTCATGTGATGCTTCTTTTAATAGTGGGGAAGGCCATTAAGGCACCCTTTTTCTTTGTGGCTGTGGGCAGTGAAGCCAATATTGGAGGAGCCGCTTCCGCGCCCATTATGGCTTCGGCGTTTCATCCAGCCCTTGCACCGGTTGGTGTATTGTTAGCCGTATTGGGTTATGTGCTCGGTACCTACTGTGCCTGGATTTGCGGGATACTGATGCAGGCCGTCTCGTAATGATTTATTTCTATCAAGATTGATTTTGTTAAAAGGGAGATCGATCCATTGTCAGTCAATCAGGGAATCGTTCGAGTCGGTACAGCCGGCTGGAACTACAAAGATTGGTACGGCACTGTCTATCCTGGAAAACCAGACAAATGTTTCAAGGAACTCGATTATTTGGCCCGATTTTTTGATACAGCCGAAATCAACTCCACATTTTACAGGCCGCCGAATTCATTTATGGCCTCGGCCTGGGTCAGAAAAGTGGCTCATAATCCGAACTTCAAGTTCACGGCCAAGCTCTGGCAGCGTTTTACGCATGATCGAAATGTGTTCACCGCCGAAGAGGTAAAACAGGTCACCAACGGCACGGATCCTCTGGCAGAGGCTGATAAATTGGGCGCTCTGCTCTGTCAGTTCCCTTGGAGTTTTAGAAATGATGAAGAGAATCGGAAATGGCTGTCCAATCTGATTGGAACATTTCATCATTATCCTCTGGTTTTTGAGTTGCGCCACGGCAGCTGGGATGTCGATACGACTTACGAATTCCTTGATAAAGAAAATGTTGGGTTGGCAGCAATCGATCAACCTGTCATTGGAGAATCAATCGGCTTTAAACCGGTTCGGACCGGAAAGGTTGGTTATGTACGGATGCACGGCAGAAATTATGAATCCTGGTTTCAGAAAAAGGAAACCGATGAAACCAGTAAAAAATCCCCTGGTGATCGATACGATTATTACTACTCTGAGAAGGAGATCGAAGAAATCGCTAAAAATGTGAAGACTGTATCCGAGGGATCAGGGGAAACCTATGTGATCCAAAACAATCACCCATGGGGACAGGCAGTGGCCAATGCACTTCAGCTGAAAGCTGTTTTAGGTGAGGAAGAACTCGAGATGCCGGCAACCCTGCTCACCCGGTTTCCCGAGCTGTCGAAGATTGCCAGACCTGTTGAAAATGGTGAGACGAATGACTCTTAGTCTGTTTTAGATATTTTTAAATTGGGCTGTGATCTTGGCGATTTCTCCAAATTTCGATTGCACCATACCCAGGTCCCCACCCATGCGGTAGGTGTCTTTATCCAGCCTGTCTTCGGGATTGAGCTCCTTGATAACATTGGGCTGATTGAGATGCGGATTTTTATGGGCATAAGGCCATAACCGGAAAGATCCTCCGGTAATTTCATCGATCACATAGACGTCATCTTCAATGATGCCGTATTCCAACTTCATATCGATCAATTGGATGTCAAACCGGGAAAAGGCTTTCTCCAACTGAATCAGTACTTTCTCGTTCATTTGAACCATTTTGGCATACTCGGTTCCGGACTTTGCTTTGATGATGTAATCCACATAGGTCTGGTCGAGCATGGGATCGTGCAGCGGATCGTCTTTGTAATGAAACTGTGTAATCGGGGGATCGTATCGTTTCCCTTCTTCTTCGTTTCCCCATTTTAAGATCGATCCGGCAGCAACCCTGCGTGTCACCACTTCCAAGTTGATTTTTCGATCCAGTTTTTTCACCAGGGATACTTTTTCTTGAGGGCTTTCGATGTAGTGGGTTTTGACACCTTGACGGTTGAGATATTCAAAAATATCACGGTTGGTTTGCCAGTCCACAACGGCTTTGCCTTCGATGATGTCGTGTTTCACGCCGTCTCCGGCTGTGATGTCGTCCTTGAAAACCATAAATACGGTTTTCACGTCATCAGGATTTTTATAGATGATTTTGGTTTTGCCTTCCGCCAGTTTTTCGAGTTTGCTCAAATCAATCGACATAGGTTGATTCCTTTCACCTTGATGATATTGTCCTGTGTAATCATTTTCAAAATAATAAAACTGCCCAATACAATCAACAAAAAAATAATATGAAAAAAATAAAATTAAATATTCAATTGGATCAAGAAAGGTTGTCCGTCCTTTGATTTACAGCTTGACATTTAAAAAAGTATTTCATAAATAATATGCGTTCGTTCAATCTTCAATGGAGAAAAGTGGATGGCTTGTAAGGTTAAGATCATTGATCAAGTGGCCATTATTAAAATCAGGGGTGTACTCAGCGGAGACGAGGAAACCAGGGAGATCCACGATCAGTTAAAAGCATTGGTTTCAGAAGGGATTCATCGATTTGTTCTGGACATGTCTCGAGTCAAGTGGATGAACAGTCATGGTCTTGGTATGCTGATGGCCTGTTACAAAGCTGTTCAGGATGTCAATGGTCGGATTGGAATGGCCAAAACACCCGATCGCGTAATGAAGATTATGAATGTTTCCAAAATCAACACCCTATTTGATCATTTTGATTCACTCAAACAAGCCGTCAGACATTTGCGATAAACCAACCGTCGATTCGATCAGCGGAGATTTTTTCATTATACGGAGGAGGTCAAATCATGAAGAGATGTTTCGTTATATTGTTTTATATTTTTATTTCAATGCCGTTGCTGGCGCAGGAAGAAACACTTATTGATGGTGGTTTTCACAGCGGTGGGTATGGAGGGCCGGTCTGGAAGGTTGGATTGGTGAATGGTCATTTGGGTCTGTTTTCAGGAGGAAGGGGCGGATGGATTATCAATCACACATTCGTTATTGGTGGTGGGGGATACAGTCAGCTTCTGGATGTCGAAACGGATCAGTTCAGCACGGAGGGGAAACCGTTGTATTTGAATGTGGGTTATGGTGGATTTGAAATGGAGTACATCCATGAATCCGACAAGCTGATTCACTGGACGGTTCATGTAATGATCGGCAGCGGCTATGTCAAACTCAAGGAGCACAATCCCAATGAGGCTGTCGAAACGGATAATATTTTCATGTTTGAACCGAGTTTCAATGTCGATATGAACGTCAGCCAGTGGTTTCGCATAGGACTGGGTGTCAGTTATCGGCTGGCTATGGGAGTGGATCTGCCTGGAATCGCCTCTTCGGATGTCAGTGGTCCTTCCGGTCTGGTGATTCTGAAATTCGGCAGTTTTTGATTGAGACCCATTTAGGTTGGTCAGGATATTCATCTTAAAATTGGATTACTGTTTGTTTTCCAGGGATGAATGTTTCTATTCAAAATGACGTCGGGGATAAATATCCCGACCAATCTGTGTTGGCGTTTTGCTTTCTTCATCCCTCGACTCCGCCCAGGATGACGTTCTTCTTTAGTTGATTTATAAAAACTGGATTCCTGCTTCCGCAGGAATGATAAACGCCGTTCGATCGAATGATGATAATCATTTCACTTGATCTTTCAGGAAAATGATTCTGCATTTTTTTGTGAGTCAAGCTTTGATCAATACCAGAGCCATTCGTATAAAAATAGTGATCTCCTTATTGGTACTCACTCCAATTGGATTTGCATCCAAATTTTATAATGGACCAGCTGCATGGTGGTTCAACGATTATGCGGGGGGGATGCTGTATGAACTATTCTGGTGTCTTGTTGTCGTTTTGATCTGGCCGCAGGTTTCTCGTTTCAAAGTTGCTCTTTGGGTACTTGGAGTCACTTCGTTTCTTGAATGGTTTCAGTTGGCTCATCCACCCTTTCTTGAAACAATCCGTTCCACATTTATTGGCCGTACTTTGATCGGTACCTCATTTTCGTGGTGGGATTTTCCCTATTATGTGGTGGGTTGCTTTTTCGGATGGTTGTGGATCGGGTTTCTTCGTAGGTCAGCTCTATCGGATCAAAAAGATCATCATCATGCGGATAGAAAGTAACCTGCAGCAAGCAAAAGGTCGGTCAGGATCACAACACCCACATTCATTCCCAGGGCAGGGATCAATTGGGGTGTATCATCAACATGTTTTACAACGATGCTTATTGATTTTACAGCCAGAGGCGATGTCAGCAATGCAATCCATACTAAAAAAGGAATAGCACAGATAAAGGGCGCGGCGAGGATAATGACATAAACAAGGAGCATGGCACCTATATAAATACGAGAGGCTTTTTTCTTTCCGAAGTGGATGACCAGGTGGTGCCGTCCACCTTTTTGATCGGCCTCCGCATCCGGGAATTCATTCAGAAAGAGAAGCAGAAAAGTCAATATTCCTGGTGGAATGGAAATCAAGACCGCATTCAATGTAAGATAACCGGTCAGGGCATAGTAAACACCCAAAACCACAAACGTTCCCAGTGCCAGACCCGCAAAAAACTCCCCCAGCAGCCATTTGGCCAAATGAGATGTATAAAATCGTATAGACAGTCCCCCGATGATCATGAAAATGGCGATCATCCAACCGCTCACCCATATGAAATAGAATCCGATCACGGCTGAGAGAAAAAACATGATATAGGCTGTCATCAAAACCGCTTTAGGTGAGGTGTTTCCGGCCTGCAGCAGTCCACTTCCGCCGCTGAAGGGTGTGCGATGGGTAAATGTATCAATTTTTGTCTTGAAATCGGAGTACTCGTTAAAAAGGTTGACCGATATGTGGGTCATAAGAACACCGATCATGAGGAGAGTACCATGCATCCAATGAATTACACCACTTTGGTATGCCAATGCCATCCCCAGGAGTACAAGAACAACAGATAAAATCAGAAAGGGTCCGCGAACCTGAAGAAACCAGGTCTTGATGATACTGTTTATATCCATCTGAATATCTGAATGGTTTTTTTAAAAAAGGATTTTACACTGAGTAAATACTGTGGTAATCATTCGCAATAATCTCGTGATATTCATCCCTGTATTGTTTTACGGCATAGGGGAGATAATCGAGTATATCCTGGGCCGTCATCCCGTCTTCGCCATTTTCCTGTGCAGCCAGATCTCCGGAAAATCCATGCAGAAAAACACCTGTTCGAACACTTTCTTCCAAAGGCAATCCCAATCCAAGCATGGCCGCAATCGTTCCTGTGAGTACATCGCCCGAACCTGCAGTGGCCATGCCGGAATTGCCGCTCATGTTGATGAATACACTGCCATCCGGGTACCCAATCATTGAATGTGCCCCTTTCAATGCAATGATGGCATTGCGTTTTTTCGCCTCAATTTGCAGGATCGATAGTTTATCCTCTCCGATCTCTTGAATGCTTTTCCCGGTCATTCTCGACATTTCTCCCAAATGGGGTGTCAGTATCGTTGGATGTTTTCTTTTTGTGATGATATCCATGTCCTGTGAAAGTGCCGTCAGCCCATCACCATCAACGAGGAGGGGCTTTTCGATTTTCTTTGCCAATTGAATGACCAATCCCTGGGTTTCTTCATTCAATGACAAGCCCGGTCCCAATACGACCATGTCGCATTTTTCGGAAAGGGTCATGAGTGTATTCAAATTCTCAAAGGCAATGCAGAATGAGCTTGTCTCCTTCAGAGGAACAAATACAATTTCACTGCCTTTGTTGGCGATAAATGGCGTCATGGATGCAGGCGATGCGAGTCTGGCGTATCCGCCTCCCGCTTTCAGAAAAGAGAGTGCGGAAAAGTAGGGGGCTCCGAAGTAGTTCAATGCACCTGCAATGAAAAGTACATCCCCAAAGCTCCCTTTGTGGCCATTCGCATCTCTTGGTGGCAGTTGATTTGGCTGGTTGATTGCTATTTTAAGTGAATTCTGGGTATAAAGGGACAGGGGGAAAGAGATGTGGGATACGAATAACTTACCACAATACACATAACCCGGATAAAGGATGTTACCCACTTTCGGCAAACCGAATGTGATGGTAAAATCGGCTCGGACAGCAGTTCCCATAACCTGTCCCGAATTACCGTTGATACCGGATGGAATGTCCAGGCTGAAGACAGTTTTACTTGAACTGTTCACCAGTTCAATGGCTTCCTTGTAAATGGACTCTACATTTCTTGTCAATCCGGTCCCAAAGAGAGCATCAACCACCGCATCGTGGAGGAGTATTTCGGTTTTCAAAGGTCTAACAGATTTGATCTGTCTCAGGTTTATTGGCAATTTGGATACGATTTCAAAATTCTTTTTTGCTGCTCCTTTAAAGTTCTTGGGATCTCCGAAAAGAAAAATGGTTACCTGTCCTCCCATTGAATGTATTTGACGCGCCACGACCAGGCCGTCTCCACCGTTGTTTCCAATACCGCAGAGTATGAGAAAACGGTGATTTTGGATGCCGAATTCCTGAGATATCACCCGAGATGAAGCCAGTCCTGCATTCTCCATGAGAAGTTCATCGGTGATCCCATATTTTGTGATGGCGGCTGCATCACATTTTCTCATTTCTTCTACACGGGTGATTTTCATGACTTGCTCCTTTGGTGATGGGAGATGATTCATGATGGTGTATTTTAATCATCAAATTATATATGTTTTTAATGTAAAAATCAAGAGCAAATTATAAGATGTTTAAGAGAATCAGTGCGGGGGGAAGCAAATTCACTTCCTATTCATCTCTTGAACATGGTGAATATACCTTTTTGTCACCTTAACCACTTCCTCACTGTGTGTGCGTTTGTTGGTTTCCAGATCCACATATGTTGCATTTGCCATGGTTTGAACCATCTGCTGAAGATTGGCGGGTTCGTGTAAGATATCCTTTGATGCGCCGATAATCAGGGTTGGATATTTGATTGTTTTCAGTACCTCCCAGACCGTATATTTTGAAAAAGCAAGGGCGGCTTTTTTCAATTTCCAGGGATCGGCTGAATCGAGATAACGGCCATATTTTTCGTACTGGGCGTAATCGCTTTTGATATCAAGACGAAATGTCTTGAGATACCATTTAATATAAGGCTTCAACAAAAGGTATAATCTCGGTGGGAAGATTCTGACCACAACCATACCGATTTTGGGAACGCGGAAGTGGGCGTTGGGTCCTACGAGTATAAGACATAAAGGAGCCATCGTTAGAGATCGACAGCAATCGAGAATCGCCGTAGCTCCCAGGGAACTTCCGAATAGAATGTACTTCCTCTCCTTAAGATTGAGTTGAGAGGTTAAATGGACGATATCCCGGCCAATCGCCTCGATGCTGTACGTTGTTTTTCCTTGGACTTGGGAAGATATTTTTTCTCTTGTCTCCACATAATAGACCGTGTGATCTTTTGTTATTTCTTTGAGCACATTTTTCCACGCTGAGATTAAAGAGATCCAGCCGGCAATAAAGACAACAACCGGCTGTCCTCGGTCCATGGCAGGCGACAGTTGAATGACCCTCAATGAGACATTATCGGATACAGAGATTATTTTGATTTCATAGGTTGCTTCGGGATGGATACAATCTGATATGTCGTTGGATTTTATTGGCATCGATTTCCTTTTTCTGGTCTGAAAATCTTATTATGCTTGTCGATTCATCCGTGCATACCATCTTTTGTTTTGTTTGTAGATGTTCTTGAATTCCTTAAACAGTTTGTCGTAGAGCTGACGATTTTCCGGATTGGGTGTAAAGGTCTGATCTATTTTGATATATTTTTTAATATCTTCATATGAATCAATATATCCCAGTGTCATGCTTGCCAACAGGGCCACACCCCTTGCACCGGCCTGCTGGGGATCCGCAACACGGTTGATTACCCGATTTGAAATGTCCGCAATGATCTGGCACCAGACATCGCTCTGTGCACCACCGCCAATGATATTTAGGGAGACAACTTTAGAAAAAAGATTCTCCAGTGTTTCCATGGCCCATCGCGTGTTGAAGGAAATCCCTTCAAAAACAGCGCGGATAATGTGCTCGCGTGAATGGTTCAGCCCGATGTTGAACAAGCCTGCTCGGACAAAATCGTCATCCAAGGGACACCGTTCACCATACATCCAGGGTGTAAACATCAATCCTCCGGCTCCGGGTCCTGCCTTTTCAGCCAGTTGATCCAATATTTTATAGATGTCAGGGACATGATGTTCCTCTTTCAACTGCTCTTCATGGTAGAGCACCTTGTTTTTCAGCCATTCCAGACAGATAGCAGCCGTTTCCTGATGCGCCATCCCCAGATAATATTTTTGGGGATAAGCGCTGCCGATGCATCCTGTGTAATGGGCCAAGTCAATTTTCCGTTTTGTAAAATGGCCGGCCACCCATCCACTGGTTCCCAGACTGATGTGGAGCTCGCCTTCTCCGATCGCTCCGGAACCGAGTGCTTCTGCACTTAAATCACCGGCCCCGTTGATGACAGGAGTTCCAGGAAGCAACCCAGTTCTTTTGGCCATTTCGGGAGTGAGCTGTCCGATGACTTCCGCACTCTCGCGAACTTCGGCTAATTTTTCGGTTGTGATGCCTGCGAGTTTGCAGAGCTTGGGATGCCATTGGTTTCGATTCTTTCGGGTATCCAGAAACCACCAGATCACAGCCAGATCCACGGATGTTACCATGTTTCCTGTCAAATGGTAAAGAATGAAATCTTTTGCGTCAATGAATTTGTATGTTTTTTCAAAAAGATCTGGTTCATGTTCATGCATCCACAAAATTTTTCCGATTTGATCTTTGCCCGTGTGACCCGGACTGCCTCCGGTAATGGTCAGAAATTTGAGCAATTTGAATATGTTGTATCTCATGATTCTTGGCGGTGTCCATAATTTTCGACGCATGATCTCTGCGCTTCGGCCATCCAGCCAGCTGATTGCCCTTCTTAATGGTGTTCCGTCCTTTGAGACAGGAACCAGTGTCTGTGTGCAAGATGAGAATGTGATACCGGCTACATCTTCAGGATGTATTTTTCTTTTTTCGAGTACAGCGCGTGTTGTTTTACACACGGCATCGAGCCAATCATTCGGATTCTGTTCAGCATATCCGGGATGTGGATGAAACATGGGATAGTATTCATGGGCAGTGCTCACCATATTTCCGTAGATCGTAAAAAGGACGGCCTTGTTCCCACTGGTACCCATATCATGAGCAACAATATATTTTTCAGCCATGAGAAAACCCTTTTTCTTGTTTGTGAAAATATTCGATGAACTGTATAGGAGATTGCCTAAGATCTGTTCGTTTCTACTTCTTCTATTTTTTGTGAGCACTTAATCTGTGCAAATGAGAAACCTTCAATGAAGAAATATATGAGACCAATGGTGATAATCGGAATGTACTGACAGAGGTGATATAAAAAAGAAAAACTCAATGCCTGACCTTTTGAAACACCGAAAAGAGCAAGACCAGAAACAGAAAGAAATTGAATGGTGCCGATAAATCCAGGAGCTGAAGGAATCATCACACCGAAACAAAAAATAACCAGAATGAGATAGGAAGCATATAGCGGTAGGAAAATGTCAAAAGAGATGAGAATGAAATAGATAATGAAACCTGGGGGAATCCAGACGAGTACAGACAAGAAAACAGACACAAGGATATTTCTGAAATGATGCAGAATTTGTAAACCTGTAATAAATGAATTTAGTGTCGTTAAAAATTTGTTCTGTATCTTTTTCGGCAGAGGGCGAAAGATGAAACTGGTCAGTTTCAAGGCCTTGTCTGTCTGGACTTTCAACAGGATTAGAAATAGAAGTGAGAGAATGTAGAATCCACAGGCAAGGTAGACTGCACTTTTCATCCAATCGGGCAAAGGGAAAGAAAAGCATATCAATATGATGAATAGAAATGTGAGTATGGTTATCCCGTCAAGAATGCGCTCAAAAATGATTGTGGCAAAGGAAGCACTCTTGCTGATAGACTCTTTTTCCCCAATAACGTAAGCCCGTACGAATTCTCCCAATCTGGCGGGGAATAGATAATTGGCCATAAATCCGATCATCGTCGCTGAAAACAGACTGTTCAGTCTTATTTTCTTGATTTGCTGTAACATGAAATGCCATCTGAGAGATCTCAACCATAAACTGAGAACAGTCAGAAGAATAGCCGGAATGGTGTAGATATAATTCGCATTTTTTAAGGCGATCCCGATTTCATTAAAATCCACTTTACGAAAGGCAAGAAATAAAAATAAAATTCCTATAATTATACCAATCCAAAACTTCCAGTTCAATCGAGATTCCTTTCTAATCATGCATGTCGTCACTATTTTCTGCAGTTCAGATTTCTTTGTTGGTCTTTTTATTACTCCTATTTTTGAAACCGCTCTTTCACCATTTCTGTAATGGTTCGAAAATCCATTTTCCCGCTTCCCATTTTCGGTAGTTCATCAAATAGAATAAATTGGCTGGGAATAGCGATGGATGGAAGAGATTTTGACATTTTATTGATCATTTCTTTGTCGTTTACTTTTCCTGTAACGGCGGCAATGAGTCTGGCGCCTTTGCGTGGATCGGGAATTTCAACGACACAACAATCGACACCGGCAGGAAGCAGTTTTTCGAGTACATCCTCTGTTTTCACAAGAGAAACCATTTCGCCTCCAATTTTGACAAACCGCTTGAGCCGACCCTTATGCCATAAATAACCATCCTCATCAAGAATTCCCATATCCCCTGTATCGTACCAACCATCCTTAATGTGCAAAGAGGTTTCCTCAATATCATCGTAGTACCCTTTCATGACCAAGTCCCCTTTTACGAGGATTTTCCCCTCCTGACCCCTTGGCAGTTCTTTGCCCGTATTGATCTCTGTGATTTTTACACGGATATTGGGGAGAATTTTCCCGATGCTCCCCGGCTTGTTTTGATCCGGGATATTGGCAGAGATCACGGGACTTGTCTCGGTTGCGCCATAGCCTTCAAGCAGCACTTTCTTGTGTTTTTTCATATACCCTTCGCGCAGGGGTTCGGGGCATTTGTCCGCTCCCGCAATCATGATTCGACAGGTTTCGAAATCTCCTGGAGTGGATTCTCTTAAATATCCCGAAAAGAAAATCGGTGTGGCGGCAATGACGCTGATTTTTTCTTCTTTCATGATTTTGGGGATGGTTTTATAATCCAGGGGATTGGCATAGGTCACAGCAGTCATCCCGATACTCAAAGGAAGCCAGAAATTGATATTATGCCCGAAAACGTGAAAAAGAGGCAGGATGGACATCATGATATCATTCTCTGACAATTCCAGAAATGCCCGGATGCTTTCGATATTGGATCCGATATTTCGATGTGTCAATTGAACTGCCTTGGGATCTTTTTCGCTGCCGCTTGTAAAAAGAATGACCACATCATCATCCATATCTGCCTTTGGAAATGAATTGCTAATCATCGTGGCGGGAAGTTTGGATTTCAATGCAGCACTCAGCTTGTTGATGGTCGTAATTTCTTTCATGATATCTTCGATGCATATCATACCGGGTACCAGAGGACATCCTATTTTATCGAGCAGCGCTTGAGAAGTGATAATCGTTTTAAATCCGATTTTATTTTGAGCGTATTCACAATTTTCTGCAGCACCTGTTGAATAATTAATCATCACAGGAACCTTTCCAGTCATCAATAACCCGAGTATGGTTAAGAAACAGCCAGCAGAAGTGGGAATCATCACACCAATGTATTGTTCTTCGTATTTTTGAAATTTTTTAGATAAGATCAGTGATGCAATAAGTGCTTTTGAATAAGACACTTTACTGTCGCGGGTCCGGTCAATAATGGCCAATTTCTTACTGAATTTTTTAGCGACCTTTACAAAATCCTGATGCAGTATCATCATTTTTCCCCTCCTCTCCATTTATTATTTGGAGAATATTTTATTGGATTGTTAAACGATGTTCAAAAAAGATATACCAAACAGTTTAAAAAAAAAGATGAATATGTCAAGAAGAATTTTTTCTCAAAGAGAATCAGCACTTGAGTTCGATGCGCATAATTGTTCCTTCGCCTACTTTTGTTTCCTTCAGATAAAGTTTACCCCTGTGATATTCCTCGATAATTCTCTTGGCCAAATTCAGGCCCAGCCCCCAGCCTCTTTTTTTTGTGGAGTAGCCGGGTTTAAAAATCTTTTTTTTGTTAGATCCTCCAATGCCTTTGCCGTTGTCCTTAATTTCGATAAATATCTTTTTATTGTCCACTATCGGTCCCAGTTTGACTTCGATCAGCCCCTTTTTTTTATCGATGGCATCGAGTCCATTTTTCATGATGTTTTCGATAGCCCACTGAAACAGATCGATATTGAGCGCTACGGGCGGGACGGGTTCCAAGTACTCCAGGATACGCATCTGATGGCCGATGTGAGGGATCCGCCTTTTGATGTATTCAATGACTTCTATCAATACAGGTTTGATATCTGTCTTTTTCAGATCGGGTTTTGATCCAATTTGTGAGAATCGTTTGCTCACCTGACTCAAACGTTGAAGGTCTTTCTCAATTTCAACTGCGATTTGTTTTTGAATGCGTGATTTTCCAGATTCC
The DNA here is from genome assembly GCA_016931965.1 of bacterium. GTDB lineage: Bacteria > Zhuqueibacterota > QNDG01 > QNDG01 > DSAB01 > JAFGDT01. The sequence continues at coordinate 37,804 of JAFGDT010000115.1, read as the reverse complement.
ATTACCTCCAGCCATCCCATAAGAGAAGAGATCGGAGTCCCCAGTTGATGAGCCGTCTCTTTGGCCATACCCACCCAAATGTAACGCTGTTCACTGCGTTTGATACTGGCATATCCGATAAATCCCGCAAAGATAAAAAGGCCCATGATACCCGCTTCGATATAAGGGAGCCACTGAAGCTGTTTGATCAGATGGGAATCTCCGTAATAGAGATATCCCAGTACAATATCTCGCCATCTGATGGGAACAGGATCAATCTCTTTGTCCAATTGATTCACGATCCGCTGTACCTTATGTATTGTTTCTTCTGAAGCATCATTTGGATCAATATTGATTCCTTTCCAACTGGTGGGGACTTTGTTGACATCTGTATTGATCAGGGGGAAATTGATTTTTAAGATGATTTGATCAAAAATAAAGCTGATATCGTCGGATGATTCTGTCTCTGTGACCTGAGCCACAGTCTGGGCGTAGAATTGAACGATTGAGCGTGTTTCGTCTCTGAGTTGATTAATGATCTGCTGAGTATAAAGGTGAAGGGTTAAGCCGACTCCCACAATAAAAATAAAAAAGAGTCCTTTATAACCGCCAAATAATCTGCTTAAAAGATTTCTCATTCAATGAATCCCTCTTTATCTGTTTCTGAATTTCTGTATGATATTTGAAAATTTAACCATGCGAATACGTTCCAGTTCGTTTTTTTCATAACATCCCAGGAAATACAATCCAAAAGGGAAAAATAGGAGTAGGACCATTTTTATTAAAATGGACCAAAGCATGTTCCCATCCGAGACGATGGAGGAAAGGCAATACAAAAGGAGAGAAAGACCGAACATTTTCAGCAACTTGATATTTTCAAAGGGAATTTGATAATATTTTCCGGAAGAATAATAACTTAAAAGATAGAGTGTCATGTAAGAGATCAGTGTGGCGATGCTTGCTCCTATCAACTTCAGTTTGGGGATCAAAAGAAAATTTAAACCGATGTTCAGTAAAACAACCAATATGTTGTTGAAAGCAACGCGTTGCGTCTTTTTCTTCAAAAACAGTCCAAGGGAAACAACCCAGTTTGCTCCGCTGAATACATAGGCCAAACTGATGACGGGAACAATTCTGTAGGCAGACCAATAATCAGAATTCAGAGTAAAATTTTGAATGATTTCCTTGCTGAAAACGGATAAGCCGAGAAACGTCCACAACAGAAATAATGCAAAGTAAGTCAGCATTTTGCTGTAGTAACGTTTGTCTCCTGTCTGTCCATAGGCTTTGTAAACCAGGGGAAGCAGACCCAAACTGAAAGATTGAATGAGAAGGACATTGAAAATGCTTCCGACCTTATAACCGAGATTGTACAGACCCACTTGATCATAATTGAGAAGCAATTTGATGATGTAGCGGTCTCCAACATTGAGCAGCATACCCGCCAGTGAAGAGAAAATCAACGGCATGCCGAAAACCAGAGAATCCCTGAGCACTTCAAGATTCAACTTGATAACCATATCTCTGAGTATTGCTGGGATCAAAATCAACACGAGAATTCCCTCACTGACCATCGAAGACAACATCACGCCCCTGACGCCGAGTTGCGCGAATGCAACCCAATAGATATTGAAGCCCAATCCGGTCATAAGTCTGACAAGATTCACAAACACATAAAAATGCGATTTTTCCTTTGCACGCAGCACTGTCAAAAAAAGATGGTTGATCACCCTGAAAAATAGAATCCAGGCGGATAGTTTGAAATAAATATCAAAATTATGGGACTGTTCGAAGCATTGAGAAAGTGGTTCGGAAACGATCCATATCAATCCTATGAATAGGCTTTCTGCTATAAACAGAAAAACAAATATCGTAAACAGTGTGGATTTTCTTTTCGATGCGTATTCTTCCATATGATAGAATCTCAGATAACTGCTCGTTTGACCAAAACTCAACACCTGGGTCAGTATAATCAAAGTCACTTCCAGGATGCCCAGTATCCCGTATTCAGAAACGGTAATGTGTTTTGTATATAAAGGTAACAGGACAATACCGACGAGTTTTGTTGCTATATTACCCAGGCTGTAGATGGCCGTATGCTGAAAGGTATGTTTGATTTTTTGATACATCTTGACACTTTCCCAAGAATATGAAAAACCATTAGGATTTGTGGGAGATAAAAAGAACATTCAAAATATTGCAAAGAAAATCCAGCAGGTGAAACCGATATGTGTAGGTAATGACCGTTTCACATTGAGGGCACATTGTATTGATGGGCTGATGTTTTGTCCATCCGATCGGTATCCACCCAGATGAAGGAACAAAAGCATGTTTTATTTTCAATGAAAAGGAATTGTATCCGCTTTTGCCTGAACCTAACTGAGAATGTCCGACAATCCGATAATCGGTGAAAGGATTCTTGATTCTATTTAAACTCAAATTTCGCTGGTAATAGGAAGGATTGCCAATATACCAACATGACACATATTGGATCAAATCCCTTTGGATTTTTTCTCGATACAGCACGGTGAGCAAAATGTATTTTTGGGTGATTCTTTTCATTTCTTTGATTGTTTTATCAAATTATGTTCTTGATAATTATTTTTTTAGTTCAATTAAATATCTCCGTTCAAAAACCATTCTTAAAAGTGGTCTAAGTCCCGTAAAATACCACCAAAATGGGCGAATCTTCATACACTTCATCCGAATCAATATAAATTCTGCTCTTTCAAATAAATTTATCAATTCAGACATATGAAATTCATGAAAATGTACCTTGCTCCATAGAAAATGAGGCTTGCATTTGGGTGTTGTGATATACAATGTACCATCGTTTTTCAATATTTTTCTCATCTGGAATAAGCAATGTAAAGGATTGAATAAGTGTTCAATCACTTCCAAACAAAAAATGGTATCATATTTTCCACTCAGTGCTCCTACATCAAGATCTGTCTCTGTATGATCAAATTTTAAATTATAGTATTTTTCTAGCAGAGTACCCAGTGGGTTGGGAACTCCAATGTCTAAAACTCTTCCCAATTCCTTCTTACCAACAAAATCTATAATAACCCTTTCAGCCCGTTTTGTTCCCTTTGATTCTGGCAACAAGTCGTGCATATATGGCGTGATATACTTTTCCTTTTGACCTCTCTTAGCTCTCATTGAGTAATTTTCCTATCCCTTTATACAGTTTGATGAGATTCTTACTTGTTTTTTCCCAGTTGTATTTTTCCAATACCGATTTTTTCCCTCTTTCTCCCATTTTAGACTGCAATGGTTTGTTGTGATAAAGATCTATGATGCATTGGGCCAATTTTTCGTGGTCACCAGTTGGATAGATCAAACCACACCCTGTTTCGTTTATGATGCGCTGGATTGGATCACAATTTGTTGCCACAACCGCTTTACCCATCAGCATGTATTGAAAGAGCTTGTGCGGTATCGTGTTGTCTGTATGAATGGTTTTTATGTGGGGTATCAGACCGATGTCGCTGGCTTTGATGTAAGATGGTAAATGGGAGGGCGGGTGGTATCCTTCAAAAGCAATAGAATCGGTCATGCCGAGTTTTTTCGATAGTTTTTGAAGACCGGGGAAATTTTTCCCTTTACCGACAAGCACCAGTTTAATATGGGGGCATTGTGGTTTAATTAAGGGCATGGCACGAATCAGCGTTCCAAGACCTCGGTGGATATCGAATGAACCATAATAAAGGATGGCAAAATGGTCTTTGAATCTGTCGATTATACTTCTGTCTTCTTCAACCTGTAAAAATTGATCAGGATCAACATAGTTGGATACGACCGTAATCTTTTTCTCCGGGATCCCTAGTGCGTTGTAACGATCAACGGCTTCTTCTATCACCGTAATGATATAATCAACTTGGTGGCACCATTCGATTTCTTTTTTTCTCCATTTGGGGATCGAAATGATGTATTTGCCCGGAAATGTGTTTGCGAATCGATAGGATCGCAGACCGTCTACATAATTTTCATGCAAATCTGCCACGATGGGGAATTGGTTTTCTTTTCGCACTTTCAAAGCGGCTCCTAAAAGATACAGGTCGTGGACATGCAATACATCAATGCGATAACGTTCTATCCATTCTTGGATCCGTTTTTTCCAGAAGGGGGTGTAATAATCAAAAGCGGTATTGATTAAAGCCTTTCCCTTTCTTACCCAGTTTCTCGGCTTGGGTATCCTGATTATGTGGATGTTTTGATCTGTTTGTTTTTCCGTTTTAGGTCTGCTGTATGTAAAACAGAGCAAATGAATCTGAAAGCTGTTTTTTACCAGTGACCGGATCTCATTCTCCACTCTCGTATCGGGGGGGAATTCTTGATCCAATATCATTCCAATTTTCATTTGAACGGATTCACCCATTTTTTTTCAATAAATACAGTGCACCCAATGTACAAAATTCTTTTATCACGGGGATTCTATTGAAAATCGTTTTTCTTGGTTTTATCCCGTATCTTTTTTCAAAAGAAGGCCTGATAAAATACATATCCTTTTTCAATATTTCAAATCCTATTTGAGAAAACATCCGTTCGATTTTTTTGAGGGAAATCATATTTTTATGGGTTTCGAGAAGGGAATTGATTTGAAAAGGTTCGACGCCAGTCCATTTTAATATTTTTGAATAGATAAATTCAGGAAATAAATGAATGTAAGGCAGCCGGGTAAAACTGTTTTTTATATTTTGCTGATGACCACCGTAAGGTGAATACTTTGGAGGATATGCTATAAAACAGACGCCCTCCTTTTTTAAAAGTTTTTTTATATTTTGGAGAGCCAGTTTCTTTTGGTGAATGTGTTCAATCACATCTCTCACAATAATAATATGCATACGAGGGAGTTGGTGGATCAAAACACAATCACAAATATCCCCCAATATAAAATGGATCTCCTTCCGATTGTTGGCTATGGCAAATTGAATTCCCTCTTTTGATATCTCTATACCATAACATACTGCACCCTTTTCATTAAAAAATTTTAAGCATCCTCCCTCACCGCTTCCGATATCCAGAAAGCGGATATTTTCATAATCATCATATGGCAAATATGTTTTTAAGAAAGTCGATGCATACCAATATTGCTCATTAAGAAATGTGTAGCCTCTATTCAGTTCTTGATCCAATTTAAAGTCTCTTCATTTTTTTAAGTGCAGCATATTTGACACGATACATTTTGACTATATTGATGATGTTATCCTGTTTTTGAAATAATTCAGCGTATGTTTTGAAAATAGGTTCATCTGTCAATTGAAAGAGCATGTTGAGTTGGATGATGTGCAACCTTTGGTATCCCAAAGTTGAAGGATCGATTTCCGGGTACCATTCGGCTTTACAAAGGTTATACCGCGACCAATAACCCAGATCATATTCGGGTAATATGTTTTTTAAGGTTTGAATCCCGTCATTAAATATTTTCTTTGCTCCTTCATTTTTAGGAAACACACGAACAAAGTCGTTTAGTCCACACAACGAAAATATCATCCCATTCAATACAAGTATAGGCACTTCGGCCGTATATTCTTCATAAAAGGGTCCCCATTTTGTAAATGAGGTTACTCCCCCATCCGAAACAGGTATAGTGAAAGGGCGTAGAGCCCGTTCAGCTGTTTCTGCATATTTTTGATCACCGGTGATTTGATATCCTCTAAGCAAAATGGAGATACCTCTGCTTTGTGAAAATGCCGATTGCCAGGGTCCGGGATTTTTATATTGGGGCAACGGCACATTTGTTAACCATCGGATTCCGAGTTTTTGATTTGATTCTGCATTGTTGCAAAACCAATCAACAAATTTCATAAAACGATTTTTATCGGCAGTTGATTTTGTTTTTAAGTAAGTATGAAAAACGGCCAATCCCATTTGGCCGATCGAAATCGGGAAGTAGACATAGTCCTGATTTTGGACATCGATATATGTTTTATTGATCGGTATGCCGTTGTTGTCAAGTTGCTTCATGAGTGGTTGATCTTTCCCTTTTTGTAACCGATCTTCATGGAATATGAAATAATATTGTTCGAGATGACTTGAATGCAGATCGGATGCAATCTCGTAAAGTATTTTTTTCTTTGAAATATCCTTCAAAAATTTATTCAGCATGAAAAAAAATCTTTTTATTTTGTATGTTAATTTCATGATTTTTTATTTGTCAATATTATCCAGATTCCAATAATGAAGGTGTTGCATGAAGCATATATCAGGACAAAAACCGTATCAACGATTTGATTGAAGGGTATCCACAATCTGTGGTTTAAGCTTTCAAAATATACAGCAAATTTGAATAAATGTCAACTGCATCGAACGATACTAATTTATTGATTGTTCGAAAACTATACTGATTTTCTTTGAAACCATTTATGGTGTTTAAAGTAAAATTAAATAGCAAACAAGAGGAGATAATAATGGAAAATGAAGACAAAAAGAAATCAAGCGAAGGGCGTGTACAAACCAGTTTATTGGCAGATGTTGAAAGAAAATTACTTCTCTGGATGGCACCCAGGCTACCTCAATGGGTAGCGCCGGATATGCTTACTTTCCTCGGCCTTTTTGCCATGGCTGGAGTTGGATTGTCGTACTATCTGGTTTCCTATCATCGGCTGTATTTGATCTTGGCGAGTGTCGGTTTTATCATCAATTGGTTTGGTGATAGTCTTGATGGTACTCTGGCAAGGGTTCGGAATCAGCAGAGACCAAAGTATGGATATTATTTAGACCATCTGGTCGATGCGTTTGGATTTTCATTTGTGATTTTTGGCCTAGCCTATTCGAAAATGATCAGTCAACCTTTTGTTTGGCTTGTGCTTGTATTATTTTTCATCGCTTCAATTAATACCTATTTGGCTACAAATTCTGTACATGTTTTTAAGATATCCTATTCGAAAATCTCCACTACTGAAGCAAGAATCATTCTTGTCATACTGAATACAATCTTACTATTTATTAATAAGGTAACCATTTTTAGTTTTGAGAGTTATTTTTTGGATATCATTGCTGGTATCGTCTCCCTGTTTTTATTTGTGGTGACTCTACGCAGTGCCATTCTCAACTTGCGTAAGCTGAATCTGAAAGAAAACATGATTTTGGAAAATCAGAATCGATAGAAGGAAAATCCATCATTATCAAATGAACACCCTCCCAAAGACAATCAACGTCAAAGTTTAAAATGGTCTTCTCCCTTAAGAATAGATGCATATATTGACGGTTCTGGTTTGGCATGGCGTGATTCATGGATGACTTGACTTTACCGATCTTTTTATATAAATTGATCCAATACAAATGAATAGCACAGGTATCATGAAATGAAAAAATTCACATTTCTGTTATCGCTGTTTTTACTTTATTCTGAAATAGGTTTGGCACAACACCTTCAATATCTCACACCACAGGTAATCGATTTTGGTTCGGTCAAGGAAGATACATTATTGCAGGGAAGCATTCTTATTACCAATAGCGGTTCCGATCCGGTAACCATCAGAAATGTCCGTACCAGCTGTGGCTGTACAGTTGCTCAGGCTTTGAAAAAAGAATGTGCACCTGGAGATACAGTGAATATTGCTTTCTCATTCAATACAAAAGGATTCGACGGACTGGTACGAAAGTCGGTTACTGTTTTTTTCCAGGAAAGTGATATTGAGGATGCACACTTTGTTATTCAAACCCATGTTGTTCAAGATATCGATATTGATCCAAGGCATTTTCATTTTGCTGTCAATCAATTCAATTCGGATAGTGTTGTTACTGAACTATTGACGATCAGAAATCATTTAAAAAAGCCACTTCATATTCATAACATATATGCAGTGGATGATATGATCACTGTCGTCCCAACAGCTGCTGTAATTCAACCGGGAGAAGCAAAATCACTCGAAATCCAGTTTAATGTGTATCAAATGCAACAAAGATATATGACTCTTACCATTGAAACAGATTATAATCAAGAGCCAGAGATTGTTGTACCTATTATTATTGATAAAAAAAATTAATTCATGTCAACCCTATTCCGCATAGCTGTTCTTGGATGTGTTTCATTAATTATTGGAGTCGGTGTAAATCAATTCATTCACCAAGGCATCCGTATACCTATTCTTCTCCTTGCGTTACCCAGAACGGAAAATACTGTCGATTTAAAAAGCATTTCGGTTCATGAAGCTTACGGTCTCCTTCTCAATAACGGACCCTGTTTCATTGATATCCGTCCAAAAATCGAATTTGAAATTGATCATATCCCCGGCGCATTGTCCATACCTTTTAATCAACATTATGGTCAGGCGAATTTGCTTGAGACTGGAAAGAAAGATGAGATTGTGGTTGTCTATGGATTTGAACCTTCGAATCAAGAGGCCGAATTGCTCGCTGAACAACTCACAGAACAGGGATTTAACCAAACCCGGATTTTGCAGGATGGATTTGCAGGATGGATAGAAAATGGATACCCACTTGAAACAGGGAAGGATACGGAACGATGAAATGGCAGAATTTTCTCTATTATGGGCTGCGTTTCGGATTTGGTATTTTATTGATTTTTTCATCCTGGCATAAAATACGATCTCCTTTTGAGTTTGCAGAAGCCATCGAAAATTATCGTATACTTGGTGAGGGATTATCTCGCTGGGTCGCCGTTTGGGTTCCCTATCTTGAGATTTTGACCGGTTTTCTACTTATATTGGGCATATGGATTGATGCTGCAGTCTTAATAAATGCTTTATTCATGTTGGTTTTTCTGATTTTGGTCGGTCAGGCTTACTTCCGGAATTTGGATATTCAGTGTGGTTGTTATGCATTTGATGAAGATTCAAGAATCAGATTGACAAAATTGTTGGAAAATCTTTTTCTTCTTTGCAGCGGTATGGGGTTGATTCGATTAACATTTCACAAAGAGATAAAAGTGACAAGATGAATGAACTATCAAATTAATTATTTGAGGATTGAAAAATGAAAATAGTCAAACCCGGTAAAAATGAAACATTTGACATTGAACTTGAAGAAGATTTACTCAAACAAAACAGGGTACTGGCGGAGAAAAACCGCATCCGGTTTGATCAATACCATGTCCATGCTATTGATGTCTTGGGTTCAATCGGCTCGGGAAAGACCACCATTATTGGCCAAGTTGTTAAGGAACTCAAGGGTCGATATCGCATTGCTGCTATTGCAGGCGATCTGACGACGACCATTGATGCCGCCCGTATTCAGGATAAGGGAGCAATTGTTATCCAGGCCAATACAGGCAAGGAATGCCATCTTGATGCCAATCTTGTGCTTAAAGCGCTCAATGAATTAAATTTGGAAGATCTTGATTTGGTATTGATAGAAAATGTCGGAAATTTGATCTGTCCAGGAGAGTTTCCATTGGGTGCGCATCAACGAATGGTCGTTGTATCGACTACAGAAGGACCATACATGATCGTGAAACATCCCTATATCTTGTTGGAATCTTCTGTTTTAGTCATCAACAAGATTGATTTGGCCCAAGCGATGGAAGTCGACATCCATCAATTGAGAGAAGATGCTCTTAATATCAAACCGGATTTAAAGGTCGTTTTTGCCAATGGAAGAAGGGGAGAAGGCATTCAAGATCTGATTGAAGCTTTAAATTTATCCGGAGAATAGATGCACGAAGCTTCCATTGCCCAATCCATTGTTCAAACGGTTCTCCAAGAAGCCGATAAGCAAAGTGCGTTTTATATTGAGTCTGTTGAAATAGAAATTGGAGAACTGACTTTTTTGGGGATCGAACAAATTGAATTTTGGATTAAAACCGGTTTTCAGGGAACCATTGCGGAAAAAGCAGAAATTGTCATCAAACAGGTTAAAGGAATCATACATTGCAAAGCCTGTGATTATCAAGGTGAATTGAACATACAGAAAGATCCCGCTTACCATATTTCAATACCCACTTTTTCATGTCCCCAATGCCAGCGTTCGAAGATAGAGATTACGCAGGGCAGGGAAGCCCTTATTCGTCGAATTAAGATTTTAAAAAAATGAGCTGATGAAACCATTTTGAACACCTTTTTTCAATAACATCATACTAACGCATTTCTTTTGCACTTTTATATCATTCCTTTCGGTATAACTTTTGCATAAACTGTCATGATCGATTTATTGTATTGATATGTACATTTCATTTTTTTTGGATGAAATTATATATTACTAATAAACAGAGTGTTATACTTAATCATAAATATAACGGTATAAAATGATTTCCATTCAATAATTTCATATTGAACTTTTTAAATGATACAACGATTACATTTTTAAATTGTTCAGAGAAATGGAATCACGACATGAACACGATGATCTATAGAAATTGTTCTCAAACCGAAGGTTCAGGAAACAATCTAATTCGATGGAAAAGGATACAAAAACCTTTTCATCTTAGACCAGGAACTGGTTCTATTCAATTTTGGAACACACAGGAAGGCAATAAGAAAATCGTCTTATGTCGTTATTCCGTAAAGCCTGTCGATCAATTTACCACTTAATTATTATTATGTAAAAGATTAACTGAAATGTATTATATCACATACAAGACTGTCTTAAAAGCGGGTAGAAAATATGAGGATTTTACGCAGTGGTTAGGTCAATACTGGACCATGCAAAGGAATTGGGGCGCCACATCTGTTCAATTTTGGAATGATAACGATAAAAATAAAAACATCATAATTTGTCGTTTTGCAGTGAAAAATCTTGAGAAATGGAATTATCAGTCTATTCAACCTGAAGCGGAGCCTGCGATTTTAGCCCTCAGTCAAATTGTAGATATTAACCAAACATCTCTCAAGATCGGTCTTAATCCGGTTTTTGAAAATGAATAGACATTCATTGGATCAATGAATTGATCATTCCATAAGCAAAAGGATTTATATCTGTGGTGAAAAATAAAAGTAATAGTCAAATCAATAAAGAATCATTTTTATCAGATGCACAATTTGAAGAGGAGCGCCTTAGGTTACTCAATTGGGCAGTAACTGTCGGAGCATTGTTGGCTGTTATTTTGGTGCCGATTTTTGGAATCTTGGATCTGGTTTTAAAATATCATATAATCAGTACTTTTTTAGCCATTCGAATAAGTGTTACCCTGATTTCTTTAGCCGTTTATTTTCTTGCGAAAAGCGCATATGGGGGAAAGCAACCCTATGTCTTGGGAGCTTTTTTAACCCTCGTTGTCGGAGGATCTATTGCTTTAATGTGTTACCTCGATCAAGGGCCTAGTGATCCGTATTATGCAGGGATAAACTTACCACTCCTGGGATTTGGCATTTTGCTGCCGCTAAAAATGACGGAAGCGATTTTTATATTTGTTTTGGTATGGCTTTCCTATTTCATTCCAAATCTGCTTATACTTCAACCTTACGAAACACAAATATTTATCAGCAATAATTTTTTTATGCTTTCAACAATCATTATTTCACTGGCGAGTTCTCAATTTCATCTATCTCAGAGAAAAACACAATGGTATACACATCAGAAATTACAGTTGGCCCATCAAAAAATTCAATGTCAGACAAAAGATCTTAGGAAGAAAGTAAAGGAGAGAACACAGCGTCTTCTTCAATCGGAGCGGCTGGCTGTTGTGGGTCAACTTGCCGGTGGCGTTGCCCACGATTTCAATAATATTCTCACTGCCATCCTTGGGTTTAGCCAATTGTTATTGGATTCCTTGCCTGCAAAGAGCCCTCTTCGAAATGATGTCAAAAGCATTGCAGAATCTGGTGAAAGAGCTGTCGATTTGGTTAAACAATTGTTGGCTTTCAGTCGTCGGCAGATACTATCTCCAAAAGTCATCAATTTGAACGATGAAATTATTAATATCGAAAAAATGCTTTCTCGTGTCATTGGTGAGGATATTGAGCTGGTTATAGATAGACAAGAAAATTTGGGCAATATCATGGCTGATCCAATTCAAATTGAACAAATTGTGCTCAATTTATCGGTCAATGCCAGAGATGCTATGCCAAAAGGAGGACGTTTAACCATTAGAACGGCCAGAGTAACATTGGATAAATCGTATTGTCGTTCATGTAAAATATCTCTAGCACCTGGCGATTATGTCCTGCTTTCTGTAAGTGATATAGGAGAAGGTATGAGTGAAGATGTGAAAGTAAAGATATTTGAACCCTTTTTTACAACCAAGAAGAAGGGTAAAGGGACAGGGCTTGGTCTCTCAACCGTGTTGGGTATTGTGAAACAGAGTCAAGGTGAGATCACAGTTTCCAGTAGGGTAGGCATGGGCACAACCATCACTATCTATTTTCCATGTGTTCAGGAAGCTTTGGAAAAAGGAACCAAGAATAGGAATTATCTTTCCCAATTGCCGAAGGGCAGAGAAACGATTTTACTTGTTGAAGATGAAGATGAAGTGCGTCGACTTACGGCCAGAATGCTTACGAAACAGGGATATCGTGTTATGCAGGCTAAAGAGGGGAAAGCAGCGTTATCGCTTTCAAAAGAATATGAGGGTCCAATTGATCTTTTGGTAACAGATGTGATTATGCCGCAGATGAATGGAAAAATATTAGCTGAACACCTTATAGCGCAGCGGGCGAGTTTGAAAGTGTTGTATATTTCGGGTCATATCGACAGTATGATCACACAACAAGGCATAGTAGATGTAGATAGTGATTTACTGCAGAAACCCTACACCTTTGAAAGTCTCAATTATAAAATTAGAAATATTTTTGATAACTAATTGGCCTCTCGAACATTGATTCATCCCGTTATCCTTTCTTAGACCTCAACGAATCTCCTCATTCAATCTCATTATACTCAAATCAAAAATGACCAAATTTCGTCCATTGTGTTTAATTTTATTATTTGGTCGTCGTTATTTGCATCTGAAGCATTTGATCTTATTTATATATAATTAAGAGATTAAGCTATAATATTTCCATAATAGTTTTTTGGTATATTATTTGCAAATATTACATAATTGCAACGATTTTTGCATTTTTTTCATATTTATGGAAATGATTATCAGCCTAAGGGGTAGCATCTTGATTGGTGATAATATAGAAAAACAGTTTAATCGTTTTAAAAAGTTCATATCAGAAATAGATCAAACCAATTTATCTGAGTATAAAGAAAAATTTTTTCAACAGATCAATAGCATTGCAAAAACCATTGAATCTGCTCCCAATAGAACCGAGCTTGAAGATCATTTTTTCGAAATGTGTGGAGGCATTGAAACCAGCATCATGCATAAACGGACAAGAAAAAAACCTCTTGGTTATGCAGGTGATTATCAACTCATCGACTGGATCTATACGAAAAAAACGGCACCGTCCGGTAAAGGGAAACTCTTTGACCTGCTCTTTCACAGTTACGAAGCTGCTGAATCTGTCAGAAATCGCAAAGCCTATTTTATCCAAAAATGTATAGAACTTTCTCGTCAAAAACAATCACGATTCGATATTCTTAATATTGGGTGTGGTTCTTGCCGAGATGTTTTGGAAATGTATCAATATTCCAAAAATGGGAAACAGATTTATTTTCATTGCGTTGATCACGAAAAAAAAGCGCTCCAATACGCCAAAAAGTTGTTTGCGAATACACAGCTTAGAGAGAATATTCATCTTGACAATGAAAATATTTTTAAACTTAAAACATCAAAGAAATACGATATGATATGGTCAGCGGGCTTGTTTGACTATCTTGAAGACCCGATGGCTATTCTCTTATTAAAGAAGATTTGGCGGTATTTGAAAGAAGATGGTCAAATTATCTTTGGCAACTTCAGTACAAAGAATCCGACACGAAAAGGTATGGAAATGGTTGGAAAATGGCATCTCATTCACAGAACGGCCGATCATTTAATCAAACTTTGTAAAAAAACCCACTTGCCCTTTTCAGAAATTGAAATTGAAAGTGAGCCTTTGGGCGTTAATCTTTTTTGCATCTTAAGAAAATAGCATGTGGGGATTATATGGATACCGCGGTTCCGGCAGCGGTTACCATGAGCATCCCTTCTCTCACCACTTCATAATCGATATCAACACCCACAACCGCATTCGCACCAAGCTCTTCAGCATGATCTATCATTTCTTGGATTGAAATTTCTCTGGCTTGAATGAGCTTCTTCTCATATGCACCTGATCGACCGCCTACGATATCGGTAATGGATGCAAAGATATCCCGAACCACATTTGCACCCATAATTGCCTCACCTGCTACGATGCCTTGATAAGCTTTGATTGTTTTCCCTTCGATCGTCGGTGTGGTTGTAACAATCATATCACATCCTCCTTACATATTTGTAAAACACCTTTTTGCTTATCAATTTCTAAATCGCAAAAAACGGAAGGCACCTTTTTTTTAAATATCCGAAGTATTTTGAAGGCAGCTTCACGAATTTCCCATTGTGCTTTCATGGAACCTCTAATCTGAATAATATGTCTCCACTCCCGAAAATCTGCTGTGGCCACAATTTCACTTTGAACACTGTTGGGGAGTACGAACCGGGCATCTTCGTTTCGGATGCCCATTTTTTCAAGTTGGATATAGGTTTCTTTGGCTTTATCGACAAAATCAACAAATAATTGATGAGCCGCTATATGCTTTTGAATGGATAGAGGTTCCACATACCGAAATCCCTTTTCATCGATATATCGCTGACTCTGTTGTGTGAAAGAGGCCATGCGATGTCTAACCAGTTGGTGAGTAAAAACCCTCGATGCACCCGATATTCGGAAAGTGGCAAACGCATGTTCCAATACAGAGAGGTGATTGTTTCGAACAAGCATCTCCACAAATTTTTCCGCTGAATTTTTCCAGATTCTGACTGCACGCCAATCTTCGTCACGAACGCGAAATTTTTCATCTGTCTTTACTGGTGCCAGGGCAGGATGCTCTTCAACCCAAAAGAGTTTGGATTTCTGCCCTTTCATGCCCTGAATAATGGGAAGATCGGTCTGTTTGTCAAATGAAAGGTAGGCCGTTCTTCCCGCCGATTCAATGACTTTTTCGGCATTGGGTGTGATTGAAATCAGTTTAATTTGCATTCGCTGCCATTCAATTTCTCTTAGGATATGAATGAAGCATTGAAAATTTGGATGGATATCGATCCTCTTCTATTTGAGGATGTCCATTCCCATATATTTTCTTAATACTTGCGGTATGACAACAGTTCCTTCATCGGTCTGATAATTCTCAAGAATGGCAATGACGATTCTCGGCAATGCCAGACCTGATCCATTCAACGTGTGTACATACTCTATTTTTCGGTTTTTTTCGCTTTTATAACGGATGTTCATTCTTCTGGCTTGAAAATCTTCAAAATTGGAACAGGAAGACACCTCAAGCCATTTATTGATTCCGGATGCAAAGACTTCGATATCGTAACACTTGGCAGCGGCAAACGACAGATCTCCCGTTGCCAGAGTAAGAACACGATAAGGGAGTTCCAATAATTGAATAACTTCTTCAGCATTTTCAAGGAGGGTCTCCAGTTCATCGTAAGATGTTTCTGGTTTAACGAATTTCACCATTTCCACTTTATCGAATTGGTGTACGCGTACCAAACCCCGTGTTTCTGCTCCATAAGAACCCGCTTCACGTCTAAAACAAGGTGTATAGGATGTGTAGTAGATAGGCAGATCTTTTTCCTTTAATATCTCTTCACGATGCAAATTTGTAACGGGTACCTCAGCAGTGGGAATTAAAAAAAGGTCGTCCTGATCAATCAGGTACATATCCTCTTCTAATTTTGGGAGTTGTCCGGTTCCAAACATCATTTCCCGCTTGACAATTGATGGAACCCAAACTTCTGTGTAACCCTGTTTTTGAACATGAAGATCCAGCATAAAGTTGATCAATGCACGTTGTAGTTGTGCGCCACCACCTTTATATGAGACAAAATTTGATCCAGATAAACAACTGCCTCGTTCAAAATCCAGAATATCCAGTTTTGGGCCGATTTCCCAGTGCGTTTTTATTTGAAAATCAAATTTTGGGATTGTGCCCCATTCTTTGATCAATTGGTTGAAACTGGCATCTGGTCCCTCCGGTACGGATGGATGGGGGATATTGGGAATATAAATCAGGATAGCTTTTATTTTTTTCTCAATGTTTCGGATTTCTTCATCCAATGTTTTAATTTTATCAGATACCTTTTTCATTTCGCTTATTGCGGCTGTCCCGTTCTCACCTTCTTTTTTTAACTGTCCGATCTGTTCGGATACCCGGTTTCTCTCAGCTTTGAGTTCATCGGCTTCTCTGATTTTTTTTCGTCGATGTGCATCAAGTTCCAGCAATTCATCAAGGTTGGCTTTTTCGCCCTTGACTTCAATCGCCCGTTGAACTAATTTTTTATTTTCATGTATGAAATGAATGTCTAACATAAAACAAATCTCCTTGCTCTAACCTGTATGAAGTCCCTATTTGGTTCATCAATTCGGAAATTTCCCATGATATAAAATTAACGCCCCTTACCCGTCAACATAACATAGAGTGTGTTCAGGATGATTTTCAAATCCATTCGAAGCGACATATTTTCAAAATAAAAAAGATCAAATTCCAATTTCTTTTTAACACATTCCAATGACTGGTCGTAATTTCCTTTCACCTGAGCCCAGCCTGTAATACCGGGCCTCACCCGTAATCTCCGTTTGTAAAGAGGAATAGCTTTACTCAGTTTATCCACAAAATACGGTCTCTCCGGTCGCGGACCCACCAGTGACATGTCCCCTTTTAAGATATTAATAAACTGGGGTATTTCATCAAGCCGTAACCGCCTCAAATACTTTCCAACTTTTGTTATCCTCGAATCATTATTGGTTGCCCATATTGGCCCAGTCATTTTTTCTGCTCCTACAACCATAGACCGAAACTTGATCATATTAAAAATTTTCCCCCCTTTCCCCACTCTTTTTTGTGTATAAAATATCGGACCCTGTGTGTCTAACCTGATTAACAATGCGATAAGGAGCCAGAATGGCAAAAAACATAATAAGATAAACAGGGAGAAGATGACATCGCCGATTCTTTTTACAATTCTTTCCCATGGGGGCATCAGTTGCGGGAGGATTTCAATGAGAGGCAATCCGTAGATTTGATTGGTTCGCACCTGACCAATAATCACATCATAAAGGTCAGGAACAATTTGAATGCCCACAGATGTTCCGTTGCATTGCTGGATGACTTCTTCGAGATGGCGCTCTGAACGATGAGAAAGAGCAACAATGACTTCCTGAATCGTTTCTTCCCTAATCAATTTTCTTAAGTTGGCTGGTTTATGATGAACTGGAATTCTTTGATAACTTTTATGATGATTTTTTTCATTCATTGAAAAAAAACCAACAACATGATAACCCATTGCCGGTGCATCTTTTATTTGTGAAAAGAGTTCCTTTGCCTTTTTACCGTATCCCACAATGAGTGTCTTTCTTCGTCCTATTCCCACAACCAAAAGATAGCGATGGAGGCTCCGCAATAATACACGAGCAGCCCCTACAAACACTACCATCATTCCCCAGTAAAGGATGATCATGAGTCGACTTGCAGTGATTGAATGATTTGAATTGATTCTCTGATTAAATGTGATGAGAAGAATAATAAAAATCCCGATCGAAACGGTCTTCAAAACGGCAATAAATTCATCCGTTCGGGATTGCGTGTACTTGAATCGGTAGAGCCCGAAAAAGAGAAATAAAACCAGCCAGAATAGATAAAGAATAAATGACAAAGGGAGGATTCGTATGGGAGCGGCTTCATAGAAAAATCCCATTGACCACCTAAGATTGCACCAAAGTAGATAAGTGCCTGCAATCGTGATAAAATCGGTTAAAAAAAGGATACTTTTTTCAATAGTCTTTGACATTCGAATGGTCCGGAATAAGAAAAATTTAATTGATTTTATTCAACATGTTTTGATATAACTGATCGATTTTGTTGATCATGATATTCACATCAAAATCTTTCATTACTCTTTTTCGAGCATTGTTACCTATTTGTTTTGCCTTTCTTGGATTACTTAAATAATCAAGGATTCTTTGGGCAATTGCATCTGAATCTTTCGGTTGAACCAAATAACCTGTTTTCCCATTGATTATTAATTCGGGAACACCCTCAACAGCTGTTCCAATCACAGCACATGCTGAATACATGGCCTCTGTCAATGACCGTCCCAATCCTTCCCAAAGTGATGGTAATACAAAAACATTGAATATTTTCAAAATTTCAGGGACATCATTTCTGAATCCCAAAAAGAAAACATGATTCGATATATTTAATTTTTCAGTCATTTTCATGATGTTATTTTTTAATTCTCCGTCACCCACCAATAAAAAGTGCACATGAGGATGGACTTGCAGAACAGTGGGTATGGCTTGAATGAAATATTGTGGTGCTTTTTGTTCGGAAAGTCTGCCTACCATTCCAACAACCTGATCTTTTTTACTGATGCCAAGTTCTTTTTTTTTGTTCACAACATTGACCGAATGGTTAAATCTCCTAAAATTAATTCCGCTGTATATGTTTATAAATTTCTCCGGACGATTGAGTTTGAGACGGATTGCCTTTTCCCGGTTTAAATGTGAAACTGTAATGATTTTCCCCGATAATTTTGATAGAAATCTTTCGAGATAAATATAAAACATCCTTTCTGCTGGATACATAAAATCATGAAATGGGAATCCGTGTAGTGTATGAATAATGACTGGAACACCGGCGATGTAAGCTGCAATACGTCCTGAAAAACCGGCTTTTGAACTGTGTGTATGAACAATTTTAAATTTTCCTTTTTTAATGAAATGGTACATCTTCAACAGTGCAATCACGTCATAAAAAATATGTATTTTCCGGATCAGTTCATTGATAAAATGGATTTTGATACCCTTTATGGACAATGCGCGATCGATCCATTCACCCCGCTTACCACATATCAAGGTAATGTCGTAGCAATCCTTATCGAGACCTTCCACTGTGAGTAGTGTATTGTCCTGTGCCCCACCGATTGGAAGGTATGTGATGATATGCAATATTTTTAATTTCTTCATTGTAAATCGGATTCATTTAAGCGTTATCATTTGAATTGATAACCGATTTTTTTTCAAAGATAATATTTCATCAACTTTACTGATGATATCCTCAACGCGAAAGTCCATGCAAGGTATTTTTTCGTATGGACATTGTGGTTGGTATTCTTCGTTAAAGCAGGGTTGAAGTTCACATTTATTTTGGTATAACACACAGTTTAAATATTTATCTGGTACAATTGTATGTGGATCCACCGGTCCAAACAGGCCTACAATGGGCTTATCCATTGCAATGGCCATGTTCAGCAGTCCACTGTCGGGACCGATTACCAATCGTGATTGATAAATCAGTCCCATCACCTCTTGAATTGTTGTTACACCGGTAAGGTTTTGTATCTTTTTTTTCCCATTTGCAATTGTATTTCCCATTTCAAAATCTGTACCCAGTAGGACGATATCTAAATCATATTTTTCTATCAATTTCTCGGCGAGTTCACGATATTTCTCTGCAGGATATGTTTTCGATTCCCATCGTCCTCCGATAATCAATGCGATCGGATTCCTCGATAAGGGGTTTATATGGTCTTTAATCAACTGGAAGGATTTGTCTATCGTTTCTTGGGACAGTGATATCATTGGAGAGTTGAAATGGTGGTAACCCAATTGATTTAAAATTTTATTGGCTCGAAGGATGTGCGACTCGCCATTTTCTATCAATAATGAGTAATTGTAACCGATCATATATTTTGGATGGATCCATAATGCCAGTAAATAATGTCTCATATTTCGACACGGGCTAATCATCAGATCATAATCATGTTTTATTAAGAACATATCAAGCATTGACCTAAGATGGATATATCGAAAATGAGGATATGTTTCATTGAGAAGATTATTCGTTCTTTTTGTTGTAATCAAGGTTACGTCTGCCTTTGGAAATATATCGATTAAACTTTGAAGACAGCATGTAAATATGAGCGTATCCCCAATACCGGCAAATAAGGGAATAACAATCTTGTGAATACTGTCTGTTTCTGTAATCTCCTTTTTAACGTTGAAAATAGTGAGCATGTGTATCAGGAAATTTTCCAGTATTTTTTTAATAGCTATTCTCATTTTGATATATGTCAATTTCATAAAATCGATTTAGATGATAGAATGAACAATTTCTGTTTTTTAGTTTCTTAAATGCTAAAAGGAATTTTCATGAGTTTATTCGAAAAAATATCTTTAGAAATATTTCTTGATTACATATGAATCATCCTGATTAATCTTCTGAATAAAAGATACAGGAATGGCATCATAAACATAAAAAATGAAGCTTCATGGACAATAAGTATGTTGAAATATAATCCAAAAAAAGAAATGGTTAAATAACTTATCATAAATACATATATTAGCTGAAATCCTATGAATGCATTTTTCTTGAATGCCAAGAATCTTATATAATAAATTGAAGTTCCAAGAAGAAACATATAAATCCATGTCGCATAAGGTCCGATGTACATATAAAGCATTCCAAATATTCCAAAAACATTCGATAAATGAAAATATTGGTATATATTTGAAACAGGAATCCAATGGTAAAAAATGACATTCACTAAATCAGGGTTACCTATGATTGTATTATATAAGTTAAAAGGTACTGCGAATATTGCATCAAACTGATATAAAGGATAGGTCGGATCTGTTAGTATTTCACTAAAGCCTATGGGGCCTCCAAATAAATAGGTAAAAAATTGATTGAGAAGATAATGCTGAACTTTAAATGAATAGGCGTTAACAATACCAATTCTGCTGAAACCGATTACGTAAGAAATATTAAATATACCATAAATTATAAGTGCATAAATTATAATCTTTTTAATGTTTAATTTCATTATTGAATAAAAATATCCAAAGTAAATGCAACTTAGAATAATAGTCATAATATTATTTTTAATTTGCAGTATTAATATCGTGACAAACATAAGTATTAATAAAAGAAGGATTGATTTTTTCTTATGTATTAGATAGTCTGCAAATAAAAATATTATGGCCGGTCTATTAAGCAGTGTAATGTGAGCTAACAAACCCTTTCCATATGATTCTTCAAATTCTTTTGATGCAAGAAAAAACCATCCATTCTGGTCTAGTGATAAATAAAGGTTGATATAACCTATAACAATTGATATAATGGCAATAGAGATAAAAAACGGTCTGTAGAAATCCAATAATTCTGTCAACTTTTCAATTGGATTAAAAAAAACATTCTTGTTTTCCTTTCTGTATTGGAAAATCATTCCGATTCCTCGTCCACCGACAAGAAAAAACAGAAGACATAGCATTACAAATACAATGCTTTTTAAACTCACAGAGAAAAATCCAAAATATATTCCACCCAGATTAATCATGGACACGATAATCGCATAGGGCCAAGCAATAACACCAAAGGGTGTGATCATTGTGCCGTCTTGGTGTTTCTCCCAGGCACTGATAAGAGAACAAAATGAAAGCAGTATGAGTGTTCCCAAATAATTTTCAAGGTAGTACATTGCTATCTGAGTAATTCTTTCGCCTTAAAAAACATTTCCCTGTCTACGCGATCATATCTGTTCGATGTCTGAATGAGTAATACTGCAAATCGATATATTCTGTTTGTTGGGTAGTGGTGCATAACGATCAGTTTTGGTAGAATATAGATCAGGCATATTGCCCGCCAGAATTTCCAGCTCGCGTTTCCACTGCAATGGTTCTTTTTATCGATAAACCTGTTTAAATAACCGATGAATGCATATGGCAGTCTGTCATCGTTGTAAATTTTTGTATTGGATGCTCCCACTTTATGGTATACTTTTGCGGATGAGAGAGCGGCCATTTTGATATGATTCTTTTTCATTCTTAAACTCAGTTCATAATCTTCTTCTCCGAAAAAGAAATTTTCGGTCAATAATCCAAATTTTTTAAAAACTTCGGTACGTGCAAATATCGCACAGCCTGAGATAAAAGAGATTTCTTTATAAGTACCCAATTGCACTTTCTTTTCGTTTTTGTTCATATGATACATATCTCTTCGGTTGAAAAATGTGAGTTTACCTCCGTATGCCCAAATCGTTTCAGGTTTGTCATAGTACATAATCAGCGGAGTTGAAACTGCAATATCTGTCTGGTCATTCATATAATCTACCAATTGATTGAGACAAAATCGCTCCACTATGGTGTCATTATTGATTAAAAAAACATATTGAAATCCTGATTTTATTGCATACCGTATACCCACATTGCATCCTCTTGCAAATCCGAGATTCTCAGGACAGGTAACTAAAATCATTTTATTATGGGTGGATGGATCGGGCATTGCGTCTCGTTTTTCTATATCCTCCAAACTGTACTCAGTCAATGGAGTGACATATGCTTTGGATTTGATTCCAAATAGCCCCACGGAGACAGGTAATTCGCCTTTTGCCCATAATTTTATTTGATCGATCGAACCGTCAGTGGAACCATTATCGATGAGAATGAGTTGAAAATCCTGATATGAACTTTCTAACAGTGATGCCAGACATTCACAGGTGTCTTTCCAACCATTCCAATTAAGCATGATAATCGCAACCGAAGGTGCATGCATTGATTTAGTGCGTGGTCTCATGGATCCATTTTAAAAAACAAAGTTTTTCGGAGGTCGATTTGATGAACGCCTTTTCGGATGTATCCAGTATCAATAACCAGATTGCCCATCCTAAGAGAATAATGAGTCCTGAAAGCAAAATGATTCTTATGATGAGATGAGCCACCATCAAACGAATCGGGATGAGAATAAGGCCGAATAAAAGTAATAGCGTCAATATCTTTCTAATATCGATGGATCGTATCTCCTCAGATAATTTTGGTAAAAATTTAAAACTCCATCTGTAGAGCAGAACAAAATCAAGCGTCACACGAAACAGCCATGCATAGGCAGCTCCCAAAATCCCAAATGTCGTAATTGAAACCCACAAAAGGAAGAGGTAAATGGGCAATTCGATAAGGTGAAATTTGGCAGGTAGATCCGGTCTGCCTATTCCTTGTAAATAGGTGAAAGGAACCAGTGCTAAAAAATTGATTAAAATACTCACAGAGAAAATCTGAAATAAAGATGTGCTTTGCTCTGCAAATGTTTTGCCGAGCCATAAGTTTAGAATATCATGTGCATTGAAAGAAAGAATTAATGAGATGATGCCTGTTGTTAACAATAGGATCTTTACCGATTTGCCAAAGAGAAAGCAAATTCTTTTTCGGTCTTCAATATTGAGACCCTTGCTGAATTCAGGGAAAAGGGTTGTCATGATTGCCTGGGGAATGATCCTTAACCGGGTAATGGCTTCTAATGGAGCTGAGTAGTAGGTTAACAAGCCAACAGAGAGCATGGATCCAATAAATAGCCGGTCTAAATAGACGAGAAGTGGACTTACCACACCTGAGATGGTGATCCACCCTCCGTAGGACAATAATTTTTTTAAGAGAGGCAAGTCCATGTGGGGTTTGTGTTTGCAGTTGGGATATATTTTTAAACAGAGGAAAAAGTAGACGCCTGTAGCGATCAACCGAGATACCACAATCAATAAGATAATCGCCGGAAGATTTAAACCGAATGGCATGGAAAGGGCGGGAAAAATAAAATTCAGCGTGCTGACAGGGACATAGACCGCATTGACCAGATCAAATCTCTGGGCTGCTCCCAGCATCCCTTTCAGACTGATCGATACGAGTAAGAAAGGTAGAACACAGGCCAGCAGGTAAAAGGATTGTCTTGTTTCGTTCAGATAGGTTGTAGGAATTTTAAAAAACGAATTGATCAGATGGGGTGTCGCCAAATACAATATGACACTTCCCAAACACCCAAAACAAAAACCCATTAAAATCGACGTCCAAAAAATGGATGGAATACCATTCAGGTTGTTTTTATTCAGATTTTCTGCGGCAAATTTGGTTGTTGCTCTGGATAGGCCAAAATCCAAAAGTGTCAAATATCCAAGAATGATCCAAGCGATTGAGAGTATCCCAAAACCTTCGGTACCCAATCCTCTGACAGTCAGGGGAATTGCAATAACACCCACAAGAAGGGGCAGTAACATACCCGAAAAATTAAAGAGTGTATTCTTCACCAGTATTGATGAAGATGTAAAGCCCTTTTTGATCATTGAAGTTAATCTTTTAATTCGTGATAAATTTTTAATAATCCGGGTTTGGTAATCACATATGCTGAACTCAAAATCAAACTTAAAAAACCGAAAAAGACGACGAGTATGGCTCTTTTGGGCCTATGTTTTCTGATTGGTGTGACCGCTTTGTCCAAAACCTGTAGGGAAGGTGTATCTTTGACTTCCTGAATTTTAGCCTGTTCGTATTGAGGAAGTAAAAATTCCATAATGGTTTCCTGCAGTACCACTTCCCGGTAGAGACGGACATACTGCAGTCCCAGATCGGGCAAATCGTTGAGGGGCAAAAATAGATCCTTCTCAATTTCATCACGGTCATGATCCAATAACGATCCCTGCCGAGATTCGAATTCATTGTATTTTTTCTCTAATTCGGTCAATTCATTTTGAGCTTTGATCAATTCAGAATGTGTGGGTCCAACCGATCTTTGAAGGACGCCTATTTCCACCTCTTTGGCAATGATTTGAGCCTTGATTTCTGCTGCTGCTGCAATCGTAGCTTGTGTCTGTTCGGGAAGAGCAATAGTTCCATATTGGATTTGATAATTTTTGAGAGCCTCTTCGGCTTGATGCAAATCGGCAATATTTTCTTGATACCGTTTCTCAATAAATATTCGGGTATTGCTTGCTCTTTCTGTTTTCAATCGTCTGTTTACCTCATCCAATTCTTCTATAAAAAAATTGGCCATATCTCTTGACAGTACTCTTGCTTCATCCCTTTTACTTCTGTTGAAAAACGGAAACCATGATGTTTTGGCTATTGCTGAAAGGGTAATGGTTCCTTCATCATCCAAGTGGGTCGATACATTCTTCCGCAGTGCTTTTACAGTTTCTTCCATATTTTTTTTCTTATAGCGCTCCATTAAATGAAATTCTATTGTAACGGCTTCCATGATGGTCCTGCTTTTAAGCGTTGCCAAAAAGAGTGTTGTTTGGTCGGGTCCAGTACCCAATCCCAATGCATTTAAAGGCAAATCGCTGACCAATGACGCAAAACTGGATAGGCCGTCCTCTTCAAGGGGGGGTAATATGGTTGTTTGGCCTCGATAGTGTTCCGGTATGATGAGACTGAAAATGACTGCCATGACCGTTATGATTAAAAAGGTGGCAATGATGATTTTGATATTTTTTATTAGTAATTTGATTAAATCAATATTGATAAAATGTTCTTTTTCCATTTGAAAATTATCCCCATGATCAGATTTAATCTCCTAAAAAGCCAGCCGCTTTTGCAGCCAAAATCAAAGATGTAATGGCTGGTAATATTTGGATGTAATTCCCCAAACGGACATTCCAGCTGGGATTCAAATGAACCACATCGCCAGGCTCAACCAAAACATCCGGACCCTTTTCAGTTTTTCCCGTCTGTGTATGGAATACCCGGACGTCCTTGATACTCCCTGACCTGTAATCTCCCCCTGCCATTCCTGCATAATCTTTGGCTGTCAGATTTAAAATATATGGATAAGCACCCGGACTTTGAACGGTTCCCTTTACATAAACAACCATAGAAGGGAGTACAATGCGATCTCCGTGACGTAACGGGAAAAAATGGTCGATCGAATCACTGATTGTGAAAGGTGACGAGAAAGGTGATAGGAGATGTTTGCTCTCGGAATTTGTCCCATCATTCTCTCCGGAACGAATGACCACGATTTTCGATAAATCCGTACTCCTTTTCAGTGCCCTGATGCGATTGAGGAAGTCGATGAGATTTTCATCTTCGAATATTTGGTATATCCCCGCATGCTCAAGATCCCCTTCAACTTGAACAAGATTGGTTTGAATTTCAATTGGAGGTACGTAGATGACATCGCCTCCATTCACATAGAGATCTTTTTCTAAATTTCCTTCTTGTTCGAAAGAGGTTAAATCAAAATAGTCAACCGCACCATCTGGATGGCGCAACTGGATCTCTCTTTTCCAACCCCTTTCTGTCACACCGCCGGCTTCTACGATCAATTCTGATATGCGGTCTACTGCCTGTGCTATGTATGTGCCAGGGAATTTGACCTCACCCACAACATGTACCCGAAAAAATCGGAGACCTTCGAGGTTGAGTGTGATATTGCTGTGTTCATAAAAACCAGCTGCCTTTTCAATGACGCTTTTTTGA
The DNA here is from genome assembly GCA_016931965.1 of bacterium. Taxonomy (GTDB): domain Bacteria; phylum Zhuqueibacterota; class QNDG01; order QNDG01; family DSAB01; genus JAFGDT01. Next base: position 11,549 of record JAFGDT010000115.1, on the reverse strand, counting down.
ACTTCAGTGAGTGGTTTGCCGCTCACATCCATTTCCCCCGCGGAGGGTATCAGAAGCTTCCCTTCGGGGGTCACAGCGAGAAGTGTTTGGATTTCCATTGCACCCCAGACATTGAAAGAGAAAATGTCGTCGGGCCCAACAATGTATTGAGTTGGATCGATTGCCTGCTCGAGCGCTTCCATCTGGGATAATCGTTCACGTATGTTTTGTTCTCTCTCTCTCTTTAAAACTTCGAAATCTTCTCTGGTCATTTCCTCCAGTTGAAAAATCTCTGATAAATCCATCACTTTGGGTATGGCAGTTCTTTCTCCCGAAGTTCTTTCACTCTCCTCAGCAATTTGTGCTTCAGATAGATTGAATAAAAGCAGGCTTTGAAAAATAACCAGATAAATGATTCGGATCTTCATGATATCGTGGGTCTCCATTTATCCAAAGGTTCAGGCTTTGACGATTTTGTCTCTATTCTTTTTCACGTCTTTTGTTGCATTTCTTGTATCAATGATCAACTGGGCATGATTGACAATGGTCTCATAGTCATAGGCGTCATGGGCAGTTGAAATGATAACGGCGTCGTATTGCTGCAGGTTTTGCGGTGTTATTTCAACGCTTTTCATATCATATTGATACTTCCGCACATGCGGCATAACAGGAACAAATGGATCATTGTAGTCAACCAGAGCCCCTTTTCCCTCCAATATCTCGATGAGTTTCAGTGTTGGACTCTCCCGAATATCATCCACATTCTTTTTATAGGCTGCACCCAGGATTAAGATGCGTGCTCCATTGAGGCTCTTTGCATTCACATTCAAAGCTTCCATCACTTTATTCACGACCCAGTATGGCATGTTTGTATTGATTTCCCCTGCCAGTTCGATAAAACGGGTGGGCATATCGTATTCTCTTGCCTTCCATGTCAAGTAAAAGGGATCAATGGGGATGCAATGCCCTCCCAAACCGGGCCCGGGATAAAAAGGCATGTAACCAAACGGTTTGGTTGATGCCGCATCAATGACCTCCCAGACGTCAATGAACATGCGATCCAGAATCATCTTCATTTCATTGACCAGTGCGATATTGACGCTGCGAAAAATGTTTTCCAAAAGTTTTGTCGCTTCGGCAGCCTGGCTTGACGAAACAGGGACGGTCTGAATAATAACTGCATCATAGAGAGCTTTGGCGTATTCCAGACTGGCAGCATCATTGGCTCCAACGACTTTTGGGATGTTCTTTGTGGAATAGTTAGGATTGTTGGGATCCTCTCTTTCGGGAGAGAATGCAAGATAAAAATCCTCTGTACACCGCAATCCGGATTTCTCCAATATCGGTTTCATGACTTCATCGGTTGTTCCCGGCCATGTGGAACTTTCCAAAATGACCATCTGGCCCTTTTTAAGATATTTTGAAATCGTATTGGATGTATTGATGATAAAACTCAGGTCGGGTTGATGGTTTCGGTCCAGTGGTGTGGGTACTGCCACAAGGATACAATCCGTTTCGGCTAATTGTGAGAAATCGGTTGTTGCCATAAACTGCCCACTCTTCATGATATCTTCGATACGATTTTGAGGGATATGTTTAATGTATGATTTTTTCTGATTTAATGTATTCACCTTTTTCTCGTCGATATCGAAACCGATGCAGTTAAATCCGACCTCGATAAACTCGATAAGTAGAGGTAATCCAACATACCCCAATCCAATAACACCCACAATCGCTTTTTTTGATTGAATTTTTTCTTTCAGTTCCATAGAGTCCTCATTAAATCGTTTACAGTTTTTATGAAATGAATGATATATGCCGTGTCAGAAATGGTGATAAATTAAAAAACCGAATCGTCCGGGTGTCCAACATGCAATCCACCCTTCCATTCGGTCTTGATAAAAAGTTCATTAACGCTCTATGGAGGATGGGTATCCGTCAGATCAACCCATCTTGAAAATATATCCAAAAGACCGTTAACAAACTTTTATAGGCATTCTCCTATTTGTGATACTAAAATGTAAAAAATATTTTTTTCAATGTCAAGCCTGAATTATTCCAATTCGTATTTTCATTTTTAGACGGGTAAAAACACAAATTATGGATTATAGATTCTGTTTATAGTGTTTCTTATAATATTCCAGAAATTCACCGCTCTTTAACCTTTCCCACCACCATCGGTTTTTTTGATACCAAAAAATCGTTTCTTCCATGGCGTTTTCGAATGTATGATTGGGTTTCCAACCCAATGCTTTTATTTTATCTGTATTCAGGGCATATCGCCTGTCATGACCTTTACGATCTTCAACAAATGTTTTTAAATCCAACGGCTTATCAAGCATTCGAAGAATGAATTCGGTGAGTTCAAGATTTGTTCGCTCATTCCCTCCACCGATATTGTACACCTCACCTTCTTTTCCCCGTTCCATGATGATCTCTATCGCCTCGCAATTGTCCCGAACAAAAAGCCAATCTCGAACATTGCCTCCATCTCCATAAATGGGCAGTTTTTTATCATCCAGTGCATTGGTTATAAAGAGTGAAACGATTTTTTCCGGGTACTGGAATGGGCCAAAATTGTTCGAACTTCTGGGGATGACAACCGGAATACCATAAGTCACATAATAAGAATAAGCCAGACGGTCTCCGCCGGCTTTTGAAGCTGCGTAAGGGCTTGAAGGCATAAGAGTATCGTTCTCCTTAAAGTAGCCGTTTTCAATACTCCCGTACACCTCATCCGTGCTGATCTGTACAAACCGTTCCACACCCCATTTTTTAGAGGCTTCCAATAAAACAAACACCCCATATATATCGGTCTTGATGAAATCATCCGGTTTGCCGATAGACCGGTCTACATGACTTTCAGCGGCGAAATTGAGTATAACATTCACATTTTGAACGAGGCTGTTCACCCTGTGTTCATCACAGATGTCGCCCTGTATGAATGTGTATCTTGAATCTTTCTCGATATCTTTCAGGTTCTCCAGATTTCCTGCGTAAGTCAATTTGTCTAGATTGATAATCTCTAAGTCCTTATGTTTGGACAACATATAACGGATAAAATGACTTCCGATGAATCCTGCTCCACCTGTAACCAGCATTTTTTTCATGGTTTGAATTCCCATGAATATTTGAATACAATGATGAAGAAAGCCACTGTGAAATTTTTAATGGCTTGTGAATACAATTCGAATCTCATTATTGGACAATCTAACAAAATGGTCCGAGAAAATCAATCAATAATTGACACCATTTCTTATTCCACTTGACTTTTATTTGAAATTGTTTCATATTGTTAAAGTTTTGAATTCAGAAACGAGGAGGAATATTGATGAACAAACAATCCGCCCAATTCTATCCAATGGTTCCCTTATTAAGAGCTGCAGAAATTTCATCTCAGGAAGGAAAAGCGGCAGCTATCGGTGCTTTTAATGTGAATTTTTATACCCAGGCAGAAGGTATTTTAGAGGGATTACGCAGAGGAAATGCTCCCGGTATCATTCAGGCCAGTCGGGGGGCCAATAAATTTCAAGGAGGACCGGATAAAATTGCGGGTATGGTGAAACATGCCATCGAAAATACCCACCATCAGTTACCCGTTGCCCTTCACCTGGATCATGGCGATGATGAAAAAGCTCACGAATGTGTGGATAATGGTTACAGTTCTGTCATGATTGATGCATCCAAATTGGATCTTGAAGAGAATATCCGTGCAACAAAAACCATCGTTGAATATGCGCACCCCAAAGGGGTCAGTGTCGAAGGAGAATACGGAAAACTGGCCGGTGTTGAAGAGGATGTGATTCATGAAAAAACAACTTACGCCGATCCCTATCTTGTGCCCTATTTCTTTCATGAAACAGGTACAGACGCTCTGGCCATAGCATACGGAACATCGCATGGACCCAATAAAGGTAAAGGTCTTGAAAATTTGGCCATTCACGTTGTCGATGAGAGTTACCGAGGCATGAAAGCCTATGGTCAGAATAATGATCATTTTCTTGTTGGTCATGGTTCCTCTACCGTTCCCCAGGATATTGTGGCGGAAATCAATCAATATGGTGGGGGGGTCAAGAATGCAGCCGGTATCCCCATGAATAAGATTCAGGAAGTTATTGCATCAGGAATCCGCAAGGTTAATATCGATACCGATCTCCGGTTGGGTATTACGGCGACATTCCGTAAATATTTTGTTGATCATTCCCACATCGAGGACAATTCGCCGGAAGTGCTCCAACCCATTAAGAAAGTGCTTGATGAAAATCCGGAAGTTATCGATCCGCGCGATTATTTAAAAGTAATCGATGTCGAACTGCTTCGAAACGATCCGGCCGGCTCTGTTCTGGAAGAGGTTATGATCCTTGTGAAGGAAAGAATCGCCGCCCACGTTGAAATGCTTGTCCGAAAGTTTGGATGTGCAGGTCTGGGAAACAAAGTCGAGCGCGTTTCGCTCGAAGAGATGGCAAAGATATATCAATAAGACAATTTCAATCCGTAAACAGTGATAAAATTCGGAATACGAACAGAAGGCAGATCTTGTGAAACTGTTGCTTTTTGATATTGACGGCACTTTAATACGAACCGCAGGGGCCGGAAAGGTATCGATGGAACGGTCCTTTGAAGATGTGTTTGGTATTGGGAATGGATTTCATAATATTCATATGATGGGCAGGACAGATCCTTCCATACTCATGGAAGCCTTGTCCAGTCATCATCTGGGGTGGGATGAGGAAAAGGCGGACCGTTTTCGTGAAACCTATTTTAGTATATTGAAAAATGAAATTCAGATTCCCAGACCGGGAAAACGGGTTTGTCCGGGTGTCCGTCCCCTTTTACGTTTACTCGATAAACGGTCGGATATTATACTTGGTCTTTTAACGGGGAATTGGCAGCAAAGTGCCATGATCAAATTGGGTTATTTTAAGATCGATCATTACTTTACCATGGGTGCTTTTGCGGATGATTCGTCCGATCGAAACGAGCTGGTTCCTATTGCTATTGAAAGGCTAAAGAAAGAACAAAAAATTCAGATCCAAAAACAAAACGTTTATGTTATCGGCGATACACCGCTGGACATACACTGTGCGAAGCCCTATGGTGTACGAACCATGGCTGTAGCAACGGGTTTCCATTCATTTCAAGATTTGGCTTCAGAGAAACCGGATTATTTATTTCATAATTTTAAACAACCAGAAGAAGTATTGCGTATATTTTCATAATTACAACAAACGCATATTTCAATACAGATTCCTGATAGGCGGACAAAGAGGAGATCGACTGAAGATCAGATGTTTCTTTTGTTCAATCATAGTACTGTTTGGAGGTCATCATGCTGGATCAAGAATTGTTGGATATTTTGGCATGTCCCAAATGCAAGGGTGATTTGGAGTACGATCGGAAAAACAACAAGCTCATCTGTCATCATTGCCGGTTAAAATATGATATCAAAGATGATATTCCCATTATGATTATCGATGAAGCGGAAGCATTTTGAAAGGATTTTTGAAGGATTGTGGGATGAAGAAAATCACCATTGAGGATCTGCAAAAAATCAAAAAAAAGTCACGAAGAAAAACTTTGTTATCTGAAAGCGGGAAAAGAGCCAAAGTCACAGTTCACATGGGCACTTGTGGACTTGCATCTGGTGCGGGGGAAATTATGGATACGCTTTTGGATGAAATGAAACAAAAAAACATGGATGATGTGATCATTACTACTTCGGGTTGTGCTGGATTGTGCAGTCGTGAACCGATGGTCACCGTAGAATTGAAGGGGTTCCCGCCAGTCAAATATGTTGACCTCACGCCAAAAAAAATCAAACGTATTTTTCATCAACATATTGTGGGAGGGGTCATCATTGCAGAATATGTGCTGGCTGCGGGGAGTGAAAGAGTCGGATAAGCATGACAAAGAATAAGTACATGATATTTGTTGGACTCATTTTGTTCGTGGTGTCCTGTCATCAAGGGCTTGCACCCCTGGAAATGCTTTATATGAACGTCGATTTTCCGATTCCCCCAGAGGGGGGAGATCCTGTCGGCGTATGGGTTCCGGATACAACGAAACCAGTTCACGTCGCCCTTCTTGATCCAGATCAGTTACCGACGATTATTGATTCTCTGATCCTTGATACGGAATTGGATAAGAATGGGCTCTTTTTGTTTTCGTCTTCGGGTCTCTGTTCAATCTATGCTGTTTTGAAAATCGAACCCATTGTCTATCTCCAGAGTCTTGTCAATCCACTTGTCCTTTCCATGAATGATACATTGATTGCAGATGGACCCTATGAAATTATTGATGATAAGATATTAACCTTGTCAATAATGACGACATTTTCACAATTAGACACGCTCGGGTTCACCAGCCGTCAGAATGATCTTGAACTGATCAGCCTTCCCAATTCATTTCCAGTGGAAGGATTTGATGATATCCAGTTTTACTATGTGATGTATCTCACACGGTCTATTGATCAAGTCCTAACGAAAAATGTGTTGATCCCCAGTGATTCAAAAAAGGATGAGGATCGATCATGAAATACAGGATTTACTTGATTTTATTAGCTCTATTCTATTTTTTATTTGTGTGGGGAAATCTTTACAGTCAGAATATACGTGGATCCCGAATTACAGGTCAGATTGTAGAAGCCCGGTCAGGCGATCCCATTCCTGGTGCAAATGTGCTTCTCCTCGGAACCATCATGGGCACTGCTGCTGATCGTCAGGGACGTTTCATTATTGTGTCGGTTTCACCCGGCGAATATACCATCATGGTTTCTGCGATCGGTTATAAAAAAGAAGAAAGAAGGATTCAGACTGTCGCTGGAGAAGAAATCCATCTCGTTTTTCGTCTCGAGGAGACCGTACTGCTGATGGATGGGATTGCGGTTACGGCCAATCGATACCAGCAGTCTTTGGACAAATTATCCACAAGCATGGACATAATCCCTGCACAGGAAATAACCAATCGGAATATCGTTTCCGCAGATCATGTTTTAAGATATGCGCCCGGTGTCAATACACTGGAAGGCGGACAGGTTACGATACGGGGCTCGAGTGGATTCAATTTCGGAATGGGAAGCCGTGTTCTCGTTCTTCTCAATGGCAATCCGGTTATGACCGGTGACAACTGGAGCATCAACTGGTATGCGATTTCCACTTCAACTATCAAACAGATCGAAGTGATGAAGGGATCGGGTTCAGCGCTTTACGGGTCCAGTGCTATGGGAGGGGTCATCAATATTATTACCGAAGTGCCTGAGAATGAAAGCCATATCCATTTGAGAACCTTTACCGGGTTTTATAACCATCCGTCCTATAAAGAATGGCGATGGACCGACAAGCGCAATCATTATGAAGGTACTTCCCTCGATATATCAACCCACCTCGGTCCCATTTCAACACTCATTTCATCGAATTACCAGACAACAACCGGCTACAAAGAAAACGACGACCATCAAATATTTAATTTCATGACCTCTCTTGGTTATCATTTTACACCCAATCTCCATTTCAATCTGATGACGGGTTATGGTCGAAATCGGGGTGGATTTTTCGTTTATTGGAAGGATCTCAATCATCCCTACCACAATGGTTCAGATCCTTACGGGTATCGAACACGAACGACGATTAAAAACACCTATATCTATCCCTCTTTGACTTATGTGATGAGCCAACGTTTCTTCCTGTCCGTGAGGGGAAGAATCAATAAGGGATCTACAGTCGATCTGAAACAGAGTAAAAATGAGAAAATCCGTCCTGCAGAAGAAATTTTTCGTTCTTCATCGGTCAACACACAGGGTGTTGAAATTCAGGCCAATTATCAGGTTAATCCTCAAGGGATACTTGTGGTCGGTAGTGATTTACAGGCTGATCAAGTCGAATCGATACAATACAGTCATGCAGAAGTTATGAAGAAATCATATTTCATGCAATTTGAGCAGCAGCTCTGGGATGTTTTCAGAGCAACATTTGGAACAAGATATGACTGGGAAAGTGTCCGATGGAAGGATACGACGGAAGTGGCTGTTGGGGAACTTTCGAATAAATTCGGATTGAATCTGACACTCTCCAGTGGTACCCATTTCCGATGCTCCCTTGGAGAAGGTTTTCGAGTACCGGCAGTTGGTGAAAGGTTTGTCTCTACCGAAACAGGGGCACTACTTGTTTTTCCCAATCCGGCTCTTCAATCTGAAAAAAGTATTTCATCAGAGATGGGATTGATCCAGTATTTCTCGAGTGCGATGATGCTGGATATGGCGGTTTTTTATACAAAATATGATAACTTGATCGAACCCCAGCTCGACGTTGATTCCGGTCAGGATGTGGGTGTCCGTTTTAAAAACGTTGTCAAGGCCCGTATTCGAGGTTTTGAGTTGACCTATCGTACAGACTGGCAGTCGCAGCTTTTTTCCACACAGTTCAGTTATACCTATATCGATTCCAAGGATCTCTCCCCAGGAGTCGAGTACGGAGCTCCCCTCAAATATCGATCCAAGCATACGATTTATCTGACAAATGATCTGAATTTTGATCCTTTTCAATTTGGTTTTGATATCCGCTATTTAAGTCAAATCGAGCGCATTGATGAATACCATAAGTCCTATATCAAAGATATCGATAAACTGGTCCCCACTTACGCGGTTGCATTGCGCTTGGGTTATGCTCGGGAGCATTTTTCTTTGCGGTTTCTTGTCGATAATCTTTTTCAGTATAATTATCTTGTATCCCCCGCCAATATGGCTCCACCACGAACCGGTGTTTTTCAGTTGAATATCCATTATTAATCTGCAAAGACAATTATCTCTTCCAGAGGCGACAAAACAGAACATTTCATCATTGGCTAAAAGTGACCGTCAATCGTTTTAAAACGGTGGTTGACAAATACAAATTAATGCTTTATATTGAATCGCTCTTCGGATTTTATTAACCTTATTTTAGGAGAATGATGGCGTCAACTTCTGAATTCAGAAATGGCTTGACTCTCATTTTGGATGGCGAGCTTTATACAATTGTTGAGTTTCAACATGTTAAACCGGGTAAAGGGGGGGCCTTTGTACGAACGCGGTTGAAAAATGTTAAGACAGGCCGGGTTATTGATCGCACGTTTCGATCGGGAGAGAAAGTTGAGGATGTCCGTTTAGAGAAAAGGGTGGTGCAGTATTTGTACAAAGATGAAGATAAATTTGTCTTCATGGATTTGAGTACCTATGAACAGTTTCCCGTCTTGAATGAGGTGGTGGGTGAAGCATCAAAATATCTAAAAGAGGGAATGGATGTTGAAATTCTTTTTCATGCCCAGGATCCCATTGGAGTGGAACCTCCGATATTTGTTGAACTGCAAATCGCCCAAACTGAACCGGGCGTAAAAGGGGACACGGCTTCCGGTGGATCAAAACCCGCAACACTGGAAACAGGAGCCACCATTCAAGTCCCACTTTTTATACAAGAAGGAGAAACCGTTAAAGTGGATACGCGTACGGGGAGCTATGTTGAAAGGGTAAAATAGGTTATGTTATTTACTTAAAGGGATAAAAACATGGATTTAAAAAATATCAGACGTCTGATTAAATTGGTCGAAGCCAGCGATATTGAAGAACTCGAAATACGTGAAGAGGGATTACAGGTTCGTATTACCAAAAAGAAAGAAATACCCGTTCCACAAGTTTTTCAGCCAAGTTCTGTTATCCCATCGCCCACACAGAATGCTCCACCTGCCCAATATGAAACCCAGGTCTATGAGGCAAAGATTGAACCCCTGCCAGGAACAGAGTCTGATAATGTCGTTGAGATTTGTTCTCCCATGGTGGGTACGTTTTATCGGGCACCTGCACCGGATGCCAATGCTTATGTGGAAGTGGGGAGCCATATCGAACCCGGAAAGATACTCTGTATTATTGAAGCCATGAAATTGATGAATGAGATCGAAGCAGAGGTTTCGGGGAAAATTGTTAAAATTTTGGTTCAAAATGCTCAACCAGTCGAGTATAACCAACCTCTTTTTTTAGTTGAGAAATCATAGGGTATTTTATTTGTTACAAAAGATTCTCATTGCGAACAGGGGGGAGATTGCACTGCGTGTCATTCGGGCATGCCGTGAGCTGGGTATTGCTACTGTAGCTGTCTACTCGGAGGCTGATCGGGAAAGTCTCCATGTCCGTTTTGCGGATGAGGCGGTTTGTATCGGTCCGCCGCCTCCCGCACAAAGTTACCTTAATATTCCCCGGATCATCAGTGCGGCTGAGATCACCGATTCTGACGGCGTGCATCCCGGTTATGGATTTTTGGCAGAGAATGCAGAGTTCGCGGATATCTGTGAAACATCCGGGCTGACCTTTATCGGGCCCAATGCGGAGATGATTTCCCGTATGGGAGATAAAATCGATGCGAAACGGACAATGAAAAAAGCCGACGTGCCTGTGATCCCCGGGAGTGAGGGGGGTGTGAAGAATGAAAAGGAGGCTTACAAACTGGCTCAGAAGATTGGATTTCCCGTCATGTTGAAAGCTGCAGCAGGGGGTGGGGGAAAAGGGATGCGGATCGTACGTGAGGAAAAAGGTCTGAGTATGGCTTTTTCCACAGCACAAACAGAAGCGCAGGCTGCATTCGGGAATGCCAGTCTCTATATGGAACGTTATTTCGAGAAACCCAGGCACATTGAAATTCAACTCCTGGGAGACGGTAAGGGTCAGGTGATCGCTCTGGGTGAAAGAGAATGTTCGATTCAGCGGAAACATCAGAAACTGATCGAAGAATCGCCCTCTCCAGCTGTGAGTTCAGATCTGCGAAAAGAGATGGTGGATGCCGCATTGCGAGGAGCCAAATCGGTTGGTTACCGCAGCGCGGGTACCGTTGAATTTCTGCTCGATGAAGATGGAAAATTTTACTTCATGGAGATGAACACCCGTATTCAGGTCGAGCATCCTGTGACCGAGATGGTGTACGGCATCGATCTGCTCAAAGAACAGATTCGCGTCAGTGCCGGAGGTACACTGAAAGAAATCCATGCAGCGATGGAACCCAAGGGCCATGCCATTGAGTGTCGTATCAATGTCGAAGATCCGTTTAATCAATTCCGTCCGACTCCGGGAATTATTACCAGTTTTCATGTGCCCGGGGGATTTGGTATTCGTGTGGATACCCATGCCTATGCGCTCTACAAGATTCCTTCAAATTATGATTCCCTCCTGGCCAAAATTATTTCTCACGGTTACGACCGAAGTGAGGCGCTCAATCAGATGTCCCGAGCTCTGGAGGAATTTATCATTGAGGGTGTACCGACAACGATTCCCTTCCATCAGCAGGTGCTCAATGATAAGAAATTTATCGCGGGTGATTTTAACACGCGGTTTCTGGAGAGTTTTGAATTGAAGAAAGAGATAGTGTAAAATGAAGGATCGTTTTTAAGGCATTCTGTATGGTGCAGTCTCCTGCACCTTTTTTGTCTGAACGGGGATTTGTGGGATTGAAAGATTACCAAGATTTAAATACTGAACTTTGGCAAAAATAATGATTTTGAATCATATTCAGGATTTCTTATTTTACGACAGAAGTAACAAAGCCTTAGGAGAGGGT
>JAFGDT010000114.1 GCA_016931965.1 bacterium | reverse complement strand
GTCTTCAGGGTCCTTCTGATGCAAAATACCGAAAACTGCTGGCCTGCGCCAAGCATTATGCGGTGCATTCCGGACCGGAATGGAGCCGACATGAAGTCAATCTGAATGATGTCGATCCGAGGGACTTATGGGAAACTTACCTTCCCGCATTTAAAGCACTGGTTCAGGAAGGTGGTGTCCGACAGGTTATGTGCGCATATCAGCGTCTGGATGATGAGCCCTGCTGCGGCAGTACAAGACTATTACAAAAAATTCTTCGTGACGAATGGGGATTTGAATATGTGGTGGTTTCCGATTGCGGAGCGATTGCTGATTTTTACACGAGCCATAAGGTCTCTTCTGATGCCATGCATGCGGCCGCCAAAGGTGTTCTGGCAGGCACTGATTTGGAATGCCAATGGATCGATCATACCTATAAAAAAATCCCGGAGGCTGTTGAAAGAGGATTGTTAACGGAAACGGACATTGATAAAAGGCTGATGCGGGTTCTGACCGGCCGTTTTGATCTGGGGGATATGGATGATGATTCGATTGTTCCCTGGTCAAAAATTCCGGTATCGGTTATCAATAATGAGGCGCACCGGGAACTGGCCCTGGACATGGCGCGTGAGTCCATGACGCTTCTTCAGAATAGGAACAATATTCTTCCCCTGAAAAAAGATATCCGGAAGATTGGGGTCATAGGTCCCAATGCGGATGATGAACCCATGTTATGGGGCAATTATAACGGGAAACCGGTCCGGACAATCACAATTCTTGACGGGATTATCTCGAAACTCTCACCCGATCAGGTGATTTATGACAAGGCATGTGATCTGGTTGAGGACAAAGTGACCGAATGTTATTTTTCCAGGTGTTTGATTGATAACAAAAAGGGATTCAAAGCCACATACTGGAACAATATTGACCGTAAGGGTGAAGCGGTTGCGACACAACAGATAATGAATCCGATTAAACTGACCACTGCAGGGCAGCATGAATTTGCTCCCGGAGTCAGGCTTGAAGGATTTTCAGCCAAATATGAAACCGAGTTTTTACCCGTACAAAGTGAAGAAATCGTATTTAAATGTGGTGCGACAGGGCACTTTGAATTGTTGGTAAACGGAGAATCCATTGTCAGGTATGATAACTGGAGAACTCTGCCGTCCAGACATCCGTTCCATGTTGAAGCCGGTAAAAAGTATAAAATTGAGATCCATTATGTCCAGTTGTATAACTGGCAGGCCAATCTTGAGTTCAATTTTGGCAGAGAAATTGATGTGGATTTTACGGATCTCGTCAACAAGCTTCAGGATATTGAAGTTGTTGTATTTGTCGGCGGTCTTTCAACGCTGCTCGAAGGTGAGGAAATGCCGGTATTTTTTCCCGGTTTCAAAGGCGGTGACCGTACCGAAATAGAGCTTCCATCCGTCCAGCGTCATTGTCTGAAGACATTGAAAGAAGTCGGGAAAAAAGTCGTTTTCGTTAACTGCTCCGGTTCAGCCGTCGCCCTGGTACCGGAAAGTGAAAGCTGTGAGGCCATTCTCCAGGCATGGTATGCGGGAGAATCAGGCGGTCAGGCAGTGGCCGATGTGTTGTTCGGTGATTACAATCCATCCGGTAAATTACCCATTACTTTCTACAGGAACCTGGATCAATTGCCGGATTATGAAGATTATTCCATGATGGGACGCACCTATCGTTACATGTCTGATCCCCTGTTTCCGTTTGGCTTTGGACTGAGTTATACCACGTTTAAGATTGGCGAGGCAACATTCAGCAAAACATCGATTACCGGGAATGAATCCGTCGAATTAACCATTCCGGTTTCCAATAAAGGAAAACGGGAAGGGACGGAAATCGTCCAGGTGTATGTGCGCAAGGCAAACGATACGGACGGGCCTCTCAAAACGCTCAAAGGTTTTCAACGGGTCGAAGTGGCCGCCGGGAAAACCGCTCAGGCTGTGATCAATCTGCCGTTCGATTCGTTCGAGTTTTATGATCGGAAAAGCGGGAAAATGAAGGTCTCTTCGGGAGCGTATGAGGTGCTCTACGGGAACAGTTCCGACGACAAAGGTTTAAAGGTGGTGACGATTACGATTCAATAAAAAAATTATAATAAGGAGTAAGACATGATCCTTGGACAAAGTTTCAGGAGAATAGTACTATTATTCGTTATTGTTAGCTTGGGTACAATAATTTCTTGTAAACAATCAGCTTCAACAAAAGCAATGAATCCTTCTGGTTTTAAAATAATGAGAGGCGTCAATCTTAGCCATTGGTTATCACAGGATTTTGGGTGGGAACCTAAATATGAATATATACAGGAAAAAGACATTCAATTTATAGAAAGTATCGGATATGACCATGTAAGGATTCCTATTGATGAACATGAAATGTGGGATGAAAATGGAAAACAAATTCAGGAAGCATTTAATCATCTAACAAGTTGCCTGGATTGGTGTAATAAATATAACCTAAGGGCAGTTGTCGATTTGCATACTATCCGTTCGCATCATTTTAACGCCGAAAATGAAGGCGGCAGCAATACACTCTGGACAGATGCTGAAGCGCAAAAGAATTTTATAAATCTTTGGATTCAACTCTCTGAAGTGCTCCATACGTATCCTAATAATATGGTTGCTTATGAACTGTTAAATGAAGCGGTAGCCCCTGAACATGACGATTGGAATAAACTTGTCAATAAGGCAATAGCCGCCGTTCGTGAAAAAGAACCTGAAAGGGTGTTGGTTATCGGGCCGAATATGTGGCAAATTGCGCCGAACCTTCAATACTTAAAATTGCCTGAAAACGACAAAAATATCATTTTAAGTTTCCACACATATACTCCCCTGGCTTTTACACACTATACAGCAAACTGGACACCGGTGGGTCACTATAAGGGGCCGGTTCATTATCCAGGTCAGATTATTACCGATGATGATTACGAGAAATATGTGGATGTAGCAGATACAGCAATGGTGGATCTGCTGTCTGATGCAAGAGAAAATTTTAATAAAGAGAGATTGATAGACGTATTTCGATCAGGTATCGAGTTTGCCAAAGTTAAAAACCTGCAACTATATTGTGGAGAATTTGGCTGTTTACCTACGGTTGAGAGAAAAGACAGAATGCAATATTATTCGGATTTAATTTCAGGGCTTGAAGAAAATAACATAGCATGGTGCAATTGGGAGTATAAAGGTGATTTCGGCATTTACCATTTTGATTCTGAACAGTTGAAATCCCTTGAACCGGATGATGAGCTTATTAAAACATTGTTGAAGTATACCCGTTCAAAATAAAAAACAGTCTTTTTGGGGGTTCCGGACAATCAGATATGACAATGCAAATGCATCGGATTAATACGGTCTGCCAAAATGGGTTTCCAGTTCAGATATTCCTGATGGCGCAAATTGATGCGGCAAAGAAGGATTACGTGTGTCACCTTTCAGAGCCGGCCTTGACAAATAAATATATTCTAATTGCACTAGGACAGTATCATGACAGATCATCCTAAAAAAAGCCTGATTTCTATGAAAATAAAATTAACGATCATTCCAATTTTCATTTTGGCTTTTTTCAATTCTGTGATTTACGCTCAAGGGTTATATGTGGGCGTCAATTATCATCCCCATGATGATAAAAATCCCGATAAAATCAAACGGGACATTCAGCTCATGAAGGAAGCGGGATTCAATGTAGTCCGCATGGGCCACCTGGCATGGGACAGCTACGAACCCGCTGAAGGGGTGTTCGACTTTGCCTGGTTCGATGAGGTCATGGATCTAATGAACGAAGCCGGCATCCAGGTGATTCTGGATATTGCCATCCGGCCTGCCCCGCTCTGGCTGCATCACAAATATCCGTCCATCCGCATCACCGATGAAAGTGGAAACGTCCTCTATCCCAATCATCGATATATGGAAGATATCGGCGATCCCATGTATCAAAAATACGCCCTGCGGTTTACGGATGAGATGACAAAACATTATGGAGACCATCCCGCTTTGCTGGCCTTCGGTATCGACAATGAATCGGGGGATGGAAAAATTTCCTATTCAGAAACCGCCAGGCAACGCTTCATCGCCTGGTTGAAGGAAAAATACGGTTCGGTTGAAAAATTGGACCAGGCCTGGGCCGGGCAGCGTTGGTCGAGAAAGATCAATCAATGGGATGAAGTGGGATTTCCTATTTCCGGTCCGGTCAAGGGCGCACCAGAGCGGATACTCGATTTCAGGCGGTTCGTTTCGGACGAAATCAATCAATTACTTTTCAAGGTCATGGACGTCGCCAATGCCAAAGCACCTGACGTTCCGCTCAATACCAATGCATGGTATTTCAGCTATCTGAAGTACTTCGATTATGCTCCGATTGCCTATTCCGGTCAAATGACACACGGTGGTGAGGGCTTTTACGCCGGCACGTCCCTGATGAACAATACCGGCATTTTGTGGGCCTCTTTTGGCATTTTCCGCATTCAATATGAAAATACCAATCCGTTCTGGTGCAATGAATTTACCACCATGACGGCTGTTCCCAATACCTGCCGAAAACAGGCCTACGCATCTCTCATGTTTGGCAACCAGATGGTGTGCGGATGGACCTGGCAAAGTATGGGGGCCGGAGAAGAGCAATACCTTCAGGGACTCATCGACTGGGACGGCATTCAAAACCGCAAATACGATGAATACAAACAAATCGCTGCGGAATTTAAAAAGATTGAAAAATACTTTCCCTATCAATTGAAGGCTGAAGCGGGCCTGGCTTTTTCATTCCCGAGCCAGATCGTCAGTTATTCATATCCAGAACCCCATGAGGGCCAGGCGGGAACCTGCTTTAAACAGTTTTACGACCGCAATATGGATGTCAGAATGTGTGACATCAGCCGAAGCGACCTGGACTATAAATTGTTGATTATTCCGGGTGTTGCGGTGATGGATCCGAAAACCGCGAATAAAATTCGTGAATATGTGAAAAACGGCGGTACGGCACTCATGACAAGTTATTCAGCAATGGTTGACACATCAAACCAGGTTTTTGCCACCACGCGTCCCGGTCTATTGAATGATGTTTTCGGCATCCGGTTGGGGAGTTATGAAGAAATTGAAGTCATGAACGAGATCTCCCGAATTGGATATGAAGGGCAAAAAGTCCGTGTGGCCTATAAGGGAAAAAACTTCGAATCTGAAGCTCCGCGATTTGATATTGTTGATCCAAAGGGCGCTGACGTTTTGGGCATCATCACCAGTCTGGATCAGGAATATCCGGTGATCACGTCCAATCGATATGGAAAAGGGCGGGCCATTTATGTGGGGCTTCCTGCAAGGGGAGAAGTCCTGAGTCCCCTGCTGGATGATCTTATTGAGGACCTTTCGATCAGAAAAGGTCCTGCTGTGCCGGATCATGTTATGGCCAGGCAGGTCGATCAAAATCATGTTTTATATTTGAATATGAGCGGAAAACCCAAAGAGATTCAAATGCAGGGAAAATCAAGGAGTCTCCTTCATGAAAAAGATTACTTCGGAAATTTCACGATTGCACCCCAGGAACCTGAGTTTATTGAAATCAAATAGGTTGTCAGGGGGCGCATTCTATGGAATTATTCTTGCTATTTGTTCTTTCTGCCTGAATTGTAATCGGACGGAGGCGCCGGCTGCTTATGGTCCCGTCCCTTCTGAAAATCAGTTACGCTGGCAGGAAATGGAATATTATGCTTTTATTCATTTTTCGTTAAATACCTATACGGATCAGTCATGGGGCTACGGGGATGAAGATGTCAATCTGTTCAATCCCACCGAACTGGATTGCCGCCAGTGGGCGCGCATCTGCAAAGAAGCCGGGATGAAAGGCGTTATTCTCGTGGCCAAGCATCATTGCGGTTTTTGCTTCTGGCCCTCTGAATATACGGAGTATTCCGTAAAAAACTCGCCCTGGAAAAATGGCAAGGGAGATGTGGTTCGTGAAATGGCCGATGCCTGTCACGAATATGGCCTGAAAATGGGACTCTATCTGTCGCCCTGGGACAGGAACTATCCGGATTACGGAAAACCTGAATACATCACCTACTTTCGGAATCAACTGACTGAATTGCTCACCAACTACGGGCCTGTTTTCGAAATATGGTTTGACGGTGCTAACGGAGGTGACGGTTATTACGGCGGTGCAAATGAAACCCGCAGAATCGACCGTACGACCTATTACGATTGGGAAAACACATATAAACTCGTCCGTGAGCTGCAACCCGATATTGTGATCTGGAATGATGGCGGCGACCGGGCTGATCTTCGCTGGGTGGGCACCGAAGAAGGATTCGTAGGTGAAACCAACTGGAGCCTGCTCAACGCGACAGGCGACGTGCCATGGCACATGCTGCATTACGGTGTGGAAAATGGCGAT
The DNA here is from genome assembly GCA_016931965.1 of bacterium. GTDB lineage: Bacteria > Zhuqueibacterota > QNDG01 > QNDG01 > DSAB01 > JAFGDT01. Next base: position 3,727 of record JAFGDT010000114.1, on the reverse strand, counting down.
TCCTGGGTCCCCGCTGAAGTCAATACCTCCATCAGGCCGGAATGGTTCTACCATCCAAGTGAAGATGAAAAGGTTAAAACTGTGCCTAAGCTGATGGACACCTATTATCACTCCATCGGGAGAAATGCCACATTGCTGCTTAACTTTCCGATCATGCCGAACGGCTTGATCCATCCGACCGACGAAAAAATGGCGCTTGAATTTGGCAAAGTCGTGAAGGAATCATTTGCAGTCAATCTTGCCGGGAAAAAGAAGGCGGATGCTTCCAATGTCCGTGGAAATTCCGGTCAATTTGGCGCGGAAAAAGCACTGGACGGGAATCAGGAGACCTATTGGACGACGGATAACAGCGTAACAACGGCTTCATTGACCATCGATCTTGGCAAGCCGACTCTCATGAATCGCTTTCTGGCTCAGGAGCACATCCGGCTGGGTCAGCGTGTGAAAGCCTTCACCGTGGAAGCGCTTGTCGATGGGGACTGGCAGGAAGTGGCAAAAGCAACGACCATCGGCTATAAACGCATTCTTCGTTTTCCAACTGTCGAGGCGACACGGGTACGTTTCACGATTACCGGCTCGAAAAGCTGCCCGGTGATTTCCAATATCGGCCTCTACGATGCGCCGCTGTTCCTGAATGCTCCGGCCATTTCCAGGAATCAGGCCGGTGAAATTTCCATATCGACGAATGACATAGGGCCGGTTTTCTATTACACGCTGGATGGCAGCGAACCGACGACGAAGTCAACAAAATATACCGGACTTTTTCCTGCTGACGGGAAAGTGGAAGTCAGGGCAATCGCTTACGATCCCGCATCAGATCAAAGCAGTCCAGTGGGCCAGGAAGTATTCGACATCTCCAAAAAGGATTGGACGATTGCCGGAATAGACGATAAAAACGCCAGCGCTATATTGGATGGTAACACATCCAGTGTATGGCACCAGAGAAATATAAAAATGCCGATTGATTTGATAGTTGATCTGGGAAATCATTACAATCTGTGCGGGTTCAAGTATCTTCCGGACCAGGGACGGTGGAGTTCTGGCATGATAACAAACTATCGTTTTTATGTGTCTGTTGATGGTAAAAATTGGACTTTGACGGATCAAGGGGAATTCTCCAACATCAGCAACAATCCCGTGTGGCAAATAAAAAAGTTCGCACCCGAAAAAGCGCGTTATATTAAACTCCGTGCTTTGAAAAACACCTTTGGGGATGATGTTGCCGGATATGCGGAAGTGGATGTGATTACAAGCTGAATTGTTTAATCAGACGAAAGTAGATTCTGATATAAACTTATCTTTAACATAAAACAGGCAGGTTGAACCATGAATACCAAACACTCTTTTATTTGGATTTCCATCCTGTTGTCAACAGGCGCTTTGTTATTTGCACAACAGCACGACTGGGAAAATGAACAGGTGATCGGTATCAATAAGGAAGCAGCCCGCAGCGATTATATTCCTTATGCCACCATTGATCAGGCCCTGGCCGATTATGCCGATGAATCGCCTTTTTACCAGTGTTTAAACGGAACCTGGAAATTCAACTGGGTCAAATCTCCTGATTTACGGCCCGTCGATTTTTACAAAACGGACTTTGATGTCCATTACTGGGATGATATCGAGGTCCCGTCAAACTGGCAAATGAAAGGGTATGGAAAACCCATTTATACAAATGTGACATACCCATTCGTCAAAAATCCGCCCTATGTCATGAGCCCGGCTTATGACGGCTGGACAAACAGTGAATTTCCCAACCCGGTCGGATCTTATCGGCGCAGTTTTGTTGTTCCTGATGATTGGGATGGACATGAGGTTTTCCTCCATTTTGCCGGTGTGCAATCGGCCATGTATGTTTGGGTAAACGGCAAGAAAGTCGGTTACAGCCAGGGCAGCATGACTCCAGCAGAATTTGATATCACGTCGTATCTTCAAAAAGGGGGAAATGTCCTGGCTGTCGAAGTCTATCAGTGGAGCGATGGCAGTTATCTCGAAGACCAGGACTTTTGGCGTTTGAGCGGGATTTATCGTGATGTATTTTTGGTTGCGACACCGAAGTTCCGCATCCGGGACTTTTTTGTCCGGTCTGATTTGAATGACGATTTTTCCTCAGCGACGCTTAAAACGGATCTCTCGTTCGAAAATAACGGATACAAAGGCGCTGTCAAAGTTGAGGGATATCTGTTAAAAGACGGACAGCCGTATCAAGGGGAAAAACCGGTTTTTATCAAACCGCTTGCGGCTTCTGTTACGGGCAAGAAAGCATCCGATCTGTCAATCGAAACAAACGTCGATCATCCGGAATTGTGGTCAGCGGAAATTCCGAATCTGTACCAAATGATATTTGTCCTGAAAAATGAATCCGGGGAAATTCTCGAAGTCGTTGCAACCCCCTTCGGTTTCCGCAAAATTGAGATTAAAGATTCTCAGCTATGGGTGAACGGAAAACCTGTGCTGCTCAAAGGAGCCAACCGGCATGAGCTCGATCCGGTGAACGGACGCTATATCACCTGCGAAAGCATGCTTCGGGATGTGATACTGTTCAAACAATTCAATATGAATACGGTTCGCACCTGTCACTATCCGGATCACCCTGATTTTTACAAATTATGCGACCGTTACGGTCTTTACATGGTGAGCGAGGCCAATGTGGAATCGCACGGGATGGGGTATGGAAAAGAGTCGCTGGCTAAAGATGTCCGCTGGCAGAAAGCGCATGTCGACCGGGTGACATCCATGGTCCATTGCTTTAAGAATCAGCCTGCCGTTATTATCTGGTCCATGGGCAATGAAGCAGGCCCCGGTGTGAACTTTGAGGTTTGCCGGGAAGAGATCCTGAAAGTGGATACGAGCCGGCCCATCCATTATGAGGGCTACAACGAAGTGGCTGATATTGAATCGGTCATGTACCCAAGTGTCGAGTCCCTGGATGAAACCGGGGCCAAAGAGAGTTCCAAACCTTTTTTTATGTGTGAATATGCGCATGCCATGGGGAATGCCGTGGGCAACCTTCAGGAATACTGGGATGTGATTGAAAAACACAAACGGCTGATCGGAGGCTGCATCTGGGATTGGGTGGATCAGGGACTTCAAAAAGAAGTGCCCGGAAAACCCGGTGAAACCTTTTTTGCTTACGGCGGGGACTTTGGAGACCGTCCGACAGACTGGAACTTCTGTGTCAACGGATTGACAACGCCCGACCGCAGCATCACGCCCAAAATGGAAGAGGTGAAAAAAGTATACCAGTACATTGATATTCGTCCTGACGATATCCTGAACGGTAAGGTCCATATCAAAAACAAATACCAGTTTATCAATCTCGATGCATTTGATTTGAGCTGGGAGCTGAGCTGCGACGGGAACGTGATCGAAGCCGGAATCCTGCTGCCACTTGGCCTTGAACCCGGGGAATCAGCGGCAATCAGTATCCCGTTCAGCACACCGCAGTTAAAAGCGGGCGGCGAATATTTCATTAAAGTGATTTTTAAATTGCGTACCGATGCACCCTGGGCTTCAAGCGGTCATGTGGCCGCATGGGAACAATTGGCAGTCCCCTTTGCCGTTCCTGCTGTCAAACCGGTTCATCCCCAAACCCTGTCTTCACTGTCTTATTCTGAAGATAAGGATTGGATCCTGGTTTCAGGAAAAGTCTTTTCTTTGAAGTTCAATAAACAGGTCGGAACCATTACCGATCTGGATTATTTGGGTACAACCGTTTTGAAAACCG
>JAFGDT010000113.1 GCA_016931965.1 bacterium | reverse complement strand
TTTAGGGCACGAGTGATATTTCCTTTTTCCATTCCGTTGATAATCTGGATTTTGTCAAGAACCTCACTGTATTGAAGAATATCCAGGCAGGGCCGTTCGATGATCAAATCATCGAGGTCTTTTTTCAACAGTTCGGCCACGCTTATTTCCGGGATAAACTCACTATTGGGCCTTTTTTTAGGATCGTCTGTGTACAGCCCTTTTTCATCTTTAATAAAAATACAGCTTCGGGCACCGATTAAATTGGCAAGCAATATGGTGCCTACATCTGTTCGGTAGATGGGGATACGGCCGGTTTTGGGAGGAATGGAAAAGTAATCATAGGGAGGCATGCCTTGCACGACAGGGATGCAGCCCTCTGCAAAATAGGTGGGGAGTTTGACAATTTCATCGTGTTCAATTTTGATGCCGCCCCACCGAAAAAGGAGAGTGGCGATCAATAGGGCATTTTGTTCCGACACGGAACTGCCGAATTTTGCGATAATCCCGGTTGGCATACCCAATTCAAGACCAATGGTATAAATGTGTCGGCTGCGCGTACCGCCGCCGGTCGTTATTAAAATTTTACGTTTCTTTTTGTTGGCAATGATTTCTTTTACAATATTGGGAATGGCTTTAATACCCCGATCACAAATGGACTGACCACCAATTTTAAGAATATTGACATCTGGGAAAAGCCGTTGTTGTGGAGCAATCTTTAGACTTTCTATAAACGACTTGCTTACAAGGCTTTCTCCCATCATCTTACTCTTTACGTGTAGACGGCGGCCGTCACGTTCTCGCACAAGTGCCACGATAATCTTCCCCAATCAAGCAATTTCCGGATATGAATGGTTTGGCAAACCCAAGAATTGTCACATTAAGCGTTTACTTCGACTTCTTTTTCGTCGCCTTTCCCACCGCCCTTGAGCAACACCAGTTCCGCACCTATTGACTCAGCAATTTGCTCAAGTTCCTGTTTGCGAAGGTGGTTTGGATAAACCTTAAGATCAACGCCGGCAACAGCAACCATCTTAAAACGGGGCTTTTTTTCTTCTTTGCCAACCTTTCGGCGTTCCCTATAAAATATTTTACCTGCCATGTTGTTTCCCTCCTATCCATGTTGTTTGTTCCTTTTTTCGCCTATGCTTTCCCAACGGTTTTTGCCAACCGGCAGGACAGGCAATACCGGTTTCGATCCCCAGAGTCTGGGACGAATCCACCCTTTCGTATGAACCCTATCGTCGTTACCCGGAACCATGGTATTCCGGTCAATGGAAATGACGTGAATTCCCAAACGTTCGATCTCGGATACCGTCATCATCGGAGGTAGTTTCCGAAGCCTTCCAAACTCAATAAACCGGCCGCACCAACCGGATGCCGTCAAGCCAACGGCCGCAACGGCTCCTATAATGCCATCGTTGGTTCCACCATGACCGGAGATGTAGGTTCCATTTGCAGCCTCAAGAATTTCACGCTGAGTCATCACTTTTGAGGTGCACAAACGGCCGAGTGTGGTCAAATGGGTTAGTATGGGGTCATTTTCTCCTGCGATGCAAAGACCCGGATCGCTCCCCTCAGTGGATTCTTGTTCGATATGATCGATTGCCTTTGAAATGATGTCATCCATCAATGATGGATGAGGGATGTCGATGATGGCACAGGCTGAGCTGTTGTGGGAGGTATAGGGAATACGCTCATCGACCAAAAGCTGTTGTCGGACGACACCCCACAGGCTGCATCCATCGGGAAGAACATTCTCAAAACGGCGCACCAATTTCCCTGTCCCGTAATCCGAATCGTGAGTATCGGTGTCATCAAAGCCTATGAACAAACGCATGTTTTCTCCTTTAAGATAAAAACCGGTATGAAAAAGCTGTTAGCAGTAACATGTGATTCACTATGAGCGATTGATATATGGTTAACATGATCATGGTGCAAAGTAAAGAGCAAAAATAGCTCCTTCGGGCAGTCAACCGACATAAATGGATCATGCCTGATCATTGCCATGAATGTATCTAAAAAACTTTAAATTTTTGATCTCATTTATGTTGTAATTGGATGAAAATTGATGTAGGAATGATAGCTCGTGAGGATAGTCTGGAATGCAGTCATTGTGAAGTAGCCTATCTGCAAAATGCCATCCTGTTCAAGATTCCGTAGGATGTCAGGGGCATTGCGTACAGGTATGGTTTGTCACCATGGGAGGATACATGCAAGAGAAATCGTTGACGGAATTTTGTTTTGAGACACTTTTGAACGAGGTAAATCTTTATAGAGTCGAAGGGCTGGATGATGTGGCGAATGTCAAGCTTTTGAGCGGCGGAGATGGAGGCGGTATCAAGGTGTATAAAGGGGAAGAAAAGATTGATAAGGTCACCCTGGTGAATTTATCCTATGGGAATGGTATTCCCATTCCTCATCACAACAATGAGCTATCAACAGGTTCAGAGATCTTTCAGATTTTACCGGACCTGACCTACAAAATACCTATCTGGGGGATTAATTCTGTTGTTATGAAGGATGGGAACTACCATTTTGATACCGATTTTACCTTTGGTTTTGATTTGGTCATGGATTATGAGTTTACCATGACGTACCTGGACCCGTTTCACGATATTTATAAAAGATTTCTAAACCACAAGGATTTTATAAGGGTTCATCTGGATGAAACCACCACCTGGGTTCGAACCTACATTTCCCCTGTGTTTGTGATGGTTAAAACAAAGGTCGACAAGGTGGCCACAGTGTATGAGCTCTGCGCTGAGTTTATAAAGTGCTGGTTAACCATATACCGGGAGGCTGAAAAAAGGGATGAAGCCTTCAAACAGCAACAGCTGAACAGAATTAAATGCCAGTATGCAGGAATGCAGGAAACAGACAGAATGGGTAAAATCATTATGGATGCTTATGGTCAGAAAACATTTTCTAAATTTATGAAAGCGATGTTGTAACACACAGAGTTGGCAGTTGAAGGGAAAAAGAGAGTTGCAGAAGAGGGCTCATTGATGTAACAATGATTGACGTTAACGATCGTTTGGCTCATTCTAGCCATGCTATGGAAGATTAGTAATTCAAGGAGCAGGACACATGTCGATCAAAAGTGATGTAACCGCTATAGTCGGTAGCGATTTTGTTTTTGATGATGAGGAAACGCTTATCTACTATTCACATGATCAGAGTTTTGTTGAGCCGCGCAGACCGGAAATCGTTGCATTGGCAAAATCGGTTGAAGAGGTTCAGGAGGTCGTCCGTTATGCCAACAAAATTCGCACACCGGTTGTCCCATTCAGCTCAGGTTTGAATTTTCATGGCGGCACAATCCCGAAAGAGGGGGGAATCCTTCTTGATCTGTCAAAAATGAACGCCATTCAGGTGGACGATCATAACTGGCATGCTGTTATTGAACCCGGAGTGACGGCAAGTGAACTGCAGGATGAATTGGAGAAGCATCAGCTGCGTGCCATGCTCCCATTCGGTATTCATCCCAGGCGCTCGGCCCTGACCAGTTATCTAGAAAGAGACCCGGCGGTTGCCGCAGCCAGTTTTGAATACGGTAATGAGCTCATCATGGATACAGAACTTGTGTTGCCCACCGGTGATCTGTACCGAACCGGCCTCTGGTCTGCCGGTGGCAAACCTGGCTCACCCATGGGTCCGGTTCGCGCCATGATTAACCGTCTGTGGACAGGGGCACAGGGAACATTGGGGATTGTAACCAAAATGAATATCAAGGTTGAGTATTTGCCAAAACAGAGGAAACTGTTTCTCATTCAGTTTGATTCGTTTCCAGAGGCGATCGAACCAATTAGAATGATCCAGCGAAAAGAGATCGGGCATGAATGTTTCCTGATCAACAACTTCAATAGTGCTGCACTGCTCTGCAAGGACTGGAAGGTACCGGAACGGTTCCCTGCTCAAATGATTGAAACCAAAGAATTTAATGCACTCAGAGACAAACTTCCTGATTGGCTGCTCGTTCTCTGTTTAAACGCTGGGCCGAGGATGCCGGAAGGGAAAATAGCCTATGAAGAGAAGGCCTTAAAGGAGATTTGCTCAATGGCGCACCTCAGGATGTATAATGGTGGCCATCTGGAAGACATGTTCTTAAATGA
>JAFGDT010000112.1 GCA_016931965.1 bacterium | reverse complement strand
TCCCTGAAGCGTTGAAGGTTACGATATACGCATCCTCCAGTGTATATTGGATGCCAAATGACCCGAAGGCAATGCCTATCGCACAAGGGTCCACCACATCCCGGTTTAGTTTTGAATTGTTTAAGGCCATATGGGTAGCCGCAACGGCCAATTGCGAATCCCTATTCATTAGTTTAACGGATTTCTTGCTCCCTGGCAGGCAAGAGGGATCAAAGTGTTTCACTTCACCCGCTAGTTTAACTCTCCAGGATGAACATTCAAAAGAGGAGATCAGATCGATCCCTGATATGCCGTTGGTGAGGGAATTCCAATTGTCTTCTAAGGTGAGACCTAGAGGGGAAATGAGACCCAACCCAGTTATGACAACGCGCCTAGACATCCACTCAATGATATCTTTCTACAACCAAGCTGGCATTCTGGCCGCCAAATGCAAAGGAGTTTGACAAGACGGCATTTACTTCATGCTCCCTTGGCTCGTTGGGAACGTAATCGAGATCACAATCGGGGTCCGGTGTCTCGTAGTTGATGGTTGGAGGAATGATATTATTATTGATGGTCAAGGTACTTACAATCAGTTCGATCGTACCCGCACTGGCAATTAAGTGACCAAGCATGGACTTGTTGGAGCTGATTGGTGTGTTGTAAGCGGCTTCACCAAAAACCTTCTTAATGGCCTGCGTTTCACTGCGATCATTGATAAGAGTGGATGTTCCGTGTGCATTGATGCAATTAATTTCGCTTGGTGATAGTGCCGCATCCTGTAAGGCTAATCTCATGGCCAGATCAGCACCCCTTCCATCAGGGGGACAATCCGTTATTCGATAAGCATTGGAGGACGTTCCAAAACCGGTTATTTCCGCAACAATATGTGCCCCTCTTGCCCGAGCGTGATCCAACTCTTCCATGATGAGTATTCCTGCGCCTTCACCCAGAATAAATCCGTCCCTTTTCAGGTCAAAGGGTCTGCTCGATCTTTCCGGATGATCGTTATTTCTTGAGAGGGCACCCAACAAGCCAAATCCAGCAACAGAAAATTCACCGATAATCGAATCACATCCTCCTGTGATCATGATATCGGCGTCTCCATATTCGATCATCCTCATGGCCTTTCCGATCGCCTGTGCGCTGGAAGCACATGCAGTGGAAGATGTGCTCACAGGACCCTGTGCACCATACAATATGGAAAGGATATTGGATGGTGTATGAGCACATCGCCTCAATGCCCAAATCTGACCCAGGTAATTAGAATTATTAAAATACGATAAATCGCCGTTCTGTAAGGATGAAAAAATATCTTCTTCGGTAAAGGCTTCACCAAAGCTCGACAGTTTGGACGTTTCCTCATTTCCCCCTATAGAAATACCAAACATGGTAGGATCAATGGCATCAAGACTTACCCTGGCATTTTCCATAGCCTCTTGAGCAGCAGATAAGCAGAACTTGGTTGCCCTGCTGATAAAGGGTTTCATATACTCCGGGACATTTAGGACTGACTCATCAAAATCCTTCACTTCAGCAGCAATTTTTACCGGGAAAGAGGAGGCATCAAAAAGAGAAATGAAATCAATGCCAGATTTAGCTTTCATTAAATTTTCCCAGGTGATTTCAAGATTTGATCCCAGCGGAGTAACTGCACCCATTCCTGTTATGACAACTCTTCTTTCCATTTTTTATTTCCTTTGACTGGTTGGTTTATTCGCTTGCGCTGTACCTCTTTTTAGCAAAACAAATGCCACAAGAATATTTTATACTTGAAATATCTGGCTTCAAGTGAAAAGTATCTTTTTAACAGTTAGTTAGAACAACATTATTTTTATGCAAAAAATAAATCTTTACATTCTTTAAACAAATAGACTACTATAAGTGGCTAGATTCAGCCATTTTAATATTATTACTATTTGTATAGCTGGTTGAATCGAGCCAGTAATTCTTCTTTGCTGTTTCCTTTTCTTCTGATAAAGGCTTTAAAAACTAAGCATCTCAGATTATCATCGGTAAATGGACATGGGATCATATTTTACGCGCGTGTATCCCCTTTTTCTATTCTTGAGTATTAGCACAAAGAAGCCATGAAGAAACATAATCTGATACTTCTGATTGCTGCTGCAACTCTTTTAACCTCTCCTTTTAAAGCCCTTTGCTCAGAAATTATTATCATCACAAGCAGTGATATCATCCCCTACCAGAAAGCAATCGTTGGATTTAAAAGCCGGCTTCCTCAGGATACGTTCCAGGAATATTCAATCAACGAGGACATTAAACGTGAAGGACAATCGGTCGTAGAGCGTGCCATAAAAAGAGGAGGAGACCTCGTTTTAGCCGTTGGACCCCAGGCAACCTATCTCATTGGCAAACATCCGGGTTCTATCCATAAAGTCTTAACCATGGTACTCAATCCAGAAAAGCTATTGAATAAAAACAATATGTTCCCTGGAGTAAGTCTTAACTTGCCGATTGCCTTACAACTTGACATGATGAAATCGGGTTTCCCAAAAAGAAAGAGAATAGGGGTATTTTACAATCAGAAGCTGAATCAAAAGACGATTGATGATACTTCAGGCAAAGCCTTAACTAAAGACCTGGTTATCGTTGGCCTACCCATCGCTTCGCAGAAGGAGATTCCAGAAATTTTAAATTCACCCCAATTCAACATCGATATCCTCTGGATTATACCCGATAGGACGGTTGGTTCTGAAAAAATTCTAAAATACCTTATAAAAAATATGCTGCTAAAAAATATCCCCGTGGTGGGGTTTAACGACTGGTTTACTGAGAATGGGGCCATTCTCTCTTTTTCTTTGGATTATGAAGAAATAGGAAGGCAAACGGCTGAACTTGCTCAAACAATACTCCGGGATGAGAATCCGCCAGAACCCTTCATCCAAGAACCCTCAACAGTGAAGACTATCGTAAATCTGAAAATTGCTGAAAAACTGAACATGTTTATTTCCAACGACCTGATTAAAATTGCCAGTGAGGTTATCAAGTGAGAAAAGAGAGTCTTAACACAAAAATATTGATTCTCACTATTTCACTGTTCGTCATTTGTTCGTTGCTCTATGGAATATTTTTTTCTTATCAATCTCAGAATGCCATTATGGATGAATTTATCAAAAGGGGAAATTCTTTGGTTAAGAACTTGTCCTTAAACGCTGAATTGGAAATACTGATTGAAAACAGAACAGCTCTGGAAAACCTTGCGGAAAACCTTCTTCAGGAAAGAGAAGTCCAAACCGTTAAAATTATGAACGATAACAGACAGCTCTTGGTTGATCTATCCAAACCTGACAAATTTGAGGATAAATATAAAGAAATCATGTCATTAGCGGTTACAAGGGAAAGCGATGAAAATATCTCCGATCGTTTTTCCCTGTCGTTAGAAGAAAGAGAAAATGTCCCTTCTGACCAGAATGGCAAACAGATTATCGGTTATGTAGAAGTGATGTTCTCCAAAAAAGGAATTTTTGACACGATCAACACCATGAGGAGAAACATGCTTTTTCT
>JAFGDT010000111.1 GCA_016931965.1 bacterium | reverse complement strand
CCAATTTTTATCATTGACAAATTAACTCAACAGACTTTCGAGTTTCTTTGCTAAATTGGTCTAAAGTTATTTTATCAATAAGCTTGTAATCATACCAGGCAGCTAATTTCAGGATTGCAGTGCTGCGTTTTAAATTATCAAACATGTTCGCAATCTTTTTATCTTCTTTTTTCATTAATTTCCAGAGCATGAGATAAGTTTGATGATTGCCCTGTTCCCTGTTTTCAAGCAATTTTGTAACTTTATCCAGTATACGACCGCAAGCCACTTGCAGGAGTTCTTCCTTCATTGCTCGCAGTTTTTTCCAGTCTTTCTCAAGAATATCACGCATTATATTTTCCTATTCTTTAAGGGGAACTTGGTTTCATCTCCCATTGAGGCCTGTCCCGCACTTGATGCGGGGGGAGATCCTTGGCGAATGCCAAGGAAGAGGGGTGTCTTGCTCATGTAACCAATAATTTCCCAATCTCGGGCGCATTATCATATGGTTTCTGCTCTATGGTGGATTATGAAATTGATCTATAGCTAATTGATGGGTCTTCGACCCATCCTAAAGGCTTACATTAGATTCTTTTCGATGATGGTCCACTTATCCTTATATGGTTTCAAAGTTTTCTCCGAGATCGCGGTGTGCAATGAATCCCATCTTTGGGCACGCATACCACCATGTTTTGCAAGATAATTATTGTGGCCCTTTACGATTAAATTACGCAACTTGCACCAAGTCAGAATGTAATATTGGTCATCTCCATCTGGATCAATCATAACAAAGACCACAACCAGTCGCTGAACGGGACATCGTTTTAATTCTCGGACGATTTGGTGTTTTCCCTCAAATTCAATATTACAGAACTGTGTGATGTTTCCAAACTGCCAGGAAGAACCTCGGCTGGCTTTGACCTGAACTGAAACATGCTTTCCATTTTCATTTGATGCAATGATGTCATAATGAGGCACGTTTCCAGTAAATGTGGTAGCGATCAATCCCCTTCGGGACAGTTCGGCTGCGACGAGATATTCACCCGTTTGCGCGACAAGCTTATTGCTGCGTCCTGTAGCCATTAATTTCCTTTTCTCCCGATCTCTCCAGATTACCCAATCTGTGGTGCATTGTTATAAGGTTTCTAACTCGTAGTATGTTATGAAGTCAACTGATATCACAATTGATGGGTTGCCGACCTCTCCTACATAATAAATGCAACATAATGGCAAAATTTTTAATCTGCTCATCATTTTTCTATGAGATGGAGATTTAAATCTAAATTGGAATCGAAGATTATTTATTTGAACATAATGTAATGTCCAAATATCAGAAAATCAATAAAAACTTCTAATTTACGCTTGACACCCCTCTAAATCTCCCCTCAAGGGGAGACTTATGACTTGTCTCCCTCTGAAGGGAGATCCTCGACTTTGTCGAGGTAGAGGGATGTATTTTATAATGTCAAAGTAAACAAATCATTTAATCACACTCAGACACCGGGGGAAGATTTCGCAGTGGATTTCATGGCCTTCTGTGCAGAGGAGCTCACCGTCGAAGTGGGCGATCAGGTTGTCTTCCGAAGTGACTTGAATCTGTCTGGTCCGCAGGACTTTCGTTTTTTTATGGTTGACGTGCTTTCCGCTCATGAACTGCGGAACCAGGGCCAGCATGGTGAGTTTGCTGACATCCTCCACGATGACGATATCGAACAAACCGTCATCCACCTTTGCATCAGGCGCCATAAAGAAGCCGCCGCCTTCGCGGCCGCCGTTGGCTATTGAAATCTGGACTGTTGTTAAATCAATCCGCTGGTTGTCGCACTGAATCGAAACCTTTGTTGCTTTGTTTGTGATAAAAATCGAATTGAGCACAACGGGCAGATAGAGCGCCATGCCCCGCAGTCTTTTGTATCGCTTCGCTACAACCGTCACCGTGCCGTCGAAGCCGATGCCGAGCTGGTTGGCAAAATAGCGGGGCGGCTGTCCCGGCAACATGAAACGGCCGATGTCCACTTTGCGGTTTTCTCCGTTCTTGATGCGCTGGCAGGCTTCTTTGATATCCGAGGGTAGGCCGACATTGTATGTAAAATCACTGCCCGAGCCTGTCGCAATCAGCCCGAGAGTACCCTCTTTGCCTTTTTGTGCGGCATGCATCAATCCGTTGACCACCTCGTTGGTCGTGCCGTCGCCCCCGACGGCCACAACTGTTTTGAATCCATCCATCACTGCCTGTTCGGCTAATGTAATTGCATGACCTATTTCTTCTGTGTGAACCAGTTCATAATCACATTTCAGTTCGTCTAAGTATTGAATGATCTCCGGCTCCACCTTCAAGCTGAAGCCTCTTCCTGCAACAGGATTCAGTATGATTTTGATCTGTGCCATTTAATGATGGTCTCCTTATTTGAATGTATCTATCCATTTATTTTATTATAAATTTTCTCTTTATACGGCCGGCATCTCGATTTTTAAATCCCTTCAGCACTCTGCCAAATGCAGCGATTCCCAGTGTCCAGGGCACTTCACTGATGATTAAAAAGAGGGCGACCTGGGGCTGGAAATGGAGGAGGGCAATCCCTGTTCCCAGGGCATTGTTGTTGACGCCCGACACCACCGTTAATCCGATTCTGTCTCTCTGCGATGTTCTAAAACCGGAAAGCCATCCAAATAGGTAATAGATGAAATAGAGGATCGAGACAATACCCAAAGACTCAAATATAAACGTCGGATCGGAGAGAATGGCTTCCCTGCCGATACCCACGACAAGGATGATGATGGCTGTGACGAGTAAGGCAGAAATGAACCGGGCATTGATCTGAGCCCATTTTTTGAAACGATTCCCGGACCGGAGTGGAAGGTGAACGAGAACCGGTACAATCACGACAAGGATAAGGCTGATGAAGATCGCGCCGATGTTGTTACTGACGGAAGCTCCATGCAGAATGAAGAATGCAGCAGGGACTGTAACCGGTACAAACAGACTTGAAAAGACCAGCATGCTGAGCGTGAGTCCGATGTTGCCTTCGAGGATCAATGCCACTGCCGGAGAAGCCGTTCCGGCTGGCATGAGGCTGATAAGCAGAACACTGATCGCATATCCGGGTATCCACTGCCGGGCGATCCAGAACAGGATAGCAGGAAGCAAGAGAAAGCGTAGTCCGTAAAAGATGAAGTGGCGATGCAGGGAAAGCGAAGAGAAATCTCTTTTCGTGACCCGGAAACAGGAGAAGAAGATATTTGAAGCGAGACAAAGCGTGATCAGCTCTTTTGGTGTTGATTCAATTCCGGGAATCACCAGTCCGATGAGAATGCCGGAAAAGATCACGAGGGAAAAATGATTTTCGACAAATGGTTTGAATTGCGTTGGAATCAGTGGCCTCTTTGGTTATGTTGTTGTATAAATTAGACATCTCCCTAAATCCCCCTTCAAAGGGGGACTTAATCTGGGAAAGGGGTGTGTTTTGAATGTTTCCCTTCCCTTTTTTAAAATAAAGCTTTCAAAGGAAGACTCGAAATTATCTCCCTTTGAAGGGTGATCCACGATTTTTTTTGAAAATCGAGGTAGAGGGATGTGGATGAACCAATTATTAAGTATAGTCATTCTCCTTTGCTTGACAGTGTAATTTTTTCTTTTGTCAGAACAGGGGAGAGGAAAAAGATAACCACCCAGATTGCAATAGCTGCAGCAAGATTGTAGTATACGAAAGTCCATGAAGTCAAATCGATGACACGCAAGGCCAATCCCACAGGAATGCCGATCATCAGTCCAAATCCAATCAAAAAGGCAGGAGCCAATGCCGTGTCCGGGTGATAGGCGAAAGCAAGCAGAATGGTCAGCGCAGTCAGACCGAAGGTAAGCAGGGGATTGGTCAGTAAACCGATGAATAACACCGGAGCTGGCAGGATGAATCGACCGGTCGCCGGTGTTATGACGAAACCGTTCAGGATCAGAACAGCAATTGATGTCGAGACCATGCTCATGATCCATCCGGGAAGGAAAATGGAGAGACTTTTGGCCATCCAGATCGTTTTGGGGCTCAAAGGGGTCGAGAGGAGGGAATCGATGTTTCCGTTCACTTTTTCCTTTGCGATCGGTATGCTGGCAAATCCCCAAATGGTGGTTATGGGAGCAAACAGTGTGATCGAATAGACAATGATGCCTATGATCAATTTCAGCATAGGATGCCCTGCTTCCAGTTTTAGCCATACTGCACGGTTTAAAAAGTAGGAGATGATCCCCGCAACCACAATGGCGATCAATATAAAAGCAATCCCACCTATCCAAAAACCACTGGTCCGCCGCAGTTCCCTAAAATCTGTACGAAGAACGATACCGATTCTTTTCATCATTCACTCTTTACAGGATAAGACGATTTTCTCTTTATTGAGACGGGATCGGAACAAGAAGATTATCAATCCAACTGCAATAGCAATTGCCAGATTTGCTGCCGTGAAGGGCCATGATTGGATATCGAGAATGCGATGGGCAGCCAGGCTAATCATTAGCGGTGCGAAAATATTTAAAAATAAGATATTATACACGTTGGCAGTTGTGGTTTTCGTGGTCAAACCAATCAGGTAAACAAGAAGACTGCTGAAAAAATAGACAACCGGAACAATCAAAAAACTGGATATGGCTACCCATGGCGTTATGATAAAGTCGAGTCTGGGAACGATACAGATGAGATTTACAACAATCAGTGTGATCAATGCAAATACCTCTCCGACTACCATACCCGGCAGAAAGAGAGCCAGGCTTTTGGCCAGCCAGATTTCTTTCAAACTGAGAGGGGTGACCAGAAGGGATTCCACATTTCCCCGGGTTTTTTCTCTGGTCAAGGGCATGTAGGTGAACACATTCAAATTAATCCCTATTCCGATGAAGCAAGTCGCGTAGACGAGTACCCCCAGATAGAGCTCAAGATTGTTTCTGTCCGGCAATTCCTTTTTCATTTCGGGTGCGATCAAGAGAAGGCAGAAAACAAGAGCCAGACCTCCGACCATCATCAGTGCGATGCTCAACAGAACGATCACCGCACCCTTTGACCGATAGTTGTTTCGGATGCTGGCAGTGATTGTGGGAGTCAAGTTTCTCATCATTGCTCCACCTCCCGTACAATGGCTGAATACAGTTCTTCCAGTGAGGCTTCCTTTTTCGTGACTTCCTCGATTTTCACTCCCTTTTCAGTCAACAAGCTGACAATATCGGAAATTGCCGTATCTTTTGAAGGTGAGAAGATGAGGACCGTTCCTTTCTGATCCTGCAGTCCGAGATGTGTCAATCCTTTGAGTTCGGTCAGTAAGGATTCCGAAATAGGAGCCGCCATCTTAATGACAACCTCACCTCTATCCATTTCTTTCTTAAGCTTTTCCAATTCACCGTAACGTTTGATTTCACCCCGGTCTATCAGGGCAATGCGGTTGCAGATACGTTGGACTTCATCCAGGTTGTGGGAGCTCAGAAAAATCGTCTTCTTTTCTGTGTGCGCCACATCGAGCAGGATTTTTCTCAGTTCGATCTGTCCCGATGGATCGACGCCCGATGTGGGTTCATCCAGAATCAGGACATCCGGATCATGCATGATCGACCTGGCTAAAGCCAACCTCTGTCTCATCCCTTTGGAAAATGTGCCCACACGATCCCGGGCCCGCTCTTTCAATCCCACAGCAGCAAGGACATAATCGATTCTTTTCTGGATGTTGGATACCTTATAAATGCATGCATAGTATTCCAAATTTTCAACAGCCGTCATATTATTATAGAGTCCGTCTGCATCCAGAATAAAACCGATTTTTTGTCGTGTTTCACTGCTGTTGATATCCTGTCCGAGAACCTGCACCCTACCGGCGCTGGCCTGGAACAGACCGAGAAGAATTCGGATCGTGGTGGTTTTACCTGCTCCATTGGGACCGAGATAGCCAAAAATATCCCCTTTTCCCACAGTAAAACTGATTCCCTTAAGGATCTCCCGACCACCCAGTATCTTTTTCACATTCTCTATACCGATTTCTGGTTGCATTCAAATATCTCCTCATTGTTGATATGAATGTTCCCTTCACTCCTCTCCTTCGCTCAGTACGGGTTCTCAAAGGGAGGCTTTCGAATATCTCCCTTCAAAGGGAGATCGGGACTATCCAAAAAGACTGAAACAAGTCATGCTGAGGAGTTTAAGCACGAAGCATCTGGGGAAGGGAGGCAAAATTGTAACCATTTGGTTATTAATAAGATTTTAAATTTTCTCCTCCCCGGATTCCTCAGCTTATAAAAATGCCTCGGAATGACAGATGAGGACTTTTTGGACAGCTCCGTAAAGGGATGTCTTCCCCAGCGCCCATTTTTAGCAAAAACTTGAATGGTTATTTAAATAGACAGTAAACTGTCTTCCCGATTTGATCGAATTAATTTTTTAGATATAAAAAGATGAAAAATGATCAATTCAATTTTTCTACAATATAAGGTTTTGCGCGGGAAAAACAAGGTGAAATTTCGAATACTTATTCAAAGAAACGTATCACATTTGTTAAGGATATTCTATCTGATTAACGTTAGTTTTTTCATGTTCTGGAAATCGTCTGTTTTCATCGAGTAGAAATATATACCCGATGGCAGTATCGACCCGTTTTTATCCGTCGCTGAAAATTGAATGGTATGGTATCCGGCACTCAATTCTTCTTTCATCAATGTATTGATTGTTTCACCCTTTAAGTTATAGATTTCGATACGTACCTCACAGGCAACAGGCAGATAAAAACGGATTGCTGTCTCTGGGTTAAAAGGATTGGGGTAATTCTGGTACAGTCGCGCAGAAGAAACCGGTACAATCATCGCATCTCTTTTGGTTGCACCGGTACTGTATGGATATTCATAGGCGCCGATATCGAAACCATTTCCCAAAGGACGGGGATTCCCTTCAATATCCTGAAGAGGCGCATTTACGCTTGTCCCGTGATCCACGGCGATGCTTGACGGCATCAGATTCAAATCGAATTGAACGGGATTTAAAAATATTGCATTCGCTTCACCCGAAACAAGAGAATGGGCGTCCTGACCACTGTAATTTGTCCAACTGCCGTTTTCAATTTGATCCAACGTAAATTCATCCGTATAGGCGACGGCAATGGCCCGTTCATTCTGGTTGTGGTGAAACAGGTTGTAATTACCGAAATAATTGACGGTACCCGTTTGCTCGAATGCCAATCCGATATTGTCACCTCCTGCAAGAATGCAGTTCATCATTTTCAGCGTATCATTGCGATTTTCTATCCAGATCCCGTAGGTTCCGGAATCGAAAAAGGTACAGTTTGTCAATGTCACGGTTCCCGGATCTCCATCCCAATCCAGTTCCACGATGGAACCATTGCCGCGGTATCCGATGCAATTGATCAGGAAAATCCGATCCTGCCAGAGTTTATAGCAACCGTTCCAGCAGTCATGGGCGATACATCCATTGAGTATTGTATTCCGGGAACTGATATCAAATCCGTCAAAAACATCATAAGCTGTGCAATGGTTGAACACAAAGTCGTGCTGATTGCCGTGTCCCAATGCAAAGCCATCCACGTTTTGGTCCGGATCATACCCTGTATGAGCGGTGCAGTCATTCAAAATCCCATTATAGCAGTCGGCTTCTTCGGATGGGGAGGCATCAAACCCGTAAAGGAGAAAGTGATGCACTACTGTTCGGTTGAGTTCAAAATCGTGTGCACCGTCAAACACACCGATTCCACAGGAAACGTCGTGAACCAGGCAGTCCGAAATTTCAACATATCCACAATTTTCAATCCAGATGCCGTTTCCGTTCCAGTTGCACACTTCGATACCGAGCAGTTTCACGTACGATTTATCGATGATTATTCCATTGCTGGATTCGGTCACACCACTGCCATCGATCACGGGTGTATCATCCGGATAAGCAGAGAAGATAATGTAACCAGCCGTTTGGGTTCCTGTATTTTCGAAATGGAGATGCTCATTGTATATACCCTCTTTTACCAGTACCGTATCACCGGCTGTGACGGTTATACCCGCGTGTCGAATCGTCAGCCAGGGATCATTCTCGGAGCCGGCATTGGTATCGCTTGCGTTTGGGTGATTTTGATCGACACAATATGTCGCCGATTCAATTGGTGGTGCAGATACAATCAAACTGAGTACCAATAGATAAATAGAAAGGATGAAATGTTTCATGTCTTTTGTAAAGAATGAAATGAAGGAACGCATTATTGCGAAGCCATGATTTGATTGGCCCAAACCGCAGCCCGGTCCAGTTCACCCGCTTTCAGCGGCCCTTCGTTTCCCTCGACAAAAAATCCTTCAGGGGGGACGGCCGTTTTTCCTCCTTTTTTGCTGAGTTTGGAGGCGATCTTTTTTGCGGCATAGCCGAATCGCTTGATAAAAAACCGCCCCACGGATGAATCAACATCGTCCAGGGCAATACCGGTATCAAAAGCGGCTGTCCCGACGCCTTTCAGACCCTGTCCTGGAATTCGTTTCAAAAATTGATTGATCGCCGGTGTCGGATGAAACGCCCGAGTAGGTGAGCCGACGATCAGCACTTCAATTCCTTCCAATTGTTCTAATCTGGCATCACTCACCTTGATTGTCTCGACCTCCATTTTTGAACTCAGGGCTTTACCAATCGACCGGGCGATCTGTTCGGTATTTCCAAAAACGGAATCGTATATGACCATGGCTTTCATTTTATGTATTCCTCCTGGATATGATGAACAGAAAAAATCATCTTTCAGTTGGTATCGGTTCAGGGGAGAAGTATCGCATTTCGAGCATGTATTATACAGGCCTGATGATTGCCAGTGACAGATCATCCGTGCGGGGTGCATCTTTGATAAAATCGACAACGTGTGCGATAATCCGTTCACCCGTTTCCTGAGAAGTCAGACCACCCAATTCCTTTAAAAGATTGAGCAACCTCTCTTCACCAAAGAGTTCGTCTGTTTTATTGCGGGCTTCTGTCACGCCGTCGGAATAGATCAACAGCTGTTCTCCTTTTTTAATCTGGAGCCGATGTTCTGAATAACGTGCATTGTGTGTAAGACCCAATCCCGGCTCCCCTTTTGCCAGTTCACGGACTTCGTTTTTGCCTATGATCAGGGGAGGTGGATGACCGGCATTCACGAACCGCACAGTTCCCGACTGTTTCTCGATCTCCAGATAAATCAGTGAGGCAAAACTGGTCGGCAGATTGTCACGGCACGAAATCCGGTTGGTTTTTGTGATCAGATTCGCCATTGAATCGGTGTCCAATGACAATGCCCGTAATGTGGCATGGAGTTTGGCCATGGTGAGCGCCGCCTTGAGGCCCTTGTCCGCCACATCTCCGAGAGCGATTCTGTAGCGTTTCTCATCCATTTTTTGGAAATCCAGTAAATCTCCGCCCACTTCGTTGGCCGCTTCATAATGAAGCCAGATGTCCCATCCGGGAACAACAGGCCGTTTCGGCGGCAGGAGGGCGTTCTGCACCGCATGTCCCTCATGCAGTTCGCTCTGGGCAACGAGTTTGTCTTTTAACTCAACCATCAAAATAAACAGGAGGATCACACCGCCCAGAACAGGAAAATTTATGTTGTCATTATTGGACTTGAGAATAAAAAAAATGCCTAAGAGGAACAGGACACGGCGTATGGGATTGAGTTTCAAAATCATGGCTTTGATCAGCCAAAATCCTGATGGGAGCCATCTTCTCCATTTACTCATCCTTGAAAGCCGGTTTCGCTGTTCTTGAGTGAGATAAAATTCCTGTAATTCTCTAAAGTCTCGGGAGATTGGCCGCTTCATTTGCCCACTAAAGAGAGTGCGGGTAAAGTTCTTAGAATCTTCGATGAGAATTTTGGCTATGCTGGGTTTTTGATCGGATTTGGATTGTTTATTCATTATGACTATTTATTTTACTGTATCCATTATTGGATACGCATGGGCTTTTATTAAGTTGCATTTTAATCCCGATGCTTCCCTGGATATCGTCATTCCGCATATTTAAAAAGGAAACCTTAAAATTGGGGTATGCCGATTAGTCTACGGCTACAGTTATCCGGTTTAAAACAATCCAGACCATTGATAGAGACTTTTCAACTCATTCAAACCAGATGGTGAACTTGTCCGGATTTTAAGCCTTTGCCTTAAACAGTAATGAAGTGATGACTTCGATAAGCAGTCCGTAAATCATGCCCATGACAATTGTCGATATGAACATCATTGAGTGGCTAAAATCGGGATTTTCAGGTGCCACCAATCCGCTGAATGCCAGTGGAAGGCTGAATATCATCCCCATGACCAGTCCATGCAGAGACCAGTGTTTTAAAGGAAGAGAACTGATTCCAATCGCAAACCCGATTAGGGTTCTGCTTGTGATGATTTGAAGAGCGATCGGCAGCGCCAGTTTCTCTGGGCCGCTAGAAGCCAGCCCATAACAAACAAAGCCAAAAAGAATCCCTGATAAAGTTGCAATCGTGATGCGTTTTCCTTTTTTCATCGTATCCTCCATGACAAATCAGTTTACTTGTCGTTATGATTTATTCCGGTCCCCCTTTTTTTCGTTATCGGTCGGTTTTGTTTTTTCGACTTTGAGAAAAACGATACCACCCTTTTTTTCTGTGGAGATTAAAAATTCTGTACGACGCGATCCGTCGTCCGATTGCTGGTTCAGATAGGCGGGCACTCTTGTGTGGGTCTCACCGGTTTCCATCGTATCCATTACTGTTCTTCGAATGGCGCATCCGCTGCAGTGAACCGTCTGGCCACAGCCTTCGGGCAACAATGCATATTGACACTCGAAAACGTCACCGCCTTTGGCCCCCTGTACCTCAGCAGGAGATTTGCCAAGAAATGCATAAGCTTTTGCATTGGCTGTACCGATAGTGCCTTCCGGTGTGACGGTAACGACCGGCATATCGATACCTTCCAGGTATTCTTCCAGGGGCATGCCGGTTTGCGCCATAAAGTGATGTGCACAGGTTTTGCATAATCCATGACTGACAGCATCCTCCCCAAATATCTCAGAGGGGATATTTCTAATATGTTTTCCGCATTGAAAACAAATGACCTTCATTGATTTCCCTTTTATCGTTCCAAGAGCACCAAATCCAGATTTATACCCGTGAAAATTGTCAGTTGAAAGTACTTATCATACGACAAAGTATGCAACCGATTTTAATTTCTCATCTTCATTCTTATATATCGACGACCTTAACTGCACCGATCTCCAGCAGCGGTTCCAGCATGTTGGCCGCACCGCCGTGCTCGACAATTCGGCCGTCAACCACCCGGTCAATGTTGACTCCGGTAAACGTCACCAATTTACCCGTCGGCTTGATTCCCATCCATGAGCCCTGGTGCGTACCGCGTGCCTTAATGCATGTGGCCACCCATTCACCCTCGGCGATCTGTCTTTCGATTGACAAATGAAGATCGGGGTAAGTCCGGCGGACACCCAGAATGTGGTCTTTAGCGCCCTCGATACCCACGTCATAACGTTTCCCGTTAAATACTTCTGTATAGTCCTCCGAAATCAATGCTTCAATACTCTCCACATTTCCCGTGTTCACGCATTCTTCGTAGAAATGACGGACAATCGTCTTGTTCTCTTCGATATTCATGTTATGTCCCTTATGGATCAGTGGTGCCTTTTAATCATGTTGAACCAACCATAGACTTGGCTTGAAATCCATTTTTCATTAAATTTGATAGAATTTACTTTTTGGGAATGAGAATGTCAAGGCAGGAAAAAATATTATTGTTTACTGTTGCTGTATGCGATCGTCTCTTTGATCACATGAAAAACTTGAAGGATTTCACTGCATGGATATTCTTGGTATTGCCCATAATTCTTGATTCCCCGGTCTCGCGCACAGGTTCGGATATTTTCGTAACGGCACCATTTTACGGAGGCACAGCCGTGACATTCCATTTGATCGGGCGCCACGACTTCATCCCGCCATCCGGCTCTGATCCATAAAGCTGCAACCTCCATCAACTTGTCTTTATCCTTACTTATTGTAGTCGTATATCGCGGACAAAGACTGCATTGATCACCACAAAAACCTATTTCGGTCATCAGGTTTCCTTAACCATGGGTTTATCTGCCATGGGTGTCTTTCTTTTTTCGCCCAAGGACTGAACCTCTGGCTCTGAGAAGTAAATTATTGTCCAAATTTTTTTCCGACCTCGAAAGCATTGGCAATAACATCTCCTGTTTTAATGTAGGGGCTTTCTGGCATAAAGAATATCATCGGATCCATTTTCCTGTAATCAGCTTTATTCTCAGCAAGACATTTCTCCTCACAATACACCTCGACAATTTCTCCTATGATCAGTTCCGTTGTGTCAAATTCCTTTGAATCCATAAGCCTGCACTCTATGTTGACTGCACATTCATTCACCATGGGCGCGGTCTCAAGTTCTCCATAGAAAACCTCGAAAAGATTTGATTTATCCACTTTAGATCCTGGGTAGAGTCCGCAGTAGTCAACAATCTCTGCCATGCTTGAAGAAGGCATGTTTACGTTAAACGTCTTGTTGTCTTTTATCCCTTGTCTTGTGTAGTGCGACTTGCTCATGGCTGCACCGACGAGAGGGGGATCATCTTGCAGCATGTTAAACCACACGATTGTAAAGAAATTGGCCTTTCCCGAAACATTTGCTCCCAAAAGAGCCACCGGTAAAGGTAATGGCGGTAATTTCCATCCCGTTTTTATTTTTCCCATTGTTATCCTCTTTTAAGCTCCGCTGGAACTCTTGTCCCTGCGAATATCCTGCTTGTTGTTGTGAAAGATTCAAAATAATAACTATATTGCATTCAACATCTTTTTCATAGAATCGACAACTGAACACCCGAAATCTTCATTCTGTCCCGCTACTGAGTTAACATCTTAACCGACCTAAACAACCAGCGCGATATAAGAATCATCCATATCAGTGTGGGAACCAGCGAAGCCATGGATATCCAAATTCCAATCTCTCCGACCGTTGGTGGCACAAACATCAGAACACCCATAATCAAACCGGTGATGGGAATGCTGTTCTCGAACAGTTCGTTCTTCAGCATAACGAGTGAGAAGAGCAGTATTGTGAATCCACCTAGCACGTAGCTGATGCTAAAGGATGAGCCGTTGTACACTGCAAGAAGCGTCTTCGCTGCAGCAAGTGTAGTTATTCGCTCCATCTCAGTGGTTGCACTGAAATACTTGTGGCTAAGCGCAATCATACTGAATGTTGCTTCTCGAGAAACCATGTAGAGCGTGATGCTGAGGCAACCCAATATGATGGCAACGAGGCTTAAGGATTTTTCTTTGCGGCTCAGTACAATAAACAGGACGAAGTAAATGAAGAGCACAAGAACATAGTCAATTGTCAATAGCAGATCGAGGTGAATCAATCCCATCAATATGCTATCCTGGAAGAGCTCGAAAAAACCAAGCACAGTGCTGGGGGGTGGTGAGACAATGAAGACGATTCCCTGTATCGGAATCAGTATGATCATATAGACCGCTGCAAAGGCTGCGATGTAAAACAGCGTCTTCCAGCGTGGATCGATTGGACTTTCGCTTAGGGAACCGGAAATGGATGCAGTCTTCATCTGACACTCCTTTCTGATTTCACTCTCTCAAACCTAGTCTCCATCAGTGTGAGCGGATAACGATAGGTGACCATGATTCATTCTTTTTATACGGTACAGTTCCCCAATCAACCCCAGATCAAATTCGGGACAGGGCCGAAGGTATGCTTTAAGCAGTGCATTAACTGTAGGCGTAAAACCCCCTCCGCGACGTGAAACAATCGGTGGACCATTGACATACCCTACAGACTTTCATCCAATGGATTCTGGCATCATCAAATATTATGTTTGTCGATATCATATTTTTGCCAGATATCCAAAGCAATCTTCAATGACTTGACAAATGGGACAGTATAAGTCGGTACCATTTTTGATTTCAAATAATCTCTTTTTCTGAATATATAATCCGAATAGCCCCTGGGAGCCAGGATCAACGGTTTTTTTGTTTCAGATGAAATCTCCACAAGATGTTCCAGAAGATATTCTGTAAATCCCGGGACCTGGAAATAAATAGCAGCAAGTATCACATCGACTTCGGGCGCATGATCAAGAATTTTGATCGCCTCGATGAGACGGTTGTTATCGCAATCACCGAAAAGATCCAGCGGGTTCGAACTGACCTGAAGAAATATATTTTCTTTATGGCCGGGATTGTATGAATGGAATCTTGCAGATAGCAAGCCAGTCAATTCTTGTCTAGTTTCTTTCGAAAAATCCGCTAATTGCATACCCGAATCGACCACTTGGTCCGCCAATAGAATTCCAGCCCCGCCTCCCACAGTGACGATGGCTATGCGGTTATCATCCGCTTTTTTGTGCGTTGTCAAAATCGAAAGGATGTTCACCAATATTTTCGGATCTTCCGAATACTCTTCAATGAGATAAAAGCCGGCCTGTTCGCAGGCCGCTTTGAATGCCTGATAGCTTCCGGCCAAAGAAGCCGTATGCGACATCGTAGCGGCTGAACCCCCCGATACACCACCTTTAATGATGATCACCGGTTTTTCTTTCGATACCGACCTTCCGACTTCAACGAACTGCGGACCGTTTTTTATGCCTTCAAGATAAATCGTTATGATTTTTATTTTAGGATCTTTTCCCATGTGATACAGCAGTTCGGTCACCGATATATCGGTCGCATTGCCGCATGATACCCATCTCCCGACAGAAATATTGTCACCGGCAAGCATTTCAAGCAACTCCAAACCTATTCCGCCGCTTTGGGTGATGATACCGATACCACTTGGTTTTTTAATGACATTGGTCTTGATTTCCGGAATGAACATCGTATTGACTCCGGAAAAATTATCAATTAATCCAAGGCAATTCGGGCCGATAAAATGCACTCCTGAGTCCGTCGAAATTTTCTTTAATTCATCTTCAAGATCTTTTCTGCCTATCTCGGCAAATCCGTCGCTTATGATGATTGCGCTTTTACCTCCGCTTTTCACAAATTCATGAAACAGCTTTACGGTCATTTCAGAATTGACGGCAAATATGCCAAGGTCAATATTTTTGGGGAGTTCATGAATGCTTGAATAACATTTTTTCCCGTGAAGAACATCATATTTCGGATTGACAGGATAGAGATTTTCATAATCGATCATGTTTCTCATGATGGTTCCGCCTGCCGTTCCCGTAACACTTGCTCCAAAAAGGGCAACCTTTTTCGGAGAAAAAATGGAATCCAGGCTTTCCATATTGATGGACAGTTTGTTGAAATGCGGATGAAGAATCGGCCGGCCTTTTATTAATCGCACGTCGACGATTTTTATACAGTCTTCATATACGATAACAGGATTCAAGTCCAATTCGATGATATCGGGATTTTCATCCATGAGTTTTGATACATTGATGGCAAGTTTGATGACATGTTCTTTTGCCAATTTTTCATGACGATACCCGTTTAAAATTTTATTTGCTTTTGTATATGACAATATCCGGGTTACATCCTCTTTTGATAAGACTCCCACGCCCGGTGCCGCATCATTTAAAAGTTCCACATATTTACCGCCCATTCCCATCATGGTAACGGGTCCGTAGCATGCATCCTGTTTCGCACCAACGAGGATTTCAAAACCCGGTTTACACATTTCTTGCAGCAATATATAAGAACCTGTTTTGATTTTCAATTTTTCACCATTTCGAATCATTTCCTCGTATGATCTTATAAGGTCTTTTTTATCCTTTATGTTGAGATTGACTAAACCTTGATCCGATTTATGGATGATTTCAGGCGAGATTAATTTTATCGCTACCGGGTAGCCGATTTCATCCGCTTGACTGAGTGCCTCTTCGATGTTATATACCGGTGTTCCCAGAATGTAAATTCGGTATTTTTTAAGAATTTCTTTACATGCAATAAAATCAAATTGCATATTTTTCATGTATTCACTCCTGATTATCAATGAAGAACCTCATTTTTACAACCGGTGTAAATTGCTCTTTATCATTTATTGCTAACAAAAAATAGGGGGGCCAACGGTCCACCTTTCATTATTCTCCTATTGAATATGACATCAATTCTTGATTCGAGGATAGTTCACCCCGATCAGGATCATAAATTCCTGATGATATATAACGATGAAATGTTGAGTATGGCCATTCAATGGCTTTTTTCACATAACCATGTTTAACAGGATTGAAATGGATATAATCGAAATGTTTATTAAAATCCTGTTGATCACGAATTGTGTGTTCCCAGAATCTGCGCTGCCATACAGGTGCTTTACGTTTTGATGCTCTCAATTTATCGGAATTCTTTTTTGGCATGATTGATCTGTCAATGTTTTTAAAAGGCCTTACTTTATCATATCGATTATATGTACTT